>NZ_CP114191.1:0-577816 GCF_025628925.2 Aminobacter sp. NyZ550
ATGCTTGAGCGCCTCTCACGGGCCAAGTCCGTACGCCCGGGCAAGATCTATGGCGCGCCGGGCGACGGCATGAGCGGCCATATCAGCCTGATCACGGCGCTTGTGCTGTTCGGTCTCTGGCTGCTGATCACCGAGATGGGCTGGGTCAAGCCGCTGTTCCTGCCCTCGCCGCTTGCCGTGTGGGACAAGTTCGTCGTCGCCATGACCGATGGCGTTTCCAACTCGACGCTCATCCAGCATACGCTGGCCAGCCTTGGCCGTGTGCTCGGCGCCTTCTCCCTGGCGCTGGTCACAGCCGTTCCGGTCGGCATCCTGATGGGCGTCAACCGCACGGTGCGCGGCCTGTTCGACCCGATCATCGAGTTCTACCGGCCACTGCCGCCGCTCGCCTATCTGCCCTTGATCATCATCTGGCTCGGCATCGGTGAATTCCCGAAGGTGTTCCTGATCTATCTCGCCATCTTCGCGCCCATGGCGATCGCCGCCCGTGCCGGCGTCCGCTCGGTGTCGACCGAACAGATCCATGCCGCCTATGCCATGGGCGCCACCCGCGCCCAGGTCATCTCCCAGGTGATCCTGAAGGCCGCCCTGCCCGAGATCTTCACCGGCATGCGCATCGGCATCGGCGTCGGCTGGACCACGCTCGTCGCCGCCGAAATGGTCGCCGCCCACCGCGGTCTCGGCTTCATGGTGCTGAACGCCGCCGAGTATCTCGCCAGCGATACGGTCATCATGGGCATCATCGTCATCGGCATCTTCGCCTTCGCCTTCGACCTCATGCTGCGCTACCTGGAAAAGGCGATGATCCCCTGGAAGGGCAAGATCTGATGCCAAAGCTTACACACCCGGCGACGTCGCCACCAGGCTGACGCCAAACCTGATCTTACCAACAGACAGACCAATCCGCCGGCTTGTCCGGCCACGGCGAAGCCATGCCCAAAGGCTCTGCCGTACAGATACGAGGACCACGACATGTCACTCACCGCCGACGGCCTGGCTCGCCTCTTCGACGCCTTCAACCGCCACGACATCGACGGCGTCATGGAGTTCTTCGCCGGCAACTGCGTCTTCAACGGCGTCGCCGGCCCAGAGGCCTACGGCACCCGCTTCGAAGGCACCGAGGCGATCGCCGCTGCTTTCAGCGGCGTCTGGAAAGCGATGCCGGACGCGCACTGGGCCCATCATGGCCACTTCGTCCATGGCGATCGCGCCGTCTCGGAATGGACGTTCACCGGCACCAACGTCGACGGCAGCCGCGTCGAAGCAGAGGGCTGCGATCTGTTCACGCTCGATGACGGCAAGATCGTCCGCAAGCAGGCCTTCCGCAAGAACCGGCCGCTGATTGCGGCTGGTGCCTGAGCGGTCTCGGGAGGACCACGTCAATGGAACATCAACTCTTGAGGTCCGCGGCACAACGTCTGCCGTTCGATCCGGCCTATGACCCGGTCCATGCACCAAACCCGGGCGCCGGCAAGGACTACGCGCCGACCTACTGGATCGCCACCGCCGGCCCGCAGCCGGAAGACGACGGCCCCGTCACGCAGGACATCGACGTCGATGTCGCCATCATCGGCTCGGGCTATACCGGCCTGTCCTGTGCCATTCATCTGGCCAAGGAGCACGGCATCAAGGCGACGGTGCTGGAAGCAAATGGCGTCGCCTGGGGCTGCTCGACCCGCAATGGCGGCCAGGCGCAGATTTCGGCCGGCCGGCTCAAGCGTTCGCAGTGGATCGAGCGCTGGGGCGTCGACGTCGCCAGAAAAATGCATGTCGAGATAGCGGAAGCCTTCGACCTGTTTCGCGACCTGATCAGCCAGCCCGAGATCGACTGCGATCCTCAGGATGGCGGCCATCTCTACATCGCCCATCGCGACAAGGTTCTGCCGGCGCTGGAAAAGGAAACGCGCCTGCTCAACGACATCTTCGGCTACCGCGCCCGCATGGTCGGCCGCGACGAGGTCCACAGCGATTTCGTTCGCGACGCCGAAGCCAAGGGCGCGATGTACGAGCCCGACGGCATGGGCATTCATGCCGCCAAGCTCGCCTTCGGCTATCTCAGGCTCGCCCGCAAGCTGGGTGCGAAAGTGCACACCTCAAGCCCGGTCCTCGGCAGCGAAATCAAGGGCGGCATACATCACCTGCGCACGCCGGGCGGCATCGTCAGGGCGCGCGCAGTCTGCATCGCCACCGCCGGCTACACCTCGCCCGGCCTGCACGAGCTGACGCGCCACCGGCTGATGCCGATCCTGTCCAACTCGATCGTGACGCGGCCGCTGACGGACAGCGAGCGCGAGACGCTGAACTTCCAGACCCGCATCCCGCTCACCGACACACGCACGCTGCGCCACTACTACCGGATGCTGCCCGACGGGCGTGTGCAGATCGGCAGCCGCAGCGCCATCACGGGGCGGGACGCAGTCAATGCAAGTCACCTCGACCGTCTGCTCGAAGGGCTCTACCGCAAGTTTCCGATCCTGCGCGGCATCGATGTAGACTACTCCTGGTGGGGCTGGGTCGACGTCAGCCACGACATGATGCCCCGCATCTTCCGGCCCGATCCCAAGCAACAGCTGTTCTACGCCATGGGCTATGGCGGCAACGGCGTCATGTACTCGGCCCAGGCCGGCCGCCGCATGGCCCAGATGGTCGCCGGCAAGGGCGGCGAACTCGACCTGCCGATCTTCACCTCCCCGTTGCCCAGCCACGGGTTGCTGACACCGTTTCGGCGCCTCGGCCAGTGGGGAATGTACCGCTGGTATTACCTCAAGGACGAAATCCTCTAGCGCATCGGCCCAAAAATCGGACCCGACTCCCAAGACCAGACCTGCCCCCATCGAAAGGAACCCAGAAAATGAAAATGACCACCGAAGAAGCTTTCGTCAAAGTCTTGCAGATGCACGGCATCGAGCATGCCTTCGGCATCATCGGCTCGGCCATGATGCCGGTGTCGGACCTGTTTCCCAAGGCCGGCATCAAGTTCTGGGACTGCGCGCATGAGACCAATGCCGGCATGATGGCCGACGGCTTCAGCCGCGCCACCGGCACCATGTCCATGGCCATCGGCCAGAACGGCCCGGGTGTGACGGGCTTCATCACCGCGATGAAAACGGCCTACTGGAACCACACGCCGCTGCTCATGGTCACGCCGCAGGCAGCCAACAAGACCATCGGCCAGGGCGGCTTCCAGGAAGTCGACCAGATGGCGATGTTCGAGGAGATGGTCTGCTACCAGGAAGAGGTGCGGGATCCCTCACGTATTCCCGAGGTGCTGAACCGCGTCATCGAGAAGGCCTGGCGCGGTTGCGCCCCAGCGCAGATCAACATCCCCCGCGACTTCTGGACCCATGTCATCGACGTCGACCTGCCCTCAATCGTGCGTTTCGAGCGCCCCGCCGGTGGCCCGCAGGCGATCACGGAAGCAGCGCGCCTGCTGTCGGAAGCAAAGTTCCCGGTCATCCTGAACGGAGCCGGCGTCGTCATCGGCAACGCCATCAACGAATCCATGGCGCTGGCCGAGCGTCTCGACGCGCCGGTCTGCTGCGGTTACCAGCACAATGACGCCTTCCCCGGCAGCCACCGTCTCGCCGCAGGACCGCTCGGCTACAACGGCTCGAAGGCAGCGATGGAGCTGATCGCCAAGGCAGACGTGGTGTTGGCGCTCGGCACCCGCCTCAACCCGTTCTCGACCTTGCCCGGCTACGGCATCGACTACTGGCCGAAGAATGCCGCGATCATCCAGGTCGACATCAATGCCGATCGCATCGGTCTGACCAAGAAGGTTTCCGTCGGCATCTGCGGCGACGCCAAGCAGGTCGCCCGCCAGATCCTCGAGCAACTGACGCCCTCGGCCGGCAATGAAGGCCGCGAGCAGCGCAAGGCGGCGATCCACCAGAACCGCTCGGCCTGGCTGCAGCAGCTGTCGTCGATGGACCACGAAGAGGACGACGTCGGCACCGAATGGAACGCCAGCGCCCGCCTGCGCGAGGCCGACCGCATGTCGCCACGCCAGGCCTGGCGTGCGATCCAGGCGGCCCTGCCCAAGGAAGCGATCATCTCCACCGACATCGGCAACAACTGCGCCATCGGCAACGCCTATCCGAGCTTCGAACAGGGCCGGAAATATCTCGCACCGGGCATGTTCGGCCCTTGCGGCTATGGCTTCCCGTCGATCGTCGGCGCCAAGATCGGCTGCCCCGACGTGCCGGTGGTCGGCTTCGCCGGAGATGGCGCTTTCGGCATCTCGATGAACGAGATGGGTGCGATCGGCCGTGAAGGCTGGCCGGCGATCACCATGGTGATCTTCCGCAACTACCAGTGGGGTGCAGAGAAGCGGAACACCACGCTGTGGTATTCCAACAACTTCGTCGGCACCGAACTCAACCCCAACCTCAGCTACGCGAAGGTGGCGGAGGGCTGCGGCCTGAAGGGTGTCGTCGTCGACACCACGGCCAAGCTGACCGAGGCGCTGGCCAAGGCCATCGACGACCAGGCCAAGGGCATCACCACCTTCGTCGAGGTCGTGCTTAACCAGGAACTGGGCGAGCCCTTCCGCCGCGACGCGATGAAGAAGCCGGTGCCGGTGGCAGGTATCGACCGCGCCGACATGCGCCCCCAGAAGCGCGCCTGACCTCGCTGCAAAAGCGTCCGCCCGGTTCGCCGGGCGGGCGGTCTGCCAACACCTTCTTGACCGGGAATGATTGAATGAACACCGCCGCTGCGACACAACGTTTCAATGGCCTGCCTTCGGTGGTGCAGGTCTACTGGCCCGGCCTTGCCGTCACCGCTGCGGTGGCGATCGCGGCACAGTTCCTCTCCGATCATTACGGCGCACCGGCGATGCTGATGGCACTGCTGCTCGGCATTGCTTTCCACTTCCTGTCCGAGGAAGGCCGCTGCGTCGCCGGCATCGACTTCTGCGCCAAGAAAGTATTGCGAATCGGTGTCGCCCTGCTCGGCATGCGCATCAGCGTCGATTTGCTGATCGGGCTTGGCGCCAGCACCATCCTGCTTCTGGTTGCCGCCATCGCCGCGACTATCCTGTTCGGCCTCGCCGCCGCCAAACTTCTCGGCCGCGGCTGGCGCCTTGCCCTCATTACCTCCGGCTCGGTCGCCATCTGCGGCGCCTCGGCCGCCATGGCAATCGCCGCAGTATTACCCAAGAACGAGTTCTCCGAGCGCAACCTGATCTTCACCGTGCTGTCGGTGACGGTGCTGTCGACACTCGCCATGATCTTCTACCCGATGATCGCCCAGGCCATCGGCCTCGACGCGCGCGCCACCGGCATCTTCTTCGGCGGCACCATCCACGACGTCGCTCAGGTCGTCGGCGCCGGTTTTTCGGTCTCGCCAGAGGCGGGTGAGACGGCGACGCTGGTCAAGCTCATCCGCGTCACCATGCTGGCACCGGTCGTGCTGATCTTTTCGCTCGTCACCCGCAATGTCGGCTCGGTCGGCGAGAGCGGCAAGCGCCCGCCGCTGCTGCCCGGTTTCGTCATCGCCTTCCTCATTCTCGCCGCCATCAACTCCTTCGGCCTCATTCCGGAGGCGGTGTCGAAGGTCGGCATGGAGACGTCGCGCTGGGCCCTGCTCGCCGGTATCGTCGCCGTCGGCATGAAGACCTCATTACGCCGTGTGCTCGACGTCGGCGGCGACGCGGTCGCCCTTATCGTCGCCGAGACCATCTTCATCGGCCTCTTCATCCTCGCTGGCATCTATTATCTGGGGCACGCCTGATGAAACCGCTGGAACGCATCCTCGCCACGGCGAAACAGGCCCCCAAGCGCATCGTTCTCCCCGAAGGCGAGGACCCGCGTATCGTCGAAGCTGCGATCCGGGCCAGCCACGAGGGCGTCGCCGAGATCACGCTGGTCGGCAACCGCGGCATCATCGAACAGGCACTTGCGGACGCCGGCGCGAGCCAACTCGATCTCCGTATCGAAGACCCTGTTTCCTCCGCGCTGGCGTCGCGCCTCGCCAATGCCTATTTCGAGCTCCGCAAGACCAAGGGTGTCGACGAAGCCTCGGCTGTCGAGGCGCTGCGCTCACCCCTTGTCTTTGCCGCCATGATGGTGCGCGAAGGCGAGGCCGACGGCACCGTCGGCGGCGCTGTCGCCACCACTGCCGATACCGTGCGGGCGGCCTTGCAGACGATCGGCAAGGCGCCGGGCGTCGGGCTGGTGTCGAGCTTCTTCCTGATGATGCTGTGCCAACCCCATCACGCCAAGAAGGGCGCCTTCGTCTTCGCCGACTGCGGCCTGGTGGTCGATCCCGATGCCGCCGGCCTCGCCGACATCGCCCGCATGTCCGCCCGCTCCTACCAGGCGCTCGCCGGCGCACCGGCCAAGGTGGCGATGCTGTCGTTCTCGACCAATGGCAGTGCTGCCCACGAGCGCGTCTCCAAGGTGGTCGAGGCAACTCGGCTGGCGCATGCCGCCGATCCCGAACTCGTCATCGACGGCGAGCTGCAGTTCGACACTGCCTTCGTCGAAGCCGTCAGCGCCTCCAAGGCGCCCAATTCGGCGCTGCATGGCGAAGCCAATGTCTTCGTCTTCCCCAATCTCGACGCCGCCAACATCGGCTACAAGATCGCCCAGCGCATCGGCGGCGCCGACGCCATCGGCCCGATCCTCCAGGGCCTGGCCAAGCCGGCCAACGACCTCTCTCGCGGCTGCACGGCAGAAGACGCCTTTCACATGATCGCGGTGACGGTGGTCCAGGCGCAGGTCCGGTAAGGGGACCACCGACGCCGGCCATGTCGCAAGTCAGTCTTCTCCGCCCTGCGGGTAAGAGATGATCGACAGAAACCTTATCGGCAGCTTTGTCAGTTGTTCGGGACCGTGTGGGGTGTCGGCTTCGAAGAACAAGCTGTCGCCGGGCGACATGTGATAGAGCGTTGGGCCGTGGCGATAGGTGATCTCGCCCTCGAGCAGGTAGAGGAATTCCATACCCGCGTGCTGGAACAGCGGGAAGATGTCGGTGTGGCTGGTCAAGGTGATGAGATAGGGCTCGACGGAGACAGTGCTGGATGACGAGCCGATGTAGCCGAGCAGATTGTAATGGTGGCCGGCGCGGGTGCCGCGCCGCTCCACCTCGACGCCTGTGCCCGCCCGGACGAAGACCGCGCTGCGCTCGTCCTCGAAGCTTCTGAGCAGCGCGGTCATCGGGACGCCAAGCGCCTGGGACAGGGCCTGCAGCGTGGTCAGCGACGCCGAGATGACACCGTTTTCGATTTTCGACATCATACCGACCGAGATGTTTGCCGCCCCCGCAAGCTCGGTTGCCGTCATGCCGCGGCGCTTGCGGCAGGCCCGTACCTCGCGCCCGATCGCGGCCTGCAGTTCGTTCTCGCTGGGTGCCCGGACCGCGTGCGGATCCTGCTGAAGCGCAGCCGGCGCGGCCGTCCTGGCGAATGCCGTAGCTCCGCGCGCAAGGAAGCCCGCGGCGCGAGCCGGACGCGTGAGAACTGAACTGCTCATCCTGGCACCTCGTTGCTTTTAAGCCTGCAGCCGCCGCCCTGTGGGGGCGGCCGCTGAAACTGCCTGTCTCAGACGAGGCCGGTCACCACGCCTATACCGGCGAAAGCGGCGAGCGCGCCAAGCGAACGGACCACGACCGCTCCACGTACGCCGGCCTTGCCGTCGAGAGCCAGGCCGAAGCCAAGTCCGGCCGCGTGCAGCATCGCCGTCGCCAGCACAAAGCCTGCGCCATAGGCCAGACCGCTGGCACTTTCGGGCATCTCGGCGCCGTGGGCATAGCCATGGAAGACCGCGAAGAAGCCGACCAGCGCCATGGCCGCTGCCACTCCGGCGCGCAGGTTGAAGGCAACGACACCACCGAGAACGACGATCGACAGGCCGATGCCGAGTTCGACGAACGGCACGGCAATGCCGGCAAGACCAAGTGCGCCACCCACGATCATCACGGACACGAAGCTTGCCGGAACGAGCCAGCGGGCCCGGCCGCCCAGCTGGGCGGCAAAGAGCCCAACCATCACCATGGCGAGCACATGGTCGAGCCCGCCGAGCGGGTGGACAAAGCCGTGGGCGAAACCTTCGACATGGCCGATGCCGGTGTGGGCACTGGCGAGACCGGGCGCCAGTAAGAAGGCGGCCAGTGCCGCTGTCCGAATGAGAGATTTGCTGTTCATGATCCTGTTCCTTTCATCATTCACAGATCAGATGCGAATTGGTCGTCATTTGCGCCGCCGCGCAGGTTGCTGTCCGAAGGCCGCAACCACGGCGAGCGCAAAGAGATCTTCGGCGATGGTGCGCGCTGCGATCGCGTCCGCCGCCAGGCAGCGCACGCCCCAGCCTGCTCCATTGGGCAGCGCGGTGATGCCGGCGACCTGGCGTTCCGCTCGACCGAGGCCGGCGAGCTCATCGACAGTTGGCAGCCGGTCAGGCGCGCCAACGAGCATGAAACTGGACACGACTTTCCATTCGCCGACGGGCGAAGCGGGTCCGGCAAGGTCCGCTCCGGCGATGTCAAGATTGTCGCGCACGAGCAGCCGTCCGTCGGCGTCCCGAATCTCGGCCTTCGCCTGCAACTTCTCGAACGGACGGTTGCGCGCCTGCGGGTCGTGCAGGGCGAAGGCATCGGACAGCAACAGCACCGCACCGGGCGCGAGCCGGGCCTGGGTGATGTTCGAACACGCGGCACCGGGAAACAGCACCAGCGGATCGGGGGTCAGCGCCAGGAACGCCCCTTCCTGCAGCACGATCTCGGTCGTCTGGTGAGCCGGCTGGCCGTAACAGTCGTGAACGACCGTGGCCGCCTGGGTGGTGACGTGACCGGCGGCGCCCGTCCCAACATCGAAGCGGCTCGAAAGCCTGTCGTCCCGGTAGAGCCCGCCCGAGGAAGACTGCTGGTAGACGGTGAGCAGGGACGGGATGGCGACATCGAGTGCAAACGGCCGCGTCATGTGGAACGGGTAGGAGACGTACTGGCGCCCGATATGCGTACGCGCGCCATGACGGGACAGCGACAGCTCGAAGCGGCCGTTGCGCGCCCCGGCCTGGCGCGGATGCGGCGTGGCATGCTCGGGGCGCAGTTGTGGCCAGTGGCTGGTCATCTGAACAACACGTCCGAGAGGATGCGGTCGGCGATCGTGTCGACCCCTTCATTGCTGCGGCAGTTTGTGAGCGCCATCGGCCGGCCGGCGCGCGCGGTGGCAGCCTGTGCTGCCATCGCCGCGAGGTCGACGCCGACATAAGGGGCAAGGTCGGTCTTGTTGACGACCAGCAGATCGCATTTGAGCACGCCGGGGCCGTTCTTGCGCGGAATGTCATCGCCGCCGGCAACATCGATGACGAACATCCACCAGTCGACGAGGTCGAGCGAAAAGGTCGAGGCGAGATTGTCGCCGCCGCTTTCGATCAGGATCAGCTCGACATCCGGGAACAGCGCCTCGAGATCGTCGGCGGCGGCGATGTTGAGGGTGGGATCCTCGCGAATGACGGTGTGCGGGCACGCGCCCGCCTCGACAGCCGCGACGCGCGCCGGGTCGATCAGGCCCGAGCGGCGGATGCGCTCGGCGTCCTCGGCGGTGACAAGGTCGTTGGTGACGATCGCCAGCGACACGCCGCGCGCCGCAAAGCCCGGGATCAGCCGTTCGATCAACGCGGTCTTGCCGGAGCCGACGGGACCGCCGATGCCGATGCGGGCGGCGCCGACGCGCGAGGGAGGCGGATTCATTGAGGTCGTCCTGGTGTCCATGATGTCACCTCAGCATGTAGCGTTGGGTCAACGGCAACTCGTAAGCCGGCTCGCATGTCGCCAGCTCACCATCGACAAAGACGTCGAAGGTCTGCGGATCGACGCGGATGTTGGGACAGGCGTCATTGTGCAGCATGTCCTTCTTCGACAGGGTGCGATTGCCGCGTGAGGGCAGCAATGCCTTCTTCAAATCGAGCGTCGCGGCCAGTCCGCGCTCGATGGCGAGCGGATTGACGAAGCATGCCGACAGTGCCTGCTTGGCCCGGCCGAAGGCACCCCATTGCGGACGCAGCAGCAGCGGCTCGCAGGTCATCAGCGAAGCAGCGCTGTCGCCCATCGCGCCCCAGGCAATGAAGCCGCCCTTGATGACGAGCTCCGGCTTGATGCCGAAGAAGGCCGGGCGCCAGATGACGATGTCGGCCATCTTGCCGTCTTCGAGCGAGCCGACATGTTCCGCGATGCCGAAGGTGCGCGCGGCATTGATGGTGTATTTGGCGACATAGCGCTTGATGCGCTCATTGTCGCCGAAACGCGTCGCCTCCTCGGGCAAGCGGCCACGCTGCTTCTTCATCTTGTCGGCCAATTGCCAGGTCCGGCAGATCACCTCGTTGATGCGGCCCATGCCCTGGCTGTCGGAGCCAAGCATCGAGATCGCGCCGATGTCATGGAGGATGTCCTCGGCGGCAATGGTCTGGGCGCGGATTCGGCTTTCGGCAAAGGCGACATCCTCTGGGATGGCCGGGTTGAGATGGTGGCACACCATCGTCATGTCGAGATGTTCGTCGAAAGTGTTGATCGTGTAGGGGTTGGTCGGGTTGGTCGACGACGGCAGGCACCACGGCACGCCGGCGACGCTGATGATGTCGGGCGCATGCCCTCCCCCTGCCCCCTCGGTATGGTACATGTGGATGGTGCGGCCGTTGATGGCGGCGAGCGTATCCTCGAGGAAGCCGGACTCGTTCAGCGTGTCGGTGTGGATCTGGACTGGGAAATCGAGCTCGTCGGCCACCGTCAGGCAGGTGTCGATCGAGGCCGGCATGGTGCCCCAGTCCTCGTGCAGCTTGAGGCCGAGGCAGCCGGTCTCGATCTGCTCGACGAGCGACGCAGGCCGGTGCGAATTGCCGCGGCCGAGGAAGCCGAAATTGATCGGCCAGTGCTCGGCCGCCTGCAGCATCTTGCCGACGTTGAACGGGCCGCCGCAGTCGATGCCGACAGTAATCGGACCCAGCGAGCCGCCGAGCATGGTGGTGATGCCGGAGGCGATTGCATGGTCGCAGAGCTGTGCGCTGTCAAAATGGACATGGACGTCGAGCGCACCGGCAGTTGCGATCAGGCCTTCGCAGTCGCGCACGGTGGTCGCCGCCGAGACGATGAGGCGCGGGTCGACGCCGTCCATGGTGGCCGGATTGCCGGCCTTGCCGATGCCGACGATCTTGCCGTCACGGATGCCGAGATCGCCCTTGACGATGCCGACGACGGCATCGATCACCGTGACGTTGCACAACAGGAAGTCGAGCGCGCCTTCGGCGCTGGTGACGCCGGCGGCGAGGCCGGCGCCGTCGCGCAGCGTCTTGCCGCCGCCATGCAGGCATTCGTCGCCATAGACGGCGAAATCCTTTTCGACGACGGCGACGAGCGAGGTGTCGCCGAGACGGAAGCCATCACCGGTGGTTGGGCCATACATTGCCGCATAGTCGCGGCGTGACAGGGTTGCCATGATCGTTCCTCCCCTCAGGCGCCGCGGAAGCCGCGGGCGCGGGCATTTTCAAGAGCCGCGGCCTTGGCCGCCGGATCGTCGGCCGAGCCGTTCGACAGTCCGTTGAGGCCGGAAAGCTGCTGCTGTCCGCCAAAGGTGGTCAGCGGCACGTCCTTCTCCTGACCCGGCTCGAAGCGAACGGCGGTACCGGCGGCGATGTCGAGACGCATGCCGAAGGCAGCCGCCCGGTTGAAGTCGAGCGCCTTGTTGACCTCGAAGAAATGATAGTGACTGCCGATCTGCACCGGCCGGTCACCGGTGTTGACGACCTTCAGCGTCAGCTTGCGGCGTCCGGCATTGAGCTCGATGTCGCCATCCTCGGCGACGATTGCCCCAGGTTCGACGTCGTCGGCCGCTGCACCCGCCGCCGGGCGCAGCGGCTCATGCACGGTGACCAGCTTGGTGCCGTCCCGGAACGTCGCCTCGACCTGCAGCATCGGCAGCATTGCCGCGATCCCGGGCATGACATCGGCCTGGGTCAGGATGGCCGAGCCGATCGACATCATCTCGGCGACCGAGCGCCCTTCCCTGGCACCTTCGAGGATCTCGTCGGTGATGATCGCCACCGCTTCGGGATAGTTGAGCAGGAGCCCCTTGGCCCGCCGCTTGCGCGCCAGTTCGGCCGCCGTATAAATCGTCAGGCGCTCGAGTTCGGTCGGTGTCAGCAACATCGTGGGTACTCCTCAATTCGAAAACAGGCGCTGGCCCGAAGCGCCATGCATGGCGACCGCGATCTCGCAGAGCGGCGTGAACGACCGCAGCGGTTCGTCGTCGACGACAGGCAAGCGTGCCGCGGCCTCGATGGCAGGCAAAACGCGTGCGACAACCTTCTGGGCGTCGATGGCGCCGATCACGCCAAGCCGCACGGCGGCAGTCGAAAGCGACGCCACCATCTGGTAACCGCCGATCGCTACGGCACTCGCCTCGTCAAGGTCGAGCGCCTGCCAGGCGAGGCCCTGGACGACCGGCAGGTGGCCGCAGGCTTCGCCCTTGCGGACCATGGCGCGATAGGCGGCAGCGCCGCAGGTTCCGATCCGCTCATGCGTGGTCAGAAGCGCCATGCCGTTGCGGCGCGAGCCCGAGCGCAGCCCCTCGACGAAGGTCGAGGCCTCGACCTCGCGGTCGAGTTCGGCCAACGCCTCGAGATCGCCGCCGAGCCGGTGGGCCCGAACCAGCGCGACACGGTCGGCATCGGCCCAGCGATGGCGGATCTGGATGTCGACGAAAGCAGCGAAGTCGAAGGCACCCAGTTTTCCGGCAAGCGTGGACGAGGCCTCCAGCCCCTGCGAGAAGGCAAAGCCGCCGGAAGGGAACTGCCCGTCTGCATGCTGCAGGGCGACGAGCAGATGTGCCGATGGAACGCTCATTCGGCCTCCTCGGTCATCTCGACGCGGCCGCCCGAGATGAGCGGCTCGATGCGCGCGGCGTAGGCCGTGGCCGGACCGTCCTGGGCGACGAGCAGATCCTCGCCGTCGAAACGCACCCGCCAGTGCAGGTTGCCGGCGTGATAGCCCAGTTCAAGCGCGTCGCTTGCCGAACGCGGCGTGAATCTCAGCCAGCGCTGCTCGCCAGCGCGTACGATCACGGCGCGATGATGGTCGAGCACCAGCACGGCGCCGTCATGCAGTTTCTGGTCGCGCGGCAAGGTGATCGCCACCTCCTCACCCTTGTCGGTTCGCGCCATCAGCCGCCGGCGGTCGAGATCGCCGACGGCCACCGTCACGAACTCCACGGCGTGGTGGTGTTCGAGATGATGGATCGCCTCATGCATTGCCGGATCGCTTCGGCTGCCAAGCACGCCTTCAACTCGGAGCATCTCAAAATCCTTTCTGCGCTTGACCTGCAGGCCCCCAGCCGCCTTCGCGGCTAAAGGCCCATGTGTTTGTGGATCAGTTCGTTGCTGAGGTCGGCGGTGTCGCCGGCCGCCGCGATCTGTCCCTTTTCGAGGATGGCGAAGCGGTGCGCCGCGGTTCGGGCAAAACGTATCTTCTGCTCGACCAGGATGATGGTCAGGCCATGGTCCCGGTTGAGCGACACGATCGCCTCTTCGATGTGCTCGACGATGTTGGGCTGGATGCCCTCGGTCGGCTCGTCGAGAACCAGGATACTCGGGTCGGTGGCAAGCGCACGGGCAATGGCCAGCTGCTGCTGTTGTCCGCCCGAGAGGTTGGTACCGCGCCGGTGGAGGTGATCCTTCAGGAACGGAAACAGCGTCCAGACCAGCGGCGGCACCGACGTCTGGCCGTCGGCGCGGGCGTTGCAGCCGAGCAGTATGTTGTCGAGCACGCTGAGCCCGGGCACGATCTCGCGCCCCTGCGGCACGTAGCCGATGCCGCGCCGTGCCCGCTGGTAGGTCAGGTCGCCGCTGATGTCGGCGCCTTCGAACTCGATGGCGCCTTTGGTCTGCACGCCGATGCCGAGCAGGCTGCGCAGCAGCGTCGTCTTGCCGACGCCGTTGCGGCCCATGATGCAGAAGACCTCACCCTCGCGGATTTCAAGGTTGAGATCGTGGATGATGTGGCTCGTTCCGTAGAACGCGTTGAGGTCTTTGAATTTAAGCATGGCTGAGTGTCGCCGATCCCAGATAGGCCTCTATCACTGCGGGGTTGCGTTCGATCTCCTCGGCCGTCCCCTCGGCGAGCACAGCCCCCTGGTGCATCACGGTGATGGTCCGGCAGATGCGGCGGACGAAGGCCATGTCGTGCTCGATCACCAACACGGTGTGACCGCCGGCGAGATCGAGCAAAAGCTCCGCCGTCTTGTCGGTTTCGGCCGCCGTCATGCCGGCGGCCGGCTCGTCGAGCAGGATGATCTTGGGTTCCTGGCTCAGCACCATCGCCAGTTCGAGCCATTGCAGCTGGCCGTGCGACAGCTCCGAGGCCTTGCGCTTCATCGAGCCGAGAAGCCCGGTACGCTCGGCAACCGCTACCTCCTTGTCGCTCGGCCTCCCTTTCACCCGCTCGAACAGGTTCTCGAAGACGCGGACACGGCGATTGCTCGCCACCTGCAGGTTTTCCAGCACCGTCATGTCCTTGAACACCGTCGGCGTCTGAAACTTGCGACCGACGCCGCTGCGGGCGATTGCGGCCTCGCCGATGCCGGTGATGTTGCGGTCGCGCAGCCAGATCTCGCCTTCGGACGGCAGCGTCTTGCCGCACAGGAGATCCAGCAAGGTCGACTTGCCGGCGCCGTTAGCGCCGATGATCACCCTGAGCTCGCCATCGGCGATCGACAGGTCGACGTCGCGCACGGCGGGAAACTCATCGAAGCGCACGGTAAGGTTTTGTGTCCGCAGGATCGGTGCAGTCGACACCGCGCCTGCTTGGGATGGCCTATGAACGGCATTCATCGGTTACGCCTCCCTTGCCGACAGCTCAGACTTGACGAGAAGATCGGCCTTGTCGGGGCGCTCGGTCTTGCCGGAGAGCTTGGCTCCGCCGAGACGCTCAGCCTTGCCGGGACGATCGATGAAAGCCTTGAAGATCCCGGCTATTCCGTTCGGCATGAACAGCACGACGACGACGAAAAGCAGCCCCAGGATGATAGGCCACACCGGCTGGAAAGTCGCGCTTTCGCTGGCCAGCGAGCCGACGAAGTTGACGATCAGCGCTCCGATGCAGGCCCCGAGCAACGAGGCGCGGCCGCCGGTCGCCGCCCAGATCACCATCGAGATGCTGAGCGACGTCGCCATCAGCGACGGCGTGGCGAATTCCGACGTGACCGTGAACAGCATTCCCGCCAGGCCGGCGACGCCGGCCGAGACGCAGAAGATGAAGAGCTTGTAGTTCTCGACGTCGTAGCCGAGATAACGCGCACGCGCCTCGTCCTCACGAATGGCCTTGAGTACCTGGCCGATACGTCCGGTCAGCATGTAGCGGGCGAGCAGGATCACCGCGATCAACGTCAGCGCAACGGCATAGTAGACGCTCGGTCCGTAGGGGTCGAATTCAAAGCCGCCGATCTCAAGCAGCGCAAGGTTCGCCAACCCGTTGAAGCCGCCGGTTAGCGGCTGGTTGTTGATGATGAGCAATTGCCCGATCAGCGCGAAGGCCAGCGTGATGATGCTGACATAGACGCCGGTCGTGCGCCGCTTGAACATGACGTAGCCGATGCCGGCGGCCAGGATGCAGGGCACGACGATGCCCGCGATCATGCCGACCGCCACCGAACGGAACGGGATCCACAGGAACGATCCCGTCGTGACGCAGCACAGGTCACGAACCGCATTGGGCTCCATGTTGAGAAGCATCAGCTGCGGCACCGGATTGTTTTCCGGCACGGCAAGCGTCAGCGACATCGCCAGCATGTAGGCGCCCATGCCGAAGAACAGGCCCTGCCCGAGGCTGAGGATGCCGGCATAGCCCCACGACATGCTGATGCCGATCGCGCAGATCGAATAGACCAGATAGATCGCGACGCGGTTGGTCCAGAAGCTGTTGAGCACCAGCGGAAGCGCGAGCACAACGGCGAAGAAGGCGATGTAGGCGATGATGGAAGCGGTGCGGTAAGTCATGCGCTCGTCCATGTTGCAGCCAAGCTCAGCGGCTCTTGGTGACAAAGAGACCCTGAGGCTTGAAGAGGAGAATGAAGATCACGACGGCAAACAGGACCGTCCGTCCGTAAACGTCGTTTGCCCAGGTGGCGACGAAACTCTGGACTTCGCCGAGAATGCCTGCCGAGGCGAAGGTGCCGAGCAGATGACCGACACCGCCGGCGACGACGACAAGGAAGGCGTCGACGACATAGGGCGTGCCCATGTCGGGCGACACGGTCTTGAAGCCGGACACCAGAACTCCCGCGATGCCGGCAAGGCCGGAGCCATAGGCGAAGGCCAGCATGTTGACGCGCTTGTCGTTGATGCCGCAGGCCGCGGCGGTGTTCCGGGCGACCGAAACAGCGCGCAACTGGCTGCCGAAGCGCGTCCTGTACATCACAAGCCAGGTGATGGCGCCGAGCGCCAGCGCGGTGACGAAGACGAAGGCCCTGTAGACCGGGATATTGGCGCCGAACAGTTGAATGGCCTGCTGCAGTTCGGCAGGAACCGGAACGTTCTGCAGGTCGGAGCCCAGACCGTCGATCTCGACGCCGAACAGGCCGAGCCCGAAATGGATTCGGATCAGCTGCTGCAGGATGAGCGTGATCCCCCACGTCGCCAGCAATGTATCGAGCAGTCGGCCGTACAGCCTGCGCACCACGGTGCGTTCGATGATCAGACCGAATGTCGCCGTCACCAGAAACGCCAGCGGCAGGCAGAGATAGATGTTGAAGCCGAGATGCTTGGTCGCCAGCACCGTGGTGTAGGCGCCGATCATCACCATCTCGCCATGGGCGAGATTGATGACGTTCATGGTGCCGTAGATGATCGCCAGGCCAAGGGCGACCATGAACAAGATCGATGCGATACTCAGGCCGATGACAAAGGTTTCCATGCCGCTTCCATCCGTTGGTCGGGGGCGCGTGCCGGCACGGAATCCGCGCCGGCACAGCTGGCAGTCAGGGGGCTAGAGCGTCGCCCCGCTCGTCGTGCAGACCCGCTTGTCAGCGGTCTCGCCAACGCTGGAGTAAGGCAGCGGCACCAGCGGTTCTGCGTACTGGTCGACGATGTCGAGCAGGCCGTCGGCGCGGGTCTTGCCGATGCGCGGCGTCAGGTAGCTGTGCAGGTTGTCGGGGTCGATGGTGACCTTACCCTGGGGTGCATCGAAGGACAGACCGCCGGCATTGGCAACGATCGCATCGGGCGCGAGGTCGCCTGCCTTTTCCGCTGCCATCGCCCACATGTTGACGCCGATATAGACCGCCTCCATCGCAGCGTGGGTTACGGCATCGGCGCCGGCATAGGCCTTGAACGCCTCGACGAAAACCTTGTTCTGCGGCGTGTCGACGGTCTGGAAATAGGGCAGCGAAACATAGCTTCCGAGCGCGTATTCCGGGCCCATCGCCTTGATCTCGACTTCCGTCGTCGTCGAAGCGCAGAGCGGCAGCTTGTCGAAATCGTAGCCCTGGTTGCGCAGTTCCCTGTAGAAGGCGACGATTGAGTCACCCACCACGTTGGAGAAGATCACGTCGGCCCCACTCGAGCCGATCTTGGAGACCATCGACGCCCACTCGGTGTGGCCGAGCGGCAGGTACTCGTCGCCGACCACCTGCATGCCGATCTTTTCGCAGATCGTCTTCGATGTCTTCGCCATTCCGCGCGGAAACGCATAGTCGGAGCCGACGATGAACACCTTGTTCTTGCCCAGGCTCTTCTGCAGCCACGGCAGCGAGTTTTCCAGCTGCTGGTTGGGCACAGCGGAGCCGGCATAGAGCACGTTCTTGGAGCACTCCTCGCCTTCGTACCAGGTCGGCCAGACGAGCAGGCCCTTGCGCCGCTCGACGACCGGCAGCACCGCCTTGCGGCTGGCGGTGGTGTAGCAGCCGAAGATCACCGGGACCTGGTCCTCAATCGTCAGCTTGCGGGCCTTTTCGCTGTAGATGCGCGGCTCGGACGCCGGATCTTCGATGATGGCGCGCAGCTTGCGACCAAGAACACCGCCCTTGGCGTTGATTTCGTCAATTGCCATCTGGGCGCACTGGTTCATCGATTTCTCGACGATCGCGGTGGTTCCGGTCAGTGAATACATGATGCCGACGGGAATCTCGTCGGCTGCCCAGGCCTTGTCGCCGAGACGCAGGATTGAAGGAGCGGCCAGCCCGATTGCCGCGAGGCCCGACGCTTTCAGAAATGTACGCCGATCATGGTTCTTCATAGGTCCTCCTGTTCGCATCGTTGTGCGTTGATTTTTGTGAAGCCGCCCCATTCGCGACCACCTGCACGCTTTATTAGAAACTCCTAATAGTCAATACATCTATAAGTATATTTTTCGTATACCGAATAATTCGACAATTATACGTATATATTCAGCACATGTTACTGCGCAGAATTGTACATAAATATTCTGATTGTATTTTTTCTTTCGACGTTACGGAGCGAATCCTTTCACAAGTAGGGCAACATGTTTCCAGACACCGGACAAAACGAAGCCGCGCACGCGTTCGCACGCGCTGACCGAAGAGCGTCAAGAAAGTGCTGCAGATCGAACCAACGGCTGCCAACGGCCTTGTCGGGAGCCGAAAAACAAAAAAGCCCGCCAACTCCTGCGAGGAGCTTGCGGGCTACATAGCCACTCGGCGCGGACCACATTGTCTCACACCGTATCGACATCCGAGGTTCACCCGGCGTCAATTATTTTTCATATTAGTCACGCATGTCCTTGAACGTCAAGAGCTCATGCGCGTTGATGATCGCACTCGCCAGATCATCCATTGGCACGCGTTTCGCCATCGCTTGCCGGCGGATGTTCTCATACGCGTCCTGCTCGCTAAGCCCTTGCGTTTCCATGAGAATGTTCTTCGCACGCAGGATGCGGTTGTTGCCGGCCAGCTTGCGCTCAAGCTTGCGGATGCGCTTGCTGGCGTTCTGCCGCTCGAGCCAGAGCGCGCGCGCGATGGTCAAATTTGTCAACAGGCCGAACGGGCGTATCGGCCGCTCGATGACCGCCAGCGCCCCGCACTCCAGCACCACCTGCAGCGTGCTTGGATCCTCATAAGTGACGACCGCAATCAAGGCGGGATCGGATGGTTCCACCGGCCGGAACAGGCTCAGGATCTTGTCACGGTTCTCCTGCTCGATCGAAACCAGCACCACCACCGCCGACGGGTTTATCGCATCGGGCAAGGGCCAGGTCGTTTCGCAACTGCAGCCGATGCGCCTGAGATGCTCGACCAGCGCCAGCCCCGCCGCATCTGGCGGGTGGATGACTTGGACGCGCAGGCCCTTCAGGTCCTGGAGAATGCTGGTTGCCACCGAGAACGATCCGCTAAGCCTTGCGTTTCAGCTGATGGGGTTTGCTCATCCAATCATCGAATGACGCCGTGACGAAGTAGGGGTCGGGCCTGATCCTCGTCTCGGATTGCCAGATGATGTCGAACTTGCCTTCGTCATTGACCCGCCCGATGCGCGACCACAATTCGGTGTGGTGGTTGTCGGGGTCGATGCGTATCCGCCCTTGCGGCGCGTCGAACTCCAGCCCGGCGAGATGTTTGGCCAGCGCTTCCGGTTCGTCCGTACCGGCCAGCTCCAGCGCTTTGGCATAGAGATGAACCTGGAAATAGGCAGCCTCGGCGCCCGCCGTAACAGGGGCGTCGGCGCCGAACCGCTGCTTGAAGGACGATACGAATTGGCGCGCCTGCGGCGTGTCGAGCGTCTCGAAGAACGACGCCGAGGTCAGGTGTCCCGCCGCGATGTCAGGCGCCATCTCGGCCACTTCCGCTTCCGTTGTCGTCAGGCTGGCGATCGGCATCGTGGCGACGTCGAAACCGGCTTCCTTGTAGGCCTCATAGAGCATGACCGCACCCGTACCGACGACCGTCGACACCACGATGTCCGGCTTCAGCTTGCTGATCTGCTTGATGACACGATTGAAATCCTTGCGCACCGGTTCAACGGGCACATAGAGCTCGTCGAGAATGGTCCCCTTGGCTCTCATGACAAGGTCCATGACGACGCGGTTGTATTCGTAAGGGAAGACGTAGTTGGAGCCGACCAGCAGGAAGCGCGTGCCGTAGTTGTCGATCAGATAGCGCGCGAGCTGGACCGCGTTCTGGTTCGACGACGAACCGGTATAGAAGCAACGCGTCGAATACTCGAACCCCTCATAGAAGGTCGGGTAAAACAGCATGCCGCGATAGGCTTCGATTTCCGGCAGGACGGCCTTGCGCGCCGACGACATGTAGCAGCCGAAGATGATCTTGATGCCGTCCTCGGCGAGGAGGCGAACGGCGAGTTCCTGGTACTTTTTGGCCGAGCATTCCGGATCGTAGAAGACCGCCTTTATCTGCCGCCCACGAACGCCGCCGGCCGCGTTGATCTCCTCGATAGCAAGGCGCGTCGCGTTCGCTTCGGCCGTCTCGGCCGCCGCAGTCACTCCGCTGTTGGAAAACAGGACGCCAATCCGCCAGTCACCAGTCGCCATGCGCTATAAGCCACCTATTGAGCAGGTCGATAGAATACTACCCGGTCATCGGCGCGAGCCGGGCGGAGTCTGCTTTGGGAGATTTGGGAAACGCCACTGTTTCCAGTCCCATAGAGATATCCTGACAGCTCGGGAAAGGCAACGCGGCTCTGCGGATCTGCCGCGAAGGAGAGGAGTGTCCATGGACGGCGTGTTCCGAGCCATTGCCGGCAGGTAGGCGGTCCATGACCGCCTACCGTCTTGTTCGAATGCCCAAGCCACAAATTGTCAGGCGTTGCCGGTGAGCATGTCGTAAAGCGCCAGCGTCACCACATTGGTTGCCAGGACGAGGTCGTCGATCTTGAGCTTTTCGTCGGCACGGTGCGCATTGGCCTCGAGCATCGTTCGCGGACCGGCGCCGTACAGCACGGTCGGAATGCCGGCATTGCTGTAGTGCCGCGCATCGGTGTAGAGCGGCACGCCGTGCGTCGGGACGGCCTCGCCGGCCAGCTCCGAGGCATGCCTCTGCAAGGCACCGGCCAGGCGTTCCTGCCCGACGAGCGGCTTCAGCGGATTGGCCAGCATCAGCTGGCGGACATGGCACTCGACGCCCGGCATCTCGC
Organism: Aminobacter sp. NyZ550; assembly: GCF_025628925.2. Lineage (NCBI taxonomy): Bacteria > Pseudomonadati > Pseudomonadota > Alphaproteobacteria > Hyphomicrobiales > Phyllobacteriaceae > Aminobacter > Aminobacter sp. NyZ550. The sequence goes on from NZ_CP114191.1 coordinate 21,087, forward strand.
GCGCGGTCGCCTCAATGAAGGCGATCAGGTCGCGCGCCACCTCCGGACCGTTCTCTTCCGGGATCATCCGGCGATCGACGCGCATCACGATCTTGTCGGGCACGACATTGGTGTTGATGCCGCCGGAGATAAGCCCCACCACCAGCGATGGTGTGGTGATGCCTTCGACCGACGAGCGCTGCTCGGAAAAACCCGAGCGCAACGAATAGAGCCGGCTCAGTATGTGCGTTGCCGCCTCAAGTGCGTCGATGCCTGTTTCGGGCCGCGCCGCATGGGCGGACTTGCCACGGACGTCGATGTCGAGATGCAAGCAGCCATTGTGGGCAGTGACGACGCCGTAGGACAGGCCGGCGCAGATCGCATAGTCCGGCTTGGTCAAACCCTGCTGAAGCAGATGGAGCGGGCCAATGTCGCCGCCGACCTCTTCGTCGTAGGTCAGGTGGATCTCGATCGTGCCCGACAGCTTCTCGCCCAATGCGCGCAGCGCCAGCAGCGCATAGGCATAGGTGACGAAGTCGGACTTCGAGGTTGCCACACCCCGGCCGTACATCCAGCCATCCTTGATCTCGGCGCCGTAGGGATCAACGGTCCAGCCTTCGCCAGGCGCCACGACGTCGCCATGCGCATTGAGCGCGATCGTCGGACCGGGCCCAAACCTATGGCGGACAATCAGGTTGGTGGCACTGATCATGCCGACGCTCGCAACCAGCGCATCGGGCACCTTGTGTCGCTCGACGGTGAAACCAAGGCCTTCATACAATTGGGCAGCGCGATCGGCATGCGCTGCGCAATCTCCGGGCGGGTTGTCAGACGGCACCTTGACCAGCTCCGCCAGCATGCGCACCTGGTCGTCACGATGCAAACGGATGTAATCCAGCAAACGCTCTGAACCGAGGCCGGGGCTTTTTTCGATAGGGTTCGGTTCCATTAGGGTTTTCCCTGAAAATTCTCGATGAAATGCAAGAGCACAGCCGCCCCCGTTGCAACGTCTGCCGCGGTGACCGACTCCTCCGGCGAATGGCTGATGCCGTCCTTGCAGCGAACGAAGATCATGCCGATGTCGGTGATCGTGCTCATCGCCATGCCGTCGTGGCCGGCACCGCTGGGCAGGCGCAGAGGGCGCGTTCCGGCCGCTTCGACGGCGGCCGCGATACGGTCGACGAAATCGGGCGCGCATGGGCAGGACTTGAGATCGAGGATCTTGTCGATGTCGATCTCCACTCCGCGCCTTGCCGCGATGGCCCGGGCAGCGACGCCGAGTTCGTCGAAGGCAGCGTGGCGGACACTGTCAGCCTGCGAGCGCAGGTCGACGGTCAAAGAGACCTCGCCCGGGATGACATTGATCAGTCCCGGGTCGGCCTTGACGAAGCCGACTGTGCCCACCGTATGGGGATGGACCGAGGCGATGCGCTCGACCGCCAGCGCGATCTCGGCTGCTGCCAGGAGCGGATCCTTGCGCATGCCCATAGGCACCGTGCCGGCATGATTGGCCGCACCCTTGAGTGTCACGACGGCGCGCGTCTGGCCGCTGATCGCGGTCACCACGCCGACCGACAAACCCTCGGCCTGGAGCACTGGTCCCTGCTCGATATGAAGCTCGACATAGCCGATCATGTCGCCCGGCCGATGGGCTGCCCTGGCGACGGCCTCGGGATCGAGACCGAACGCGATCATGGCCTCGCGAAGGCTGATGCCTTGCGCATCCTTGGCGTTGAACAGGTCGTCACCGAACTGTCCCGTGATGGCGCGGCTTCCGGCGAGCGTCGTCCGGAACCGCGTACCTTCCTCGTCACTGAAGGCGACGACCTCGATACCGAACGGCAGGCGGCGGCCGCGACCGTTGAGCACGGCAACGCAGTCGAGCGAGGTGACCACGCCGAGCGGACCGTCATAGCGGCCGGCATGGACGACACTGTCCATATGCGAGCCGGTAATGAGATAGGGCCCGCCGCCGCTTTCGGAATGGTAGCGGCCGACGACGTTGCCGGCCTCGTCGATACGCGCGTCCATGCCGGCATCGTGCATCCATCCGGCAATGGTTTCGGCGGCCGTGCGATGTTGCGGCGACAGATAGAGCCGCGTCACGCCAACGCCCGGCTCGCTGATGCTGCCAAGCTCGTCGCAGCGCCGCATGATGCGCCGCCCGGCGTCGGTTTCGTTGAGGTAAGTCGACATGATGCTATCCCGGAGCCTTGCGCCGCTACTGCCGCTCAGGTGCATGGTGCTTGTGCCAATGACGGGCGATTTCGTCGCGCCGGCAGATCCAGACGCCTTCGTGCTTCTGGACGTAGTCGAGGAAGCGCAGGAACGAAGCCCAACGCCCGGGGCGGCCGACGATGCGCAGGTGGAGCCCGGTGGACATCATCCGCGGGGTCCTGTCGCTCTCGCGATAGAGCACGTCGAACGTGTCCTTGAGATAGGTGAAATACTGGTCGCCGGAGTTGAAGCCGGCGGCCGCCACGAAACGCATGTCGTTGGCTTCGAGTGTGTAGGGAATGCGCAGATGCTGCTTGCCGTTGACGTTTTCCCAATAGGGCAGGTCATCGGCATAGGTGTCGGAATCGTAGAGGAAGCCACCCTCCTCCACCACCAGCTTGAGCGTGTTGGGGCTGCAGCGTCCGGTGTACCAGCCGACCGGCCGCTCGCCAGTCACCCGCGTGATGGTGTCGATGGCAAGCTTCATCTGGGCGCGTTCGGTGTCCTCGCCCATCCACTGGTGGTCGATCCACTTCCAACCGTGGCTGGCGATCTCGTGGCCGAGGGAGTGCATGATCTTGCCGGCCTCGGGGTAGTGCTGCAGCGCCAGGCCGTTGGCCAGAACAGTGGTGTTGATGCCACGCTGCTTGAACTCGTCGAACACCCGCCAGAACGCGACGCGCGTGCCATACTCGTAGAGCGACTCCATGTTCATGTTGCGCACGCCGAACAGTTGCGGCGCGCCGATGATGTCGGAAATGAAGTTCTCCGAATGGGCATCGCCGTGCAGGACGCAGTTCTCGGACCCCTCCTCGAAGGCGACGATGAACTGCAGCGCGAGCTTGGCGCCGTTCGGCCAGTTGGCCATCGGCGGCCTGTTGCCGTAGCCGACCATATCGCGGGGGTATGACATTGTTCGATCCTTTCTACCTGTTCCAGACGGACGCCGGCCTAGTCGCGCGGTGCGATTTCAAGATGCTTGACCGATCCGCTCAGCCGCTTGGGCAGCGGATAAGCGAGGTCACCGAATTTGCTGGTGCCGAGCCTCAGGGCGACGATGCCTTCAATGAGCTTGGTCGCAGCGGTAACGCCTTCGATGACCGGAACGCCGATCTGCTCCTGGATATGCGAGGCCAGGTCGGCCATTCCGGCGCAGCCGAGCACGATGGCGCCGATGTCGTCTTCGGCGACGGCGCGGCGGCATTCCTCGACGATGTCACGGCAGGCCGCCATGCCGGTCTCCTCGAGTTCGAGAACCTCGAGCCCGCAAGCCCGGACCTTGCGGCACTGATGCTCGAAGCCGTGAACCTGCAGCAGGTGCTCGCAGATGATCTTGGTGCGGGCGAGCGTGGTGACCACGGAGAAGCGGGTCGCCACGATGCTGGCGACATGGAAGGCCGCCTCGGCGATACCGATGACCGGCCCGCGCGCGATCTCGCGGGCGGCGAGATAGCCGGGATCGCCGAAGCAGGCGATGACATAGCCGTCGACACCGGCGTTCTCTCCCTCGCGGATACGCTCGAGGATGCCGATCGTGCTCAGCGCCTCGTCATAGTGGCTTTCGATCGACGGCGGGCCGCTCTCGACCGAGACTGACAGGATCTCGGTGCCCGACGAGGCAACGCCTTGCGCTGCAGCCAGGTTCTTCCTGGCGAATGCGGAAGTGGTCGTGGGATTGATGATTTCGATCTTCATGACCTGCCCCTAGCCGCCGAGATAGGCGCGGCGGACGTCGTCGTTCTCGGCCAGTTCATGCGAAGGCCCAGACAAGGCGATCTTGCCCGTCTCGAGCACATAGGAGTGGCTAGAGAGCTTGAGCGCCATGCGCGAGTTCTGCTCGACGAGAATGACGCTGACGCCATTGTCGCGGTTGATGCTGGTGATGAAGCGGGCGATCTCGCGGACGATGATCGGCGCGATGCCGAGCGACGGTTCGTCGAGCAGCAGAAGCCGCGGCTTGGACATCAGCGCGCGACCGATCGCCACCATCTGCTGCTCGCCGCCCGACAAGCTGCCGGCCTGCTGGCCGATGCGCTCGCGCAAGCGGGGAAACCGGGTCAGAATGCCTTCGAGGTCGGCAGCGACACCCGCATTGTCCTTGCGACGATAGGCGCCCATCAGAAGGTTGTCGCGCACGCTCATGAACGGGAAGATGCGTCGCCCCTCCGGCACCATCGCCACGCCGCGTGCCACGATCTGGTCGGGTCCCTTGCCGTCGATGCGCTCGCCGTCGAACCAGATCTCACCACTCTCAGGCGCGGTCAGGCCGGTAATGGCGCGCAGGATGGAGGACTTGCCGGCGCCGTTGGCGCCGATGAGGGAAATGATCTCCCCCTCGCCGGCATTGAGGGAAACACCCTTCACGGCGCGAACCCTGCCATAGGACACGGCGAGGTCCCGGATCGAGAATTGCGCGCTCATAGGCCGATCTCCGTATCTTCCGCGCCGAGATAAGCCTCGATGACCTTCTCGTTCTGCTGGATCTCCGCCGGCGTGCCCTCGGCGATCTTGCTGCCGAAGCTGACGACCACGATGCGTTCACTGACCGACATCACCGCAGCCATGTCGTGCTCGACCAGGATAGGCGTGACGCCCTCGTCGCGAATTTTGCGGATCAGCTCGACGCCGCGCTTGGTCTCGTCCGAGTTCAGCCCGGCAAACGGCTCGTCGAGCAGGATGAGCTTTGGCTTGGCAGCAAGCGCTACCGCGATGCCGAGATTGCGCAGCATGCCGTGCGGCAAGGCGGCGGACACCGTATTGGCAAGATGTGCCATGCCGAGCAGGTCGAGTACGTGATCGGCGTATTCGCCGGCTTCCCGCTCGTCTTTCCTGGCGCGCGGCGTCCGGAAGATCATGCCGGCGAGCGAGGCCTTGCAGTCCTTGTGGTAGCCGAGCAGCACCGTCTCGCGCACGGTCATGTCCTGGAAGCTGGTGTTTTCCTGGAACGTCCTGACGATGCCGTGGCGGGCAACCGCATGCGGTCCGATGCCGGTAATGTCCTTGCCGTTGAAACGGACGGTTCCCCTCGTCGGGTTGAGGAAGGAGGCGATCAGCTTGAAGCAGGTGCTCTTGCCGGCGCCGTTGGGGCCGATGATGGAAAGGATCTCGCCCGCATCCAACGTGAAGTTCAGGTCGTTCACTGCGGTCAGGCCGCCGAAGATCTTGGTCAATCCGCGAACTTCAAGCATTGGACGCCTCCTCCAACTTGCCGGAGCGCCGCTTGATGACGCTCAGGATTCCGTTCGGCATGAGCAGGATGCACAGGATCATCAGGCCGGAGAAAATGACGGTCTGATAGCGCTGGAACTCATGAAGGAGTTCGAAGCTGCTCATCATGACAACGGCGCCGACCAGCGGGCCAACGACGAATTCGAGACCGCCGACGAAGCAGTAGACCATGAAGTAGACGCTATCGAGCACCTGGAAAGTGGTGGGGTAGACGTTCTGCTGCAGAGTGGCGAAGAAGGCACCGCCGACACCGGCATAGAAGCAACTGACCATGAAGGCGACGACACGATACTTGGCGACATTGATGCCAAGACTCGACGCCAAATCCTCGTTCTGCCTGAGCGAGCGGAACACGGCGCCGACGCGGCTGGTGTCGAGAAGCCACATGAACCAAAGGCCGAGCAGCATCAGCGTGCCGGCGAGGTAGAAGAACGGCAGCCGCGCGCCCTTTTCGAAGGCCGGAATGATGGTCAGGCCGAACAACGACAATTCGCTGGGAAGCGGAAGGTCGACGATGCCCTGGGCGCCATTGGTCAGGGCCGGAAAACTCAACGCAGTCAGGCGGCAGGCCTCGGTGATGCAGAGCGTGATCATGGCGAAATAGACGCCCTTGAGACGCAGCACCGGCCAGCCGATCAGGCCGCCGAGCAGGGCCGCGACGGCTCCCGACAGTGGCAGGCAGATCCAGAACGAGACGCCGAGCCGCGACACCAGGATGGCTGTTACGTATGCGCCGATCAGCGCAAATCCCGCCTGGGCAAGGTTGATGCGACCGATGGCGAAGGTCAGCCAGACACCGAAGCTGATGAAGCTGACGGCAGCCATGGTGGTGAACACGTTGAGCAGGTAGCCATTGGCGCCGAAGGCCAGCGGAATGGCAAGGAAGTAACCTGCCGCGATCAGCAGCCCCAGCCCGATGGGCTTCAGCGAGGAGCTTCGCTGCTCGCTTGGGGACAGGTTCACATTTGGCATGGATATGGTCTTTTGCATGGTCGTCTCAGCCCCAGGGCTTACCCATGATCCCGTTCGGCCTCACGATGAGGAAGCAGATCACGATCAGGAAGATGATGAGAAAGGTCAGTGAGCCCGGCAAAAGCGCGTAGCCGACGGATTCGAGGAAACCGAGGACGAAGCCGCCAAGGATGGCGCCGGAGAGCACGCCTGCACCACCGATCATGATCATCAGGAATGCCTTGATCGAGATGGCCGTGCCGGCGCCGGTGTGGACGGCGAAGATTGCCACGAGCAGGCCCCCGGACAGGCCGGCAAGGCCGGTCCCGAGGCCGAAGCCCATGGCCGAGAGCCACTTGAGATTGACGCCCTGAAGAGCGGTCGCCTCGCGGTCCTGTGCCATGGCCCTCAGCGCCCGGCCGGTCTTGGTGTAGCCGATGAAGGCCATCAAGGCGGCGATCAGCATCGCTGCGACGACGATGACGACGATGCGTCCAGTGGGTAGCCTGGCATCGAAAACTTCGATGACGCCGGTTGCGATTGGGGGAACGCCGCGCTGCTTTTCGCCGAAGACGATCAGCGCCAGGCTTTCGAGGAACACCGCCGTGCCCATGGCCAGCAGCATCGTCACCTCCTCGCGCTTGACGCGCAGCATCACCGGCCGGAACAGGAACAGCTCCATGGCCACGCCGAGCAGGCCGACGATCAGGAAGGACATGACGAGGCCGAACCAGAACGGCAGCCCGAACACGACATTGAAGTAGTAAACGACGAACCCGCCGATCATGTAGAGCTGACCATGGGCGAAATTCACCACCTTCATGATGCTGAAAATGATGGTGATGCCGAGCGCGATCAGCGCGTAAGTCGTTCCGACGACAAGTGCATTAAGCATAACCTGCGTCATGCGAAGTCTCCTGTGCGAGGATGGACCTTCCGCCCATCCGCGGTCCGCGTCATGCGGACCTCATGCGAGGGAAGTGCGGGCGGCGGTCATTGGGGGCGAACCGCCGCCCGTGTTCGTCAGTCAGGGAGTTTTCCGACGAACAGCGGCTTGTATTCGCCGTTTTCGACCTGCTGCACGACGATCGGCACGGAGACCTGACGCGGCTGGCCGTAGTCGGTGCGGCCGACATATTTCAACTCGCCGCCCTCCTTGAGGAACGGGTTCTTGCCGACGAAGCCGTCGAGTGCCGCCTTGAACACATTGGTGTCCTCGATCGCCTTGGGTCCGGCGCTCTGCAGCGTCTGGATCATGATCTCGGGACCGTAGACATAGAGGCCGGCGACATCGTTCCACTCGCCCCAGTCCTTGGTGTAGCGCTCGATGAACTTGACCATGAAGTCGCTGCGGATCGCCTCGGTGCTGGCACCGCCGGCGGCAATGAACCCGTTCGACGCGTCGCCGGCCACTTCGTAGATGGCCTTCGGGTCCTGCCCGGTCTCGGTGCTCATGGTTCCCGTGAAGCCAAGTTCACGCGCCGCCTTGATCAGCGGGCCGACATCCGAGGGCGATACGCCTGAAAGCACGATATGATCCGGCGAGGTACCGATCACCTTGGTCAGGATCGGAAAGAAATCGGTGGTGCCGGACTCGTAGGTTTCCTGGTCGGAGACGACCTCCAGGCCGAGCGCCTTGGCGCCGGCTGAGCCTTCGTCACGCTGCTTGATGGGATCGGCGTTGTTTTCGGAGACAAAGGCGATCTTCTTCACGCCCTTGTTGTCCATCAGCCATTTGTAGATGACCGGGCCGACCTGGTAAGATGCCACCATGCCGAGGATCGACTGGGAGGCAGGTGCCTTGTAGAGCGACTTGGAGAAGGCGTAGGGCATGTTGACCGTGCCATTCGCCTCCATGACGGTCTTGGCGCTTTCCGCCGTGGAGTCGGTGTTCGGCCCCTGGATATATTTGACACCTTCCGACACCAGCTTTTCGGCACCGGTCTGGGCGCCCTTGGGATCGCCCTTGTCGTCGACGCACACGACCTCGATCTTGTAGGTCTTGTCACCGATCGCCACGCCGCCGTCGTCGTTCCACATGCCGGCCCGTGACTTGAACGTCTGGCACATGACGCCACCCCAGCCGGCAAACGGCCCGCTCATCACGCCCAGGGCACCGATCTTCAGAGTTTCTTCGGCATATGCCGAAGATCCAAACACCAATGCTCCGGTTGCCGCTCCTAATATAAGCACCCTGCGCAGGGCACTTTGTCTCTGCTGACGCAAAATCATCTTGTCCTCCATTGTGATACTCGGCCTTCATCTGCAATTGAACCCATGTCAATTGGTTCAATATGCTCAGATTACGCAGTTATGTTCCCTTGTTTTTGTTGTTATTTGAGCGTATGTCTGGCACTTGAAGGTGTCAATTATTTCATTGACACGGTGTCAAAGTAGCGAGAGCCGCATGAACTGGAAGCCGGAGATCAGGAAGGGCGCCGGGCCGATCTACGTGGCGATCTGCGATGCGCTCGAGCGCGGAATAGCCGAAGGTCAGTTGCAGCCCGGCGAGAAGCTGCCACCGCACCGCGACCTCGCCTATCGGCTGGGCGTGACGGTCGGGACGATTGCGCGAGCCTACACCGAGGCGGCGGTAAGAGGCCTCGTCGTCGGCGAGGTCGGCCGCGGCACGTTCATCAACGATTTCGACAATCATCGCGACGACATCACCCGGCTGGTGGTGCCGGAAAAACCCCAACCGGAGGTAATCGACCTCGGACTGAACCTTTCCGCCATTGGTGAAGCCGACGAAATCCTCAGGTCGACCCTGAAGGATCTGTCGCGGTCAGGCTCGCTCGACGCGCTTCTCACCTATCAGCCCAGCGCGGGCATGATCTCGCACCGCGCCGCCGCATCGCAATGGCTGGAGGGTATCGGAATCAGGGCGCATCCGGACAATGTCATCATCTGCAATGGCGGACAGCACGGCCTTCTGATCAGCATGATGGCGCTGGCCGGCCATGGCGATTCAATTGCCACGGAACAGCTGACTTATCCGGGTGCAAGGGCCATCGCGCATCAGCTTGGCATCACTCTCGCCGCGGTTCAAATGGACCACGAGGGTCTGGATCCTGCGGCCTTGCGCGAACTCTGCGAGACCAAGCGGCCGAAGGCGCTCTATTGCATGCCCGTTCTCCAGAACCCGACGACGATCACCATGTCCGAGCAACGGATGCGGGAGATCGCCGCGATCATCGAGGAGTATGGTCTCTGGATCATCGAAGACGACGTGTATGGCTTCCTGGCCGAGACCAGGCCGCGGCCCTTCGCCTCGCTCATTCCGGAACGAACCATCTACCTCACCAGCGCCTCCAAGAGCATGGCGCCTGGCTTGCGTATCGGCTTCCTGGTGGTACCGGCCAAGCTCAGCCGCTCCGTCCAGGAGATCGTCACCATGAGCAACTGGATGTCGCCACCGTTCATGGCGGCGATCGTGACCAACTGGATGGCAAACGGCTATGCCGACAAGCTGATCGCCTGGCACCGCAACCAGGCGCATGAGCGCCAGGAGGTGGCCCATCGGATCCTCGGCCACCATGCGGAGCACGCGTCCACATCCTGTTATCACCTCTGGCTGCAGCTTCCCGAACCCTGGCGAATGGATTCGTTCTCCGCCACGGCCCTGCGCGAGGGCGTCAGGGTGATCACCGCCGACGCCTTTGCGGTGAAACGCGATCATGCACCGCACGCGGTGCGGCTTTGCCTGGGAGCAGCACACTCACTGCCGCAGATCGCGCTGGGCCTGAACCGGCTGATGGGCCTGCTCAACTCGCAGCCCAAGCCGCACATGGATCTGCAATCGATCGGCTATGTGTAGCAGGGAAGGCTGACGGAGAGCGGAAGCTGGAGCCGCTTATGCGCGAGCCTTTTGCAGGGCGCGCCCGTTGTAAACCGTACCCTCGGCCTGACCTTGCGCGCCCCGCCGAACCGCCACGCGATCGAGCTGCGGAAACTGGGGTTCCAGCTTGTCCCAGATCCAGCGCGCGACATTTTCGAGCGACGGCACGGACAGCCCCTCGATCTCATTGAGATATTTGTGGTCGAGGGTCATCCGGACGACCTCTATCTGCTGTTCCAGCTCATAGAGATTGGCCGGCCAGCCAAAGACCGGGTCGGGGTCTCCGACGAGGTGGACGCTGACCTGGAACGAGTGACCGTGGAGGCCCGAAAAAGGCTGCAGCTGGTGTGCTGCCTCGAAGGTGAACTCCTTGTAAGTCTCGATCATTTTGCCGTCCTGCCCATCGTCATGCTCAACCTGGTGCCGGATATCTGCCACCGGCTTCTGAGCCGGTCAATTCGATCAAAACAAGAAACATCCGCTTGCTACTTGCTGATGCACGATATGGTGCTGATTATTGTGGCATATTCAACGTCGTTAATGTGTTTTTCAGTGACCTTTGGCATGGTCCGATGCAAACTGACGGTGCCGGGGAGTACGTGCTAATGAATCATCTTGTGTCTTCAATCATCCGCGCTGTGGCAGTGGCGACGTCATTGGCACTTTTCGCGCTGTCGTCGGCTCAGGCAGAAGACAGCAAACTGCAGGCACCCAAGGGCACCCCGATCCTGGTCATCGAAGGCAAGATCAGCGTCACGAATGGCAATGGTGTGGCCTCGTTTGACCGCGACATGCTCGAAGCGCTCGGCGTCACCTCGATCGAGACCACGACACCGTGGTTTACGGGCATGGTCAAGTTCGAGGGCGTTCCGCTCCAGAAGATCATGGAACTCGTGGGCGCCGACGGCAAGGAGGCCGTTGCAGTTGCCCTCAACGACTACAAGACAACGATCCCGACGGAGGATTTTGCGCTCCACAACGTGCTGTTGGCGCTCAAGCGCGACGGCCAATACATGGAGGTCAGCGACAAGGGCCCGCTGTTCATCGTCTATCCTTATGACAGCAAGCCGGAGCTTCAGAGCCAGAAGTTCTATTCGCGTTCGGTTTGGCAGCTGGCCCGGTTGATCATCCGGTAGGGAAGATGTCATGGCCGCTTTGTTAGCGCCTGGATCCCGCCGTGCATTTGCATTCCATCTGCTCAAGGCACTGCTGATTGGCACGATTGCCGTCTTCGCCGTCGCCGCTGCCTATTTGTCCGTCGTCATCTTCGAACGTCAGGCATCTATCGGGAAGCTCTCGCGATACGACGTGGCGTGGAGTGCCAGCCAGGGCGTCAACGAATATCTGCGCCTCTACCAGCGGGTGGCCACGCTGGCCGCTTCGCCAAACGATCAGCTCAAGGCCGACACGCAGCTTCGCTTTCAGATTCTGAAGAGCCGGCTCGGTGGCTTCAGCACCGGCCAGTTCGAGGAATTTGTCGCCGAGACGCCCGAGCGAAAGGCAACAGTCGCCCAGCTGTCCAAGTTCGTCGAGGACATGGATGGCGTCATTACCAGGATCGACACCCCGGGCCAGGCGCAATCCATACTTACGTCGATGCGCGCGCTGGAGGCCGAACTGATCGGCCTCGCCTCGGAGGCCAACCAGTACAGCGCCGTCCAGGCGGCCAAGGTCGACGACGAGCTGTTGCGCCTCCATAGCGGCTTCTCCGCCGTGGCGATCGGCTTCTTCCTGTGCAGCCTTGCCTTCATCGCGCTTCTTGGGTGGCACAACCGGCTGCTGACGCAGACCTTCGATGCCCTCAATGCGGCCAATGACGATCTGCGCCGTACCTCCGACGACCTGGAGACGGCCAACGCCGCGGTTCTCGGCGCGAACCACGCGCTCGCCACCCAGAACGGCCTGTTCGATGCCGCCCTGAGCAACATGTCCCAGGGCCTGTGCATGTTCGATGCCGACCAGCGGCTCATCGTCAGCAACAGCAAATTCGCCGCCATGTACGGCTTGTCGGACGACAGTCTTGCACCCGGAACCACGCCCCAGCAGATCATGCAGGCGTCGATCGATGCCGCGACGTCAACTCAACATAGTGCCGAACTTGCCCATCGCTCCCAGCAACAGCTGATTGAAAAGGGCCAGCCTGGCGTCCTGCTGCAGAAGCTCGTCGACGGCCGCATTGTCTCGATCCTGCATCAGCCGATGGATTCAGGCGGGTGGGTTGCCACCTATGAGGACATCACCGAACGCCATCTCTCGGAAGAACGCATCGCCCATATGGCGCGCCACGATCCTTTGACCGGGTTGCCAAACCGCCTGATGCTGCGCGAGCGACTGGAGCAGGAGCTGGCGCATGGCCGCAGGCACCACCAGGATACCGCGGTCCTCTGCCTCGACCTGGACAACTTCAAGAACGTCAACGACACGCTCGGCCATCCCGTCGGCGACGCATTGCTGCGCGAGGTTGCCAACCGCGTTTCGGGCATGGTTCGTGAATATGACGTCGTTGCACGCCTCGGCGGTGACGAGTTCATCGTCATCCAGCCGGCGGTCGGACGTGACGATGTCGCCCATATCGCGCAACGGCTGATCGAGGCGCTCGAGGAACCGTACCATCTCGACGCCCACCACATCGTCATTGGAGCAAGCATCGGCATCGCACTGGCGTCGGATTGCGATGGGGTTGCCGACGACCTGGTGAAGAATGCCGACCTGGCACTTTACCGTGCCAAGAGCGATGGCCGCGGCAGTTACCAGTTCTACGCGCCGGAGATGGACGACCGGCTGCAACGTCGTCGCATGCTCGAACTCGATCTAAGGGCCGCTGATTTCGACAAGGAGTTCGAGCTTGTCTTCCAGCCGATCGTCAATCTCCAGAGCAAGCAAGTCGCCGTGGTCGAGGCATTGCTGCGCTGGCCCGGTTGCCAGCGTGGCCAAATCCGGCCCGACGAGTTTATCCCGATCGCTGAAAGCACGGGCCTGATCGTACAGCTAGGCGCCTGGGTCCTCGAAAGGGCCTGCCGGGAAGCCATCAAATTGCCGGGCAGCATCAACGTTGCGGTCAATCTGTCGCCGGGCCAGTTCAGGCGGGGAAACATAGTCGACACTGTCGCCAACGTATTAAAGCTGACAGGCCTTGCCCCCGAGCGGCTTGAACTCGAAATCACCGAATCCCTGCTGTTGGGCGACAACAAGGAAACCCTGCTCGCCCTGAACAAGCTGCATGCGCTTGGCGTCAAGATTTCGCTCGACGATTTCGGGACGGGATATTCATCCCTCAGCTATCTCAGGAACTTCCCCGTCGACAAGGTCAAGATCGACCGCACCTTCATCGCCGAAATCGCCGGCAATCGCGACCATTGGGCGATCGTCAGCGCGATCGTGAATCTCTCGCATGCGCTGGAAATGACCACTGTCGCCGAGGGCATCGAGACCGAGGAACAGCTGCTGATCGTCCGGGCCACCGGATGCGACGCCGTCCAGGGACACTTCTTCAGTCCGCCAATGTCGGTTGCGCAGCTCAGGCGATATCTCGAAGACCAGCGCGCCAAGCTGACGCTGGCGTAATAGGCTCCAATGGGAAGTTCCCGGCCGAAGATTTGGAAGATGGCTGAGTGTTGCAGGGGCCGAGCGAGATGTCATGCCTTGAGACAGCGCGCCGTGGCTCCGCCCCTTGACGCAATGCAGTGGTCACAGCACAGATTCGTCGGCCGCAAGATTGGTTGTACAGCCACACCTAAAGCCAGGAGGCCTGCGTCTTGGGCAGGCGCTGATCAGGATCTATAATCTTGAGTGATGGCTGGCCGGGACCGTTCCAGCGCCACAATGCTACGCAACTGCCGCCGGGAGACATGAACGAGGGATAGACGACGCCGTCAAAGCCTTCGGTGAGCAGGCGCTGCCGCAGCAGATGGGTCTCCGGTACCCTGCCGTCGTCGAGATCGGAACGCCACTCGCATCTGTGAATGCCGGCATCGATGCCGAGTTCGTCCAAAATCGCGGCAACAGTCAGGTCGGCCAGCCTCGCGTCCGACAGCTCGAGCTGGGCGATCAACGCCGGATGCTGGACAAAACCCTGGTTGTATTCAGCCCAGGCGGTCGACAGCTCACAGGCCGCATACAGCGTCGGCGATCCTACCGGGTTCCAGCGCCCGCCGAAACGCGCAGCGCCCTCGCCCGAAAGCGGCATGTGGGCCCAGCGCGGCACGAAGGCCCGCCACAAGGTTCGCTGCTGACGCAGGGCGGCTTCAGGCATAAACGCCGGAGCGCACCGCCTCCAGATAAGCCAGGACCTTGTCCGCCTTGCCCTCACCGACCAGGTCATAGGCCGTCTTGCCGGCCCAGCCCGGGATGGGCTGATGCTTGAACCAGATCGCCGCGCGGCTTTCGTCGCCCGCCATCTCGGCGGCCATCGCCAGGATGCGGACAACGGGGCTGAGCGCCTGGTCGACCTTGCGTGCTCCGGAGCGCGCCGTCAGCGTGTTGCGGGCAACGCCAACGAGCCGGGCCAGGTCGGCCTGGGTGACACCCAGCAACTCCGACACGCGGCGAGCCGAGAGAAACTGCGACCGGGCCTCACCGAAATGGGCCGCCGACATTCCCAAACTCTGAGCTGCCATGACACGTTCCTGACGTATTTTGATATCCACTCGTTCAATATGTGCGCATCATGTGCCCAATTCAAGCCCGGATTATGACCTCCAGGTCATTGCCAGCGTGCATGTTACTCTGCTCGACCCGCTCCCTCACGCATGTCGTGCAGGCGCCATCGCCTCCGCCACGAAGAGACGTCATGGCAGGCAAGCGGTCAATCCTCGGATTGGTCGACCTCGGCGGCTCCTCCAAGTCCCAGGGCAACATTTCCGGCAAGCAACTGCTCCTTGCTGAGCAGCCCGGCATCTTCGAGCGCTTCGAAGTCGGGCAAATCGCGCAACGTATCGAGTCCGAACTGCGACAGGAACGTCTTGGTGGTAACGTAGGTGTAGGGCGCGCCCGGCGTCGGACTGCGTGGTCCCGAGGCAATGAAGTCATGCGACCTCAGCACGCCGATCAGATCGCGGCTGACCTCCTTGCCGAAGAACGCCGTCAGTTCGCCGCGGGTGATCGGCTGGAAATAGGCAATGCACATCAGCACCAGCACTTCCGATTGCGACAGTGGGCGCGCCATATCGACCTGCCCCGTCGCCGCGCGAATGGCATCGGCAAACGCCTTCTTGGTGCGATGCTGCCAGCCGCCGGCAACCGAAACCAGCTCATAGGGCCGACCGGCAAGCTCTGCCCTGATGTCGTCGATGATCAGGTCGAGATTGCAATTCCTGCCTACGATCCGAACCAGCATCTCGCGCGGTACGGGTTCGCTGGCGGCAAAGATCACCGCCTCCACCCGGCCCATCCATTCGCGCCAGCGCAGCTCCGGCGGCAGGTGCTCGAGCTCGGTGTCGAGCAAGGCCGGCTGATCCTTGTCCTTTCGGCGCGCTTCCGTCATCGCTACAGGCCGTACAGCCGGAAGGAGGCGCGCCCGGAGAGTTCGCGCACCGCTTCGAATGTCTGCAGCCGTTCGAACAGACGCCGTGCCGCAAATCGCGACAGATTGCGGGTGCTCAGCGTGCCGGGGACGGCATCGTCGTCGAGCAATCGCCGGATCGCTTCGCCTGCTCCTTTCGCCCGCAGCTTCGGCGTTGCCGCCGCAAGCCGCTCGGCGCGCCGGGCGATGTCAAGCGCGAGCCTCAAGCCGTCACCGGCCCCGTTTGCCAGAGCTACACACACCGCCCGCTCGAATGCAGCGTCCCCAGGCCGGATGCGTTTGCCGCGGCCGTCGCCGGAACGGAAGGCCGGGGAATACAGCTGCGCGACCAGAAGCGGCACGGGTCGGGACCAGCCCAGCTTTCGCGCCAGAACCAGATCGGCCAGCCACCAGGCCAAGAGTTCGGCATCTCCCCGACCGGCAACGACGTGACCGGCGATCGCCGCCGCAGCCAGCGGAGCCGGCTTGTCCCCCGCGGCCAGTTCCTCGACGGTTTCGGCAAGTTTGTCGTACCTGTCGTCGATGCGCAGGCCGAGCCATTCGGTGATCTGCGCCAGCCCGCCGGCGTCGATCGTTGGCGGCCGCGAGGCCAGATGGCGCCATGCCCCGAGGATGCTGCCGGCAGGCCCGGGATCTCCGCTTGCCGGGCGCAGATACCAGGCGTCACGCAATGCGGCCTCTTCCTCCGTGCGTCCGGCCAGCCGAACGGCAGCGACGGCACATTTCAGTGCCAACCGTTGGCGCCAGCTGCCGGCCCAGGCCGGCTCGGAGCGCACCAGATTGTCGAGCGCACACAGCGCAGCACCTGCGTAGAACGCGGCATCGGCGTCACTGGCCACTGGCCCATCCGGCAGCGTCCACGCAGGCATGCGCGGCAGCGCAAGCGGAACGGCAAGTGGTTGGATCGCTCGAATCATCGCTGACGAGCGTATTCGAGCAGTGCGCTTACTGCCACGGCTGCCGGCCTAAAGCGCACAGCCATTTCACCGGGCAAATGGCTCACCTCGCCTTCCGCAATGAACGATCCGTCATTGCGACCGGCAGCGCGCCCCCTTTCCCAAGACATTGCGCGCAACACTGCACAGCCGACGCCGCCCGGCTATACCGCCACCAGATGGCCGCCTGATACTTCCCGGAACTGGCGCAGCGGGACCTGGTAGTCCGGCGCACGGATCGGGCTTTTCAGTTCGTCCGCGGCCGACATGCGCTTTTCGTGGCGACGATCGGGGTCCGGAACCGGCACAGCCGCCAGCAGACGCTTGGTGTAGTCGTGCTGCGGATTGCCGAAGACTGCCGCGCGCGGGCCGATCTCGACGATTTCGCCGAGATACATCACCGCCACGCGGTGGCTGACGCGCTCGACCACCGCCATGTCATGGCTGATGAACAGGAAGGCCAGGTTAAGGCTCTGCTGCAGGTCGAGCATCAGGTTGATCACCTGCGCCTTGACCGAGACGTCGAGCGCCGAGACGCTTTCGTCGGCGACGATGACTTTCGGCTCGAGCGCCAGCGCCCGTGCAATGCAGATGCGCTGCCGCTGGCCGCCGGAGAACTCGTGGGGATAGCGGCTCGCCATGTCGGGCGACAGGCCTACCTTGCTGAGCAGATCGGCGACCAGCTCGCGCCCCTGTTTTGCCGTGCCCATCCTGTGCTCGAGATAGGGCTCGGCAATCGCCTGGCCGACCGTCATGCGCGGATTGAGCGAGGCGAACGGGTCCTGGAAGATCATCTGCACCGATTTGCGCATCTGCCGCATCTCGTGCTTGTCCATGCCAATGACGTCCTTGCCGTCGATCTTGACCGCGCCCGAGGTCGGCTCGATCAGCCGCATGATGGCGCGGCCGGTGGTCGACTTGCCGCAGCCGGATTCGCCGACCAGGGACAGCGTTTCGCCGGCAAACAGGTCGAAGGAAACGTTCTCCACCGCATGCACACGCCCGCCGACCCGGCCGAACAGGCCAGTAGGGATGTCGAAGCGCTTGACCAGGTTTTTCACCTGCAGGACCGGTCTGTCGCGAACGACCGTATCGGGTTTTTCCACGGGCAGTGTGCACTCGCCCGTCGAGGTGTTGACGATGGGAAAGCGGAGCGGGCGGTCGTATTGCTCCATCGAACCGAGCACCGGCACGGCGGAGAGCAGCGCGCGGGTGTAATGGTGCTTGCCGCGATGGAAGATGTCGGCGGTGGCACCGGTTTCCACCTGATCGCCGCGGAACATCACAACCGTGCGGTCGGCCACCTCCGCCACCACGCCCATGTCGTGGGTAATGAACAGCACCGACGTTCCCTGTTCGTCCTGTAGCATCTTGATCAGGTCGAGGATCTGTCCCTGGATGGTGACGTCGAGCGCCGTCGTCGGCTCGTCGGCGATCAGCAGTTTTGGGCGCGAGGCCAGTGCCATGGCGATCATCACGCGCTGACGCATTCCGCCCGAAAACCGGTGCGGATACTCGTCGAAGCGCGAGGCGGCAGAGGGAATGCGCACCTTTTCCAGCAACCGGATGGTCTCGGCCCTGGCGTCGGCGAAGGACATGGCATTATGGCAAAGCAGCGCCTCGGAGATCTGGTCCCCAATGGTGAAGAGCGGATTGAGGCTCGTCATCGGCTCCTGGAAGATCATCGCGACGTCGTTGCCGCGCACCTGCCGCATCTTGTCTTCGGGGAGGTCGGTCAGGTTCCGGCCGTTGAGGACGATCCTGCCCTCGATGCGGCTTGTGTCGGGCGGCAGCAGGCGCATGATCGACAGCGACGTCACGCTCTTGCCCGACCCGGATTCACCGACGATGGCAACGGTTTCGCCGGGCGCGACTTCGAAGGAGATGTCGCGCACGACAGGCTTCCATTCGCCGTCGACCATGAACGAGGTCGTGAGTTTCTGCACCGACAGAACCGGATCGACGGTCTGGCCAAGGCTGTTTTCCTGAACGCTCATTATCTCTCCTCCCTGACCTGATCGACAGGCTGCGCGCTCAATCCGGCCAGCGCAGCAGGCCGTCAAAGCGGTGACGGCTGCGGTTCTCGAACGGCGTGGCGATGATCTCGTTGGAGGCGCGTGCCCTGTCGAGTTCCTCGGCCAGGCGCCGGGCGACGATCGTCTCCTGGCCCGGATGCAGGTTGCAGGGGTCGAGGTAGAAGTAATCATGCTCGACCTCGTGGTCACGCACGATGATGGGCTGGTCGCCGCCCGCCAGCGCAGATGCCAGATCCCAGGCCGTGATATGCGCCTCCTGCGCGCTGATGTTGACGCGCAGCCGGTCGAGCGGGTTCTTCGTCGGGTCCGGCTCGATCACGGCGTTGACGCCGGAGCGGCCGTCGAGCGTCTCCTTCCACAGCCTGAGATAGCCGGTCTCGCGTTCACGGATGCCGGCGTGGTCGCGCTTCTCCCAGGCTTCCAATGCGGCCATGGCGCCATAGACGCTTTCCTTGCCGACCTTCATGCCGCGGCCGATGCCGAGGTTCTGCAGGTAGCCGTGTCGGACCAATTCCTTCTTGCCGGCGACGATGCCGGACGTCGGCCCTCCCAGGAACTTGTGACCGGAGTAGAGAACCATATCGGCGCCCTGGGCGAGGAAGATGCGCAAATCATACTCGGACGCCGCGTCGACGATGACAGGCACGCCCCTGGCATGTGCGATCTCGACGAATTCGAGCAGGTTGAGCAGGCCGTAGTCGACGACATGGTGCGATACGACATAGACAGCCGCCGCCGTCTTGTCGGTGATCGCATTCTCCATGTGGAAACGGTGGGTGGATGTCGCCTGTCCGATGATGACCGGCTTCGCCCCGGCAAGGCGGACGGCCTGATCGACAGGCGCGCCATAGCTGACGATGTGCCCCATCTGGATGATTACTTCATTCCTGGCAGGCGTCTGATCCGGCAAACGTTCGATCGCCAGCAGGTTGTCACCGGTCATGGCGCCGGCGACGGCGAGCGAGATCCCGGCCGAGCACGACGCCGTTATGTAGCCGGCTTCGGCGCCCGTGAGACGGGCGATCACCGCACTTGCCTTGCGTTGGAGATCGTTGATCTCGACAAACTGCGGCAGGATCTCGGCCATCGCGGCGATCGCTTCCGGCACGACAATCGAGGCGCCGAGGCTCGTCATCGTTCCCGACACATTGATCACCGGTCGCAGGCCGAGCTTGCGGCGGACGTCTTCGGTCATTTTCCTCTCCCGTGCATCGGCAAGCGTCGGCTTTCGGCTCGACAAGATATGCCATAATAATGTAATAGATTACCCAGACTATCAGGAGCACGCCCTTGGACGCGATAACTCAATCCACTGATGCGACTGACGAACCGACGTCGGCAAACGGCGCCAGGCGTTCTCGGGTTTCGGGCATCGACCGCGCCCTGCAGGTGATCGACTATCTCTACGAAACCGGCGAGCCGGCGGGCGCCTATGCCATCGCCAAGGCGATCAAGGCGCCGCTGTCGACCGTCTACGTCATCATCGACGATCTCGTCGAGAAGAACATGCTGGCCCGCAGCCCCGATGGTTCCATCTGGCTTGGCGCGCGGCTCTACCACTATGGCCTCGCCTATGCGCGCTCGCTCGACTTCATGGGCGTCGCCAACCGCGAGATGCACGATCTCTGCCGCGACGTCGGCGAAACGGTCCAGCTGTGCGGCCGTGAAGGCGACCACATGCTGGTGCTCGCCATGGCCGACGGCCCGAGCCCGTTCCAGGTCGCCTCCCGTGTCGGCACGCGGGTGCCGCTGAACTGGACAGCATCCGGCCGGCTGCTCGTCGGCCATCTGCCCGAAGCCGAGCGCATCGACCTTTTCAAGCGTTGCGCCCGCATGTCGCCGACCGGTCGTGCAGAAGTGGATGCGACCGCCCTTTCGGCCGCCGCGGGCAAGGCGTTCCAGCAGCGGCTTTCGATGCAGATCGCGGAATCCGACTATGCGGTGGCCTGCATTGCTTCGCCGGTCTGCGACCGCGACGGGAAATGCGTCGCGACGATCTCCATCGTGCTGCCGGAGCAGAAGGTCCTGTCCGACGAGAGCCACTACACAGACCGCGTGCGCGCCTCCGCCGAGCGGATCGAGACCTCGATGGGTTGGCGCAACCGCTAGCGTCATCGCTCAACTCCGAAGTGCCACGATCGCTTCGATCTCCACCGTGATGTTGCCGGGCAGAGAACCGAAGCCGACGGCCGAGCGCGCGTGGTGACCGGCCTCTCCGAACACATCGATGAAGAGATCAGAACATCCGTTGATGACCTGTGGGTGGTCTTCAAAATCAGGCGACGCATTGACCATGCCGAGCAGCTTGACGACGCGCTTGACCCTCGAGAGATCGCCGAGCGCTTCCTGCATCACCGCCAGCAGGTTGATCCCGACAAGGCGGGCGTGCTGATAGGCCTGGCTGACGCTGACACCTTCGCCGACCTTGCCCGTCCACAACCTGCCATCCGCCTCGCGAGGCCCCTGCCCCGAGAGATAGAGCATGTCACCCTCGCGCACATGGGTGACGAAGTTGGCGACCGGCGGCGGTGCCGGCGGAAGCTGGACACCCAGCATGATCAGGCGGTCGGCAGGACTTGCGGTTGCGGAGGCGGCGATGGCTTGGGAGGCGGTCAATTCAGGTCCAGTCTCTGGGATCATGTTTCAGCGCCACGACAGGCCATGGCTGTGACGCACGAGCTTGCGGGCGCGTGGCACGTATCGACTGGCGGCAACGGCCTCCGATCCGATGATTGCGTAACGCGGTTCGAACAGGCGCTTGAGCCGTGAGGTGTCGCCGTTCGAATCGGTGGCTTCGAGGTCGCCGTCGACGAGATCGAAGATGGTGAAATCCGCACGCGCACCAACAGTGATCGATTTCGGCATTTCCACCTTGATCGCCGAGGCCGGCGCATGGGTGACGGCTTCGACGACCCTGCCGAACGGCATGCCGACCGACAGCAGCTTGGACATCGTCGTCGCGAGATCCCAGACCGGGAAATTCATCGAGTGGCCGTGCAGGTCGGTCGAGATCGAGAACGGCATCAATCCGCGCTGGATCGCGGCCTCGGCGACCTTGAACGAGAACGACGCGCCACCATGGCCGATGTCGAGCCGCACGCCTTCGGCAGCGCAACGCTCGGCGAGCGTGAACAGGTCCTCGTCTTCCATGATGCTCGACCCGGCCTTGCCGTTGAAGCAATGGGTGACGATGTCGCCGGGCCCAAGAATCTCCAGTACCTCGTCATAAAGGGCCGGCGGCTCACCGACATGGACCATCATCGGGATCTTCAGGATCTTGGCGATCTTCTTGCCGAGTTTGACCGGGGTCACGCCCCACGACCCCGTGATGACGTGGCTTGCACGCACCTTGATGCCGACGATGTGCTCACTGTTGTCGGCGTAGCACTGCAGGATGCGGTCGAGATCGATGTCCTTGATGTCGCGCAGCTCCGGAACACGATTGCAGGCGACGAGGCCGATGGACCCGAGATTGAGGAATGCCTTGATGCGTTCGCGCGCGGGTTCGATGATATATTCGCGAAAGCCGTGAAAATTGGACTCACCCGCTGAACCGGCATCGACCAGCGTCGTCACGCCGCGTTCGACCCCGCATTCGGACGGCCGGATCGAGATGTCGGTGCCGCCGTACCAGACATGGACGTGCAGATCGACCCAGCCCGGCGAAATCCAGGCTCCCCTGGCGTCTATGCGTTCCGCGCCTTCTGGCGCCTGAAGCGACGGTCCGACGGCTGCGATCATGCCATCCGCCCCCACCAGTATGTCGGTTGGCAGCGACGTGCTGTCGCCAAGGGCGACAGGCCTGACATTGGAAATGAGAAGGGGCTTGCCCGTTGCTGTGGCTGCCATCTTACATGTCCTTTCGCAGTCTCGGGTCGAGCATGTCCCTCAGGCCGTCGCCAACCAGCTGCAGCGACAGCACCGAGAGAATGATGGCGAAGCCGGGAAAGTAGGTCATCCAGTCGGCTTGGCCGATATACTGGCGTCCACCGGCGATCATGGTTCCCCAGGTCGGGATTTCCGGGCTGACGCCCAGCCCCAGGAACGACAAGCCAGCCTCGGCAAGCATGGCGCTGGCGAACAGGAAGGTGCCCTGCACCAGGATGGGCGACACCAGGTTGCGCAGCACGTGCCGTGTCATGATGTGGAAGGTCGAGATGCCCATCGACTTCGCCGCCTCGACATAAGGCAGCTCGCGAATGACGAGCGTCGAGGCGCGAACGATGCGCGCCAGCCGTGGCGCATAGACGATCGACAGCGCCACGATCACCGTGACCAGCGACGGGCCGAGTGCTGCAACAAGAGCAATCGCCAGCAGGATGTCGGGGAATGCCATCATGGCGTCGATGAGCCGCGCGATCGGCGTGTCGAGCGAACGGAAGAAGCCGGCAAGCAAGCCAAGCGTCACGCCGATGAGCGCTGACAGCGTGACCACCGCAGCACCGACCAAAAGCGACAGCCGTCCCGCATAGATGGTGCGCGAGAAGATATCGCGGCCGAATTCGTCTGTTCCGAACCAGAACATCTCGCTCGGCGGCTTCAGTCGGTTGACGATGGAAAGCTTGGACGGCGAGTAAGGCGCGATCCAAGGCGCAAGCAGGGCAAGCAGGACAAAGACCGCCAGCACGATGACGCCAAAGGCGACGGTCTTGCGCTTCAACAGTCGGCGCAGGAACAGGAACTTCGGCTCCGGGGCCGGCAAGGATGCGGAAGCGAGATCGGTCATCAGTAACGCACCCTTGGATCGACCAGCAGATAGAGCATGTCGATGGCGAAGTTGATGAGGACATAGAGGCCGGCAATGACCAGCAGTGCACCCTGGATGACGGGATAGTCGCGCCTCAGCACCGCCGAGACCACAAGGTTGCCGACACCAGGCAGGCCGAAGACCGTTTCGGTGACGACAGCACCTGAGATCAGCACGGCGGCGGTCAACCCGACCACCGTCAGGATCGGGATCAAGGCGTTCTTGAGTGCGTGTTTCAGCACAACGCGCCGCTCGACGACGCCCTTGGCACGCGCCGTGCGGATGTAATCGTCGCCCAGAACGTCCAGCATCGAGGCGCGGGTAAAGCGCAGGATCAGCGCCGACGACACCAGGCCGAGTGCCACGGCGGGCAAGGTGAGATGGTACATCCTGTCGAGAAACACCGCATCCGGCCCGCCGTAACCGGACACCGGAAACCATTGCTGCCGAACCGCGAACACCTGCATCAGGATCAGGCCCAGCCAGAAGCTCGGGATGCTGGCAGCCAGCATGGCAAGCAGCGTCGAGGCCTGGTCGATGAAGGACCCGCGCCGATAGGCGGCATAGATACCGATGGGCAGAGCGATGACGCAGGCGATGGACAGCGAAAAGACGGTGAGGAAGAAGGTTGGCTCAGCGCGTTCCATCAAGGCTGCCGACACTGGCATGTTGAGGAAAATCGAGTGGCCGAGATCGCCCTTCAACAGTTGGGCGACATAGAGAAAATACTGGACGAAAATCGACTTATCGAGGCCAAGGCGCGTCCTGAGCTCCGCTATGTCCTGGGGCGTGGCATCGGGCCCCAGCATGACGGCGGCCGGATCGCCTGGTGTGACGCGCACGATCACGAAAACGATCGTCACGACGATGAACATCACGACGATCATTCCGGCGATGCGCTGAAGGATATAGCGTATCATGGCAGGTCCCGTATCCGCGTTGGCTTCGCGGCAATGGGCGGGCGCCGGTCTGATCGGCGCCCGCTGTTGTCAGCGTCTTACTTCTTGATCGAAGCGTTCCAGAAATAAGGCCACGGAGCGGGATCCACGCCCTGGAGCTTGTTGGAAATCGAGCCCACGGCGTTGAAGTTGCCGATCTTGATGAAGGGCACGTCGCCGTAGATGACCTTCTGCACGTCGGCCCAGAGGGCCACACGCTTGGCCGGGTCGACTTCGGCGGTGAAGGCATCGACCGCTGCCTTGCGTTCCGGCGTGTCCCACCAGCCGGGCGCCGTCGTCGACAGCGAACCGATCAGTGCCGGCTCCGGCAGGAACGGGCTGTGGGTGATGTAGATGTCCCAAAGGCCCTTCTCGGCGCGGCGCTGGGTCAGCGTCGCCCAATCCACCACCTGCAGATCGACATTGAAGCCGGCGAGCTTGAGATACTCGGCGGCGACCTGCGCCATCTTGTAGTGGAACTCGTACTGGCGACTGGTCAGGATACGGACAGGCTCGCCCTTGTAGCCGGCAGCCGCCGCAGCAGCTTTGGCGCCTTCCGGATTGGCGACGTTGTAGTTGCCTTCAACGCCGGCATCGGTGCTCCAGGAGAAACTCGCCGGATAGATGTTGCCTTCGAGCCCGTAGAAATCGGTGCTGCCGAAAGCCGCAGCCAGCATGTCTTCCATACTGAGCGCTTGGCGGATCGCCTTGCGGACTTCGACGTTCTTCGCCGATCCCTCGGCCGTGTTGAAGACGAACACCGGATAACCGAACGGCTTCAGCACGATCGGCTGCGTCGCGGCAGCACCCTTCAGCTTGTCGAAGGATTCCACCGGCAAAGCGTCGACATAGTCGTACTGGCCCGAGACGGCGGACTCAACGCGGGTGTTGGCGTCGGGCACCGGCACGAAGCGGATTTCGTCGAGATAGGCATGGCGAGCGCCGCCATAACCGTCGCTCGCTTCCGATCGCGCCGTGTAGCCGTCGTAGCGCACGAGCTGGATGTACTGGTCGGCCTTGCGCTCCTTCAGCATGTAGGGGCCGGTGCCGACAAACTCGGCCATCGTGTCGGCGTGCTTCTCGGACGGAATGATGATCGCGGCCGAGTTGTTGAAGGCGAGCAGCGAGGCCAGCGGCGCATAGGGCTGCTTGAGCGCGATGGTGACGGTCGACGGATCGGTCGCAGTGATCGAGGCAATGAAGTTGCCGGCCTGCTTGCCACGCGAGGCGAGCTTGACCCAGCGGTTCAGCGAGGCGACGACGTCGGCCGAATCCATGTCGGTGCCGTCGTGGAACTTGATGCCCTGGCGCAGCTTGATGGTCATGGTCTTGCCGTCGGCGCCGATCTCCGGCAGCACCTCGGCGAGAAGCGGGGTCACGGTCCATTTCTTGTCGAAAGTATAGAGCGTCTCGAACATATGCTGCGTGACGATGCCGACCAGGTCGGCAGTCGACGTCATCGGATCGAGCGTCGGCGGCTCGCCAATGGTGGCGACGTTGATCACCCCTCCCTTTTCCTGCGCCGAGAGATAACCCGGCGAGGCGAACAAAAGTGCTGCAGCCAAGGATGCAAGTTTCAGCTTCATTGAACGTCCTCCCTAACGTATTCCATTTTTATGGAATATAAGCTGTTATTAGAGAGTACATGAGCGATTTCCGCTGTCAATGCCCGTGACGAAGAAGCTGGGAATCTGGGTACAATGCCAAGTATCTCTGGCATTTTTCACAACCCATCCATCCATCCAGTTTCTTTGAAAGAAATGCCTCGATGAAGGAAACCTTGAATTTTCTGGGCTACGACAAGGTCGACGACACACTTTACGAATTGTCGTCCAACGCCCGTTCATCTTGAAGCCATCAGGCCTTCCAACATCGATACCGACTGGGGCTTTCCAGCACACAGACATGGATCCACTCTTGTCTCCAGCCCCGCGTGAAGGGCGGCTGTTTGTGCTGGCATGACGGGCATGGAACCGGTGGCGGAACCAGGCACAGGCGACCTAGCCCGCCCCCGTCGAAGCCGGCATCGCTTCGCGAGGATCGCGGAATGCTCGCCTCCCCGGCGCCAGGCGCAGACATCCTGAGTGGTCACCCCCACCGCGCGATTGGAATGCTGCGTTTGGTCTCCGTCACAAGCTCACGACATAATGCGTGCGCATTGTCCTTGGCTCGCGCTTGGTGATCCTCAGCAAGGCCCCGGCCTCGTCCAACGCATTTGCCTGGCGCAACACCAGCGCGTGCGCGACGCCAAAGATGCGGGCGAAGATGCGGCCGTCATGGGCGATGTCCATCTCGTCTGCCGCGACAACGGCAGCCTGGAGTTTGCTAAGATCGGGATATACCTGCAGGACCTGCTCCACTGCCGCCATGAAGGCGCCATCACTCACGACACCTGGGCCTCGCGGAGCCGGAACGACACCATGATCGACTTGGATGTCGGCGTGGCGCTTTCGATGCCGGCGCTGGAGAGCGGCACGAGCACGTTGAGCTCGGGATAATAGCCGGCAAGGCTACCGCGCGGGACGTCGTAGGGCACGAAGCGGAAATTGCGGGCGACGCGCTCGATACCGTCATCATGCGCACCGACGACATCGACGCGGTCCCCTGCCCGGGCACCGATCGCCTCAAGGTCGTCCGGATGGATGAAGATCACCTCCCGCTCGCCATAGACGCCGCGGTAGCGGTCGTCGAGGCCGTAGACGGTGGTATTGTATTGCGAACGGAAGGTCTGCAGCGCGAAGCGTCCACCGCTCTTGCGGGCGCGCTGATGCACCGTCTCCTCCGGCAGCGGCCCGGCGGCGAAGGTCGCCTTGCCGGCCTGCGTGTTCCATTCCCGATGCGCCGCGGCATTGCGCAGATGGAAGCCGCGCGGCTTGCGCAGCCGCCTGTTGTAGCTGATCCGGTTGAACCCGGCGGTCGCGGCCGCCGGACACCTATTTCACGAAGGCCTTGCCCAGTCCCATGGCCCGTTCGACGACCATGATGACGCCAAGCGTCAGCAGGATCAGCAGCGCCGAGGCTGCGGCCACCAGCGGGTCGGCCTGGTTGTAGACATAGTTGTAGAGTTCGACCGGGAGCGTGCTGATGCGCGGGCCGGTCAGGAACAGCGTGATCACCACCTCGTCGAAGGAGACGAGAAAGCAGAGCGCTGCAGCCGCGACGATGCCGGGAGTGAGCATCGGCACCGTGACGCGGAAGAACACTGTCAGCGGCTTGGCGCCGAGCGTGCGTGCCGCCTCCTCGCAGGCCCTGTCCTGGGTGCTGAGCGACACCGCCAGCACGCGCAGCGCATAGGGCAGTGTCACCACCAGATGGGCGAACACCAGTCCCTGCATCGTCGCCAGCAATCCGAAGGAGGCAAAGACGATCAGGATGGCGAGGCCGAGCACGATGGTGGGCAGAAGCAGCGGCGCGGTGAACAGGTTGAACAGAAGATCCCGCCCAAGAAACTTCAGCCGCGTCATCACATAAGCCGCCGGCACGGCAATCACGATCGACAGCGCCGTGACGATCGCCGCCAGCGACAGGCTCGTCCAGAACGCCTTCAGCATCTGGCTGTTGGCAAACAGCGCCTCGTACCAGCGCGTCGACCAGAAGGTCGGCGGGAAGCGCAGCACCTGGTCACCCGAAAAAGACAGCGGGAAGACGAGCAGGACGGGCGCAAGCAGATAGGCAAACAGCACGAAGACGAGGATGCGCATCGGCCAGGTTGTCTTGTGGATTTCCATGATGCCCTCCTCAGTCCAGACGCCGCAGCACGGCGGAATATGCCCAGAGTGCCGCCCCGAAGACGATGAGCACCAGGATCGACAGCGTCGAGGCCAACGGCCAGTTGAGCGTCACGATGGCCTGGTCGTAGATCTCGGTGGCGAGCAGGAAGACGCGGCCGCCGCCCATCAGCTTGGGCGTGATGAAGGACGACACTGCGAGCACGAAGCACAAGAGGCAACCGAGGGCGATGCCGGGCAATGTCAGCGGCAGGATCACCTTCAGGAAGGTCCGCGACGGAGTGGCGCCAAGCGTCCGCGCGGCCTCCTCAACGCGCGGGTCGAGCCGCCCGAAACCGGCCATCAGCGCCAGGATCATGTAAGGCATCAGGATCTCGGTCAGGCCGATGAAGACACCCTTGATGTTGAACATCAGGCTGGGCGCCGGCAGTCCGACGGCCTTGATGGCGCTGACCACCGGGCCGTCGTCGACAAGAATGGCAATCCAGCCATAGGTACGCACAACCGCCGAGGTAAGCAGCGGCGAGATGACGAGCACGGTGAGGAAAGTCCGCCACGAGCCGGTCGACCGATGCAGGTAAAGCGCGATCGGATAGGAGACGACCAGCGTCGTCAGCGTGATGGCGAGGCTGATCCAGACCGAGTTGAAGACCAGTTCGAGATAGAACGGATCGCTCAGCAGCCCGGCCCAGTTGTCCCAGGTGAAGACGTTCTCGATGCCGCCGCCGATGCGCGACTTGTTGAACGAATAGCGGGCGAGGTTGAGCACCGGCAGGATGAAACCGATCGCATTGATCAGCGCGATCGGCAGGAGCAGCATGACGGCCAGTTCGCCGTTGCGCCATTGGCGCGGGAGGGTGGCTGCCGCGCTCATTGGCCGCCGCCCGGATAGACCAGCGTGTCCTCGGCCGACCAGCCGAGCACCACACTGTCGCCGACGCCGACCGGCCTGCGCTCGCGCCGCGTCGCCTCTTCGACCACGATCTCGTCGTCGCCGACACGAACCCCGTATTGGACGAGGTCGCCGACGAAGGTGAGGCCCGACACTGTGCCCTTGACCTTGTTGTCGGCTTCCCTGGTGTCGCCCGCCTGACCCTGGAGATGGATCCGGTGCGGCCGCACGAGGACCTCGACAGCCCCGGGGGCGACCGTGGTGGCGGAGTGGAGCTGTTGTCCGGCAGCCGAGAGGACGCCATCCGACCCGATCTTGCCCTTGAGCTTGTTGGTGCGGCCGACGAAGTTGGCGACGAAGGCCGTTGCCGGCCGCTCATAGACCTCGGTCGGCGTGCCGAACTGCTCGACATGACCGTTTCGCATGACAACGACGCGGTCGCACATCGACAGCGCCTCAACCTGGTCATGGGTGACGAACACCGCGGTGATGCCGCTCTCCTGCTGCAGGGCGCGGATCTGGACGCGCATCTCGTCTCGCAGCTTGGCGTCGAGATTGGACAACGGCTCGTCGAGCAGAAGGATCGACGGCTGGATCACCAGCGCACGGGCAAGTGCTACGCGCTGCTGCTGGCCGCCCGAAAGTTCCTTGGGCTTGCGGTGGGCGAGATGGCTGAGTTGCACCATTTCGAGCGCCCGGCCTGCCCGCTCCTCCGCCTCGCGTCCCGAGACATTGCGCATCTGCAGACCGAACTGGACGTTGCGCGAGACGTTCATGTGCGGGAACAGGGCGTAGCTCTGGAACACCATGCCAATGTCGCGGTCATGGATGGGAAGGCGCGTGATGTCGCGCCCTCCCACCACGATGTGGCCACGGGAGGGCGTGTTGAGCCCGGCGATGATCCTGAGCGTCGTGGTCTTGCCGCAGCCGGACGGGCCGAGGAACGCAACCATTTCACCTTTGCGGACCGAAAGATCGAGCGACGGGATGACATTGACGTTGCCGAAGCTGACGCCAATGTTTTGCAGCCTGAGATGCTCTTCGGGGGCGGAAGAGACGGGCATGTGCGACTCCCGGACCAACATCAGCGGCTGAGCGGGATGACGCGGCGGCGCCACTGCTCGGTGATGGCCTCGCGGATCTTGGCGACCTCGAGCCAGTTGATTGCGATCATCTTGTCCATCACGCCGGCCGCCGTGCGTTCGAGCGCCTTTTCCGAGATCAGTGCGGCGGCCTTCGCGTTGGTCGGCGCATAGAACATCTGTTCGGTGAACGCCGCCTGGGCCTCCGGGCTCAGCGCATAGTCGACGAACTTCTTGGCGCTTTCGCTTGCTGGCCCGCCCTTGACCAGGCCGATGACGTTGATCTGGAAGCCGCTGCCTTCCTGGGGCAGCACGACGCCGAGCTTGCCGGCCGACAGGTCGGAATAGACCTGGGCGCGTGCGTTCCAGCCGATGCCGATGGCAGCCGTGCCGCTGGAGATGGGCTGGTAGACGTCGGGGCGCGGTTCCCAGGTCTGGACATTGGGCGCCAGTTCCTCGAGCCGCTTGATGCCGGCGTCGACGCTCTGGATGTAGTCGGTGCCGCCGGCCATCTTGTCGGTAATGATGGTCAGCGTCGTGCCCTGGATGTCAGGCACGGCTGGGATGGAGACCTGCTTGGCGTATTGTGTGTCCCACAGCGCATTCCAGGAGGTCGGTGCTTCTTTCACCTTGTCGGTGTTGTAGAGCAGGACAAGGTTGTCGAAGGTCACGCCGACGGCGTTGACGCCGTCGGCCCTGGCCTGCGGGTAGAGGTCGGCGAGGTGCTTGGTGACGGTCTCGTCCATCGGGGCGAAGATGCCCTCATCGGTGGCAGCCTTGGCCACCGAGACGTCCATGATGGCGATGTCGATCTGCGGCGCGCTGACCTGGGCGCGGAGCGTGCCGAGCATCTGGGCCGAGTTCGGCATGCCGTAGAACTCGACCTTGACGTCGGGGTTGGCCTTCATGAAGGGCTCGACGACGGCCTTCACGTAGTTTTCCTGGAAGATGCCCGAATAGGCGGTGAGTACCACCGTGTCGGCCATCGCCGCCGATGCGGCGATGGACATGGCAAGCGCTGTCAGGCTCACGCCGGCGGCGCGTTTGAATGCAGTCATCAGATATTCCTCCGTTCCTGAACCGAAATTGTTCCCGTTTGTCGATATTGGGCCGCGTCAGGCGGCCGAGGCGTCCACGATCCTGGTGGCGCCTGAGATGTCCGGCAGCTTCTCGCCGTTGCGCAGCCGCTCGAGCAGGACGAGCTCGTTCTGCTGCATGCCGATGGCCTTGTCGGCCGCCCATTCGGCCTTCGCGGGATCGAGCACAAGGACGCCGCTCTCGTCGGCGATGATGGCATCGCCCGGGTTGACCGTCTGGCCGCCGACCGACACCGGCACGTTGATCGCGCCTTCGAGGCCGAGGATCTTTGTGGTGATCGGCGACGGGCCGCGGCACCACATCGGCAGATCGACCCGACGGATCTCCGAGAAGTCCGTCGCCGGGCCGTCGATGACGGCGCCGACGATGCCGCCGAGCTTCATCGAATGAGTCACCACGCCGCCCCAGCAGGCGTGCTTGTTGTCGCCGCAACGGTCGACGACGACGAAATCGCCCGGACGGACCAGCTTGGTGAGATAGTGCAGGATGGTCGAGTCGGCATGAGGCAGGCGCACGGTCACGGCAGTGCCGGCGATGCGCTTCTCCGGCAGCACGGCGCGCAGCTCGCGGTCCATGAAGCCCGAATGCAGGAAGTGGCCGACGGTAGCTGTCTCGACCTGCTCCATCTTCTTGATGAGGTCAGGCGC
The DNA here is from genome assembly GCF_025628925.2 of Aminobacter sp. NyZ550. Taxonomy (NCBI): domain Bacteria; kingdom Pseudomonadati; phylum Pseudomonadota; class Alphaproteobacteria; order Hyphomicrobiales; family Phyllobacteriaceae; genus Aminobacter; species Aminobacter sp. NyZ550. The sequence goes on from NZ_CP114191.1 coordinate 52,924, forward strand.
GATCTGCTGCGGCATGGCATTGACGACGAACATTGGGGGGCAGCTCCTTAGAGGACGTGGTGCTGGGCGACTGGAACGTCGCGGCGAACATTGGCGACGCGGTTCAGGTCGACCGTGGCGGTGGCCGAACCAACACCGTCGGAGCACTGGGCGACCATCAGGCCCCAGGGGTCGATGACCATCGAATGGCCCCAGCACCATTTCTTGCCTTCGGCATGGGCGCCGGTCTGGCCGACGGCGACAAAATAGGTCTGGGTTTCGACGGCACGGGCCCGGGCCAAAAGCTCCCAGTGATCCTTGCCCGTCATAAGCGTGAAGGCGGCCGGCAGGACGATGACGTCGGCACCCTTGTCGCGCAGGGCACGGAACAGCTCGGGGAAGCGGATGTCGTAGCAAATGGCGCAGCCGACGGTCGTGTCGCCGACCTTGTAGGTCACCACGTCTTCGCCGCGGCTGATCGTATCGGACTCGCGGTAGGAGACGCCGCCGGGCGTGTCGATGTCGAACAGGTGCATCTTGCGATATTTGGCGATCTCCTCGCCCTTCGGCCCGAACACGACCGTCGCATTGTAGTGGTTGTTGCCGGCCTTCTCGACCATGGAGCCGCAATGCAGGGTGACGCCGAGTTCCCGCGCCAACGACGCCATGCGCTTGTAGGAAGCCCCGTCGGGGAAATATTCGCCGCTGCCATGGACCGCGTCGCGACCCTCGCCGAGGAAGGCGAAATATTCGGGCAGCACCACCAGCTCCGGCTTCTCCGCGGCGACCACCTCGCGCACCAAACGCTCGGCATCGTCGAGGTTCCGCGCCTTGTCGGAACCGGAATTCATTTGCACCATACTGATCTTCATCGAAGTCCTCCAAGTCTCATCTGGAGGTATCGTCAGGCCTCGGCGAGGTGATGACAAACGATAAAGAATTGTCGTCCCCGATAGAAAAAACTTGTGCACCCAAGGCTACGCCGAAACGCCCATCGTGTGCAGCGACGCCTCTCGCGCGATCACCGAAAGCATTGATGGAATTAGATTTTCAGGATCATCGGCATAGACGGCATGGAGCTTGAGCGCCGGGAACTGCGGCGTGATCGAGAGCAGCTGCAGCACGCCCGACGCGATCATCGGCGCCACGAGCGGCAGCGGCAACAACGCGACGCCGACACCATCGCAGGCGAGCCGCGACATCGCCGAAAGCGAGTTCGAATTGGAGATCACGGGGGGCGACACACCCAGTTCCTCGAACTGCCGGAGCAGCCAGATATGCGGCACGCTGTTGCGCGAGAAGGTCAGCACTGGATAGGCGCGAAGGTCCTCCAGATTGAGCCTGCTGTCGCCAAGACCGAAGGAGGGCGCGGCGACCCAGACGCATTCCATGCTGCCGAGGTCGATGTTCTTGAGGCCCGGGCTCAGCACCGGGCCCATCAGCAGCGCGAGGTCCAACCGCCGCTCGCTCACCTCGCGCCCGATCGCCAGCGACGTGTCGACATTGAGATCGAGCCCGAGCGAGGGAAAACGCTCCTTCACGCGTTCGATGAAGTTGGGCAGCCAGGCATGCACGATCGAATCGATGGTGCCGATCGTCACCGTTGCCCTCAGCTGCTGCGGGCTGCCGATCGCCACCTTGAAACTTGTCGCCGCCTTGAGCAGTTCCTCGGCCGGCTGCAATGCCCGCTGCCCGATCGTCGACAGCCGCACGCCGCCGGGCAAGCGCTCGAACAGCTCGCAGCCCATCTCCGCTTCCAGGCTGGCGATGCGATTGGAAACGGCCGCTTGCGTCGCGTTCAGCCGATCAGCCGCGGCGCGAAAGCTCCCCAGCCGGGCGACCCAGACGAAGGTTTCGACGAAGCGCAGGTTCATCGCCGATCCATAGTCCAGCCAATCGGCCAAGACAAATCAAAGTCGGCACTTCGTCACCATCGCGCCTGTAGCTGCTCGACATACGAGAAGTGGCGATCACAAACCGCTGTCGCCGCAGGTCGGCACCCAACTGGTCAGGCACTTTCAGCATAGCATTTCGACAATGCCCTGCATCAACGTGCGTTCCAGCGCCAAGCGGCCAGAACCGCTCACAAAAAAGACCCGCGGCAACACCGCGGGTCCATAGTTTTGGCATATCCGAGTACACTGGGAGCCCCTCACCAAATCCGGACGGCCGCCGGAGGGGACACTGCCAGCAAGGCAGCTTGTTCTAGCCGCAGCGGCGCATCGTGGACGGGGCGTTCTGGAAGAACCGATCGTCGCCAGCGGGAGCCCAGGCGAGATTCCCCTGCTGCTCGACAAGCTCTCAAGTATTTCAGATCTGGCGCGACATTTGAGTTTCAGTCATTCGCTTTGCCGGCTCCAAAACCCGGGCGCGCAGTCAGCTCTGCTGCAGACCGGTGATCATTGCGATAATCTCGTTCTTGTCGGTCTTCTTGGTCTCGCGCACGCCGATCTGCTTGCCGCGGCGAAGCACGCAGATGCGGTCGGAGAGCTTGAAGACCTGATCGAGGCTGTGGCTGATGATCAGGACGCCGATGTTGCGGGTCTTCAGCGAGGCGACGATCTCTTCCACCTTGGCAGTTTCCGCGACGCCAAGCGCGGCGGTGGGTTCGTCGAGCAGGATCAGCTTGCTGGCCCAATGCGTCGCCCGGGCGATGGCGACACCCTGACGCTGGCCGCCTGAAAGGTCGCGGATCGTTGAATGCGCGGAGGGGATGCGGACATCGAGTTCCGTCACCAGCTTTTCCGTCTCGGCGATCATCCGGCGCCGGTCGAGAAGGCCTAAGGCATTCGTCGGCTCGCGGCCAAGGAACATGTTCATATAGACCGTCTGCTGGTCGGCGAGCGCGAGGTCCTGGTAGACGACCTCGATGCCATGCGCACGCGCCATCGTCGCATTGGACATGGCGACGGTTTCGCCCTCGATGGCGATCGACCCGGAAGTCGGCAGGTACACGCCCGAGATGATCTTGATCAGCGTCGACTTGCCGGCGCCGTTGTCGCCGACCAGGGCGACGATTTCGCCTGGATAGACCTCCAGCGAAAAGTTCTCGATGGCGACGATGCCGCCAAACGTCTTGCGGATATCATTGAGCCCAAGAACGGGGCGGCCGCTGACGGCAGCGTTCGTGTTCATGCTCTGCCCTCTTCGATCGGCCAGGCGGTGGTTTCGCCGAATGAATTCTCGATGCTCTCCACCTTCGGCACGCCTGACGAAATGCCGGACACACCGACGACATAGGCCCGGGTGACAAACGCTTGTCCGCGGAATCCGAAGACGGCCGTGTCGCCGGGCTTTGGCGCGCCAGGGCCGGTCGCGTCGATCATCGCGTAGTAGTCGATGGCCGAGGGCGGCGGGATTTCGACGCTGCGCAAGGCGCCTGCCGCGACCGTCGGCTCGTCGGAGACGATGGCCTTGACGTCGTAGTCCGGGAAAATCGGGTCGATGTAGAAGCCACCACCGAAACAATAGGCCTTGCCGCCCGAGAGGTGGGAGACTTCGGTGAGATAGAGCATGGCGGGCAACTCCGGCAGGTCATCCACGACATGAAGGGCCGTGGTGCCATGCAGGCCATTGCCAGGCTCGCATTGCGTGGCGCCGGCTTCTGCCAGTGCGGCAAGCAGCACGCTTGAGGTCGTGCCGGGAGCGTTGACCTCGATATTCCGGCGCCCAACCCTCGCCAGCGCCTCAGCGGTTTTCGTCAGCGTTGCGAGATTGGGCGTCGGCAGGACCTTGCGGGCCTGGTGATCGAAGAGCAGCGCCGGGAAGGTGGTGATGCCGGCGAAACGGCCGCCATCGAGGCTGTCGAACATGCCGGCGACCTCAACGACGTCGGCCGCCTCGAACCCGCCTTCGTGACCGCGGTAGAACGTATCGCCTTCGGCATGGATGCGGGCGAGCAGGTTCTGTACGCGCCCGGCAGCCTTGGCGCCGGCTGCGGCCTCGCGCGCCTTTGTCTCATTGAACACGGTCCAGTAATCCGGCTGAAGCACCCTTGCAGCACCATTGGCCTCGTGGCGGGCGACCTGCTGGAGATGGCCGAGATGGCCAAGCTTGAGGCCGGCCCTGTGGGTCGCCTTGGCACAGGCCATATCGACGGCCACGGAACGCTCGATGCCGCCGCGCAGGATCGCCTGGCAGGCCGAGCTCGAGCGGCCGAACTGCTTGGTCATGGCAAAGATCTTCAGGCCGAGCCGCGTCGCCTCGTCCTTGAGGACACCGGCGTTACGCTCGATCGTATCGAGGTCGATCACATAGGCATTGGCCGGGATCTTGCCCTCGCGGTGAAGTTTTTGCGCTGCTTCGACGAAGCCTGGATTGCGCCGGCGCAAGACGTCGAGAAACATTCGATCCTCCTCAGCGGGACTTTTCGCGCAGCGACACGGCGACTGCGGCAAGAATGATGAGACCGCGAACGATCATCTGGTCGGAAACGGAAAGGCCCATCAGGATGAGACCATTGTTGAGCATGCCCATCATCAGCGAGCCGACGAGCGCGCCGATGATCGAGCCCTTGCCGCCATTGAGCAGCGTGCCACCAACGATGACGGCAGCGATGACCGTCATCAGGTCGGTCTCGCCGAGCGTGTATTTCGCGGCTTGCAGGCGACCGGCATAGAGCAGGCCGGCAAGGCCGGCGAGCGCACCTGAGATCATCAGTACGGCAAGCCGCATCTTCGGCACCGAAATGCCGGAAACACTGGCCGCCCGGGCATTGTCGCCGATCGCCAGGACATGCGCGCCGAAACGGGTTTCACGATACAGGATATGACCGAAGGCGACCGCAATCGCCGTCCACCAGATGAGCGACGGAATGCCGAGCAGCGATCCGGAACCGAAGAAGCCGGTGAAGGCCTCATTAGTGACGGGAATGCTGCGCAGGTCTGTCATCGATCGCGACACACCGGCAAACAGTCCCAGCGTCGCAAGCGTGACAAGGAAGGACGGCAGCCTGACATAGGCGACGAGCACACCATTGACGAGGCCGATCAACAGGCCGCACCCGAGCCCCGCCAAGACGCCGGGGACTAGGCCGTAACCCTGCATGGTGACCGCGGCAGCAAGCGCTGCCACGGCAACCGTCGAGCCGATGGAGAGGTCGATCTCTCCCGCCGACATGACGAAGACGAGGCCGATGGCCATGATCGTCACCGGCGCGGTCTGCAGCACGATGTTCGAGAGGTTGCGGACGGTCAGGAACCCGCTGTCCTTCAGCACGATGGCGAAGAACAGGAAGATCGCCAGGAAGCCGACGTAGACGACATATTGCTGCAGGTTGACGCGGCCGGCCAGCCCCGCCGCGCGGACCGCGGCACCCTGATTGGTACTGGACATGATTTATCTCCGTGAATGAGAGCCGACCGGACGTGGCTTATTTCAGGGCATCGGCAATGGATTGCGGGACGTCCTTGTTCAGCGACGTCTTCCAGCCCTCCTTCACCGTGTCCTTGGTGACGGCTAGGGAATCGACGACGAGAAAGGGCGCAGCCTCCTTGCCGAGCATCGCGCCGGCCGCCGAGCGGGCTGCGGTTACGCCGATATTGTAGGCCTCGTCGGCGATCAGCGCCGCGACGCTGCCGCCCTTGACCATGTCGAGCGCCGCCGGCTCATTGAGGTCGAGGGTGACGATCCTGGTGTGGCTGTTGCCCGCCGAGCGCAGCGCGGACAGTACGCTCAGGGCCGGCTCGGCCCAGGTGACGTAGATGCCGTCGAGGTCGGGGTGCTGCGTCACCATCGCCTGGGCGATCTCCTCGCTGCGGGCGGGATCGGCCATGCCCTGCTCGGCGACGATCTTCATGTCAGGATAGTCCTGCTCGATGGTCTTCTTGAAGGCCTGGTCGCGCTGGTTGGTCACGTAGAAATCGGCGTCATGGAAGATGTAGCCGACCTTGCCCTTCTTGCCCAAGGCGTCGGCCATCGCGACGGCGGCCTTGCTGCCCATCTGGAACAGGTCGTCGGAAACGATCGTCACATAGTCCTTGCCATGTTCGTAGCCGGCCGGCGAATTGTCGACGAAGGCGAGCTTGACCCCGGCGGCGCGGGCTGGATCGTAGACGGCGGCGGCGCTGGCCGGATCGACCGGAAGCGACACGATGATCGATGGCTTCTTGGCCAGCACCGTCTCGACATCGGCCTTCTGGCGCGCGCCGTCAAAGCCGGCATCGGTCTGCGCAACGACCTCGATGCCGAGGCGCTTGAATTCGTCCTGGGCACCGGCATTCACCGCATTGGTGTATTCGCTCATCTCGTGCCAGACGAGGGCAGCGGTAAACCTGCCATCCTTGATGTTCTGTTCTTCCTCGGCTGTCAGTGTGACGGTGCTTGCGGCCGTCGGCCCTTCGCCATGCGGTCCTGTCGTCGCGCCGTCTGCCGCGTAGGCGTGAGCGCCCAGAAGGCCGGTCATCAAGGCCAGTGTCGTTGCAATGCGCATGGTTTCCTCCCGTGAAACTGCGATACTCGGGTTACGGGACTGCGGCGGCCTGGCGCCGCCGCAGTCAGTCGGTCACTTCGCTGCGTCGAGCACCGATTGCGGCGCGTCGCGGTTCAGCGAGTCTTTCCAGCCTTGGGACACATTGTCCTTGGTGACCGTCAGCGCCGGGGCAACGACGAAGGCCGGCGTCTCCTGACCGAGCAGCGACTTCATGCCGGCAGCCGCCATGGCGCGGCCGAGTTCATAGGCCTTGTCGGCGACCAGCGCCGTCACATTGCCGCCCTTGACCATGTCGAGGGCGACCGGCTCGGCGAGATCGAGCGTGACGATCTTCGTCTTGGTGTTACCCGCGCCGCGCAGCGCCGCCAACACGCCGTCCGCCGGCTCGGCCCAGGTGACGTAGATACCGTCGAGATCCGGATTTTTCAGCAGCATCGCATTGGCCAGCTCCTCGGCGCGCGCCGGATCGGAAATGCCCTGGTCCGCGACGATCTTGATGTCAGGATAGTCCTTCTCGATGGTCGACTTGAATGCCTGGTCACGCTGGTTGGTGACGTAGTAGGTGGCGTCGTGGAAGATGTAGCCGACCGTACCCTTGCCGCCGATGGACTTGGCCAACGCATCGGCCGCCTGCTTGCCCATCTGATAGAGATCGTCGGTGACGATCGCGGCATAGTCTGCGCCATGCTTGTAGTCTTTCGGCACGTTCGACAGGAACACCAGCTTGGCGCCATCGGTGACGGCCTGGCGGAACGCTTCGGCCGACGTCACCGGATCGAGCGGCAATGCCAGGATGACGTTCGGCTTGGCGGCAAGTGCTGTCTCGATGTCGCTGCGCTGGCGCGCGGCGTCGAACTGGGCATCCGTCGTCACGGCAATGTCGATGCCGGCGCGCTTGAACTCATCGGTCGCGCCCTGGCCGACCGCATTGGTGAAGTCGGACGAGGTGTGCCAGAGCAGTGCTGCCTTGTAGCCCTTGTCCTTCAGCGCCGCGATGTCAGCGTCACTGAGCGTGACTTCGGAACTCGGCGTTGCTGCCTCACCGGCCGGGCCGACGGTCTGGGCAATGGCAGTTCCGGCGCTCATGATAAGACCGGCGGTCAAGGCTCCGGTCAGCCATTTTGTCATCTGCATGGTCTCACTCCCTTTGGTTCGGATGGTTCAGTCAACTGTTCCGCAAAAACGCGCCATGAAGGCCGCAAAGCCGATGACGCCCGCGAGAAATTCTTCGATCTCGACGTGTTCGTTGTAGGTGTGGCAATTCCGGATATCGCCGGGCGCGCAATAGACCGCGGGGATACCGAGCCGGTTCACGAAGAAGGGCGATTCCGACCAGAACGGCGCCCCTTGAATGGTGCCGCGCCCGGACAGCGCGCTACCGATCGCCTGCGACAGCATCGCGACCTCAGGGGAGCCCGCATCAATCTCGGCTGCCGTACCGCCGAGTGCATGGTCTCGGCCGGCAGGGTAGGAAAAGTCCACCGCGATATCCGGGTCGTCGATGGCGCCACGCACGGCGGCTTCGATCTCTGCGGCTGCCTGGTCGAGCGACTCGCCCGGCAGAAGCTTGCGGATCAGCGACAATTCGCATTTTTCCGGGACGGCGATGTAACCGCCACCGCTGAGCCCGGTGATCAGCAGGAAGGAACGGCCGACAAGCGCGTGCTCGGCGCGAGCGGAAATTACCTCGGAGTGTTTCCACAGTGCGCTCATCGCCGCGTGGCTGGCGCGCAGCGCATCCTTGCCGAGTTCCGGCACACCGAAATAGGCCGAGCGCCCAGTGATGGTAATGTCGGTGATGAAGAAGCCGATCTGCGCCGGGTAAACGGCAAGCTGCGTCGGCTCGACATAGATGACGAAATCAGGCCGCTCGACCTCGCCGGCCTCCATGCGTGCCACGTAGTCCTTGATGCCGGCCGAGACGCCGGTGCCCGGCTGGCCGCTCTCCTCGTCGCCGATAAAGGCGAAAGAAACGTCACCGGCAAGCTGGATCCCTGCCGCATCGAGAAGCGCCATGGCAGCAAGCGACGAAGTGATGCCGGCCTTGAGGTCGCCTGCCCCACGGCCCCAGATCGCGCCGTCGACGATGGCCGCGCCAAAGGGATCCTCACGCTCGGTACCGGCCCAGTTTTCGCGCCAGCCATCGACATGGACGACGTCGGTATGGCCGATGAAGAGCAGGCGTTTGCCGCCGCCGGCACCTTTGCGCTCACCCCAGACATTCGGCCGCCCGGGCAGGAAATCTGCCGTCGTCACGTCGGAGAGACCGAGCTTGCGCATCGCGTCGGCTAGATAGGCGACGACATTGGCCTCGTTGCCGGTGATGCTGTCGCGATGGATCGCGCCGCGGAACAGGTCGATGGCTGCATCGCCATCGAGTGCCGCGCGAAGACGGCCGAAAAGGTCGCTTTCTACCGTCATTCTGCGGCCTCCTGGGGGGATTCCGCGCCGGTAGGCGGAAGGGAAAGGCCGGCATTCGGCGTTGCGACGCCGAAGAGCGTGTTGTGCAGCTGGCTGAGGCCAACCGCCGTCGCCCCGACAAGTGCCGCCCGCGCCCCAAGTTCGCCGGAGACGACGTCGACCGGGTAGGGAAAGCACTGCGGCAGGAAGTGGCGTGCGCGCTCCAGGATTTCTGGTCGAAGGCCGATGGAGCCGCCGAGGATCACGAGTTGCGGGTTGGCGATGGCGCAGATAGCGGCAATGCCGCAGGCGACCTGACGCGATGTTTCGTCGATGGCGGCAACGGCCGCTGCGTCTCCGGCTGCGGCGCGTTCAAATATGACGGGAACGCTGATGTTCTCGCCGGTGGCAGCTTCGTAGCGCTCGATGATACCGTGCGTGGCGACCGCGCGTTCATAGGCACCGACCCGAAGCGACTCCGGATCGAATGGATTGGCGCCAATCGGCAGGAAGCCCATTTCGCCGGCCGCGTTGGCCGCGCCGCGCACGAGATTGCCTCCAAGGATGAGCCCGCTGCCGATACCCGTGCCGAGCGCCACATAGGCAAGATTGTCGATACCCTGCCCCTGGCCTTGCCAACTTTCGCCGAGTGCCGCGAGGTTGACGTCGTTTTCAAGAACGACGTCGAAGCCAAGCGCTTGCCTGAAGGCCTCCAGCACATCCATGGTGTCGAAATCGCGGATATTCGGCGCAAGCAGCACCCGGCCGGTGCGGTTGTCGGGCGCACCGGGAACGCCCACGACTGCAAGCCGCAGTTTGTCACGCGCCACCTTGGCCCTTTCAGCGGCCGAAAGCGCCATACCGGCGATCTGCGTGACGAGCGGCCTGCCTCCGCGCAGATCAGTCGGAGCTGTATCTTCGATGACGATCTGTCCGGCAAGATCGGTCACCGCCACACGAACCTTGGTGCCACCCAGGTCGACGGCGACGATGAAAGCGGCATCGACGACCAGCTCATAGGTAACTGCCGTACGCCCGACATGACCACTCGTGCGCCCGGTCTCGCGCACCCAACCGCCATCCTCCAGGTCCCGGACGATTTCGGATATCGTTTGCTTCGAGAGCCCCGTCAGCTTGGCGATGGAGGCGCGCGAAATCGGCCCACCCTGAACGATCGCTTCCATGACGGAGCGCTGCGAGAATTGCCGGGAGATACGAGGTGCATCGGTCATATCGGCTCTATTAGTTCGTTCTGTCACCGAACTAAATATCAATATACGTGCTTCGTCAAGATGATTTCAAACTGTGTCGCCAGGCGAAGGCTTGCCTCCTCCTTCGGCGCCAGTCCGCAGTGTGGCGCGAGCGCAGACCGACCTGGCTGCAGCTCCGCCAACACGGGTCTTCCAGTACGACCGGCCCGAAAGGCTCTTCAGGATGGGCGATGATGTCGCGTTCGAGATCGGCGATCTCAGTGTCCGATTACGCCGTCCGCATCGGGTAACAACGACGAGCGGATGGAAGAGTTGTCGAAATCGTTGACGGCGTTGGCGCAGTAGTCGTCAGATGCGTGCCAGCACGGTGCACGCCCATGCTACGGCGCTCAGGCTGAAGGCGACGAAACCGGCTGCTGGCGCGCTGCGTCCGGCCGACGCCGGGCGCGATCCCGATGGCGGCGTTCGATGCGGCGAGCAGGAGGTTGCCGCGCACGATGTCGTCGGCGTCCGGCTCGGTCGGGAAGACCGAACTGTCGATCACCTGAGGCCCTCGATGCCCCTCACCTTCAGCTGGCCGTCGACGACGGCCATCGCATCCTCGCCCATGCGGCACGAGCCGCAAGGGTGGTAGGTGCTTTCCATCGTCTCGCGCACCCAGGCGTAGATATCGCCATTGTCGCGCACATGTTGGGGCCACGGCGCACCTATGTGACCGAGACTCCGATTTGCGGCGTCGATTTCGCCTGGGCTGCGGCGACCCCGCACATGGAAGGCACGCTGCTGCTGTTGCTTTCCGGCGCCTACATCGGCTTTCTCCCCGACCATTATGCCGAGGAGTCGGTGGCAAAGGCGATCTGCAGCTCCTGCTGCCCGAGCGCATGACCTTCGAGGATCCGTTTTACATCGCCTACCCCCGCTCGCGCCTCACGCGCGGCAGAGACCCTGGCCCAGGCGATCATCGGCCGCATTCGATGATCGCTTTACAACATCATCGAGCACCTGCGGCCTCTGGCGATGGTCCAAGTAGGCGGCGCCGCTCGACCGAGACAGCGCCTTGAATGCCAATTCGCGGGTGAGGACTCCGGCGGGCACCCCACCGTCCATGACCACGACGGCATCTTCGCCCGCCAGGAACGGAAAGCTCTGGCGAAGGGTCGCCGCAGCGTCGATGGATGCAACCCTCTTCGCATTTTCCGGCTCGCTCGAGGTAACAACACGCATATCCGTGCCATGCGCAACGATCACCGCCGGATGTTGGCGCAACAGCACGGCGGCCTGGTCACCCGTGGCTTCCGCCTGCGTCAGGACGGGAACCTTGGCAAAGGCGTCGTTGGCACAGAGCGCACGCGACAGGTCGACCTTGCGGACGAAACGCTCGACATAGTCGTCCGCCGGGCGGAACAGGATCTCTTCGCCGGTGCCGACCTGGCGCAACTCGCCATCCTTCAGAATGGCGATGCGATCACCGAGATGCAGGGCTTCGTCGAGATCATGGGTGATGAAGATGATGGTCTTCTTCAGCCGTGCCTGGATCTGCTTCAGCTGTTCCTGCATGTCGCTTTTGATCAGCGGGTCGAGCGCGCTGAAGGCTTCGTCCATCAACAGCACGTCTGCCTGCGTCGCAAGCGCCCGGGCGAGGCCGACCCGTTGCTGCATGCCGCCAGAGAGCTGGCGGGGAAAGCGGTGCTCGAACCCCTTGAGGCCGACGAGTTCGAGCTGCTCCATGCCGCGTGTCAGCGCCTCGCGCCGGTCCACGCCCTGCAGGATCGGCCCGCAGATCGTGTTCTCCAGCACCGTCTGATGCGGCAGCAGACCGAAGCGCTGGAACACCATGGAAATGCCGCTGCGGCGAAACGCCAACAATTCCCTGGCGTTCATGTCCATGATGTTGCGGCCGTCGACCAGGATGCGGCCGGCTGTCGGCTCGATCAGCCGGTTGAAATGACGGATCAGCGTCGACTTCCCGGAGCCCGAAAGCCCCATGATGACAAAGGTCTCGCCGCGGCGGATCGAGAAATCGATCCCCCTGAGGCCAACGATGCAGCCGGTCTTCTTCAGGACCTCGGCCTTCCCGGCGCCAGCGTGGAGTGCAGCCATTGCATCGTCCGGCCGGCTGCCGAAGATCTTGTAGACCTCATCGACCTGAATTTTCACGTCCGAAACGGTCACGATCCTACTCCCCGTGCTCGAGGTGTTTCTGGGCACGCCTGCCGTAGGACTGTGCGATGCGGTCGAAAATCACGGCGAGGAAGACGATGGCGATGCCGGCGACAAGGCCACGGCTTACCTCCAGCCGCTGGATCCCCTGCAACACCTGGTAGCCGAGCCCGCCGGCGCCGATCATCGATGCGATGACCACCATCGACAGCGCCATCATCGTCGTCTGGTTGATGCCGGCCATGATGGTCGGCAGGGCGAGCGGGATCTGGACCCTCACCAGCTTCTGGCTTGGTGTCGCACCAAAGGCGACAATCGCCTCGACCACCTCGCCGTCGACCTGGCGGATGCCGAGATCGGTCAACCTGATGACAGGTGGAATGGCGAAGAAGACGGTGGCGAGGACGGCCGGGATCTTGCCCGGCCCGAACAGCATGACGAAGGGGATCAGATAAACGAAGATCGGCAGCGTTTGCATGATGTTGAGCAACGGCAAGGCAATCGAGCGCAGCCTGTCGGACCGCGCCATGACGATGCCAAGCGGAATGCCAACCACAACGGCGACAACGGTCGCGGCGAGCATCAGCGCTACAGTCGCCATGGCGTCGTTCCACAGGCCGACAGCGCCGATGAAGAACAGCATGACGATCGCGCTGCCCGTCATTCGCAGGTTACGCGAGGCCGAGTAGGTCAAAAGGGCGATGCCGGCGATCGTGACATACCAGGGCAGCCATTGCAGGAAGGCCTCCATGGCACCGAGCAGCTTGAGCAGCGGTGCAAGCAACCGCTCGAGCGTGTCGCCGTAATTGGCAACGACCCAGCTGAAACCGTCATCGATCGCGAAGCGGAGCCCGCGCGTGTCCAGAAGCTCGGGAAAATTGTCTGCCACGGCATGACCCTTTCAAGGTTGGCAACCCGCGGCTCTCGCGGAGGCGGCCAGTTGCCGACGTTCCGCGGACAAGCGCCATGGGCATCGTATGCGAAGGGGCGGCCGCGCCCGGGGGAAGATACGCGGCCGCCAGGCTGCGATCAGAGCGCAGCCTTCACCTTCTCGGCGACATCGGCCGGGACCCATTTCGTCCAGATCGTTTCGTAGTTCTTGAAGAAATAGGCGGCGACTTCCTCGGGCGAAGCCTTGTTGTCGTCGCCCCAGGCCAGCACGTCGCTGATCTCGACGTTGGGCACCTGCATCTTCGACAGGAACTCGGCCACGGCAGGCGCCTTGTCCTTGAGGCTGGTGGTGGCCGCGACCGCAACTTCACCGACCGCCCAGCCCGTCAGTTCCGGCTTTTCGCATTTGGCATCGGTGAGGCAGGTGAATTTTGCCTGGTCGTAGGCCGGCATCTCGAGAACCTTGAGCTTGTACTTGCCGATCACTTCGGTCGGGCCCCAGTACCAGCCGATGAACGGCTTCTTGCGCGAGACCTGCCTGGCGATCATCGCCTTGAGGTTCGCACCCGAGCCGGTCGGATAGACCTCGTAGGTCGCTTCCAGGTCGAGCGCCTTGACCAGATTGTTGGTGATGATCTCGCAACCCCAGCCGGGCGGACAGGCATAGAAGCGGCCTTTGCCCGGGCTCGACGCGTCCTCGAACACCTGCCAGTTGTTCTTGAGATCGCTGACGGAGCGGATTTCCGGATGAGCCTCGGCGATGTAGTCAGGAATCCACCAGCCTTCCTGGCCGCCGCTGGCGAAGATGTCTCCCGCCTTGTAGACGGTTCCCTTGGCCAACATCTGGTCCCATGTCGACTTGACGGTGGAGACCCAGAGCTCGGGTGCGATGTCAGGCTCTCCCTTGGCCAGCATGGAAGATGCGGTCGGCACGGTATCGCCGGGCACGATCTGGACGTTGCAGCCATAGCCTTCGGCCAGGATCTCCTTGGTGACATAGGCGAGCGTACCGGCAGACAGCCAGGTCATTTCGGCGATCGTGATCGGGTCCTTCGTCCCGCATTCCGTGGCCTCGGCAGCATTGCTGCCGAGCACCATGCAGGCAAGGCAAACTCCCGCAAGAATGGATTTCTTGAGCTTCATCGCAGTTCCCTTTGTTGTCGTTGTGATGGCCTCGAGGGATACGATGTCGAAAGCAGTCACTTTTATCAAACCGAAATAACTGATCCGGATTTCAGAAAAACTTTAGCGGCAGAGTGTTTCGATCCGATCCACGAGGCCGGCATCGACCCGCACGCCCTCCCGTTCATTGCGGCGCCGCGCAGCTTGGCGGCCGCTACCCGGGAGGCGGACATCGCCCTGATTGGCGATGGCTGCCACGAGACTTGCGACCTGATGTGAAAAGCCCGTCGAAAACGCCCTGGGGTCAAAAGCGATGAAACACTGTCCGGTTCTCGGCGGCCCGCCCGCCGTTCCGGAAAACGGACTGGCATCCTTGCTGAGAACGGCACCGGCAAGACAGGACGCCAGGATTTCGACGAGAAGTCCGACACCAAAACCCTTGTGGCCGCCGGCCGGCAGCATCGAGCCCTTCAGAGCGGCAGCCGGATCGAGCGTGTCAGCGCCATGTTCGTCGATGGCCCACCCGGGTTCGATCGGCCGGCCCTCCCGCGAGCGCAGAAGAATCTCCGATTTCGCCACCACACTCGCCGACTGGTCGAGCACCAGCGCGGCACCGCCTGCGCCATCCGGAGCGCCAAGCGCAAACGGATTGGTGCCGATCACCGGCAGGCGCCCGCCCGGCGGCGCTATCGACGCCGGTGCATGGGTGGTGCACAACCCGAGCAGTCCCGCCTCGGCGATACGCTCGGCATGGTGGCCAACTACGCCGCAATTGTAGGAATTGAACACCGTCATTGCAGCGACGCCGTTGCGCCGTGCGGCGGCAATGAAACGATCCCACCCGGCGTCGATGGCGGGATGGGCGAAACCGGTCGCCGCATCAACGACCACGGCGCCTGGGCGCGGCTGCGACACGGCAGGCCGTGCCTTTCCGTCGACCTTGCCGCAGCGGACATGATCGGCATAGATCGGCACATAGAGCAGGCCGTGGCTGCGGATGCCGTCGCGCTCCGCCAGCATCGTCGATCGGGCAACGGCCGCCGCATTGTCCTCGCTGGCTCCCGCTGCGGTCAGCGCACGCAGGCACAGCTGCTCGACCGCGGCGAGCGTCATTGTCCGCTCCGTCATGAAATCCCTCAATCGTTGTCGGTGGTGCCCGCGCCAGCGCCCTGGGCCCGCGACAGTTCCGAGGCCGGCACATAGGTCCTCGCCGCAAGGCCGAGCGCTGCCGCGTAGGCCGCAGCGTCCGTCGCAGCCGGTCGCGGCGATCGACGCGGCATAGGCATCCCGCCGTCGGGTGGGGAATGCAGCCGCAGGCTCAACGCCGACGCGGCCAGTTCCGCAGGATTCGCCGCCAGCGCCAGCGGCTCCACACCGCCATCATAACGCAGGGTGAGGTTCATCGCCGTATTGGCAGCCACCGCTCCGGCGAGGCCGATCAGCATCAAGCTGCAGCTTCGTCCCTCGAACGCAATCTCGGCAGTTTCACCACAGCAGAGGGCATCGATGGCCGACTGGTCGCCGAGAACCTCCGCTTGGCGGCCAAGCGCGTCGATCACGACCCCGACAGCGTCGATGCCGCGCGCCGAGAGCCAGACGGCTGCCTGGCCGACATCCTCCGCCACGCCATGAGGCAATCCGGCGCCGCAGGCTGCCTTGCGGGCGAGCGTCTGCACTTCGTTGTAGGAGAGCAGGATCGTCGTCATCTGAGCACCGGAAGCCAGCAATCGTCGGTTTCGCCGGCAGCGATTTCGTCCCGCGTCGGCGCCCCCTGAAAAAGTGTGATGCGTGTCCAGCGATCCGAACGCGGGTCGAATTTCGATGCGCCGAAAAAGGCAAGCTTGCAGCGCAGCATGTTGATCGGCAGGCAGCGGTCCGAGAGCAGGTTGTCGCGGATTTCCGAATAGGGTGCGGTCGCCGCCATCTGTATGCGGCGTACCGCATGGCGATGCTGAGGGAAGCGGGCAAGGAACGCGGCGACGGTTTGTGTTTCCGCCTCGTCCTCAAGGTCGGCGGCAAGGCGCTGCACCTGCCGGGCGATGTCGAGCGGAAGCTCGAGATCGGCGCCAGCTTCGGCGGCACGGCGGCCAAGCCGGGGCTCCAGCTTCTCCTCCGAAACATACCAGAACTGGGCGGTTTCCGCCGGCCTGTCGAACGCGATCGTCAGTGCCCAGCCATAGTGATCACGCAGCAGCCTGCGAAGCGCCGCAAGCCTCATGCCTGGCTGCAGCGCCGCTTCCTGTGCAGCTGCCATGCCGTCGGCGAGATCGTCGTTTTCTGCTCCCGCCAATTCGATGACGAGCGCTGCAAGCAATTCCTGGAAGTCCACCGACATGAATTGCGAACGCTCGAGCAGTGACGCCACCGGCGACGACATGACCCGCAGCCTTGCGGGGTCGATCCAGGCCTGGGCCTCGGCCCACTCGCCGCGCAGGCCCAGGATGCGCGCCATCAAGGCATCGTCTTCGACCGACCATTGATCGAGATGCCTGCCCGCCTGCCGCCAGAGGTCGCCGAGCCGATCCAGCGCGGCAGCATCCAGGTATCGTTTCGCCCGCACCCGCGCCAGCGCGCTCTCGCGCGCAAATACCCAGTTGTTCAGCAGCTGCGGATGATTGGCCAGGAACGGCGCCATGCCGAGACCGGTGGAGTTGCCGACTCCGATGTGGCGGCGCAGCTCCGGCGCAAGCGGCACGAAGGTTTCCGGCGAGCGGCGCCTTGCAACGTGCTCGACGAGATCGTGGGAGAATTCGCGGATCAGCCAGACCGTCAGCATCTCGGCCTGGAAGGGACCGGTGAGCCCCTCGCGTTCCGCCAGCACGCAACGGTCGGCGATGCCGAACTTGCCGTTGCCGTAGACGGCGGTGGTGCGCAGAAGATAGCCGACTTCCCCAAGCCGGTCGCGTTCCGGCTGTCGCCCACGCGCCAGGCTGTCGACGACATGCTCGAAGAAACGCACGGACTTGTTGGCGCGGCTCAGCACCAGGTCGCGCGGTCCAAAACGCCCCGCCTCCTGGCGCGGCGCATTTTCCCGCAGCCGTTCGATCTCGGCCTTGTCGGGAATGCCGTCATAAAGCACGAAGCTGGTGTCCCAGGCCTCGGCGATGACGCGGTCGGAGCGCTGCTCGTCGGGAAGCGGACAGGAAAAGGCAACAAGGCTGTAGTCGTGCCCACCCAGCCTGAACGTGTAGACCGCATCGCCGAACCCGTTGTCGTCCATGCTCCAGTCCGGGCGGCGCACCGTCGCACCGCTTGAAACAAGACGCCGGATCAGCGTGCGCAGGAAGCTGAGCCGTGTCGGAAAGGAAGCTCCCATCCGCCGCAGGCGCATGACGACGTCGGGCGAGCGCATGGCTAGCTGCGGCGCGGTCGCAGTGGCTGTTGCCCTGTTGGCCATCACATCGGTCCAAACGATTGGGTGTAGAACCGAAGCCAGTTGCCACCCATGATGTCGCTGACTTCCTCATTGGAGAAGCCTACCTTGCACAGCCCGTCACGGAGATTGCCAAGGTCGGCATTGCTGGTGAACCAGCTCGGCTGCCGCGGAAAGCCGGCCGCCGAAGCCGAGCCTTCACCATAGTCCGTGACCTTCGACCAACGGCCATTGCGCATCCAGGCGACCACCGAGTCCGGTTGGTCCTGGCAGAGATCGCTGCCGATGCCGAGATGCGCGACGCCGTAACGCGAAGCGGTCTCCGCGACCATGGCGCAGAAGCTCTGGAGCGTACAGTTCGAGCCGCCCTTCATGTGGTGGGGGTAGAGCGACAGGCCGAGCATGCCACCCGATCGCGTCAGCGCCTTCAGCACCGTATCGGACTTGTTGCGTAAGGCCGGATGCCACCAATGCGGATTGGCATGGGTGATGGCGATCGGCCTCGCCGAGAGCTCGATAGCCTCAAGCGTCGAGCGCTCGGCGGAATGGCTCATGTCGACGACCATGCCGACACGATTCATCTCGGCGATCGCCTGGCGCCCGAAGCGGGTGATGCCGGGGTCTTCGCCCTCGTAGCAGCCGGTGGCAAGCAGTGACTGGTTGTTGTAACTCAGCTGCATGAAGCGCACGCCAAGCGCATGGCAGACCTCGATCAGGCCGATGTCGTCTTCGATCGGCGACGGGTTCTGCAGGCCGAAGAAGATGGCCGTGCGCCCCTCCCGCATCGCCCTTTCGATGTCGCTGCCGGCGCGACCTGGAAAGATGAGATCAGAATGGCGCTCGAAATGGCGGTTCCAGGCAATGATGTTCGCCACCGTCTCGCGGAAATTCTCATGATAGGCGATGGTGGCATGTACCCCATGCACGCCGCCGGCGCGCATCTGGGCGAAGACGTCCGCACTCCAGTTGGCATATTGCAGGCAGTCAACGACAGGGCTGGCGATCTTCGCGTCCATGACCTTACTCCGGCTCCCCTGCTCGAATATACGCTGTCTTGACCTGGGTGTAGAACTCGGCCGCCGAACGGCCCTGCTCGCGCGAGCCGAAGCTCGAGCCCTTCCGGCCGCCAAACGGCACATGATAGTCGGTTCCCGCCGTCGGCAGGTTGACGGTGACACAGCCCGTCTCAGCATGTCGCCGGAAATGGCTGGCACGAGCGAGCGAGCGGGTAAAGATGCCGGCAACCAACCCGAAACGCGTGTCGTTGACGGCGGCGAGCCCTTCGTCATAGCAGCCGACCTTCTGCACGGCAGCGATGGGCGCAAACATTTCCTCGCGATTGAAGTCCATCGCATTGGTCGTCCCGGTCAAAAGCGCCGGCGCCATGTAGAAGCCGTCATGGGCAAGTTGCAGCCGCTCGCCACCGACCGCCACTTCGGCGCCAGCGATCCGGGCACGATCCATCCAGGCAAGGTTCGCCGCAAGCTGGCGCGCGCTGACGACGGGACCGACCTGCGTGCCATCCGCCAGGGCGTGACCGACCTTCAAGCCACCGACGGCAGCGGCCAATTTCTCGACGAAGGCATCGTGGATGTTCTCATGTATGACGAAGCGCGAGGAGGCGGTGCATTTCTGGCCTGTGCCCGAGTAACCGCCGCCAACGGCGGCCGCCACAGCCAGGTCGATGTCGGCATCATCCATCACCAGCAGCGCGTTCTTGGAGCCGAGCTCGAGCTGGAACTTCGTCAGTCTCGCGGCTGCAGCCACGGCCACCTGGCAGCCAACCTCGTAGGAGCCGGTGAAGGTGATGGCATCTACGCCTGGGTGGCCGGCAAGCCCGTTGCCGACAACCGCGCCTGGCCCCATCAGCAACTGGAACGTCCCATCCGGCAGGCCGGCGCGATGGATGATCTCTGCAAGAGCCCAGGCCGAGGCCGGTGTCTCGTTGGCGGGCTTCCAGATGACGGCATTGCCATAGGCAAGCGCCGGCGCGATCTTCCAGCTGGCGGTGGCGGTCGGAAAGTTCCAGGGCGAGACGACGGCCACCAGTCCCATCGGTTCGCGGCGCATGTCGATCTCGATGCCGGGACGCACCGATTCCGCGTTTTCGCCAAGCTGCCGCAGCACCTCGGCCGCGTAATAGGTGAAGAACTGGCCGGCGCGGAACACCTCGCCGCGACCTTCCGCCAGCGGCTTGCCCTCCTCGCGCGACAGCAGCCCACCCAGTTCGGCTGACCGCTCCATAAGTTCATTGCCGATCCTGTTGAGGATGGCCTGACGCTGTTCGAGCCCGGTCGCCCGCCAGGCCGGCATCGCCGCCCGGCCAGCTGCGACCGCCTCGTCGACATCGCTCGCATCGGCCTGGGCATATAGACCGATCAGGTCGGTGACATCGGACGGGCTGCGATTTTCGTGGAAGCGATCGCCCTGCCGCCACCGGCCGCCGATCAGATTGGCGTAGCGTTCTGCCATGTCGATCTCCATTGCTCGCCTGAAAATCCGCCACCGCCCCACTTCAATCAAGCAGATATTTCTGTTATCAATTTCAGAAGAATTGAAGTTGGTGTGATGATCAAACTGGAAGCATTGCGGGTCTTCGTCACGGTTGCCGAGAGCGGCAACATCAAGGACGCAGCCGATACGGTTGGCCGCACGGCCTCAGCCGTTTCGATGACCCTCAAGCAGTTGGAAGACGAGATCGGCGGACCGCTGTTCCAGACCGATCGCAAGAACAGCCTGACGGCGCTTGGCAATCTGATGCTCGATCTCGGCCGCGAGCAGATCCGCAGCTTCGACAAGTCGATCGGCATCATGCGGGCTTTCGCGCATAGCCGCATCGGCAGCCTGTCGATTGCCTCGGTACCCTCGGTCGCCACCAACGTGTTGCCGCCCATCCTGCAGCGGTTCCTGGAAACCCGACCACAGGTCGAGGTCGAACTGTTTGACATCGACAGTGCCCAGGTACGGCGCATGGTGGAAAGCGGCGTCGCCGACATAGGCATTGCCGGCGAGAGCCGTGCCGGCGGCGGCGTCGAATTCACGCCGTTGTTCAGCGACCGGTTCAAGCTGCTCTGCAAGGACGATCACGAACTCTGCCAGCTCGAACGTCCTGTCGAATGGAGCGATCTGCACGGCGCGACGCTGATCCGCAACGGCGCATCCGACAGGATCGATGCAGAGGCGTACAAGCAGCTCTCCGCACGGTCGCTGATGACCGTCTACAACGTCACCTCGCTGGTTGCTTTGGTGAAGGCCGGGCTCGGCCTGACCATCCTGCCGTCATTGACCATGCATGGCGCCCATGATGGCGTGGCGGTGCTCGAACTGGCCGATGCGGCGGCAAGCAGGCAAGTCGGACTGGTCGAACGGCGAGACGTCTCGCCCTCACCCGTGGCCGCTGCTTTCCGTGCCTTCGCCCTGAAAGAAATCCCGGCACTGGTTGCAAGTCGCCTCGAAGACTAGGTGATCGCCCTGACCGTTATGCCTCGCCGATCGGCTGTCGCTCTGTCATCGAGAGCGATCAAGCCTGCCAGCGCCACCGGGTCGATGAAGACGACCTCGGCTCCTGCCTTGCCTGTTGGCTATGCTGCGAAAGGCAGCCCTCATCAGCTCGGCCTGGCCATCGCCCAGGCGGTGACCAGATACCCGATCGTTGCGGCAGTGCCGGTGAGAGCGACGCCCCAGGCCATGTCGACGACGCTGACCGTCACCGACCAGTTCTTCAGCGTGGCCAGGTTTGTCATGTCGTAGGTGCCGTAGGCGACGAGGCCGAGAAGAGCGCCATTGATCAGCGCTGTCGTCCAGCTCGCGCCGTTCAGCGCCGGCATTGTCGCGAAGTGCACGATGCCTGCGACATAGACGAGGTAGAACAGGCCGGCGACGCCGAAATGGGGCTGGTCGAGAAGCAGGGCGCCGATGCGGCTGCGGTAGAAGTTCGTCGAGATGGTCGACAGCCACAGGAAATCGAGGCCGAAGAAGACGACGGCAGTGGCGACGTAGGCAGTGGCGTAGCTGGCAATCATAGGCTGCTTTCGAACAACGGACCGGTCAAATCCCAAGCAGAGGCTGGATCGCCCGCATGATCCAGCTGCGGAACTGCAGCGGCGCGTCGGTCACCGCAAGGCAGATACAGTCGGCTTCAGGCGTGGCTACCGGTTGGTGCGTCAGGCTGGCGTCGGCGTCCTCGAGGTCGCCACGCGCAAACAGACCCGTGCCATCGTGAAAGCTGCCGGCCAGCACCAGCGTCAGCTCGCGGCCGCCATGGCTGTGCTCCGGCACCGGCTTGCCGGCGGGAATGCGCAGCAGCCTGACCATGGTTTCGCGATCGCCCGTCTTGATAGGGATCTGGTACGCGCCGCGTCCGAGCGGCCGCCATTTAAGCGTGTCGAAATCGCCACCGACATAGGAGCGCAACGGCTCCGGCAAGCCGCCGCTGTGCCCAACAGAGCTTTGGCGGGCGGCCGCGGTCTCGGGTTGCTGCAAACGGCTGCGCACGCTGGCCCAGGACTGGTCGACCGAGGCCTCGTCTTCCATCGTATCGAGCAACTCGCCGCCGACGGCCTCGGCCACTGTCAGGCGACGCCGGCAGGCTGGGCACAGCGCGAGATGCGTAGCCACCGCAATGCTCCAGCCCTCAGCCAGGCTGCCGGCGGCATAGCTGATGAGCAGGTCGTCGCTGATATGGTGACGAATGGTCACGACACGTCTCCGGAGCGGGCGAGCGCGGCCCGCAATTTGTCGAAGGCCAAGCGCATGCGCGACTTGACCGTCCCGAGGGGCAGGTTCAGGCGCTGCGCGATCGCGCTGTGCGACTGGTCTTCGAAAAACGACAGTTTGAGCAGCGACGCCTGTTCCGCAGGCAGGGCTGCAATTGCATGGTGAAGCTGTTCCGATGTCTCGCGCATGTCGAGCTCGGCATCGGCGGGAGCGACATCGTCGGGCGCGAAGGCGGGATCTTCCGGGTCGAATTCCGGTCGCCTTTCACGCCGGAAAGCGTCGATGCGCAGGTTACGCGCAATGGCGAAGATCCAGGTTGACGCCGCCCCCTTCGCCGGATCGTAACGCTCCGCCTTGTTCCACACGGCGATCATGGTTTCCTGCATCAGTTCCTCGGCCTGCTGGCCGTTGCCACCCGTCCTCGCCATGTAGGCCTTCACGCGTGGTGCGAAGTGGCGAAACAGCTGTTCATAAGCTTCGATGTCCCGCCCGGCACCCACAGCGCACAGCAGTTCTCGCATGTCGGAACCATCGTCGACGCCAGTCGGGCGGTTCATGTCGGCTGTTCCCAAATCACCATGCCATGGCGCGGAGCGCCAATGCCCCGCCTTGAAGCGTTTCTGCCACGCCGGAACGCCGATGGAAACGACCGTGTTCATGCTGTTGGTACGCCGGCGAGCCACCGCCGGATCACTCGCTTCGGAAAAATTTCGCGTCCCAGCGATCCGCCGGGGCCTGCGCTCCGTATCCAGCAGCATAAGGCGCAGCGGAAAGGCGAGACGTGAGCATCGACACCAGCAAGGAATTGCCCGATCACGCGCGCCGCGTCGCCGTCATCGGATCCGGCATATCAGGTCTTTCGGCAGCCTGGCTGCTCGGCCGCAAGCTTGATGTCACGCTCTACGAAAGCGAGCCTCGCCTTGGCGGCCATTCCAACACGGTCATGGTTCCGACCAACAACGGCGCCCTGCCCGTCGACACCGGCTTCATCGTCTACAACGAGCGCAACTATCCCAACCTCGTCGCCCTGTTCCGTGAAATCGACGTGCCGACGGCAGCTTCCAACATGTCGTTCGCCGCCTCGCTCGAAGGCGGCAGGCTCGAATATTCGGGCTCCGGCCTCAACGGCCTGATCGGCCAGCGCGGCAATGTCATCCGGCCGCGCTTCTGGCGAATGATGCGTGACATCCTGCGCTTCTACCGCGAGGCGCCGGCGCTGCTCATTCGCGCCGACCTGCACGGCGTCAGCCTCGGCGAATATCTCGATCGCAACGATTATGCTCCGGCTTTCGTCGAGGACCATTTGCTGCCGATGGGAGCAGCGATCTGGTCAACAACGGCACGCGACATGCGCGCTTACCCACTGCTCGCCTTCGTCAGGTTCTTCGCCAGCCATGGCCTGCTCAGCCTGGCCGACCGGCCGAAGTGGCGAACCGTGCTTGGCGGCAGCCGGGAATATGTTCGCCGGCTGAGCGCCAACTTCGCCGACAACATCAGGCTGAGCACGGCGGTCGGCAATATTGCGCGCAAGAACGGCCGGGTCGTCGTCACCGACACCAAGGGACATGCCGACACCTTCACCGATGTCGTCATAGCCACTCATGCCAACCAGGCGCTCGACCTGCTCTCCGACGCCGACCAGCAGGAGCGGGCTTTGCTTGGCGCCTTCCGCTACACCGACAATCTGGCGGTGCTGCATTCAGACGAGAACCTCATGCCGCGACGCAAGCGGGTCTGGTCAAGCTGGAACTATATCGGCGAGGACCGCGACGACAACAGCCAGCCGCTATGCGTGACCTACTGGATGAACCGGCTGCAGAACCTCGACATGCGCCATCCCCTGTTCGTGACGCTCAACCCGACGCGCCAGATCGATCCTGCAAAGATCATCGGGCGCTACGACTACACCCATCCGCTGTTCGACCAGCGCGCGCTCGACGCCCAGCAGCAGCTCTGGCGCCTGCAGGGCCGACGCCAAACCTGGTTCTGCGGTGCCTATTTCGGCTTCGGTTTCCACGAGGACGGCCTGCAATCCGGCCTCGCTGTTGCCGAAAGTCTCGCGGACATCAGGCGACCATGGAAGGTGCGCGACGAATCCGGGCGAATTGCGCTGATGCCCCGGCTGGAGGCAGCCGAATGAGCCTGCGCTCCGCGCTGTTTTCTGGCACGGTCACGCATACGCGGCTCAGGCCGCGTCGCCACAGGCTACACTACCGCGTCTTCTCGCTGCTGCTCGATCTCGACGAAATGCCCGGTGTCAGCGTGACTTCCCGGCTGTTCGGCTACAACCGCTGCGCAATCCTCAGCTTCTGGGATGCCGACCACGGCGACGGCAGCGCCAGCGGCCTGCGCGGCTGGGTAGAGGCGCAACTGGCCAAGGCCGATAGGCTGGAGAGCGGCATGCGCATCCGGGTGCTCTGCTATCCCCGAATCCTCGGCTACGTCTTCAATCCGCTGACGGTTTATTTCTGCCACGCGCCCGATGGCCCGCTCAGGGCAATCCTCTACGAGGTCTGCAACACCTTCGGCGAACGCCACACCTACGTCATTCCGGTCGACGCCGGAGCGAGCGGCCCGATACGTCAAGGCTGCGCAAAGGAACTCTACGTCTCGCCCTTCATGCCGATGTCCTGCTTCTACCGCTTCCACATCGAGCCGCCCGGTGACAGGGTCCTGGTGCGCATCGATGAATCGGACGCCGAAGGCCCACTTCTTGCCGCCTCCTTTGCCGGCAGGCGTCAAGAGCTCACCGACCGCGCCTTGCTCGGCGCCCTCTTCCGCTACCCGCTGATGACGCTGAAGGTGACGCTTGGCATTCACTGGGAGGCGCTGCGCATCTGGTGGAAGGGCATCCCCGTCCACCGGCACAACGCCGCAGTTCAAAAGATCAGCACCACCGTCGTGACGACAAGGGTTCCGGAACACGCGCAATAGAGCCGGGTCCACCGACCTTCGCCGTGCCGTCAGTCGCGGACCATGCGCCGCGTGATCACAAAGCGCAGCCGCTCTGGCATCGCCGCCAGGAGCTTCATCGACAGCACCATCTTCCATGGAAAAGCGGTCATGAAACGCCGCGATTTCAGGCCAGCCATGATGTGGTCGACCGCAGCGTCTGCCGAGATCATGAACGGCATCGGAAAATCGTTCTTCCGTGTCAGGGGCGTGTCGACGAAACCCGGACAGACAAGGCTGAGCCGCACGTTCCGAGCCGCGAGTTCAGGGTGGAGCGCTTCACACATGTTGATCAGCGCTGCCTTGGTCGCGCCATAAGCTGCAGCGCCCGGCAGGCCGACGAAGCCTGAAACCGAAGACACCACGGCAACGTGCCCGCCCTGGCGCGCCAGCATGCGCGGCATCAGCGCGGCCAGGCAATGCACGCAGCCCATCAGATTGACGTCAACGGTGGCGCGAAAGGCGCCGGCGTCGAACTCAGTGGCGGAGTCGCGCGCATAGGTGCCGGCGTTCAGCACGGCGAGATCGATCGGCCCGATTTCGCCCTCTATGCGGGCAACCGTCTCGAGTACGGTCGCCTCGGCGGTCACGTCGAGCGGAAATGCACGGATACGACCCGGCGCCTCGGCGGCCAGTTCGGCGAGATCGCTCGCCGTCCGCGCGCTTGCCACGACCTGCCAGCCTTCGCTGGCAAGCCGCAACGCCAAGGCGCGGCCGATGCCGGAGCCGGCGCCAGTGACCCACGCCAGCCGCCTGTTGCTCACGACCCGCCCAGCATCGTTGTTCCGGCGCATGGCTGCTCCTCGGAATGCCCGTTCTCCCTCTCTTACGAGCAAAGCCGGCGATTGGTTCATGGCTCCCAGCATCTCGACGGCCGGCATAGCCGCGAGGGCACTATTGCTCATAGTTTATGCAAAAATCAGATCTGGGCAAAAAACTGGCAATATCTGCTGTGCAATGCACAAATCCTGGGACACCGGCTGGCGGCATGAGCAGCCATGCCTTCGGGGGCATTAGGCCAACCTTATGAAAATGCGCGACTTTCCCTGCCTCCAAACTGGCCCTGAGCGATTGGCATGACGGTTGCATGACATTGTTCAGTGCAACAAAGCCAAATGGGAGACTGGTAATGAGGGGACATTTCGCACGTTGGACCGCCGCAGCCATGGCCGGGATAATCGGCGCCGGGCTCAGCCTGGCGTCGCCCTCCGCGGCGGCGGACGACACCATCAAGGTCGGCGTGCTGCATTCGCTGTCCGGAACGATGGCGATTTCAGAAACGACGCTGAAAGACACGATGCTGTTTCTCATCGAAGAACAGAACAAGAAGGGCGGGTTGCTCGGCAAGAAGCTCGAGGCCGTCGTCGTCGATCCGGCCTCGGACTGGCCGCTGTTTGCCGAAAAGGCACGCCAGTTGATCGAGCAGGACAAGGTCGCCGCCGTCTTCGGCTGCTGGACCTCGTCGTCACGCAAGTCGGTGCTGCCGGTCTTCGAGGAGCTCAACAGCCTGCTGTTCTATCCCGTCCAGTATGAAGGGGAGGAAAGCCAGCGCAACGTGTTCTACACCGGCGCCGCGCCCAACCAGCAGGCCATTCCTGCCGTCGACTATCTGATGAACGAAGAAGGCGTGCAGCGCTGGGTGCTCGCCGGCACCGACTATGTCTATCCGCAGACGACGAACAAGATCCTGCAGGCCTATCTGCAGTCGAAGGGCGTCGCCGCCGAGGACATCATGGTCAACTACACGCCGTTCGGGCATTCCGACTGGCAGACCATCGTCTCCGACATCAAGAAGTTCGGCTCGACCGGCAAGAAGACCGCCGTCGTCTCGACCATCAATGGCGACGCCAACGTGCCGTTCTACAAGGAGCTCGGCAACCAGGGCATCAAGGCCGAGGACATTCCGGTGGTCGCTTTCTCGGTCGGCGAGGAAGAACTCGCCGGCCTCGACACCGCGCCGCTGGTCGGCCATCTCGCCGCCTGGAACTATTTCCAGTCAGTCGATAGCCCCGCCAACGCCGAGTTCATCTCGGCCTGGAAGGGCTACACCAAGAACGACAAGCGGGTGACCAACGACCCGATGGAAGCCCATGTCATCGGATTCAACATGTGGCTGAAGGCGGTCGAGAAGGCCGGTACCACCGATCCGGACGCCGTCATCGACGCCATCGTCGGTGTCTCGGTGCCGAACCTCTCGGGCGGCTTCTCGACAATGATGCCCAACCACCACATCACCAAGCCGGTGCTGATCGGCGAGATCCAGGCCGACGGCCAGTTCGAGACGGTGTGGCAGACCGCGGGCCTCGTGGTCGGCGACGAATGGTCCGACTACCTGCCCGATTCCAAGGACCTGATCGCCGACTGGCGCGCGCCGATGTCGTGCGGAAACTTTAACGTTGCCACCGGCAAGTGCGGCGGCAAGGGCACGACCAACTAGCCCCATCAAGGTGCCGGGCAGGCCATCTCGCCCGGCACCCCAATCCTAATCGCACACAGGTGCCATCCCAGATGCAGTTCGTCCGCAGTCTAGTCCTGGCCATTGCCGTCATTTGCGCGAGCCTGCCGTCGCTTGCCCATGCCGACGAGGCGGGCTTGCGGGCATTGCTCACCCGGCTCGCCACGACGACAAACTTCCAGGAGACGGAATCCGTCGTCCGCGATCTTGCCGCCACCGGGGAGCCGGCCGTCGAGCGCATCCTGTCGGCCCTGGCCGACGGCAACCTCTATGTCAGAAAGTCCGACCAGGGCATCTTCACAGGCAAGGAAGATGGCCAGACGCTTTCGCTGTCCGATCCGCTCGACGGAACGGCAGCCGGCACAGCTGCGAAGGCCGATATTGCCAAGGTCAAGGTCAACAACGCGCTCCGCCGCACCATCCGTGACGTCATGGGTGGGCTTACCCTCGGATCGGCCGATCCAACTGTGAGGCTGTCGGCGGCAAGCACCATGCTCAAGCGCCCCGACAAGACGGCGTTGCCAGCTCTCGACGCAGCGATTGCCGGCGAGACCGACGCCACGGTCAAAGCAGCGCTTGCCCAGGCCCGCGCCGCCGCAGTCCTGGTTTCCGACCTCGGCGAGGCCGAAAAACGCGCTGCCATCGCCGTTCTTGCAAACCGCGGCGACAGCGACGCGCTGGCCCAGCTGACAGCCTTCCAGGCCGCAAGCACCGGCGCATTGGCCGAGACGGCCGCCCGCTCGGTCGCGCAGATCGAGACCAGCATGGCCGCCTGGCAGGTGGCGCAAAACGTCTGGTACGGCATCTCGCTCGGCTCGGTGCTGCTGCTCGCAGCCATCGGCCTCGCCATCACCTTCGGCGTCATGGGCGTCATCAACATGGCCCATGGCGAGATGGTCATGCTCGGCGCCTACACCACCTTCGTCGTGCAGCAGGCGATCCGCGCCTTCGCGCCCGACCTGTTCGACTGGTCGTTGGCCATCGCTTTGCCTGCCGCCTTCCTCGTCGCCGGCGGCGTCGGCCTCGCCATCGAACGCGGCATGATCCGTTTCCTCTATGGCCGTCCGCTCGAAACGCTTCTGGCGACCTGGGGTGTCTCGCTGATCCTGCAGCAGGCTGTCCGCACCATCTTCGGCCCGACCAATCAGGAGGTCGGCGCACCGAGCTGGATGGCCGGCGCGTTCCAGCTCGGCCAGCTGACAATCACCTGGAGCCGGCTCTGGATCGTGCTGTTCTGCCTCGCCGTCTTCCTTCTGCTGGTCTTCATCATGAAGCGGACGAGCTGGGGCCTGCGCATGCGCGCGGTGACCCAGAACCGGCGCATGGCCGCCTCGATGGGCATCCGCACGCCATGGGTCGATGCCTTCACCTTCGCACTCGGCTCGGGCATCGCAGGGATCGCGGGGGTGGCGCTGAGCCAGATCG
Organism: Aminobacter sp. NyZ550; assembly: GCF_025628925.2. Classification (NCBI taxonomy): domain Bacteria; kingdom Pseudomonadati; phylum Pseudomonadota; class Alphaproteobacteria; order Hyphomicrobiales; family Phyllobacteriaceae; genus Aminobacter; species Aminobacter sp. NyZ550. The sequence goes on from NZ_CP114191.1 coordinate 82,038, forward strand.
ACAATGTCTCGCCCAATTTCGGCCAGGGCTACATCATCGACAGCTTCATGGTCGTGGTCTTCGGCGGTGTCGGCAATCTCTGGGGCACCTTCATCGGCGCGATGACGCTTGGCGTTCTGAACAAGTTCCTCGAGCCTTACGCCGGTGCGGTGCTCGGCAAGATCCTGGTGCTGGTGCTGATCATCCTGTTCATCCAGAAGCGGCCGCGCGGCCTGTTCGCGCTCAAGGGACGGGCGGTGGAAGCATGATCGCGCGTCGCCTGTTTTCCTCCGACCGGCGCATCGCCGTCACCATCGCCACGCTGCTCGCGGCTGCGGTCATCGTGCCAGTGCTCAATCTCGCGGTGCCGGCCGAGAGTGCCTTCCACGTGCCGAGCTACGTCGTGGCGCTGGCCGGCAAATATCTCTGCTATGCCCTGCTTGCGCTCGCGCTCGACCTCGTCTGGGGCTATTGCGGCATCCTGTCACTCGGCCACGGCGCCTTCTTCGCCCTCGGCGGCTACGCCATGGGCATGTATCTGATGCGCCAGATCGGCGCGCGCGGCGTCTACGGCAACCCTGACCTGCCCGACTTCATGGTGTTCCTCAACTGGAAGGAACTGCCCTGGTACTGGCTCGGCTTCGATCACTTCTGGTTCGCAGCGCTGATGGTCATGGCCGTGCCGGGCCTGCTCGCCTTCGTGTTCGGCTGGTTTGCCTTCCGCAGCCGCGTCACCGGCGTCTATCTGTCGATCATCACCCAGGCCATGACCTATGCCCTGCTGCTTGCCTTTTTCCGCAACGACATGGGCTTCGGCGGCAACAACGGCCTGACCGACTTCAAGGACATCCTTGGCTTCAGCGTCCAGGCAAGCGAAACGCGCTCGGCGCTGTTTGCCGCGAGCGCGGTAGCGCTGGCGCTCGGCGTGCTGGTCACCTGGCTGGTGGTCGGTTCGAAATACGGCAAGCTTCTGATGGCCGTGCGCGATGCGGAGAGCCGCACGCGCTTCCTCGGCTGGCGGGCGGAGAACGTCAAGCTGTTCGCCTTCACGCTGTCGGCCATGATGGCCGGCATAGCGGGCGCGTTCTACGTGCCGCAGGTCGGCATCATCAACCCCGGTGAATTCGATCCTGCCAATTCGATCGAGGTCGTGATCTGGACCGCAGTCGGCGGCCGCGGAACCATCGTCGGGCCGATTGTCGGTGCCATCGCCGTCAATGCCGCCAAGAGCTGGTTCACCGGCGCCTTGCCCGAACTCTGGCTGTTCGCACTTGGCGGCCTGTTCATCGCCTCCACCCTGTTTTTGCCGCGCGGCATCGTCGGCCTGTGGGACCGGTGGCAGCAGATGCGGGCCACGGGCACGGTGCCGGCCGAAGGCAAGGCCGCCGCGCGGACCGAGCCCCAGCCGGCGGAGTGACGGGATGAGCATGAGCGGAACCATCCTCTATCTCGACGGCGTGTCGGTTGCCTTTGACGGCTTCCGCGCCATCAACGACCTGTCGCTGGTGCTCGACAGGGGCGAGATGCGGGCCATCATCGGCCCCAACGGCGCCGGCAAGACGACGATGATGGACATCGTCACCGGCAAGACCCGTCCCGACAGCGGCGAGGTCTTTTTCGACGGCCAGATCGACCTGACGCGTCATGACGAGGCAGAGATCGCCATGATGGGCATCGGCCGAAAGTTCCAGAAACCGACGGTGTTCGAGAACCATACTGTCGAGGACAACCTGCTGCTGTCGCTCAAGGGGCAGCGCTCGATCTTCCCGGCACTCTTCTATCGCTCTTCGGCAGCCGACCGCCGGCGCATTGACGACATCCTCGGCGTCATCCGGCTCGGAGCCCGGCGCAACGAGCCGGCTGCCGGCCTGTCGCACGGCCAGAAGCAATGGCTCGAAATCGGCATGCTTCTCGCGCAGGACCCGAAGCTGCTGCTCGTCGACGAGCCGGTAGCCGGCATGACGGACGCCGAAACCTTCGAGACCGCCCGCCTGCTCAAGGACATCGCAGAGACGCATTCGGTCATCGTCGTCGAGCATGACATGCATTTCGTCCGCGAGCTCGGCGTCAAGGTGACCTGCCTGCACGAAGGCTCCGTGCTGTCGGAAGGCACGCTCGACTTCGTCTCGTCAGACGAACGTGTCGTCGAAGTCTATCTGGGGCGCTGACGATGTGGTGGCGCGGTACTTATCTAGCGACGGTCCCAAAGCGGGAAACTCCGGCATCGCCGCAGGCCATGTCGCAAACGAAATCCACCAACCTCCCCTGGCGCTCCGGAAGGGCCGCCACCCCCGTCCTGGCGACGGGGGCGCGGGGGGCCCAGTCGATGGAGCCGGGCGATGCTTGAGGTCAACGACGCCGTTCTCCACTACGGCGCGGCCGAGGCGCTGCGCGGCGTCTCGCTGCGTGCCGACGCCGGCAAGATCACCTGCGTGCTTGGCCGCAACGGTGTGGGCAAGACAAGTCTGATGAGATCGATCGTCGGCCAGCACAGGCTGACATCGGGTACGGTTGCCTTCGAGGGGAAGGCGCTCGACCGGAGCGCGGCATACGATCGCGCCCGGTCGGGCATCTCTTTCGTGCCGCAGGGGCGCGAGATTTTTCCGCTGCTGACGGTACAGGAGAACCTGGAGACCGGCTTCGCGCCGCTGAAGCGGGGCGAACGCACGGTGCCCGAACACGTCTTCGAGCTGTTTCCTGTTCTGAAGCAGATGCTGGCACGGCGCGGCGGCGACCTCTCGGGCGGTCAGCAACAGCAGCTGGCGATCGGCCGGGCGCTGGTCATGCGGCCGAAACTCCTGGTGCTCGACGAGCCGACAGAAGGCATCCAGCCGTCGATCATCAAGGACATCGGCCGTGCCATCCGCTACCTGCGCGACACCGCCGGCATCGCCGTGCTCCTGGTAGAGCAATATCTCGATTTCTGCCGCGAGCTCGCCGACGTCGTCTACATCATGGACCGTGGCAGGATCGTCCATACAGGCGCCGCCGGAGACCTCGATACGCCCGAAATCCGCAAGCTGCTGACGGTGTGAGCCGCAAAGAGGCTGGAAAACGACCCGACAAGGACAATACCAGTTTAACACCTGAAAAAAATTCTGCATAAAGGAGCGACTTTCCACAGGTGGCTCCGATGGGCGATCAGGCAATCCTCGACTTCCTCGCAAGACAGCTTTCCGGCGAGAGCGGCGAACCGCTATACCGGCGGCTGGAGGACGCCATCAAGGAGGCGATCGGTGCCTCCCACCTCAAGCGTAGCGCCGTCATCCCCAGCGAACGCACGCTGTGCGATGCGCTCGGCATTTCGCGCGTCACCGTGCGCAAGGCGATCGACGGCCTCGTCTCCGACGGGCTGCTCGACCGCCGCCAGGGCGCAAAGACCGTCGTGTCGTCGCGCCTGGAGAAGTCGCTGGCAACCATGACCAGCTTTTCCGAAGACATGCGCTCGCGCGGGCTTGAACCCGGCTGCGTCTGGATTTCGCGAGAGATTTCACGGCCTTCGCCAGCCGAAATGATGGCTTTGGGCATCTCCGCCAGCGAAAAGGTCGTGCGCCTGCGCCGCCTGCGCACCGCCGACGACACACCCATCGCCATCGAGATCGCCACGCTGCCGGCACGTTTCGTGCCGGATCCCCAGGCGGTCGGGGAATCGCTCTACGAATATCTCGAGGCCACCGGCGCCCTGCCGGTCCGGGCACTGCAGCGCATGCAGGCCAAGCCCGCCACCGACGAGGAGCGCCAGCTTCTCGCCACGCCCGAGGACACCTCTTTGCTGGTCATGGAACGTCGCTGCTTCCTCGCCGACGGCCAAATCGTCGAGTTCACCCAGACCAAGTACCGCGGCGACGTCTACGACTTCGTCATCGAGCTGATGCGATAATACCAGTATAAAGCCTGTTGCAATCTGGTATTGGACTGCTACCGTCTGGGCATCACAGGAGATGCCCGCGTGCCGCTTGACTTCAAAGCCCTCGACAATGGCCTGATCGTGTCCTGCCAGCCGGTGAAGGGTGGCGCCATGGACAAGGCCGAGATCGTCGTGGGCTTCGCGCTGGCGGCCATCGACGGCGGCGCCGCTGCTCTGCGCATCGAATCCGCCGAATATGTCGCTGCCGTCCGCGCCGCAACCAACAAGCCGATCATAGGCCTGGTCAAGCGCGACCTTGAGGACACGCCCGTCCGCATCACGCCCTGGCTCGAAGACATCGACGCGCTGGCCGCCGCAGGTGCCGACGTCATCGCCTACGATGCCACCCAGCGCATCCGCCCGGTTGCGACCAACGCGCTGATCGAGCGTATCCATTCCCACGGCCGTGCCGCCATGGCCGACTGCTCCGTCATCTCCGACGCCGAGCAGGCGCTGGCCGAAGGCGCCGACGTCGTCGGCTCGACGCTCGCCGGCTACACCGGCCCGGTCGAACCGACCGAGCCCGACTTTGCGCTGATGGCGGCGATGCGGAAGCTGACGCCTCACGTCGTCGCCGAGGGCAATGTCCGCACCCCCGCCCAGGCGCAGCAGGCGCTGGCATCCGGAGCCTCGATGGTCGTCGTCGGCTCTGCCATCACCCGGCCGGAATATGTGACCTCGTGGTTTCGCTCGGCACTCGACGAAACCATCGCCAAGGCCGGAGCCTGATCACCATGGCTGAGGCCGTTCTTGCGCTCGACATCGGCGGCACCAAGATGCTCGCAGCCCTGGTGCGCGAGGACACGGTGGTCGAAACGCACAAGATGCCGACGCCGCGCAGCGGTGATCCGGAGCAATGGCTGACGGCTCTGTTCAACGCCATTTCAAGCTGGAAGGGCCGCTACGACACGGTAGGCGTCGCTGTTTCCGGCATAATCGACGACGGCTGCTGGTCGCCGCTCAACCGCAAGACGCTCGATATCCCCGACGGCTTCCCACTGGTCGCAACCGTCAAAAGGCTCGCCGGCACCGACGCGGTGCTCGCCGCCAATGACGCACAGGCCGCTGCCTGGGGCGAGTTCTCCTGCGGCGCCGGCCAGGGCGAGGACCTCGTCTTCCTCACCATCTCCACCGGCATTGGTGGCGGCATCGTCGTCAACGGCCGCCTGCTCGGCGGTCTATCAGGCCATTTCGGCCTGCTGCGCAGCCTCGACGAGAACGCCGGCGTCCTCGAGGACCACGTCTCCGGCAACTGGATGGCGGCACAAGCGGCACCGCGCCAGGCCGGTGCCACCGCGCGCGAGGTCTTCGAGGCAGCAGCTGCAGGCCAAGCCTGGGCGCAGGACATCATCAAGGCATCGGTGCGTCAGACCGCCCTTCTGTGCCGCAACATCCAGCTCATGCTCGACCCGGCCCGCATCGTCATCGGCGGCGGCATCGGTCTGGCACCCGGATATCTCGAATCCGTCCGGCAGGCACTGGGAAGCCTGCCGCCACGGCTCACCCCGCAGCTTCACGCGGCAGCACTCGGAGAGAGCGCCGGCGTCGTGGGCATCGCGGATCTAGCAAAACGTCAGAACTGAACTAGAGGGAGAACACGACATGACATTTTCGACGCTCAGAAAGGGCGGCCTGATCGCGGCTGCGATCGCCAGCCTGATGGCGAGCCCCGCCTTCGCCAAGGTGACCGTGCTCGGCTGGCCGGGCGGCCCAGAGGAGACCGCGCTGCGCGCCGCCGCCGACGCCTACAACGCCAAATCCGACACGTCCGACGCCAACAAGGTCGAGTTGCTGTTCTTCAACCGCGACGGCTTCTGGGACAAGCTGCAGGCCGACCTCGCCGCCGGCTCGAAGGCCTTCGACGTCAACCTGCTCGCCACATACTCCATCGGCCGCTATGCGCCGTTCATGGAGCCGGTCGAGCTTTCGGACGAGGCCAAGGCTGTCTATGGCGACTCCGTGCTCTCCACCATGCAGTATGAAGGCAAGCAGTTCGGCGTGCCGACCGATCTTTCGCTGCACTTCATGTACTACCGCAAGGACCTGGTCGAGGCGCTGCTCAAGGATGACGCAGCAAAGGCCAGATTCGCCGAGATTTCCGAGAAGCACCTCGGCAAGAAGCTCGAGCCGAAAAACCCGGACGAGTGGACCTGGGACGACTACGCGGCGACGGCGCTCTACTTCACCCAGGCCGTCAACCCGGACAGTCCGACCCGCTACGGCACCGTACTGCAGCTCAAGAACTTGCTGTTCAACATGATGGTGTTCCAGTCGCTGCCGCGTTCCTACGGCGGCAACTGGATGGACGAGAGCGGCAAGGTGACGGTCAATTCCGACGCCTATCGCAAGGGCCTCGAGACTTACAAGCTGCTCTATGACGCCGGCGCCACCCCGCGTGACTCGCTGTCCTACGAGTTCGCCGAAGCCAACGCCGCCTACGCCTCCGGCCAGGTTGCGGCGATGATGCAATGGAACGCGGCTGCCTCCGACCTGACCTCCAAGGAGAAGTCGCCAACGGTTGCCGAGGTCACCGAGACCATCGCCCCGCCGGCCGGACCCGAGGGCCGCTTCACCCACATCCATGGCCTCGGCTTCGGCCTCAACAAGAACGCCGAGAACAAGGATGGCGCCAAGGCCTTCATCAAGTGGCTGTCGTCGAAGGAAGCAGCGCTGATCTACGCCAGGAGCAGCGGCGCGCCGGCACTCACCCCCGACGTCGTCAAGGAAGTCGTGGCCGAGCGCCCCGACCTGGTCAAGCTCGGCGAGTTCGCCAGCAAGTATGGCTACGTCATGAACGGCGGCACCTCGGCCAAGGCGCTCTCGGTCTACGAACTCCAGGCCAAGGAGTTCACCGGCTACTGGTCGGGCCAGCAGTCGCTCGACGACGCCCTTGCCAACACCGAAAAGGGCATGACCGAGCTGCTCAAATAATCGGCTGGCCGGCGGCAGCACCAGGCCGTCGCCGGCCACTCCTACAGGTTCGGGATTTCGGCACTTCTCCGCGCTTCTATGCCCCTGGTATGGCCGGGCGATCCTGGCATCCGTTTTGCTCCCACGGGTCCGAGGTGTCGAATCCTGAGCCCGTCCAGATGCATGCCCCCGACACGACCGCCGCTTCGGGGGTCGGCCAGCCACCATTGCTTCCATTGGAACGCCGGCCTTAAATCCATTGGAACGCCAGCCTTAGATCGATTGATGACAACGCTTTCGCAACGCGCCCCCTCGTCCGAATTCCGTCTGCTGGCAGTGCCACTGGTGCTGTTCCTGCTCGTCTTCCTTGGCTTCCCGGCTGTCGTCAATCTCGTCTACTCGGTCTCCGAGGTCAGTTTCGAGACCCTGCGCAGGCCTGAGATCACGGGTTTCTCCAACTTCGCCGCCGTCTGGAACGACCAGTCGTTCTGGCAGGCGAGCTGGTTCTCCTTCCGCTTCGGCCTGCTGACCGCACTGCTCGAATGTGCGCTCGGCCTGTTCCTCGCGATCTTCCTGTCGCCGCTCATCGAAAAGCGCAGCTGGCTGATGGCGATCCTGATGTTGCCGTTGATGGTGGCGCCGGCGCTCGTCGGCCTGATGTACCGCCTCGTGCTGCACGAGTTCGTCGGCCCGGTGCCCTATTATCTCTGGACCTGGTTCGGCGCGAGCTTCTCGTTCCTCGGACCGGGCTCGGCTTTCTGGACGCTGGTCGTCGTCGAGACGCTGCAATGGACGCCGTTCGCCTTCCTGTTGTTCTACATGGCCTACCAGGCCATCCCCAAGGAGATCATCGAGGCTTCCGCCATGGACGGCGCGCGCTACCGCCACCGTCTCTGGTACATCGAACTGCCGCTGATGGTGCCGACGATCGTGGTTGCCCTGCTCATCCGCTTCATCGATGGCTTCCGCGTCTTCGACAATGTCTATGTGCTGACAGGCAGCGGCCCGGGCGGCTCCACCGCTTCACTGTCGATCTACATCTACGAAGCCTTCTTCAAACAGGGAGCTATCGGCAAGGCGGTCGCGGCTTCGGTCATTCTGTTCGTGGTGTCGTTTGCCGTGCTCTACGGCCTCAACGCGCTTGCCGCCCGTCGCAAGGGAGCCCGCTGATGATCAACGCCCTCCGCTGGATCGTCTTCGCCATCGCCGCACTGGCGATGAATTTCCCGATCCTCGTCACGCTCTCGACCTCGTTCAAGAGCGCGCGCGAGCTGTCGACCAATCCGGGCCTCTGGGTCTACGCACCGACGCTCGAAAACTACGCCACCGTGTTTACGGTGTCCGACCGGTTGAACATTTTTCTTTATCTGGTGAACAGTGTGGCTGTCGCGGCCCTCGGCACGCTGCTTGCGGTGGCGCTGGCTTTGCCCGCTGCCTATGCGATCGCCCGCGGCAAGCTCGGCGAACGCACGCTGTTGCCGCTCATCGTCAATTTGCGCGCCGTGCCGCTGATCATCTTCGCCATTCCTCTCTACATGATGTTCCAGTGGCTCTCGCTGCTCGACACGCGCCTCGGCCTCGGCCTGATCCTTGCCATCGTCAATCTGCCGCTGGCGCTGGTCATCCTGGTCAACGCCATCCGCGACCTGCCCGGCGAACTCGACGAGGCGGCACTGATGGACGGCGCCACGCGTTTCCAGATCCTGACCAGGGTGATTGCGCCGCTCTGTCGCCCGGCCATCGTCACCAGCCTGATCTTCGGCTTCATCACCGCCTGGAACGAGTTCCTGTTCGGCCTGATGCTGACCACGTCCAAGGCCGTGCCCATCACCGTCGGCGCTTCGTTCTTCTTCGCCGCCAGCGGCGGCGGCGTGCAGTGGGGCGTCGCCTCGGCCGTCATGATCGTCGGCGCCCTGCCGCCGATGCTGCTCGGCCTCATCATGTATCGCCAGATCAGCGGCTCGATGACGGCAGGCGCGGTCAAGGGCTGAACGCATATCAGCCCGAAAATCCCGTGATTTTCGGCATGCGCGATGTGCAGAAGAGAGTTTCCAGGAGGATTCTATGGGTACGATTTCGCTCCAAAAAGCAGGCAAGCGTTACGGCGGCACCGAGATCATCAGGGATCTCGACCTCGACATTTCAGATGGCGAGTTCGTCGTCATTGTCGGCCCATCCGGCTGCGGCAAGTCCACGCTGCTGCGCATGATCGCCGGCCTCGAGGAAACCACCTCCGGCCACCTTTTGATCGACGGCCGCGACGTCACCAGGGCGCCGCCGGTCGAGCGCCAGCTTGCCATGGTGTTCCAGTCCTACGCGCTTTATCCGCATATGACCGTACGCCAGAATATGGGCTTTGGGCTCAAGCTGGCGAAACTCTCACCGGATGCGATCAAGGCCAAGGTCGACCAGGCCGCCGACACGCTGAAGCTCACCCATCTGCTCGAACGTTACCCGCGCCAGCTCTCGGGCGGCCAGCGCCAGCGCGTCGCCATCGGCCGCGCCATCGTGCGCCAGCCGGTCGCCTTTCTGTTCGACGAGCCGCTGTCCAACCTGGACGCAGCGCTCCGCGTCGACATGCGGCTGGAGATCGCCAAGCTGCACCGCTCGCTCGGCGCCACCATGGTCTATGTCACCCACGACCAGGTCGAGGCAATGACGCTGGCCGACCGCATCGTCGTGCTCAAGGAAGGCCGCGTCATGCAGCACGGCAGTCCGCACGAGCTCTACGAGCGGCCCGCCAATCTGTTCGTCGCCCAGTTCATCGGCAGCCCCAAAATGAACGTGCTCGCCTGCGCCCCTTCAGGTGACGGCAAGCTCGACCTGTCCGGACAGGGCGCGCTGGCCCTCACCTTCGCTGGCAGGCCGACCCAGCTCGGCGCCCGCCCCGAGCACCTGTCGCTCGTCGCCCCCGACAACGGCAACTGCCGCGGCACGGTCGAGGTCGCCGAATATCTTGGCGGCAACACCAGCGTCTTCGTCCGAAACGATCAGCTTGGCCTGATCAACGTCAATGCGCCCGCCGACACCTCAGTCCGGATCGGCGAGACTGTCGGCATCGCCATCGACGGCAAAAGGGTATCGCTGTTCGATGCTGACGGTGCGGCCATCGCCCGCGCGGCCTGACCGCCCATTCGGCTTGCGGCAGGCCGGCGTCAGCCGCGAGTCGGTGTGTCCGTCTCGCTCGACATACTCGGCGAGTACCTCAGCCGAAATGCCGCTCAGCCCTCGCGTGGACGCGCCACGTCGTTGGTGCCTTCGGCGTCGGGTGCCAGGCCATAGCTCATGCGGCGCATCTGATCGATCACCCTCCCCATCTCCTCGTCGGAAAGGACCGGCGGCTCACCGAGCATTAGCGCCTGGACATACATGCGCGACAGCGTCTCCACTTCGATCGCCAGCCACAGTGCGTGTTCGAGGTTGGTGCCGAGCGAGATCTGGCCGTGCTGGCCGAGCAGGCAGGCGAGCCGATCCTTCAGCGCAACAAGCGCGTTGTCCGACAGCGCCTGGGTGCCGAAGGTGGCATAGGCGGCACAGCGGATGGTGGTGCCGCCGGCAACGCCGGTCATGTAATGGAACGACGGAATGGTCCTGTGGTGGCAGGCGAGCGTCGTCGCATAGACCGAATGGCAATGCAGAACGACGCTGATGTCCTCGCGCGCCTTGAGTATGTCGCGGTGGAAACGCCATTCCGATGACGGGCGGCGGCCGACATAGGTGCCGTCGAAATCCATCTCGACGATGTCATCAGGGCCCATGATATCGTAAGGCATACCCGACGGGGTGATGAGGAAGCTGCGGCCCGACCGCACCGAAAGGTTGCCTGCCGTGCCCTGGTTGATACCGCTCGAATTCATGCGCCGGCAGATCGACACCATCTCCTCGCGCAGTGCCTTGTCAGTCATTGTCTACTCCAGATGAAAAACCTTGCGCAGCGGCACGACCAGCGGCTCGTCGCGGTCGGTGTACTGCATGATGTCGGCCATGAAGTCCCACCAGCGGCGGTTGACCTCGGTTTGCGGCAGCCTGTCCATATCGTGGTCATCGGTGCGGACCAGCGTGGCGAACAGGTGATTGGTCTCGGGATCGAGCCAGATCGTGTAGTCGGACACGCCCGCTTCGCGTAGCGCAGCACTGAGCTCCGGCCAGATCTCGTCGTGGCGTTTCTCGTACTCGGCGGCCTGGCCCGGATTGAGGACCATGCGGAAGGCGATGCGCTCGGGCATGTCCTGACCCCCTCAGACGATGCCGCCGCCACCGCCGACCGACGCCGGCCGCTCGGCCGCGACCTTCTGGCGGTAACCGCTGGCACGGTAGGCTGCGACCGGATCGATGGCGCCGCCCCGGTTCAGCCGCGCCATGGCAAGGATCGGCTCGACATCAGTACGGAAGGCCGCCTTCAGCGTCTGCGTCGCCATCAGTGCGTCATTGTCTTCCTGAGAGCCTTCGAGCGCCTTGCGGTCGACCAGCAGTGCGGCGGCATAGGCCCGCTGAACCTCGACGGCCGACAGCATCAGGCTTTCGATCGGGTCGGTGACGTTGTGGCTCTGGTCGAGCATGTGCGCAGGGTGAAAATCCTTGGCGCCGGAAAGCTCGGCGTCGACCAGTTCGTTGAAGACCAGGAACAGGCGATAGGGGTCGATCGATCCGGCATCGAGATCGTCGTCACCATATTTCGAGTCGTTGAAGTGGAACCCACCCAGCTTGCCGAACTGGATCAGCCGGGAGACGATCATTTCGATGTTGACGTTGGGGGCGTGATGGCCAAGGTCGACGAGGCAATAGGCCTTGTCGCCCAGTTCCTTTGATATGATGTAGTTGGTGCCCCAATCCTGCACGACGGTCGAATAGAAGGCCGGCTCGTACATCTTGTGCTCGGTGAACAGTCGCCAGTCGCCTGGCAGCGCCGCATAGATCTCCTTCATCGCGTCGAGATAACGCTCGAAAGCCCGGGCGAAATTGACCTGGCCGGGGAAGTTCGAGCCATCGCCGATCCACACCGTCAGCGCCTTCGACCCCAGGGTCTTGCCGATTTCAATGCACTCGATGTTGTGCTCGACCGCGTGGCGGCGGACGGCTGGGTCGGCGTGGCTGAGCGAGCCGAACTTGTAGGACTGCCTCTGCCCCGGCGCGTCGGAGAAGGTGTTCGAATTCATCGCATCGAAGCCGAGGCCGAAACGGGCCGCGGCCTGCTTCAACCTGCTGGCGTCGGCCTTGTCCCAAGGGATATGCAGCGAGACGGTCGGCGTCGCCCGCGTCAGCTGGTTGATGACGGCGCAATCCTCGACCTTGTCGAACACGTCGCGCGGTTCGCCCTGGCCGGGAAAGCGGGCAAAACGGGTGCCGCCGGTGCCGACGCCCCAGGACGGGATTGCGACGCCGAAGGCCTCGACCTTGGCAAGAATGGCGTCGATGGCGACGCCGCGCCGGTCGAGCTGTTCTCCAAGGGCGTCATAGTCGGTGCGCAGGGCCCTCTCTCTGACGGCATTGCTGTTTTCGACGGCGCCGCCCGATATCATCGTTTCCATCATATCCTCCTCTTGCGCGGCCTCACCACGCAAATGTCCGCACAAGAAAGTTAGGAATAGCGCCATGCTCAGCGAACAGTTTTTCACGCTCGGTCTGACTGCTCGTCTCGAGAACGCCGGTCATGACAAGGGCGGTCCGCAGCCCAGCCCCTTGCCCACCTGATATGTCGTGCTCGATGCTGTCGCCGACGCAGACGACGCGCACCGGGTCGGGATTGCCGAGCATGTCGAGCGCAGCAGCGTAGATTTCGGGAAACGGCTTGCCGATCCAGGTCACCGCACCGCCAAGCTCGGCGTAGAGTTCGGCTATGCGTCCGGCGCCGAAGCGCGGTCCGACCGAGGTCAGCATGATCTTGTCGGGATTGGTGCACAGGCACCTTGCGCCGCGCGCGGCGGCGGGCTGGAGCAGCCGGCGGTAGTGGTCGAGGTCGAAACGGTCGCCCTCGCTGGCAGAGAGCAGGACGATGTCGGCCTCTTCGCCGGGTTCGACCAAGGTCAGCGGCAGGTTTTCGACGGCGGACCGGTCGCCATCGCGGGCGATGAGCAAGCAGCGCAGGCCTGCTTCGCTGCCGAGCTGCTTGCGCAGGCTCTGCCAGGCGACCTCGCCCGAGGAGAGAAAATGATCCCAGCTGCCGGGCACGAAACCGAGCCTGGCCAGCCGTGCCTCGTTGGGCGCCGAACGTTTGCCCGAATTGGACAGAAGCAGCGTCCGCTTGCCAAGCTCCTGCAGCCGCACCAACGTCTCGACCGCGCCAGAGTAAGGCGCCACGCCGTCGTGCAACACGCCGAACTGATCGAGGATGAAGACGTCGAAGCGCTCGGCCAGATCGCGAATGCCTGCAAGCTGGAGTGCGGACATCACAGGTCTCCCACGGCTTCGAGGCCGATGAGCGCCAGTCGTGCGGTGCCGGCGGCGGCCTCCTGGGAATGCGCCGGCGGGAACGGCACGCCGAGCCTGTTCTGGCGGATCGCGGTCCAGGCTGGGTTGGATGCCCCGCCGCCGAGGCTGCGCATGGACTGCAGAGGCGGCGCACCGAGTTCGGCCAACCTGTCATAACCGAGCTTCTCGATGGTGGAGATGCCCTCGAGCATGGCCTGCAGGAAGCCCGCATCATCGGCAGGGCGCGGCGTGAGCCTTGGCGGCCAGGCGGGATCAAGCACCGGAAAGCGCTCGCCCGGTTCGAGCAACGGGTAGAAATCGAGACCGGTCGAAACATCAGGGTCGACGGCGGCGGACAGCCGTACGATCTCATCTGCGGAAAAGAAGTGGGACAAGACTTTGCCGCCGCTGTTGGAGGCGCCGCCGGCGAGCCACATGCCATTGAGGCGGTGGCTATAGATGCCGAATTCGGGCGCGAAGATCGGCCGGTCACACAGCAGCTTGAGCGTCAGCGTCGAGCCGAGCGCCGTGACGCCGTCGCCCGGCCTGTCGGCGCCGGTCGCCAGGAACGAGGCGCAACCATCGGTGGTGCCGGCGATGATCTCGACCTCTTCGCTCAGGCCGAGGGCCTTGGCCATGGCTGGCTCGATGGTTTCGATCGGCGCGCCCGGCGCCACCACGCGTGGCAGAAGTGCGGTCCTGAGCCCAGCTGCAGCGAGCCAGTCCGGCCAATGCCGGTCGATCGGATCGTAGCCGGTCTTCAGCGCATTGTTTTCGTCGGTGGTACCGAAATGGCCGGCGAGGCGTCCCGCGATCCAGTCGGCCTGGTGCAAGATTTTTGCGACGCCGGGCACGGATTGGAAGACCAGCGCCTTGGCCAGACCCGACGTGGTGCCGTGGGCCGCGCTTTCGGCCGGGATGACGGCGGCGATGCGGGCCAGCAACGCCTCATCACCGACCTTGTCGTCATACATCAGCGGTTCGGCGAGCGGCACACCCTGGCCGTCGACAGGCAGCAGCGTGCCGGAGGTGGCATCGACGGCAATGGCATGGACCCAGGTGCGGTCGACCTGGACAAGCACAGCCTTCAACGCCACCTCGACAGCCTGCCACCAGATTTTCGGGTCGCGCGGGTTGGCGCCGAAGTCCGCGAGTTTGGCCGCGCCCTGCGCCACGATCTCGAAGCCGGGCGTCATCACCACGGCGCGCGCACCTGACGTGCCGAGGTCGATGCCGATGGCGAGCGGGGTACTCATCTCAGGCGATCTTCTTGGCCGCGGCCTTGCGGGCGAGGTCCTGCCGGTACTTCTCGGCATCCCAGTCGGTCAACTGCAGATGCTCTTCCGGTGTCAGCACCCGTACCGGCGCATTGTCCGGGACGCGTGCCAGGACATCGGCGAGGCAGCGGGCCATAGCATCGGCGCCCGGCGTCGCATCCCTGCGCATCAGTATACCCGTTCCGGGAAACAGGATCGAGACCGGCGACGTGCCCAAGCGTGCGACCACTGCAGCGACGTCTTCTCCGTCACGGGCGATGACGGAGCCGGTTCCAAGGAAGATCACGTGGTCCGGGTAAAGGCTGCCCTTGGCCGCCAGGTCCAGGCTCACGGGGTCGGTCGCAGCGGCATGCGCGGCATCGGCCGACGGAAGGCGATAATTCGTACCGTCGGCGAGTTGAGCGAGGCGAGCAGCATCGAGCGCAGGAGCGCTGCGCGGTGCAACACGCAGCCTCGCCTTGACATCCTCAAGCAAGGCCTCCGCCCCCGCCACCGTATCGGCCGCGACGACGAGACCATGATTGCCAAGGATCAGCACGTCGGGCCGCTGGCCGCGATGTTCCGAGATGGCGAGCGCCAGCGGCAAGCCCGGCCGCGCATAAGGCACACAAGCCCAGTTCAACCCCGCGAGGCGCGGGCCAACCTGTTGGACGCAGTCATCGCGCACGGCCTGCGCAATGGTGTCGACGCAATGAACGTGCAGAACCACGCGCTGCGGCATCAGCGCATGCACCGTCGTCTCGATGGACGGCCGCAGGCCCGAGCTGTTGAGAGCAGCGATGGTGAACTGATGCGCCTGTTCGGCAGCGGGATCGATTGCCTCGACGGCCGCGATCAATGGTGCCATTTCCACCGGCACCATGATGTCGCGCTCCAGCGCATGCGCCAGCCAGGTGCCGGAGGCCTTGATCCAGAGCGTACCACCGACCTTGAGCGAGGTGTTGCCGCCGGCGCCCTGCGTCAGCAGCGGGTCGCCGCCGATGCGGGCAGAGACGGCTTTCAGCTGTTCGAGTTCGGCTTGCCAGCCGGCCGCTTCTGGCATGGCGACGGTCCTTTCAAATGCGGGGTGAAGTTGGCCGGCAGCGCACTGCCGGCCAACCCCGAAATCAGAAGACGACCGGGGGGATGGCCGACTCCCGTTTCGATCTCAGAAGTCGAAGTTGCCGATGTTGTCCTTGTTGAAGACGGTCGGTGCGCCGAGCAGAATCTCCGAGCCGTTGATGACCGAGAGATCGCCCAGCTTGCCGGCTTTCACCGAGGTCGCACCGGGAGCCAGCGTGCCGTCGGCGACCGCACGCAGCACGTAGGCTGCGGCATAACCGAGGTCGACCGGGTTCCACAGCACCACCGACTTGACGCAACCGGCGCCGACATAGGGCTTCATCGCGTTCGGGGTGGCGAGGCCGACGACGGCGACGCTGCCGCACTTCTTGGCCTGGGTCACGGCGTCGGCGGCGGCCGGCGTCGCCACGCTGGTCATGCCGAAGATGCCCTTCAGTTCGTCGCCATACTTGTTGATGAGCGTATTCGACTGATTGAAGGACAGGATATTGTCTTCCTGTGCCTCGACCGTCTCGAGCCACTTCATCTTGGGATGGCACTTGGTCTGGTAGGCTGCCATCTCGGCGATCCAGCGCGCCTGGTTGGGCGTGGTGAAGGTCGAGGTGACGATCGCGAAGGCACCTTCATCGCCGATCTCGGCGGCCATCGAGTCGACCATCGCCTTGGCAATGCCGTTGAACTCGGCCTGGTTGACGAACCACTGGCGAGCGTCAGGCGACGAGTTGGCGTCGTAGCCGACGACGTTGATGCCGGCGCCGAGCGCCTTCTTCAGCACGGGGGCGATGGCGACCGGATCGTTGGCGGCGAACAGGATGCCGTCGACGCCCGAGGTGATGTAGTTGTCGATCAGCGTGATCTGGTCGTCGATATTGGCCTTGGACGGACCGTCGGTCTTGGCGTCCATCGAGCCCATTTCCTTGGCGGCGTCGGCAATGCCCTTGGACGTGGCGTTGAAGTAGCCGATGCCGACCAGTTTCGGCACGTCGACGACCTTGATCGTCTTGCCTTTGCGGTCGGGCGCGTTGGTCGGCTGGCCGCCGTCATAAGGCTTGGCGGCTGCGGTCGCGGGCGTGGCGTCGCAGGCCAGCGGGTTGGTCGGCAGGTCGTCGCCGCCCGTCCAGACAGACTGGGCATTGCTGAGGCTTGTCGAGAACGACAAGGCCAAGAGCGCGGAAAGTACTACGTTACGCATTCCATCCTCCATTGATCGTCCGGACACTGTAGAGCGGCAGTGAAGGACGTTGCTCTCCCTAGGTTCGAGTGCCGCTCCTCTCGAAGAGGTTGCTGGCGAGGATCGCCAGTATAAGTACCGCGCCGATCAGCATGATCGTGCCGTCACCCTTGATGCCGGCAAGCGACAGGCCGTTCTTCAGCGCCTGGATCAGGCAAAGTCCGATGATGGTGCCGATAACCGTGCCGCGCCCACCGAAGATCGAAGTACCGCCAAGCACCACCGCGGTGATGGCGTCGAGCTCGATGCCGGTGCCCATGTCGGAGCGCGTCGTGGAGACGCGGGAGACGAAGATGACGGCGGCAACGGCTGCGGCGAAGCCCGACGCGGTGTAGAGCGCCAACTTGGTCTTCTCGACCGACAGGCCGGAGAAACGGCTGGCGACCTCGTTGGAACCGACCGCGTAGACCGTGCGGCCCCATGTCGTATAGGCAAGGATGACCGAGGCAACGACGGCCGCGAACAGCAGGACCCACAGTTGCGTCGGGACGCCGAGCACGTCCTTCTGACCCAGCACGTAGAACCATTCGGGATAGCCGCGTACCGAGCGTGCCTGGCTGATACCCTCGGCGAGGCCGCGATAAAGTGCGAGCGTCGCCAGCGTGGCGATCAGCGGTGGCACGCGGAAGCGCGTGATGATGACCCCGTTGACGAAGCCGGCAAAGGTTCCCGCTGCAATGGCGGCGGTTGCCGCCACCGGCAGCGGCAGGCCAACATTCTGCCAGAACACGCCAGTCAGGATCGCCGTCAGGCCAAGGATCGAGCCAACCGACAGGTCGATACCGCCGGTAGCGATGACGAAGGTCATGGCGATCGCGATCAGCCCGATCTCGGTCATCAGCCGCCCCTGGTTGAGCAGGTTGTCGACGGTGAAGAAGCGGTCCGACTGGAACGACAGGACGATCAGGACGACGACCAGCAGCACGGCCAGGAAGGTTTCGTGACGGATGAGGGATTTCAGCTTCATCTCATGCCCCTCTGCCGCGACGGCGCAGCATGTCGGCCAAAACGGTTGCCAGGATCAGCAGGCCGATGACGGCGCGCAGCCAGTAGGCCGAGACGTTGACGAAGATCAGCGCCGATCCGATGGTGGCGAACAGGATGGTCGCCAGCGTCGAGCCGATCACCGTGCCCGAACCACCGAGGATCGACACGCCGCCGATGACGGCAGCTGTGATGACGGTCAGCTCGAGATTCGGTGGTACGGTCGACTGGATGACCTGCAACTGGGTGGCGAACAGGATTGTTGCAAGACCGGCAAAGGCGCCGTGGATGACGAAGACGGCGACGGTTCGGCGCGCAATCGGAATGCCGGTCGCAAGGGCCGCTTCGGCGTTGCCGCCGATGGCATAGAGCGAGCGACCGAAGGCGGTGTAGCGCATCCAGAACGCAGCAAGCAGCGTCAACACCACCATGAAGACCAGCGGCACCGGCAGCCCGAAGATCTGCTTCTGGGCGATCAGGTAGTCGGGCGGCAGGTCGGTGATCCAGGTGCCGCCGGTGACGCTGATCAGGCCGCCGCGCAGAATGGACAGCGCGCCAAGCGTCACGACGATGGATGGTATCCTCGCATAAGCGACGAGGATGCCGATGATGGCATTGACCGCCATGCCGACAACCACCGGCGCCAGCCAGGCGAACCAGATCGGATAGCCCGCGACCGCAAGCGACCCCGAGATTGTCGCGAGCACGCCGATCAGCGCGCCGACCGAAACGTCGATGTTGCCGGTGACGATGACCATCGCCATGCCGATGGCGGCAACCGCGATATAGGCATTGCCGGAGAAGATGGTGGTCAGATTGTTAGCGCTGATGAAGCGCGGATTGACAATCATGACCACGGCAAACAGGACGACGATGGCGGCAAGCACCACAATCTCCTGGCCGTACTCGGCGAAAAGCCGCTTGAAGAAGCCGGGGCGCTGAGGGGCCGTGCGTGAGCGGGCGGTCGCTTCGACTGTCGTCGTCATCATGCCGCCTCCCCGCTGCGATGCGCGGTCATGGCGGCGCCGACGCGCTCGGGCGTGGCGTCGGCGCGGTCGATCTCGCCGGTGATCTGGCCGCCGCTGATCACCAGCACGCGGTCGCTCATGCCGAGCACCTCAGGCAGCTCGCTCGAAATCATGATGATGGCCACGCCCTGTTTCACGAGCTCTCCCATGATGGTGTGGATTTCGGCCTTGGCCCCGACATCGACGCCGCGCGTCGGTTCGTCGAGGATCAGCACCTTGGGCATGGTCTCCAGCCATTTGGCGATGACCACCTTCTGCTGGTTGCCGCCAGAGAGTTCGCCGACCGGCTGACCGATGTTGCGGCAGCGGATGCTGAGCCGCTTGACCGCGTCCAGCGCGCGCTGTGCCTCCTCGCCGGCCTTGATGAAAATGCCCGACGACAGCCGCTCGATGGTTGCCATCGAGACGTTCTTGCGGATGGCCATGGCCTTAACGAGACCCTGCAGGCCCCGGTCCTCCGGCACATAGGCGATGCCCAGATCGCGCGCCTGGCGTGGCGATCCGATGCGCACCGCCTTGCCTTCCATCTCGATCTCACCCGACGTTGCCGGCGTCATGCCGAACAGGGTCAGTGCAAGTTCGGTTCGACCGCTGCCGACCAGACCTGCAATGCCGAGGATTTCGCCGCGCCTCAAAGCAAACGAGATGTCGCGCACATGACGGCCGTGATTGAGCTTCGTCACCCGAAGCACCGTGCCGCCGATGCTGGCTTGCGCTTTCGGGAACAGGCTTTCGATCGAGCGGCCGACCATCATCGACACGAGCTGGTTCTCGTCGACCTCGCCGATGTCCCTGGTGGCGACATGGGCGCCGTCGCGCAGCACGGTCACGCGATCGGCGAGCGCGAAGATCTCGGGCATGCGATGGCTGACATAAACGATGCCGACTCCACGTTCGCGCAACTGCCTGACGACCGCCATAAGCCGCTGGACATCGGACTCGACCAGCGACGCGGTCGGCTCGTCCATGATCATGATGCGGGCATTCTTGCTCAGGGCCTTGGCGATCTCGACGCGCTGGCGCTGGGCGACCGACAGGCTCAGAACCTTGGTGTCGACGTCGAGGTCGAATGTGTCGAGCTGGTCGAGCAGATCGCGGGTACGGCGGCGCACCTCGGCCCAGTCGATGATGCCCGTAGCCGTGCGCGGATAGTTGCCGAGGAAGACGTTTTCCGCCACCGACAGCTCGGGAAACAAAAGCAGCTCCTGGTAGACGGTGGCAATGCCCGCCGCGCCGGCGTCGCGCGTCGTGGAGAATTTCAACTCCCTGCCGTCGACGGTGATGGTGCCGGCGTCTGGCGTATAGAGGCCGGACATCATCTTGATCAAAGTCGACTTGCCGGCGCCGTTTTCGCCCAGCAGCGCATGCACCTCGCCGGGGCGGACGTCGAAGCTGACGTCCTTCAGCACCTTCACGCCGCCGAAGGACTTGGACATGCCGGTGAGGCTGACATAGGCGGTCGAATTGCTCATCGGCTCGCCTCCTTCGCATCAGGCCTTGCCGCCCTGGCAGCGGCGCGCGCGCCGTCGGCCAGTTCGCGCCAGCGAGCGCGGTAAGTGTCGAGACCGGGAATCTGGCTCGCCGACACCGGCACGGTCTCGTCTCCGAACGGCTTCAGGCCAAGCGCCTTGAAGGCCAGTGCCGCGGCGCCCGTTGCCGACCCTTCGCTCATCATCGAACGCACGACCGTCTGCGTCGGGCGCAATTGCGCCAGCATGGCGGTGAACAGGTCGATCTTCGCCAGGCCACCGTCGATGACCAGGAGATTTTCCGACTTGATCAGGTCGAGCGACAGGTCGGTCATCATGGCGACATAGAGTGCGGCGACCGCCGCCCTCTCCTCGCCGCTGACGTCGCCGCCGACGATATGTCCCTTCGTCTCGGGGAAAGGTCCGCCGGCCGCCCATGACGGTATGGCGAAGATGCCACGCTCCATCACGTGCTCGACTGCGGCCTGTGAGATCGACTTGTTCCAGTTGTCGCTGATGAGGTCGTATTCGCGCCCACCCATGAAGCGCAGCGACGGCGCCGGTTCACCATTGACCGTCACATTGGCGATCATGTCGCGCTCCTGGTCGAGCGCGCCGAGCGGACAGTCGAGATTGATGATGATGACCCAGGTGCCGGTCGAAACCAGCGTGAAGTCGTGCAGCCCGGTCATGCGGTAATAGGCCAGCGCCGCGTTGGAATCATGCACGCCGTTATGCACGGCGATCGCCCGGGTGCTGCCATCCGCCATGGTGACGCTGGCCTCTCCGACGATCGCACCTGCCGGCGCTATCGCGGGGAAGCGATCACGCCAGCCGAGCCGCTCGACCAGCGAGCTGTAGTCTCGCTCGAGCGGTGCCCAAAGCTGGCTGTGCGCACCGAGATAGGACCATTCGGAAAGCTTGTGCCCGCTGAAGCGCCAGACCCAATATTGCGGATAGCACAGGATCGCCTCCGTGGAGGCGAACGCTTCGGGTTCTTCGACCTCAAGCCAGTAGATATGACGGGCGATGGAGAAGCCCAGCGGCAGCCAGGGCGTGTAGGTCTCGGAGAAGTCTGGCAGGATCGGGTCGATCTTGCCGGCAATCGCCTCCGGCAGTTCCTGCTCATAGTTGTCGATTTACGTTTCAATTGAGATCCGCGTATTGTGCAATTTCAATTGTTTGCGCGAGACTGGAGTGTAACGCTTTGCAGTTCAAATGGGACCTGAGCAGAAATTTGTTACACCCAAAATGGGATTGATCGACCAGTCGATCGACCATGGTCAGCGTTTGAATTCTGCCCTTCAAGCCGCCTTTGCACAAGCCGTGAACCTAACACTTCAATCGAGACTCTGGGCGCAAAAGTCTCAATTGAACTATCCAACTTTCTCTAAATCCGCGCCAGTCCCTGTTTGAAGTGTAAATCGACAGATCTGATCCTCGTTTCTGAGTGATGGCAAGTCGGGGCATGTGTCTAGCCTCACGCTGTTCTTCCGGCATCTTATGCAAGGTCCACGGCCAGCCGGATTGCTGCAAGTGCGCCAGCACAGGCCGTCGTGAATGCCGCGCGCGTATTGAGCATCTGTGACCGGTTTAACGCGACGACCAACCGATTGATGTCCGCGGCGCTCAGTTCCTCGCGCCGCGTGATCCGCCTGACCCGGTGACGGCCGGATGCCCACCAGAGCCAGGCGGATGCCATCGCAAAGCCGACGATGGAAAGATCGAGTATGGTGGAGAGGTTATGCATGTGTCGGCTGCTCGTTTTATGAACGTCCCTAGCGTCATCGCGGCCGCAAGCCAGTGAACGAACTGCGGCCCTCCCGTTGTCGCTCTGCGCTTACCCACTGGCGCCTTCTAGTGGCTCAAGAAACGGCCGGGCGGCGTCGATGGCTGCCACGCATTCCGGTGCAGCCTCGGTAAGCAGCGTGACCGGGTCGGCAAAACCGATCCAGACGCCGAATGCGCTTGATGACGCCCACCACAGATCGTCCAAAGCACGGTTGACGATCTGCGCTCCTTGCTCGGTTACACAGGCGACGAGCGAGGCCACTACCTCCTGCGGGGCGCTGGTGTCGGCAAGCGACCTTGCGATGTCCTGCTGCAGCGGCTCGAGAAGAAGAAAGGTGATCAGGGCGACCAGCATGTCGTGCATTGTTTCAACTCCTTGCGTCCGAACATGTCGAGCTCAATTCCAAGTGCGCCATCTGGCAGCCCTGGCGATGGACTTGCTGTCCAGCGCCAGGGCCGAGCCTTAGGGGCGCGGCAATTCTTCCGGCCCGATATGCGGCGGCTGAGACCGCGTCTTTACCAGGCTCCAGACCACGCCCGACGCGATGATAGCGAAGGTGATGCCAAGCGAGAGCGCGGCGGGGAACTTCTCGAGACCGAGCAGGTCAGCGACGAAGATCTTCGACCCGATGAAGATCAGCACGATCGCGAGCGCCGGCTTTAGGTATTGGAACCGGTGGATCATCGCAGCGAGCGCGAAGTAGAGCGCGCGCAGGCCGAGAATGGCGAAGATGTTCGACGTGTAGACGATGAATGGGTCCGTCGTGATAGCGAAGATCGCCGGTACCGAATCCACGGCGAAGATCACGTCGGCGATCTCGACCATCACCAGCGCCATGAAAAGCGGCGTCATGAACCAGACGAGCTTGCCAGTTTTCGGATCGGGCTTCTTGACGAAGAAATCCTGGCCGTGGTGTTCGTCGGTCACGTTGAAGCGGCGCCGCAGGAAGCCGACGATGGGGTTATTGCCGATCTCGGGCTCCTTGTCGCCGATCCACAGCATCTTGATGCCGGTGATCACCAGGAACGCGGCGAAGATGTAGAGCACCCAGGAGAACTGCGAGACGAGCGTCGCGCCGAGGCCGATCATGATGGCGCGCAGGACGATGACGCCGAGGATGCCCCAGAAAAGCACGCGGTGCTGGTATTTGCGCGGAACCGCGAAAAAGGAGAAAATCAGCGCGATGACGAAAACGTTGTCGAGCGCCAGCGTCTTTTCGACCACGAAACCCGTCACATAGTTCATACCGGATTCCGCGCCGAGCTGCCACCAGACAAAGCCGCCGAAGGCCAGACCGAGGGTGATGTACATCGACGACAGGATCAGGCTTTCGCGCACCTCGATCTCGTGATTGTCACGGTGAAGGACGCCGAGGTCGAAGACCAGAAGCGCGATAACAATCGAGATGAAGCCGAGCCACATCCAGACCGGCTTGCCGAGCCAGTCGGCGAACAGAAATGCAAATTCCACGTGAACTCTCCAGCCGGTCGTCCACGGTGAAAAAATGTCCGACATCGCGAGAGGACCGGCATCTCTCGCCAGAGGGGCCCGGACTGGGGCAATCAACATGTCCGCCGCCGATCCCGCAGGATCGGCGGCGGTAGACCAGCTAGGTTGCGGCCGAAGTCAAACGGCGGATCAGGACGGTCACAACGCCCAGGATCGCGACGCCGACAAGCCACACGATCGCGATCAGCGGTCCGTCAAGCGGCGCGGCGATCTGTGCGAACCAGGCGATCAGGCCATCGGCAGCGCCCATGCCGGCCATCCAGCCGACCGCCGCCTCGACGGCGGCATAGGCAGCAAGCGCGAGCAGCGACCATGCGACGATCAGGGCAACGCCGCCGTAGCCGACGACACGGTTGAGCTTTGCCGCTTGGCGCGGTTGAAGGTGCATGGATGCGCCCTCACGCCCGCGGCCGCGCCATCGTTGGCGTGAAGGACCTGCGGCGGATCACTGGGATGACTGTCGCCTGCCCTTCCCGGTTGAGCCGCTCCAGATATTCGATCTGCTCGCGAAACCGCAGCTTGAGCTTCTTTAACCCGTAGAGCCTCAGGCTGTCGGGCGCGGGACGCGCCTGTTCATGCTCGATACGGGCCTGGATTTGTGCGCGACGATTGCGCAGCGAGTTCAGGAACGGGTCCATGTTCATACCTCCGTGTTGACCACGAGGCTGATTTGGGTATGCCTTTGCGATTGCGCCAATTGATTGTTGAAATCGTCATGATAGTCGTCAACTATCAGCCATGCCGTTCCGACCAACCCTGCGCCAGCTCGAATATGTCGTCGCCCTTGCCGAATGCGGTCATTTCGGCAAGGCCGCCAAGCGCTGCCATGTCTCGCAACCCACGCTGTCCGTTCAAATTGGGATCGTCGAAGAAAATCTCGGCATCCAGCTCTTCGAGCGGACCTCGGCAGCGGTCCTGATCACGCCAGCCGGAGAACGCTTTCTCCATGGAGCACGCGTTACGCTTGCCGCGATGACCGATCTGATGGATGCCGTCGCGCAGGACAGCGCTGCCTTGGGCGGTGTCGTCAGGCTGGGTACGCCTCCCAGCTTCGGGCCGTACTTCCTGCCGACCTTCCTGCCGCCCCTCCACCGGACATATCCCGACCTCAGAATCTATATCGTCGAGGATCGCCCTGCCGCGATCGAAACCTCTGTCGCCGAAGGCACGCTCGATTGCGGTGTCGGCCCCTCATGCGGCGAGCCCTCCTTGACCTTCATCCCGATTGGCAGCGAGCGGCTTTATCTCGGCGTGCCGGCCGATCACCGCTTTGCGCAAAGGCGATCCGTTGCCATGAAGGAGCTGGCAAACGAACGCCTTCTGGCACTGGGGAGCGGCAACCGTCTTTTGGAAAATGTCCAGCACCTGGCGAAGGCGTCGGGTGCGACGGTCGTCGACGACTATGTCGGCACCAGCCTCGACGCGATCCGCCAAATGGTCTCGATAGGTATGGGCTGTTCCCTGTTCCCAGAACTTTACGCACGGGCGGAGTTCCGCAACGCGGAAGACGTGCATCTCCTTGAGGTGAGCGACTGGCGCGAGACCCGCGAAGTCGGGGTCTACTTCAGGACAACGGCCGGCCGCGCGGCGCATTTTGAGGAACTGGCCAAAAGGGCCAAGGATGCGGCACAGGCGCTCGGCGTCGGGTAGCTAAACGACTCCGATCTGCGCCGAGCCCTGCTGCAGGAGCATTCGCAAGGCCGGGTTCGGAAAACGCCGTTCCATCGTCACGGCAAAGAAGGTCTCCGTGATCCCCAGCGGCTCATCGCCCTCGACGAGGAGGCCGGCCGCCAGCTCGTCCTTGACGACGATGGGCGGCAGGACGGCAAGGCCGACATCTTCGCGGGCCAGAAGCCGCATCATCGCCATGTCCTCGACCTCCGCGACGATCTGCGGGCGCACCATCAGGCGATCGGCAAGAGCGTCGAAGCCGGCGCGCACGCTGCTCTCCAGCGTCGGTACGATGACGGGATGGTCGCGCAAAAGATCGACGAGGCCCGCTCTGCCAAAAAACCGATGCGGCGTGCCGACGAGGCCGACTGGCTGTTCAGCGATCCGATGCGCCACGAAGGGCGTCAGTACATCACGCGCGGGCGCGTGGTTGATGAGCACGACGTCGAGGTTCAGTGCTTCCAGCGCGCGCAAAAGCTCGGCGGCCCCGCCGGAGCGCAAGACGAGCTCAATATCGGTCCGGCCGAGAACGGGCCGCAGAAACTCCATCTGGAAGTTGCGCGACAAGGTGGCGAGCGCCCCGACCCGCAGCGCCTGGCGCGCCGTACCGGTTTCGCGAAGCGTGCCTAGCAGTTCCTCCCCGGTCGCGAAGATCGCATCGGCATGGTCGAGCGCGATGCGGCCGGCTTCGGTCAGATGAAGCTGTCGTCCGCGCCGGTCGAAGAGCGCATGGCCGAGCTGCTCTTCAAGTTTGCGGATCTGCACCGAGAGCGCTGACTGGGTCAGGTTCAAGCGCGCGGCCGTGCGCGTGAGGTTGCCGTCGTGGGCGACGGCCCGGAAATACCGCAGATGGTGATAATTGAGCGCTGCCATGCCGTTCGATAATAGCGAACGGAATTGAGCAAACAATGCATTTTCTTTCGGAACGCGGCTCGGCTAGCAGCAGGGTGTCGCCACCGCACCCAAGGAAACCACCTTGTCGCTCAATCTGCTGCCGCTCGCCGCACCGCTGTTCCTGCTTCTCGCCGCACTGTTCGCGTCTTCGCGTCCGGGTCGAAGGGCCCCGCACGTAGCGGCCGTCGCCGAGCGAGCCGCCATGTCGGCCCTCGCTATCGCGGCCGGTTCGCTGGTTCTCCTACTGCTGCAGGGTCCGGGCGACAGCGCCCTCATAGGCTCGGCTGGTATAGGTCTCTCCGCGCGGCTCGACGTGATCAGCGTGACGATGCTGCTTCTGGTCTCCTTCGTCGGCTGGATCGTGCTGCGCTATTCGCGTACCTTGCTCGATGGCGAAGCACGGCAGGGCGCGTTCACAGGCTGGCTGTGCGCGGCGCTAGCCGCGGTCCTTCTCCTCGTTCAGGCCGGCAATCTCGTGCAACTGCTCGGCGCGTGGATCGCGACGAGCTTTGCGCTCCATCGCTTGCTGCTCTTCTATCCCGAGCGCATCGGGGCGCAGCGCGCGGCGCGCAAGAAGCGGCTCTTCGCGGTCCTTGGCGCCCTGTCGCTGGCAGGCTCGGTGCTGTTGATGAGCGTGGCCTTCGGCACGACCGATATCGCCGCGATCAATACCATGGCGCGGACCGGCGACGTTTCCTGGCACGCGCCGGCAGCGGCGGGGTTACTGGCGCTCGCGGCGTTGTTGAAATCGGCCCAACTCCCGACCCATGGCTGGCTGACCGAGGTGATGGAGGCGCCGACGCCGGTCTCGGCGCTGCTCCATGCAGGCGTCATCAATGCCGGCGGCTTTCTCCTCATCCGCTTCGCTGACGTGATGCTGCTCGCGCCCGGCGTGCTGGCGGTGCTGGCGATGGTCGGCGGCTTCACCGCCCTCTTCGGCGCACTCGTCATGCTGACCCAGCCAGCAGTCAAGACCTCGCTCGCCTGGTCGACCGTGGCGCAGATGGGCTTCATGATCCTGCAATGCGGGCTGGCGCTGTTCCCGTTGGCACTGCTCCACATCGTCGCCCATTCGCTCTACAAGGCCCATGCTTTCCTGGCCTCGGGCGGTGCCGTCGAGCAGGTCGCCTCGATCCGCCGGCCGGGACCGGTGGCCATACCAGATGGCGGCGCGGTCGCCCGCGCCTTCTTCATCGCGTTGGCGATCTATGGCGCGATCGGTGCAGCCTTCGGTCTTGGCTTCGGGTTTGAGCACAAATCACCCCAATCGCTCGCACTCGGCGCCATCCTCATCTTCGGCGTCGCCTATCTGCTGGCCCAGGGGCTAGCGGATGCCGCACCGCGCGCCCTGACGACAAGGACAGCAATTTACGCGACCGCAGCTGCCCTCGGCTACTTCGCGCTCCAGACGGTGGCCGAATGGCTGACGGCGGGCGTGCTGCCGGCGACGCCCGCGCCGGGGAGGCTCGAATGGACCCTGATGGCGCTCGCCGTCCTGACCTTCGGCCTGGTCGCAGTCGCGCAGGCGCTGTTCCCGCTCTGGGCGGGCCATCCGGCGGCTGCCGGCCTGCGGGTTCATCTCTCCAACGGGCTTTATGTCAACGCCATGCTCGATCGCATGCTGGGCGGCTGGTCCGTCCGCAAGCCCTCGTGACGCTCAAGGATCAGGAAAACCTCATGCTGATGACTGTACACAAGACCCCACTTCCCGGCTCCGAAGCAGTCATGGCTGCGGCGCACGGCGCAGCGCGCGCCATCCCGCCGCTCTGGCCGCTGGCGTCCAGCGTCGCTGTCAATCCGTTCCTTGGCCAGACGGGCGAACCGCTGGCTGTCGCCGCTGCGCGGTTGCGGCGGGTCGCCGGCATCCGGCTCAACATGCCGCGCGACTGGTATCGGGAGCGCCACCAAAGCGGCGAACTCACCGACGAAGATCTGGCCGAAGCGCTTGGAGCGGCGCCAGCATCAATGCGCCCAAAAACGGTTCCCGCGCTAAAGCAGGCATTGAATGTCGAGACGTCGGCGGCGCGGGCTTTGCC
This sequence comes from Aminobacter sp. NyZ550, assembly GCF_025628925.2. Taxonomy (NCBI): domain Bacteria; kingdom Pseudomonadati; phylum Pseudomonadota; class Alphaproteobacteria; order Hyphomicrobiales; family Phyllobacteriaceae; genus Aminobacter; species Aminobacter sp. NyZ550. The sequence continues at coordinate 110,195 of NZ_CP114191.1, forward strand.
GACCGTCGCCGAGTTGGCGCGCGAGGCCAGCGGCATCGACTGGCAGGCCGTGGTCGATGAGCGCATCAGCCATTGGGCGGCAGGCTATTTCGATCAGGGCCAAGCGCTCTGGGCCGCAGCGCAAGGCCGCAGCGCCTATGCCTCCTGGCGCACCGTCGCCATGCATGACCTGACCCCGGAGATCGTCGGCCTTGCCCGCTTCGCCGGCACCGTCGCGGACGCTCCCGAAAGCGCCGAGGCCGCCCTGATCGACGCCGTCGAGACGCTCGGCCTGTCCGAGTCGGCGCTGGAAAGCTGCTTCCACCGCCTGCTGGCAAGCCTGGGCGGCTGGGCGCAGCTCGCACGCTATCGCCTCTGGAAGGCCGCACTGGCAGGCGGGACCGACAAGACGGTGATCGATCTCCTTGCCATTCGTCTCGTTTGGGAAGCTGCACTTCTGCGGCAATACGAGCACGAGATCGGCACGCAATGGCGCGAGACCGTGACCGCCCATGCCGAACCGGTCGCCGCAAGCGCGGAGGATCATGTCGATGCGATCCTCCAGGAGGCCGCTGAGCGCGCCGCCCAGAGGCAGCTGCGGGCCCTCTTCGCCGAACCGCGGCCCGCCGTGCCGGCTTCGTCGCGTCCCGCGATGCAGATGGCCTTCTGCATCGACGTCCGCTCGGAGGTCTTTCGCAGGGCGCTGGAAACGCTCGATCCCGGGATCAGCACGCTCGGCTTCGCCGGTTTCTTCGGCATGGGGATCGCGCACCGCCGCTTCGGCTCGGACGTGGTGGAAGCCCGCCTGCCCGTTCTGCTCCGGCCCGGTCTCTTCACCTGCTCGGGAGAGCAGACGCCTGAGACCGAGCGCGCGGATCGCACGGCACGGATCGCGGCCCGTGCCAAGCGTGCCTGGGGTCGCTTCAAGCTCGCCGCCGTCTCCTCCTTCGCCTTCGTCGAGGCGACGGGGCCAGTCTATGTCGGCAAGCTTCTTCGCGACGCGCTGGGGCTCACCCGCAATGCCGCACCGAACGACCCGGCGCCACGGCCGGCCGACACGATCGGCCTCGACCAGCGGATCGAGATGGCCGAAACCGTCCTCAGGGCCATGTCGCTCACCGATCGTTTCGCGAGGTTGGTGCTGATCGCCGGCCACGGCGCCAGTGTCGTCAACAACCCGCATGCCAGTGCACTCCATTGCGGGGCCTGCGGCGGCTATTCGGGCGAGGTCAATGCCCGGCTGCTCGCCTCGCTGCTCAACGCGCCCGACGTGCGCACCAGCCTTCTCGCACGCGGCATCGTGGTTCCCGAAGACACCTTGTTCCTGGCGGCCCTCCACGACACGACGACCGACGACGTTACCATCTATGACGCCGATCATTCCTCGGTGGAGCACGCCGCGGACCTGACGGCGGCCAGGGGTTGGCTCCAGACCGCAGGCGGGCTCGCGCGGGCCGAACGGGCAAGGCGCCTGCCCCGCGCCGAGACACAGGCCGATATTGCCCGCCGCGCCCGCGACTGGGCCGAGTTGCGACCCGAATGGGCGCTCGCCGGCTGCCAGGCTTTCGTCGCCGCGCCTCGGTGGCGCACGACGGGTTGCGACCTGGGGGGCCGGGCGTTCCTGCATGATTATGACTGGCGGCGCGACGAAGGCTTCGGCGTGCTGGAACTAATCCTGACCGCACCGGTCGTCGTCGCGAGCTGGATCAGCCTGCAATATTACGGCTCAACCGTCGCGCCGGAAGTCTTCGGCGCCGGCAACAAGCTCCTGCACAACGTCACAGGGGGAATCGGCGTCGTCGAAGGCAATGGCGGCCTCCTGCGCGCCGGCCTGCCCTGGCAGTCCGTCCATGACGGTAATGAGCTGGCGCATGAACCGCTGCGGCTCTCCGTCGTCATCGAGGCCCCGCAGAAGGCGATCACCGGCATCCTCGAGCGCCACGCGGACGTCCGGGCACTGCTCGACAATCGCTGGCTCCATCTCTTCGCCCTCGGCGAGGACGGCCGCATGGCCTGGCGTTACGCCGGCAACCTCTCCTGGGACGAAGCGGAGGTGGAAACCTTGCGACTTCAGGCGCACGCATGAAGACCTTCGTTCCGCAAGCTGTCCCCCTTGCAGACGCCGGCCACCGGTATTCACCCTATGCCTGCCGGCATGCCGTGCTCGCCACGATGCACGGAAAGGAGGAAGCAATCGCGCCCGTCCTGCGCGACCGGCTCGGACTGATCGTCTCGTCCGCGCCGGATATCGACACCGACGCACTCGGCACCTTCACCGGCGAGATCCCGCGCGCCGGCACCATCCGCGAGGCGGCAATCGCCAAGGCGCGGCTGGGCATGAAGGCAACCGGCTTGCCGATCGGCCTTGCCAGCGAAGGCAGCTACGGCCCGCACCCGCAGATCCCATTCGTTCCCGGTGGGGTCGAGCTCATGGTGCTCGTCGACGATATGCGCGGCATCGTCGTCAGCGAGCATCTGATCGAGGACGCGCCGGTCTTCGGCCACGGTTATGTAGTTGCTGGCGACGATGTGACGCCCATCCTGGATCGTCTCGGCTTTCCCGCGCACGCCTTGATCGTGAAGCCGGCCGAGAGCGAAGGTGGAGCAGGCAACATCCACAAGGGCCTGCGCGACAGAACCGCGCTCGAGCTGGCCGTCATGTCGGCTAAGGCGCAATCGGACGACGGCCGGGCGCTGATCCAGACCGATATGCGCGCCCACATGAACCCGACCCGGATGGCGACGCTCGGCCGCCTTGCCTCTGCTCTCGCCGAACGGCTTTCCGCGCTGTGCCCGGCCTGCCGCACGCCCGGCTACGGACAGGTCGATGTCGAGATCGGCTTGCCTTGCGAATGGTGCGGGACGCCGAGCCTCATGGTCCGCCACCGCGTCTTCGGCTGCGTCGCCTGCCCGCATCGTGAGAACCGGCCGCGCGGCGACGGGCTGACCAAGGCCGATCCGGGACACTGTCCCTTGTGCAACCCATGACCGGACGATGGAGAAAGGCCGATGACGAAAGCTGATGACGCGCCGCAGACCAATGACGAGCGGATCGCCTGGGTTCTGGCGCATCCTCGGATGAGCCCATGGCTGAAGGCGGCCCTCGAAGGCGCCAGGAAATGCCATCCGGTGGAAGTGCAAAACGATCTTGAGATTCTCAATCTGCTCCTGCGTGCGTATGTCGCCGAAGGCCTCGGCGCCAACGTGCGGAATTCGAACATGACGTGAAGTGTGTGGTGATAGGGTCAGTGGCGTCGCATCTGATGCTGGGGCCGGTCGGCTACGACCGTTTACGGCTTCCGTCCACCAGATTCTGATGGCCGCAATGGGCCTACGCTGACCAAGCAAACTTTGCCCAACAGGGCAGTGCGGGAAAGGCAGCTAACCGCCAAGCGCTTCCAACAGCGGACCGTCCGGACTTGATGCGGTGGACGGCTCTCCTCCCTCCCTGCGGTATGATCGCGGGATTGAAGATGGAGGAGCACCACGATGAGCAACATTGTGACGATCGGTTTGGATATTGCAAAGTCCGTTTTTCAGGTCCACGCGGTGGATTCGTCCGGCGAGGTTGTTGTTCGCCGAAAGCTGACGCGAGGGCGTGTCCTCGCCTTCTTCGAAAGTCTGCCACGATGCGTGATCGGGATCGAGGCCTGCAGTTCCTCGCACTATTGGGCTCGCGAGCTGATCGCACTCGGCCATGATGTGCGGCTGCTGCCGGCACAGTACGTAAAGCCCTATCTGAAGCGACAGAAGAATGATGCAGCCGACGCAGAAGCGATCTGCGAGGCCGTGACCCGACCGACCATGCGCTTCGTGCCGGTGAAGTCGCCTGAGCAGCAAAGCGTGATGATGCTGCACCGGGTCCGGTTGATGCTCAACCGCCAGCGCACTCAGATATCGAACGCGCTGCGGTCATTCGGGACCGCCTGCGGCAGCCATTTCGCCACGCGATGGTTCTGCATTATGCCGTCGAAGCCGATCAGGGCATGGTCCGCCAATTCGGTGATGCTGCCGGGTCGGCCGTGCTGCTGGACGTAACTGTCGATTTACGTTTCAATTGAGATCCGCGTATTGTGCAATTTCAATTGTTTGCGCGAGACTGGAGTGTAACGCTTTGCAGTTCAAATGGGACCTGAGCAGAAATTTGTTACACCCAAAATGGGATTGATCGACCAGTCGATCGACCATGGTCAGCGTTTGAATTCTGCCCTTCAAGCCGCCTTTGCACAAGCCGTGAACCTAACACTTCAATCGAGACTCTGGGCGCAAAAGTCTCAATTGAACTATCCAACTTTCTCTAAATCCGCGCCAGTCCCTGTTTGAAGTGTAAATCGACACATGGCGCCACCTCCCCGGCAACAATCACCGGCACCAGACGATCACTCTCGGCGTAGGCGCCCTCTTCGGGGTCTTCGTCGACGAAATCCTCCTCGTCGTCATCACCATAGTCGGCATCGTAAAGTTAACTTCAGCGAAGCAAAAGCGTGACGCCCGCCACGTGCACTGCTCATGCGCGAGCGATCTTCGCCCATAGGTTCATCGCCGCTTTGCGCAGTTCGCGATGATGGCTGGAGGGAATGTCGTGGCGCGGGATGTGGAAGAGGTTGGCAATCGGATCATGGATGGAAACGAAGAGTTGCAGATGTCGCTTTGACTTGAAGCGCTTCATGATCCGCTCTCGCCGTCGGATCGGCTGGTGGGAATTCTCCGCCCGATTGTTCAGGCCTTTATGGGAGCGGTGCTCGACACCGGGCATGATTTCCTGCTTTGCGGCGCCATAGGAGCGAAGCTTGTCGGTGATCATCACGCGCGGCGATCGTCCCTGGCCTTTCAAAAGCTTGCGCATCAGGCGCTTGGCCGCCTTGGCGTCGCGGCGGCTTTGCACCAGAACCTCCAGGACAAAACCGTCCTGATCCACGGCGCGCCATAGCCAATGCTTCTTGCCCCGGATCGAAATAACGACCTCATCGAGATGCCATTTATCGCCGAGTCGGCCGCGCGAACGTTGACGGATTTGGTTGGCGAAAGTTCGTCCGAATTTCTCTGCCCACAGCCGGATCGTTTAATGCGAGACAATGATGCCACGAGCGGCCAGCATGTCTTCGACCATCCGCAGGCTCAGGGGAAAACGGAAATAGAGCCACACCGCGTGGGCAATGATTTCAGCGGGAAAGCGGTGGCGACGGTAGAGCGGATCACGGTCTGTCATGCCTCTTCATCGCCTATCAAGCCCCAAGTTCCGTTAACTTTACGATGCCCCGTTGGGATCTCTATGTGCGATACGCGGTGAAGCTAACGGGCGATCACCGAATAAGGACTGCGCGGAAATCATTCACATTTGTGCCGGTTGGTCCAGTCTTATGGAGATCACCGATGATGGAGAATGCCGTATAGCTATCGTTGCGATCCAACATTTCTTTCGGATCGATTCCGGCGGCGCGCAGACGTCGCACTGTCGTTCCGTCGGCGAAAGCGCCGGCATTGTCCTCGGAGCCGTCGATGCCGTCCGTATCGGCCGCCAGAATTTCGATGGCGTGGCCGTCGATGGCAAGCGCCATGGCAAGCGCGAATTCACCGTTTCGGCCGCCCCGCCCGCCCCTTCCTCGCGATGTCACCGTCGTCTCGCCGCCGGAGAGCAGCACCGCCGGTCGTGAAAATGGGCGGCCCCGCGCCAGCACCTCACGGGCGATCGCGGCATGGACGAGCGCCACGTCGCGCGCCTCGCCTTCCATCGCATCCGATAGGATGACCGGCATGACGCCGTGGCCCCATGCCTCGGCCGCAGCAGCCTCCAGCGAAACGCGCGCCGAGGCGACGATGTGATGCTCGTGTCGGGCGAAGACCGGATCGTCGGGCATCGGTGCGTCGGCCGCCGGCCCGTTCAGGTGCGCCATGACGGCGGCCGGCAGATCGAGGCGGTATTGCGCGACGATCGCCAGCGCATCCGCACGCGTCGAAGCGTCGGGGATCGTCGGGCCGGATGCGATGGCGGCCGGATTGTCGCCGGGAATGTCGGAGACCAGCAGGCTGACGACGCGGGCGTGGGTCGCCGCAGCGAGCCGCCCGCCCTTGATGCGCGAGACGTGCTTGCGCACCACGTTCATCGCCGAGATCGGCGCGCCGGAGGCGAGCAGCGCCTCGTTGACGGCGATCTCGTCGGCGAGCGACAGCCCTTCGGGCGGCGCCGGCAGCAACGCCGATCCGCCACCGCAGACCAGCGCGATGACGAGATCGTTTTCCGTCAGCCCGGAAACCAGATCGAGGAGCCGCGCGCCGGCTGCAAGCCCGGCCTCGTCGGGAACCGGATGCGCCGCCTCCAGCACCTCGATACCACGCGTCTCGCAGCCATAGCCGTAGCGCGTCACGACGATGCCGGTAAGTGGGCCGGGCCAGAGCGTTTCCAGCGCCGCCGCCATCTGTGCCGCGCCCTTACCCGCCCCTATAACGACCGTGCGGCCGCTCGGTGGTGGCTCCGGCAGGTGGGCGCGGATGCCGGTCAGGGGATCGGCCGCCTGGACGGCCACGTCGAAAAGGGCGGCGAGGAAAGTCTTGTCCATCGCTCAGTCCCGCGGTTTGCCGGTGAAGGGGCCATGAAGGCCGAGTGCGCCCATCAAGGCGGCCTGCCGATTGACGTCCAGCATCACGCCGTCGCCCATCGCCGCGCAGAGGGCCTGCCGCTCTTCTGCATCCGCCGCGGCGGCGAGGCGCGTCCAGAAATCATGGAGTCGACCGGTCGTATAGGCGAGTTGCTTCACGACGTCCGCGTCCTCGGCAACGCCCGCCAATGCGCCGGCGGAAACGCCGCCGATACCGTGGATCGCGCGGCCAGGCACGGCGGTGTAGCCATCGGGTAGATCACCCTTGAGATTGCCCACGCGACGGAAGCGGATCGCCTCGAGGATCTGGTCTACGGCCTGCTTCGCGCCCGCCACCCGCGACGGATGGTCGGTGTCGGCAACCGCATGCGGCAGAAGCAGCAGGCGGCCGGCATGGCGTTCCACCAGCGGCAGATAGGGCGCGAGCGGGCCGGAGACCGCGCCGGTCGCGGCGTCGCTGAAGATGTCGGCGTCGATCGCGGCGAAACGGATGCGGCCGTCGCCCATCGCGGTGTCGAGGGCTCCGGCGTCCACCAGTTCGCCGCGATCGAAATTGACGAGCGTCGCGCCGGGGCTGACCGCATCGAAGATCGCCTCGCCGACAAGGCCGGCATTGGCGAAGCGTCCGGTCGGGGGATCGGCCGCGCCGAGGCCGAGATGGACGGAAACGATATCGGCGCCGGCGGACGCCTCGACGGGCGTTGCCGCGTAACCGAAACCTTCGGCTTCGATCCAGCGGCGATGCCGCTCGCGGGCATAGATCACAGGCCGCATGCCGAAGGCGTCGGCAAGGCGCGCGACCTCGCGGCCGATATTGCCGTAGCCGAGCACGGCGATACGTCTGCCTTCCAGCTTCCCGGTCGGGAAATCCTTGAGATCGCGGCCCGTATCGAAACGGCCGGACACGGTGCGTTCGTGCAGCAGGTCGAACGGCAGATCCGGCAGGAAGCGCAGGATCGCCTTCATCACCATCTGCGCGGTGGCGCGGCTGTTGATGCCGGGCGTGTTCATCAGCGGCGCCGCGCCGCCGGCACCCGATCCGCCGCCCCAGGAGCGGGACTGCATGTTGCCCGTGCCCGCCCCGATCCGAACGCCGCCCTCGGGGAAAACGGTGTCGGCCGGCACGACGGTCGCCGCGGCGATCACCGCGTCGTACAGGCCATCACCCGCTTCGGCGACGAAGTCTTCGGCGGTGTTCAGGTCCGGCCGGTAAACGAAGTGGATACCGCCACCGCCGATGTCGGCAGCGACGATGGCGTCGCCGTCGTGGAACGTGCAGCCGGCCTGCTCGACGTGTCGGCGCACCTCGGAGCAGTCCGGCCGGCCGTCGGGCCCCGGCCGCAGGCCCACCAGGTCGCAGATTAGGATCCGATAGGTCCGGCGGGTGTCAGTGTCATGCATGGTTTCGTCGTCCTCTCGGCCGGTCGCTGCAGTGCGTCCGGCTCAGTTCACCAGATCCGGATCGGTCCGGATGATCCAGTCGTAGATGGGCTGGAAGTGTAGCCACCCCATGAAAGGCGTCGCAAGGTGCTTGGCAGAATGGGCGGCTTTTTCCGGAGCGACCAGTTTCAGCGGCGAGCCAGTCGCCTCGGCCTTCAGCTGGATTTCGCAGGCGCGTTCCAGTGCGATGAACCACCAGGCGGCCTCGTCGATGCTGTGACGCCCGACGCTGAACAGCCCGTGGTTCTGATGGATGGCGACCTTAGCGTTGCCGAAGGCGTTGGCGACGCTGTTGCCGGCCCCCTTCTCCACCACCACGGCGCCGGCCTCCTCGGTGATCACCGCCTGATGACCGTAGAAGCCGCAGGCGGTCTGGGTGATCGGATCGAGCGGACGCCCGAGCGCCGCCCACGCCATGCCGTTGACGGTGTGGGCATGGCAGGAGGCCACAATGTCGGGGTGCGCTTCGTGGATCGCCGAATGCAGAACGAAGCCGGCGCGATTGACGGCCCAGGTGCCCTCCACAACCTTGCCGGCGTGATCGACGAGGATGAGGTCCGAGGCGCGCACCCGCGAGAAACTCATGCCGAAGGGGTTGGTCCAGAACAGGTCGAGGTGCTCGGGATCGCGCACCGTGACGTGGCCCGCGAAGCCGTACTCGAACTTGTAGCGGCCGAAGATCCGGCAGACGGCGGCCAGCCGCTCGCGGCGGTGCTGGCGCTCCTCCGCCAGCGTCTGGAAGACTGGTTCGCGGGGAAAGTGCAGGCCTTCCTGATCGGGTTCGTAGATCGATTTCTTCTGCTGTGCGGTCGGCATGGAAATCCTCCTTCGCTGGTCGGCGTGACGACTACTTGAGCATTTGCGGAAGCCAGAGGCTGAGGCCCGGCAGATAGGTGATGATCGCCAAACAAATGAGCAGCGACAGGTAGAACGGCAGCATGCTGCGGATGATGTGCTCGATCCTCAGCCCCGCTATCTGACAGGCGACGAAGAGATTGACGCCGACCGGCGGCGTGGTCATGCCGACCGCGAGATTGACGATCATGACGATCCCGAAATGGATCGGGTCGATGCCCATCTTCAGCGCCACCGGCGTCAGGATGGGGGCCAGCACGGTGATCGCGGCGCCCGTCTCCAGGAACATGCCGACGAGAAGCAGCAGCAGGTTGATCAACAGCAGGAAGACCAGCGGATTGTCGGAGATCGACACGAAGACCTGCGAGATCAGCTCCGGGATGCGGTTTGCCGTCAGCACCCAGCCGAAGACGCTGGCCGCCGAAATGATCAGCAAGATGACGACGGTGTTGAGCAGAGACGAGCGCAGAGCCGTCACCAGCTTCTCAACGGTGATGGTGCGGAACACGACGACGCCGATGATTAGCGCAAAGCAGACGGCGGCCGCCGCGGCTTCGGTCGGCGTGAAGACGCCGCCGTAGATGCCGCCGAGGATGAGTACGGGCAGCATGAGCGGCAGGATGGCCGCCTTGAAGCTTTCCCACACGCCGGGCTGCGGACCGAGCCCGTCGCCGGACGCGCCGGGTTTCGCCCTGCCGTAGCCCTTGCGCTTACTGACGAGGTAGACGGTCAGCATCAAGCCGCCGGCCACCAGCAGGCCGGGAAGGATACCAGCGAGGAAGAGATCGCCGATCGAGACCGGCACGCCGGCGGTCAGCGCGAAGATGATCATCGGGATCGAGGGCGGGATGATGACGCCGAGCTCGCCGGAGGACGCCTGTACGGAAGTGGCGAAGGGCCGCGAATAGCCACGCGCCGCCATGGCCGGGATGAGGATGCCGCCGATCGCCGCCGTCGTCGCGGCGCTCGATCCGGAAATCGCGGCGAAGAACATCGCCGACAGCACGGCGACGAGGCCGAGGCCGCCGGTGGCGCGGCCGACGAGCGACTGGGCGAAATTGACCAGGCGGGTGGAGATGCCGCTCACTTCCATCAGCGCGCCGGCGAGGATGAAGAAGGGAATCGCTGTCAGCGGGAAGGAATCGAGCGCAGCGAACATGCGCTGGATCATGGCCTGGAGCGGAATGCCGGAGCCGTACATGGCCATGGCCGAGACCATGCCGAGCGTGACGGCGATCGGCACCGCGCAGGTGAAGAAGACGAGCATGGAAGCGGTGAGCGCGACGGGAAACATGGCGATCCTCTCAGCTTGCGGCCTGGACGATCACGCTCGGCGGCGGATCGACGGCGACAGCGATGGTGTTCACGAGGGCGAGGAACGCGCCGACCGGAATGGCGAGGTAGACGTAGCGCATCGGCAGTTCGAGCGAGCCGGACATCAGGGTTCCGACCATGCCGCTGACGGTCCAGCCGTAGTAGACGAGGATTGCCCAGAAGAGAATGCTGACGGCGACGCTGAAGACGCATATGATCCGCGCCACGGAGGCGGGCACGGCGATGAAGATCGCTTCGACGGCGACCAACATGCCGCGGCGCACCACGACGCCTGCGCCGAGGAAAACGCACCAGATCAGCGCGAAACGGATGAACTCCTCCGACCAGGCAATAGGCGATTTCAACACGTAGCGCGCCACGACCTGGGCGATCCCGAGACAGGCGAGAAGGCCCATGACGCCCGCCAGGAAATTGAGGATCAGGGCGTTGAGCATGTCGAGCCATCGGATCATCGCCCATTTCGGGCGATGATTTTGCTGGCTCGTCGAAAGGCCGACAACGGCCTCGTTGGACGAGGGTTTCATCGAAGCATCTTCCGGTTACGCGGGCTTACTGCCCGTTCGGGGCCTCGACAGCGGCGACGCTGTCGTAGAGATCGGCGACGGGGGCGAACGCCTTGTGGACGAACTCCGTGCCGACACGCTCCTGGAAGGGCTTCTTGTCCGGCTCGATCAGCGTCATGCCGGCGTCCTGAAGCTGCTTGACGAAGGTCTGCTCGCCCTTCAGCACCTCTTCCGAGGCATAGGCCTTGGCCGCGCCGTTGGCGGCATCGACGATTGCCTTGCGCTGGTCTTCCGGCATAGCGACCAGGCGGCCGGCATCCATGACGACCACCACCGGCTCGTAGGCGTGCTCGGTGCGCACGAGATTCTTCACGACTTCCGAGAACTTCGAAGACAGGATCAGCGACAGCGGGTTTTCCTGCCCGTCGATGACGCCCTGCTGGAGGGCGTTGAACACCTCGCCGAAGTTCATTGGTGTCGCGGAGGCGCCGAGCTGGTTCCAGGACTGCACGGTGACCGGGCTGTCGGGAACGCGGATCTTAAGGCCGGAAAGATCTTCCGGCTTTTCCACCGGGACCTTCGTGGTCAGCCAGCGCGGGCCGCGCAGCCAGTAGGCGACGACCTCGTAACCGGATTCGTCACGGATGCGCTTGGTGATTTCGCCGCCCACCGGGCCGCCATAGACGGCGTTGTAATGGTTCACGTCGCGGATCATGAAGGGCAGCGTGAAGATACGGGCGGTCTCGGACGCCGTCGACAGCACGCCGGCGCCGCCGACCCAGATGTCGTTGGACGAGAACTTGATACCTTCGAGCAGTTCGCGGTCGCTGCCGAGCGTGCTGTTGCCGTGGATCTCGATCTTGACCTCGCCGTTCGTGGCGGCCGCGACGTCGTCGGCGAACTTCTTCGCCGCCGCCGCGTGGATTTCCGAATCCGGCCAGACATGGCCGAGGCGAAGGACGGTTTCTGCGGATGCACCGGTGGCAAAGAGAGCCACGGCGGCCAGCAGGGCTGCCGTTTTCAGTTTCATGTTCATGTTGGTCTCCTCCTGATTGAACACTAGCTTTGGAAATAGACGGCCTTGACGGTCGTGAAGAACTCCTGGTTGGAATGGCCGATGGAATAGGCGCCGAAGCCGGACGCCTTGACGCCGCCGAAGGGCATGTGCGCCTCGCTGGCCGTTCCGTGATTGACGTGGACCATGCCGGACTGGCTCTCGCGGGCGAACCGCAGCGAGAGGTTGACGTCGTTGGTGTAGACGGAGGCCGCCAGCCCGTATTCGACGCTGTTGGCCACCTCGATCGCCTCATCGAGCGAGCCGACTGGAATGACGGCGAGCACCGGGCCGAAGACCTCCTCCAGCGCGAGCCGCGAGGTCTTGTCGACGCCGGTGAACAGCGTGGGCGCGACGAAATGACCCTTGGCGAAGTCGCCGTCCTCCATGGACGAGCCGCCGAGCGCGAGCGTCGCGCCATCCTCCCGCGCATGGGCGATATGCCCCATGACGGAGGCCTTGTGCTGGGCGGTGATCAGCGGGCCCATCGTCGCGCCGGCCTGCCAGGCAGGGCCGACCCTGATCGCCGCCATTTCTGCTTCCAGCGCCTCGGTGATCTCGCGAGCGTTCTTCTCCAGCACGACGATGCGGCTCAGCGCCGTGCAGCGCTGGCCCGAACAGGCGAAGGCGGCGCCGGCGATCTGCCTGGCGATGGTCGCAGCATTGTCGTAGTCGAGGACGACGGCGGGGTTCTTCCCGCCGAGCTCCAGCTGGGTGCGCACCAGTCGGCGGCCGGCCTCTGCGTTGATCGCGACGCCCGTGCCGGTCGAGCCGGTGAAGGATACGCCGCGCACCAGCGGGTGGCGGATCAGCGCCTCGCCGACCGCGCGGCCGGAACCCAGCACGAGGCTGACGACGCCTGCCGGGACGCCGGCGTCACGGAACACGCCCATCAGCTTGACGGCGGACCACGGGGTGAGGTTCGACGATTTCAGGACGACGCTGCAGCCGAAGGCAAGCGCCGGGCCGATCTTGCGCACCGGGGTGACGACCGGGAAGTTCCACGGGCCGATGGCGGCGACGACGCCGATCGGCTCTCGCAGCGTCATGGCGAGGCCGTTGCGCTTTTCGCTGGGCAGCACGTCACCGTCGATACGGCTCGCCTCGCCGGCGGAAAAGCGCAGCTCCTTGGCGGCGCGGCCGACTTCGCCGCGCGCCTCCGCCAGCACCTTGCCCTGCTCAGCGGCGAGGATGAAGGCGAGTTCATCGATCCGCTGCTCCAGAAGGTCGGCGGCGCGGAACAGGATCGCCCCGCGATCCGGCCCCGGCACCTGCCGCCATGAGAGCCATGCCTTGTGGGCCGCGACGACCGCCTCATCCACTTCCGCCGCGCCGCTGTCGGCGAAACGGCCGAGGGACTGGTCGCGATCTGCGGGGTTGAAGATCTGGGACGTCTTGTCGCCGGCAAGCTTCCATTCGCCGCCAATGAAGTTTCCGTAGGTTCCGCCAACGGCTCCGGCGAGCCAGCTCAACATGTCGGACATCGTCATTCTCCTCCCCGGTCGCTCAGACCAGCTCGGCCCTAAGCAGGGCCTTCATGTCGTCGTGGGAAGGCTGGCGCGGATTGACCGGCACGTTGCCGGACAGCATCGCCTCATCGACGATCTCGTCGAAGCGGCCTTCCGTGACGCCGAAATTGCTGAGCTTTGCAGTGATGCCGACATCGAGCTTCAGCTTCTCGATGGCCGAGACGGAGAGCGCGGCAGCCTCCTCGACCGGAAGACCGGCGGTCTTCTCGCCGAAGATCTCGGCGATGCGGGCGAACTTGCGGGGGTTGGCGAGATGGTTGAAGCGCATCACCTCCGGCAGCATGATCGCGTTGACCAGGCCGTGGGGAATGCCGAACTTCGCGCCGAGCGGCATGGCGAAGGCGTGTACCAATCCTAGCCGCGTGCTGTTGAAGGCCATGGCCGCGATGGTGCTGGCGAGCAGCATGTCGCCACGCGCCTCGACGTCGGAGCCGTCGGCGACCGCCTTGCGCAGGCTCCTTGCGATTAGCGTCATCGCCTGGTCGGACATCGCTTCCGAGATCGGCTGCGTCGCGGTGTTGACGTAAGACTCCAGCGCGTGGGTCAACGCGTCCATGCCGGTGGCGGCGGTGATCTGCGGCGGCAACGAAAGCGTCAGTTCCGGATCGAGAAGCGCGATCGCCGGGCAGTTCAGCACGCTGCCGACGCTGATCTTGGCCTTCGCGACCTTATCGGACAGCACGGACCAGATGGTGAGTTCGCTGCCCGTACCGGCCGTGGTGGGTACGGCGATCACCGGCGCGCCTGCCCTCGGCACCTTGCCGATGCCGACATAATCCTTGATGTTGCCGTCGTTGACCAGCATCAGGCCGATCGCCTTTGCGGTGTCCAGCGCGCTGCCGCCGCCGATGCCGACCACGAGGTCGCAGCCGTTCGCCTTGCCGTGGACGGTGCCCTCGTCAACGGAGCGGGTCGCAGGATCGCTTTCGACGTCGGCGTAAACCGCGTTGAAGATCGAGGCGCCGGTGAGTATTGCCTGGACGCGATCGATAAGGCCGACGCGCTGCACGCCGGGGTCGCCGACGACCAGCACGCGCGAGCCCCCGAGGGCCTTGACGAACTCCGGTAGCCGGGCGATCGCGCCATTGCCGAATTCGATCTGCGTCGGGATGTGGTAGGAGAATGCACGCATGGTTCGTTCTTTCAGGACAATTGAAGTTCGTTGAGCGAGAGGCCGTAGGCCGCGCCGAGGGCGTTGAGTTCGTCCTCGACCTTGGCCGGAAGCGTGATGCCGTCGCGGAGGCGGCTGGCCTCTAGCCGGCTTTCAATCTCGCCCGCGTAGAAGATTTCGTCGACACCGCCCGCCCGGGGCTCCAGCTTCAGAAGGCGGATGTAATCATCGAGGCGGTCCTTGAAGGTTTCGAGCGGCATCCAGCGCGCAATGTCGAGCACTATGAACATGTGACCGACGTTCTGGGGCTCTTCCCAGTTGTCGTACATGTTGTTCACCGAGGGGCCGAAACCCGCGCCGGTCAGTACGCCACACAGGATGTCGATCGCCATCGCGAGACCTGAACCCTTCGGCCCGCCGAGGGGCAGCACAGCGCCGTCGAGTGCGGCATGTGCGTCGGTAGTGGGATTGCCTTCCTTATCGACCGCCCAGCCGAGCGGGATCGCCTCGCCATTGCTGGCGGCGACGATGATCTTGCCGCGGGCGACGAGGCTCGTGGCCATGTCTAGGATGAAGGGAACGTCGGTGCCGGTCGGAAAACCGAAGGCGATCGGGTTCGTTCCCATGAAGGGGCGCACCCCCCCTGTGGGCGGCATCGTCTGGGACGCGTTGGACATGACGATCATACCGAGCCCTTGCGAGACCGCCTGTTGCAGGTAATGCGCACCAGTGCCGAAGTGATTGGAGTGACGGACGCCGAGAATGTAGGCACCCTGGGTCTTGGCGCGGGCCATGGCGATGTCCAGGGCGCGGGCGCCGACATAGGCGCCGAAATTGTTGCGGCCGTCGAGCAAGCCGGCCGGCCCGTCGTCGCGCTCCAATTGGGGTTCGGCTTTCGGATCGATCATGCCCTCGGCCATGCGCTTCAGGTAAACGCCGAGGCGCACCACGCCGTGGGAACTGACGCCACGTACATCGGCCGCGACAAGGCTTTCGGAGACCGCGCGAGCCACGGCGTCTGGTGCCCCGGCCGCCACCAGTAGCTTCGTGGAATAATCGACGAGTTTCGAGGCACTGTGGGTCATGGCGCTCATAGTCCCTTGGTGCGCAGCGTCTGGTCGACCCAGGTGCGGTCGACCGTGCCGTCGGCGATGCTGGCGAGGATGCCGGCCTCGCGGCCCTGCTGGCTGAGCGCGAGCGCCAGGATCTCCTCCGCGTGGCTCTGCGGTACGGCAAGTACGCCGTCCTCGTCGCCGAGCATGATGTCGCCGGAGGAGACCACCATGCCGCCGACCGTGACCGGAACGCCGACCTCGCCGGGGCCGTCCTTGTAGGGGCCGCGATGGGTGACACCTCGGGCATAGACCGGCAGGCCGCCCTTTGAGATCGCGCCGCTATCCCGTACCGCGCCGTCGATGACGAAGCCGGCGACACCGCGGGTGATAGCGTAGTTGAGCATGATCTCGCCAATGATGGCATTGGTGAGATCGCCGCTGGCATCGACCACGATCACGTCGCCCGGCATGGCGATGTCGAGCGCCTTATGGACCATGAGATTGTCGCCTGGGCGTGTGCGCACGGTCAGCGCCGACCCGCACATCATGGCATCACCGTGAAAGGGCCGCAGGCCTGTGCCGCCTGCGAAGACGCGGTGCATATTGTCGCTGACGATGGCGGTGGGGATCGTGCGAAATTTTTCGACGAGTTCCTTCGACGGACGACCGAAGTCCTCCGCTACGCGAAATCCTAGCAATGTAACCTCCCGAAACGCAGTCGCGTTTTTTGTTCGTGTCGGGGATCCTACGCAGCCCTTCTATTGACGTCCAATACATTGCGAGCCTTCTATTGATGCCCTGGAGGTATGACCGATGCTCGAAATCCGTCAGTTGCGCTATGTGCAGGCCGTGGGCGAGGAACTGCATTTCGGCCGGGCGGCGGCACGGCTGCACATCGCCCAGCCGGCGCTGTCGCGGCAAATCCAACGGATCGAGCAGCAGACGGGTGCCGCACTCTTCGTGCGCACCCAGCGGAAGGTGGAGCTGACGGCCGCCGGCGCGTTGATGTTGGAGCGCAGCCGCTCCATCCTGCGCGAACTCGAGCAGCTGGAGCAGGACGTGCGCCGCGCCGGCAAGGGCGAACTCGGACGGCTCACCATCGGCTTCATCCATTCCTCGACCTACGGGCTCCTGCCGCGAACGCTGCAGCGCTTCCGCGATCTCTACCCGGACGTGGAGCTGGAACTCAGGGAGATGAGCATCGCCGACCAGGCCACGGCGCTCGCCCGCGACCACATCGACGTCGGACTGACGCGGCCGGCCCGCTATGCGCCGGGCATCGAGACGCTGTCGATCATGGAGGAGGATTTCGTAGTCGCGGTGCCGGCCTATCACCCGCTGGCCTCGTCGGCGTCCACGCCGCTGGCGCGGCTTTCGAACGAGCCGTTCATTCTCTTTCCCCGCGCCAGCAGCCCGCTGTTCAACGCCTCGATCCTTAGGATGTGCGAGACGGCCGGCTTCACCCCGCAGGCGATCCAGACGGCGACGCAAGTGCACACCGTCGTGGGCCTTGTCAGCGCCGGCATGGGGGTCGCGATCGTGCCGGTGACCGCCAAGAACATGCAGGTCTCCGGCGTCGCTTTCCTGCGCATCCAGGAGAACCCGCCGCCGGTCAGCGTCGTGTTGGCCTGGCGGACGAGCCGCGAAACGCCGTCGCTCCGCGCCTTCCGCGCCATCGCGTTCAAAGTCGGCGAGGAGTTCATGGCCACGCAGGCGCGAACTCGGCGCGGAGGTGATGTCTGTTGATTTCCGCTAAAAGCTGACCCGGCACAGCCTGCTATTTCCAATTGTTTGGTGTCCGTCGTCAGGGTTTTTGGGACAACAGGCGGCGTGAGCTAACGGAGGCTCTGGTCCATCAGGTTTGTCACATTAGGCCGCTGCATCTCGATGAAGCAAGCGGCGCTGTTTGATGGTTTCGCGTTTGATCCTTTCCCTTTCCAGCGTGATGATATCGCCGCGCCCGAAGTAGACGTCGGCAGGGGTGAGATTGTCGAGGCTCTCGTGGTAGCGGCGGTGGTTGTAGTGATCGACGAACGCCGCGACCTGCTGCTCGAGATCACCCGGCAGGAAGTAGTTTTCGAGCAGGATGCGGTTCTTCAACGTCTGGTGCCATCGCTCGATCTTGCCTTGGGTCTGAGGATGGCAGGGCGCCCCGCGCGTATGTTCCATGCCCTTGTCGGATAGCCATGCGGCCAGGTCGGAAGAGACGTAAGAGGGGCCGTTGTCGGACAACAGCCGCGGCCGCTGCACCACCCTGGCGCTGTCGCAGGCAGAAGCCTGCAGCGCGATGGTCAGCGTGTCGGTGACGTCCTCGGCCTTCATCGTGGTGCACAGCTTCCAGGCGATGATGTAGCGAGAGAAGTCGTCGAGCACGGTCGACAGGTAGAACCACCCCCAGCTGTCGATTTACGTTTCAATTGAGATCCGCGTATTGTGCAATTTCAATTGTTTGCGCGAGACTGGAGTGTAACGCTTTGCAGTTCAAATGGGACCTGAGCAGAAATTTGTTACACCCAAAATGGGATTGATCGACCAGTCGATCTGGCCTGCCCCTACTGGGTGGTCCGGTTTTAGTCTTAATGCATGATCGGCTTTCCGGCTATCGCTTGGGCCGATGACGGAGCCGATCCGCGTGGTGTCGCAGGCATAACGATTGCCTGCGGTGCGGGCGGTTTGTATCCAAGCGATGAGTGCGGCCGCTCCGTGTTGTAGTAGCGCCGCCACGCCTCGATGATGACCTTCGCCTCGGCGAGGCTGTAGAAGATCTCGCCATTGAGCAGTTCGTCGCGCAGCTTCGAGTTGAAGCTCTCGCAGTAGCCATTTTCCCAAGGGCTGCCCGGTTCGATGAACGCGGTTTTCGCTCCCACTGCCGCGATCCACTCCCGCACGGCCTTGGCGATGAACTCCGGTCCGTAGCACCTGCGGAAGGAAGATTGGGCTGTCGCCGAGACGTCGGTGCGCGCAGCTCTTCGCTGCAGGCGCGCACCGGCTGAGGCGGTCATGGCCGGTCAGAGTGTCTCTAGGATGTGTCTGTTCACAACCCATTCTGGAGCGACTGACCATGACCAAACTGGAATCTACACCCGCCGCTGCAGTGCTGGTAGCGATCGATATCGCCAAGGTGCGCAACGAAGTGCTCATCGAAGCCTCTGGTCACAGACGCCGGCGGCGGCTGACAGTTCTCAATTCCCGTTCAGAACATGACCGGCTCATAGAAGCCTTGCAGGCATATGGCCGTCCGGTGATCTGCGGCTTCGAAGCGACCGGCAACTACCATCGCCCGCTTGCATGGCGCCTCGGCGAGGCTGGCTTCGAGTTGCGTCTGGTGTCATCGCTGGCCCTCGCGCGGACACGCGAAGCACTGCACAACAGCTGGGACAAGAACGATCCGAAGGATGCGCAGGTGATCCTGCACATGCTCAGGCTCCACACAACACAAGCGTTCCATGATCCGCTGCGCGCGGGCATCAATGACATGCAGGAACTGTCGAAGACGCACGAGGCGGTGGCAAAAGCCAAAACCGAGATCCAGCACCGCATCCTGACGCATTACCTGCCGCTGTATTTTCCGGAGATCGATCGTTTCCGTGGGAACAGTCGCAGCGATTGGTTCTTTGCCTTCCTCGATGCCTTTCCGACGCCGGCCAGCGTCACGGGGCTGACAAAGGAGGAGTTCGTCGAGGCGGCTTGGGATGTCGTCGGCCGTAAGGTGAGCAAGACACAGCTCCTCATGGACATCTACGAGACAGCGCGGACCTCAATCGGTTTACCTCTACCCCTTGATGCCCCCGCCATTCGCATGTTCCGTATGGTCGTGGCCGAAGCGCGCAGCCTGATCAGGCAACGCAATGAGATCGAGATGCAGGCTGATGAACTGCTGCGGCACAGTCAGGATTACCAGCTCCTGCGGCAGATCCCTGGCATTGGCCCCATCAATGCGCTGACGATTATTGCCGAGGCTGGCGATCTGCGCCGCTTTCGGCACCATCGTCAGTTTCTGAAGTTCTGCGGGCTGGACCTGTCGACGCAGCAGTCCGGTCAATACCGTGGGCACACCCGGCTCTCGAAGTTTGGCAATGCTAGGCTGCGACGAACGCTCTGGATCGCCGGGCAAGTGGCCATCCGTCAGCGCGAGAATGGCTTCAGGCACAAGTTCGAACGCTACATCGCACGCGATCGCGACAATCCCGATCTGCGCCGCAAGGCGATGACCGCAATTACCGCCAAGATGGCGCGCGTCGTGCACGCCGTCATCAAGAGCGGTTCCGACTACCGGCCCTTCGTCGAGGGGCGGGTGCCAGGTGGAAGAACCTCTGTCAGCTAGGGCCGTGAGGGCATCTTTGCGATGACCCTGTAGATAATGTTCGGGTCTTCCACCTGGATCAGTAGCTCGTGTTGAGGACGGTGAGGGCCGCCGCCAGGCGTACCCTGTGTTTGCTATGGACGAGACCTTTTCCTTTGCCAGTGGAAGCCGCCTGGTTCGAACACCCAGCTTGACGAGCGCCATGCAGCAAGAGCATGCTGGCGCACAGAGAGACTTTGACTGTCCCCTTCAATTCCTTCCGCTCTTAGGACGTTGTCCGATCGAACATGGCCCGGCACACCGCGCAGGATGAACAGATCGGACAGGACGTCGATGACGTCGGTCGAATTGAGCTTGCGATCGATGCGGATCGCCAAGCATTCTCGGGTGAACTCATCAATGATGTTGAGCATGCGGAACTTCCTGCCATTGTGCGTCCGGTCCTCGACGAAATCATAGGACCAGACGTGGTTGGGATGCTCCGGCCGAAGCCGGACGCACGATCCGTCATTCAGCCAGAGACGGCCTTTCTTCGGTTGCTTCTGGGGAACCTTCAGCCCCTCCCGCCGCCAGATGCGTTCGACACGCTTGGCATTCACCGTCCAGCCCTCGAACCGCAGTATCGCGGTGATCCTGCGATAGCCGTAGCGGCCATAGCGGGAGGCTAGGCGAATGATGTCGGCTGTCAGCGCCTCTTCATCCGACCTGCCTTCCGGCTTCTTGCGCTGGGTCGAGCGGTGCTGGCCGAGAACCTTGCAGGCAAAGCGTTCCGAGACGGAGAACTTCGCCATGACATGATCGACGCAGCGGCGACGGCGGGCGGGGCTCAGAAGTTTCCCGCGGCAGCCTCTTTCAGGATCAGCTTCTCCAGAGTCAGATCCGACACCGCCTTGCGCAGCCGGTCGTTCTCTTTCTCGAGCTCTTTCAGGCGCTTCACCTGGTCGCCCTTCAAGCCACCAAACTCCTTGCGCCACCGATAATATGAGAACTGCGTTACACCGATAGAGCGAACCGCTTCACCAACCGATCGACCTTGCGACAACAAGACATCGACCTGGCGCAGCTTCGCGACGATCTCTTCGGGCTTGTGCTTCTTCTGGGGCATTCCAACGTCCTCTCTAAAGGCTCAATAGCCTACTTCAGGGAGGACCACTTTTCAGGGGGCAGACCAGTTCTTGAGCGTCTGATGCCAGCGCTCGATCTTGCCCTGGGTCTGCGGATGAAGCGGAGCGCTGCGGACATGGCTCATGCCGTTGGCGTCGATCCATTCGGCGAGTTCGCTGGCTGTCAATTTACGTTTGAAGCTGGGACTCACGCATTGAGTGTTTTCAACGGTTTGCGTGAGACTGAAGTGTAACGCCTTATGCTTCAAATGAGACTCTGGCGGGCATTTGTTACACTCAAATTGAGATTGATCGACCGGTCTATCGACCGTAGTGTCGGGTATGATCTCATCCTCGGATAACCCCGATCAAGATGACAACCCGGAAGAGTTCCTTCGATATCTGCTTCGCCGTACAGGCGGGCAAGTAACCGCTGAGGTTGTTGCGGCTGCGCGCGAAAGGTTTAGCATCCCGCGATCGACGCTGTTCCGGCTGGCTGCGCGGTTCAGAAAGACGCAACGCACATCAAGTCTGCGACCAAGGAAACGTGGTACTCACGAAGGCGCTGTCAGGCTCGACCCGAGAACCGAGCGCATCATTGCCGAGCAGGTTGATGGCTTCTGGCTTAAAAAGGAGAAGCCAAGCCTTGCTGCGCTGTTGCGACGTATACGGGAAGTCTGCCTCACCGAAGGTTTGTCCCCTCCTCACCGCAGCACCGTCCAAGCGCGATCATCCACCGACGATCAACCCCAGCACCGGCGTGGAGAGCATGCCGGTGCTAGCGATTACGTTGACATCACGTCCGACAGAGCGCCGGATCTACGGGCAGTTGCTCATGGCCATGGGAGCCAGCATCAACGAACGTCTGACCCTCATGGAACTCGAGATCCGAACCGTCCTCTTGCTGAAAAGCAACAATGTGCGTGTTCTGGTGTTTGACGAGGTGCATAACCTCCTCGCCGGCACGCCGAGGGAACAGCGGGTGATCCTCCAGCTTCTGCGATATCT
Source organism: Aminobacter sp. NyZ550 (assembly GCF_025628925.2). NCBI lineage: Bacteria > Pseudomonadati > Pseudomonadota > Alphaproteobacteria > Hyphomicrobiales > Phyllobacteriaceae > Aminobacter > Aminobacter sp. NyZ550. Next base: position 132,066 of record NZ_CP114191.1, read on the forward strand.
GAGCAACGAGATCAAAGCGTCGCTTGTCTGCCTTGGCGTATCGGAAGCGCGTGATGCGATTGCCGGCGACACACAACTGGCCCGACGTCTGGATCAGTTTGTGCTGCCCAGATGGAAGGCAGATGAGGAGTTCCAGGAACTTGTAACGGCGATCCTGCGCAGCCTGCCGCTCAGGCTGCCATCCTCTTTGTCAAGCCAAAGCCTACGGCACCTTTCTCGCCTCGGTGACGGCATCACAGCTCGCGTATTCGGGATACTCAACGAGCTCGCAATCGAGGCGATCCAGAATGGTATCGAGCGCATCACCGACGACAGCATTGAATCCTGGAGGCCAGCCTTGGAGAAGGAAGCAGCCTTCGCATAGCCGCCCAGACCCTTACACTTCAATTGAGACTCACTCGTCCTGAGTCTGAATTGGAGTGTAACATTATTGCCAAAAACGCCCGAGTCCAAGATTGAAGTGTAAATCGACAACAGCGACGACCCGGACCGACGCAAGGACCGGACGGAGTACCTCCTCGATGTCGCGGTCTATCGCAGGCAGCTTCGATTCCTTGGTGGCGCAGGGGAGCGTCTGCATGAGAGTTTCTCTGCCGACATTCTCGCTGCGGAACTCGTCGACGATGAACTTCGTCTGGTCGCCGACTGCTCCTTTTACGTCACAAAGGATCGCGACGTCGTTACAATCGCGCTCGCCGGCGGTACAGTTGAAATCAAAGAGTACCCCCCAGCCAAGTGGACTGAAGCTCAAAAAGTAGCCAGACGAAATGGATAAGGATTGTGACCGAACTGTTCGCGGGAAATGTCGAGGTCCAGTATGGACAAGCTTATATCGAATTGGATGGTAAATTTAACGGGTTTATGGACGATTGCTTCCTCGGTCAAAAGAATGGCCTTTGCGGAGCACAGATGCCAGCAATATTGTTTCTGATGACCGGTCTGCATACCGGCGTTGTAGGCATCACCATAAACCTGTTCGACGCAGACCCCGGCTTTGAAAAAAGTTGGGAGGAGATTGTGGAAGTCTCTTTTCAAGCTCCCAGAGGAGAGATCACCTTGATGGAATGGGCGGCCGATCGTGGCGTGGGTATGGCCGTGCCGGTCGGGTTCTATCGGGCGCGGTACCAAGGCCGGGCGATGCAGGCCGCCAACGAACTGGACACCAATATCAACGATACCCCCGTCGATAGTTATCGGCTGGACCTGTGGCCCGCTCCGCCGGCCCCAGATCGTATCATAAAGCAAACCTCGACCATCGCAGCCTATTGGCATGACTGGGCCAGCAGCCTCCCCATGTCGCAGAAATCCTGACTTTTGCACGTGCGAGGTGGGGATTTTTTGCCAGTTTCATCAATGCAATATTCCGTCGAGACTCGGCAAGCTGAGTATCGCCGCCCCGGCGATCGAGGGAAGACGGCGGGAACCGGCGTTCCCGGTTTTATACCGAAGTGGCGGAGGGGATGGGCCTGACGTCGAACCTTCTCCAGTCTAAGTCATTGTTTTTATTGATCGCAAGCACCCTCGACGGAATGGCGAGACCCGACCTCCTGTATGACCTGCGACGCGGGCCGACGGATCCTACCTGATCGCGGGCTGGATGCCGGTCGACGAGTTCGCCGATCTGCTCTCGCTCGACTTGGACGAAGATCGCGACTTCGAGACAGTTGCAGGACTTGTCCTCGACGAAGTGGGCCAGTTGCCGGAAGTGGGGCAGCGCATCGACCTGCAAGGCTGGGGGGTCGAGGTGGTCGATATGGACGGTCGGCGCATCGACAAGCTTCTGGTGCAGAAGGCGGCGGCCTGAGCCCGCCGCCGCTATCCTGGATTTAGGGCCAGATCGCCCAGACATAGACGAGGTAGCCGGCGAGCAGGACCGCGCCCTCCCATCGCGCGATCCTGCGCCCGGTCCAGGCGAAGGCGACCAGCGCCAGCGAGACGCCGATCATCACGAGGTTGTCGAAGCTCACGATCTCGGCCGGGACCACGCCTGGCGCGATCAGCGCGGTGAAGCCGCCGATGCCAAGGATGTTGTAGATGTTCGAACCGACGATGTTGCCGAAGGCCACGTCGCCCTGCTTTTTGAGCCCGGCGACGATGGAGGTGACGAGTTCCGGCATGGAGGTGCCGACCGCGACGATGGTCAGCCCGATCACTGTCTCTGAGATGCCGAAGCCACGCGCGAGCGATACGGCGCCGTCGACGAGGAACTTGCCGCCGAACACGACGAGCACCAGTCCGGCGACGGCGATCAGGGCTGAGACGAGGAGCGACGCCTGTGGTGGCGCCGGAGGGGCGAGCGCGGGATCTACCTCCTGCAAGGCGATGCTCTTGTCGTAGACCGCTCCGTGATCCGGGGTGGCGGCGCGCTCTTGCCGGAAGGCAAGAAAGATGTACCCAACGAGCGCAAGGATGAAGACCGCGCCTACGGCCCGCCCCATGGGCATCACCGCAGCGGCTGCCGCGAAGGCCACGGCCACGGCCAGCATCACCAGACCGTCGCGCTTGAGAGCCGACGACGCCACGATAATCGGGCTCAGGAGTGCCGCGATGCCCGCGATCAGCAGGATGTTGGCGATGTTGGAACCGACGATGTTGCCGTACGCGATCCCCGGCGCATCCGAAAGCGCGGCCTGCACGGACGTTACGAGCTCGGGCGTCGAGGTGCCGAAGCCCACCAGCGTTAACCCAATGACAAGTGGCGAAACGCCCAAGCCCGTGGCGACCTGCACGGCCCCGCGCACCAACAGTTCGCCGCCTGCAATCAGCAAGACAAGGCCGCCAATAAGCGGCAACCAGATTTCCAACACGTTCAAACTCCGTACGTTTTTTGATTGAGAACCTAGGGTCAGTCCCTATAAATCTTTCTTGCACGCCAGCATGTTGACTGATTCATGCTGGTCATGAACCAGAGCAATACAAGATACTTCTGGCTGAGCGCGGAGCAGATGCGACGCATTCAGCCCTTCTTTCCCAAAGCGCGAGGGCGTGCCCGATCTGACGATTGCAAGGTGCTGAGCGGCATCATCTATGTCAAGCGAAACGGTCTTCGCTGGCAAGATGCGCCAGCGGTCTATGGCCCTTATAAGACCCTGTATAACCGGTTCGCCCGCTGGTCCCGGATGGGCATCTTCGCCAGAATATTTCAGGAGCTGGCGCAACCAGGCGCTCAAGGCGACACGCTGATGATGGACAGCACATTCCTGAAGGCGCACCGCACCGCGGCCAGTCTTCGAAAAAAGGGGATCGTCCGCGCGCGATCGGACGCACGAAAGGCGCGGAGGGCATGGGCCTGATATCCAACCTTCTTTTGTGGATGCCGCTCGGTTTGCAAGGAATTTCTGATCGTCCGGACATGTGATCGAGTGCGGTCTTTTGTCAGGCCTGTTCGTGCGGCTGACTGGCGCCGCTGGCCGGGATGGTGATGCGCGGAGCGGGGCCACATCTCCAAGAGCGAGCTCGAGGCTCGGAGAAGGTTTCTGGTTTGCCCGACCCGGATCATGTCGATCAATTGCCCATTCGGATCTTGTCTTCCTCACAACTCGGTGACCTGGATGGCCGCTCGGCTCCCGATCAGGCGCCGATCAGCACAGGGCCGCGATAGCTTTCGCCGCGCGTCAGCATCGCCCAGATGCCGCGCGCCATCTTGTTCGCCAGTGCAGTTGCCACGACCGGGACCGGCTTGCGCTCCAGCCTCCGCGCCAGCCATGAACCCTTCGGCGCCCCTCGCCTGGAGGCCCAGCGGATCACGGCGGTGGCTCCGATCACCAGCAATCGCCGGATATCGCGTTGGCCCATTTTCGAGGTTTTCCCGAGCTTCTGCTTGCCACCGCTGGAATGCTGTCGCGGCACCAGGCCGAGCCAGGCGGCGAAATCGCGTCCGCGCCGGAACTGCTCCATCGGCGGGGCGAAGGTCTCGACCGCGAGCGCGGTGATCGGGCCGACGCCCGGCATCGTCTGCAACTGGCGCGGCATCTCCGCCTCCTGAGACATGGCTGCGATCCTGGCCTTCAGGGCATCGATCCGGCCGGTAAGCTGAGCGATCTGGTCGAGGAGCATCCGGCAGATCTCCCGCGCGAGGTCCGGCACGTCGCTCCCGGGATCTTCGATGATCTTTGCGAGGCGCGGCAGGTAGCCGATGCCCTCGGGCGCCGTATGGCCGAACTCATAGAGGTGCGACCTGAGCGAATTCACGGCCTCGGTCCGCTGCTTCACCAGCTGCTCGCGCGTCCGGAACGCCACAGCCCGGGCTTGCTGTTCCGCAGATTTCGGTTCGACGAAACGCATCGTCGGCCGCAGCGCCGCCTCGACGATCGCCTCGGCATCGGCGGCGTCATTCTTCTGCCGTTTCAGGAACGGCTTGACGTAGTGCGGCGCGATCAGCCGGACCTCGTGCCCGTGCCGCGCCATCTCCCGCGCCCAGTAATGCGCGCTGGCACAGGCCTCCATCGCCACCAGGCACGGCGGCTGGTCCGCCATGAACCGCGCGAACTGCGGCCGCGACAACTTCTTGCGGAACACGACCGACCCGTCCGCCGCCGCGCCGTGAACTTGGAACACGTTCTTTGCCAGATCGACGCCGATGATGCTAACTTCTCCCATGGATGCCCTCTCCTACAGCTTGTGCTTCGACACAACGAGTTTGGCACATCGCGATGCCGTCAGGGGAGAGCGGCATCCACCCCATCTCCACCTTCTGGCGGCATTCAGGCCTCGGGGCATGGTCGCTAGAATGGCAGCACGAGCGGCACCAGCGCCACGCTGGCAGCCATGCAGATCGCAGCGAAGGGCACGCCGATCCGCAGGAAATCCGCGAACCGGTAGTTGCCCGGCCCCACCACGAGCGTGTTCACCGGTGAGGAGACGGGCGTCATGAAGGCAGCCGAGGCCGCCAGCGCCACCGTCATCGCGAACGGATAGGGCGAGGCCTCGAGGGCGCTGGCGACGGCCAGCGCCACCGGGGCCATCAGGACGGCCGTTGCCGTGTTCGAGATGAAGAGCCCGAGCAGCCCGGTGACCGCGAAGATCGCCGCCAGCACCAGCCGGGGCGAGGCACCGTCGAGCGCACCGAGCAACGCCTGTGCCGCGATCTCGACCCCACCGGTACGCTGTAGCGCCAGCGAAAACGGCAGCATGCCCACGATAAGGATCAGGCTCTGCCAGTGGATCGAGCGATACGCGCCCGCCATGTCGATGCAGCGGAAGAGCCCCAGTAACAGGCAACCGAACAGCGCTGCCTGCACGTTCGGAACGATCCCCCAGACCATCAGCACCAGCACCAGCACCAGGACGCCGACGGCCAGCGGGGCGCGGTGGCGGGCGGGCACCGCTTCATCAGATTCCGCGGGCAGTTCCAGCAGCACCAGATCGCGGCGCTCGTCCGCCAGCTTGCGGATCGCACGCCAGGGGCCGACGGTCAGCAGCGTGTCGCCGGCGCGCAAGGGCTCGTCGATCACGTCCATGGGAACGGGTTTCGTGCCGTGCCTTATGCCGATGACCGACAGGTCATAGGTGCTGCGAAAGCGGGCCTGTGTAACTGTCTTGCCGATCAGGCGCGAGGTCGGCGGCACGATGATCTGCGCCATGCCGATTTCCTGTGCCGTGTCGGTGAACCACTGACCAGAGACCGGCAGCGCGATCAGATCGTGCGCCAACGTGAAGCCGTCCAGATCGAAGCCCGATGCGCCATTCAAGCGACGATCGATCATTAGGATGTCGCCTGCCTCAAGCACAGTCTCGGCGCGTGGATGGATCAGTTTACGGCGAAACCGGCTACCGCGTTCGATCGCAATAATGTTGATGCCTGCACTGGCACGAAGGTCCAGCGCATCCAGCCGCTTGCCTGCGAGATCGGAGCCGGGTCGCAACCGCAACCGATGCTCGCGCCCGGCCAAATCGTAATCCGCGACCCAACCTGTCAGGGCGGCACGCTCGGGCAATTCCGGCGCCGTGCCCGGGGCGAGGAAGCGGCGCGCGACCAGCATGTGAAGGATGGCCAGCACCAGGACCGGGACGCCAAAGGGGGTGAAGGCGAAGAAACCAAAGCCCTCGTGCCCCTGCCGCATCAGTTCGGAATGGACGACCAGATTGGGCGCGGTGGCGACCAGCGTCATCATCCCGCTGATCAGCGCGGCCATCGACAGCGGCATCATCAACCGGCCCGCAGGGATGCGGGCGTTGCGGGCGATGCGCAGCACGATCGGAATGAAGATCGCCACCACCCCGGTCGAGGACATGAACGACCCGACGCCTGCCACGATCACCATCAAGAGGAAGATCAGCTTCGCCTCGCTGGCTCCGGCACGCGCCGTCAGCCAATCGCCCAGGCGCTGCGCGACGCCGGTACGCACCAGCGCCTCGCCGATCACGAACAGAGCCGCGATCAGCACAATGTTCGGGTCCGACAGGCCCACCAGCGCCTCGGACATGGTGATGACGCCGGTCATCGGCAGCGCGACCATCATGATCACTGCCACCACATCCATGCGCGGACGGTTAAGCGCGAACATGACCACCGCCGCGCCCAGCAGGGCCAGCACCATCGCAAGAGGGGACATGGATCAGACCTCGCAGTCAGTCAGGGGCCGATGGGCTCGCGGGCGTCTCATCCCTGGGGCGGAACCGCCAGCACGTCGATCTCGACGCTACCCATCAGATCCTGCGCGACACTGCCAAGAAACACACGCTTGATCCCCGAGAGCCCGCGCGTGCCGATCACCAGAAGATCGGGCTTTGCTTGCTGCACAAAACCGGCGATGGCATCCGCGCCGACGCCTTCGATGATGCGGGCGCTATAATTCAGATCGCCTAGTTCGAGGCCCTGAATGAACCGGCCAAGTTCTCGACGCGTGGCCTGGAACTCGCGCTCGGCTTCCTCGTGAACCCGCTCGGCCGGGATGCCCGCATGAGTCATCATTTGTCGCGTGATCGGTGCGTAGCCATGCACGAACGTGACATTGGCGTTGTCCAGCAGGCCGAGCGCATGCGCCTTGCGGGCGGCTTGGCCTGACGCTTCGGACATGTCCGTTGCAATTAGAACCTGACGCCAGGGCCCGCCCCTACCGTCGTTTGCCATTACGACCGGGCGTCCCGACGTTCGGGTGACACGCTCGATAGTCGTGCCCACGAAAACGTCGCGCAGGAACTGCCGCCGATGCGCCCCCATGACGATCAGATCGGCTTCGCGGGTGCGCGCCTCTTGCCCGATGACGTGAAAGGCATGGCCCGCAAGCACAGCCACTTCGCAGGCGCCGGGTTTGCCGAAACTTGCAACCTGAGCAGTCAGGTAATCCTCGGCGCTCCAGATTTCGTGGCGCATCCGGTCTTCGAGCAGGTCGTCCTCGACCACATGCAAAACGCAGAGCGCCGCACCGGTCACTTCGGCGAGCCGCACAGCACGCTGAACGGCGGGCGTGGAGCGGGACGAAAGATCGGAGGCAACAAGGATCGATTTCAGCATGGGCATGGGGGGGCAAGCAATCAAACGGGACCCCTCGCAGTATTGCATCGAAACATCCGCGGGAAAACCCGAAAGCGCCCAGGACGCTAGCACAGGCGGCAGGCGCTTTCTCTCGTGCTGCTCGCCATGGCGCTGATGCTGGCGAAGTCGTGCGGTTTCAGGGACTGACGCAAGGGGGCTGACTCATCCTAAGGCTGATCGCTGATCGGCCTGGTTCTGGCTTCACCACCTCGGTGCTGGGCGGGCCTCTCGCATCGGAGCAAAGCTCCCGGGATGAGAGCCGCGATTCATGCCGACCTCGTCCTCTGGCTGGTGGGCGAGGGCACACCCGCAAGGGCGACAGGCTTTACCGCTACTACGTCAGCCAGACCGTCCTGAAGCACGGGGCCGGATCATGCCCGGTCGGTCGCGTGCCGGCGGGGGAGATCGAGGCCGCGGTCACCGACCAACTCCGTGTCGTGTTCCGACAGCCAGAGGTTGTTGCGGGGACTTGGAAGGCGGCGCGTGCCCACGCCGACGGCGTCTCCGAGGCCGACGCCCGCGCGGCATTGCAGCAGCTCGACCCGCTGTGGGACGAACTCTTCCCTGCCGAGCAGGCACGCATCGTGACATTGCTGGTCGAGCGTGTCGACATCGGCACAGGCGGGTTAAACGTCCGGCTCCGGATGGACGCGGAGGGGATGGGCCTGACGTCCAACCTTCTCTTGTGGCGAGCTGCCTCTCCACGCGGATGACGATGCACGGAGGTATGCTTGCACGCGCGCCACCGGCCTCTGGCGGAATACCTTTGCAGGCCGGGCTGACTTGACTGGGATTCCTTCTCAGAAACTCCCCAGCAACGTTCCCAGGGTGATCAGCACGATCAGCGCGATGATCGGCACAACCACGGCGACGACGGCAATGTCAAAATAGGCCTCGCGGTGCGTCAGGCCGCAGATTGCCAGCAGCGTGATGACGGCACCGTTATGGGGCAATGCGTCGAGCCCGCCGGTGGCCACCGCAGTCACCCGGTGCATCAGGTCGGGCGAGATGCCTGCGGCCTGGGCCGTCTCCAGATAGACGGCGCCGAGCGTGGTGAGCGCAATGCTCATGCCACCGGAGGCCGAGCCGGTCATACCGGCGAGAAGACTGACCGAGACCGCAACCGAGATCAGGGGATTGTCGCCGCCGATGTCGACCACCGAATCGCGGATCAGGGCGAAGGCCGACAGCGAGGCGATGACGGACCCGAATCCGACAAGGCTCGCGGTGTTGAAAATCGGCAGCAGCGAGGCGTGGGCGCCGGCGTCGAGGGTGGTGTTCAGCCTAGGCAGGCGCGACCGGTTCACGGCAATCATCACTAGGATCGAGATGACCAGAGCAACGATGATGGACCAGATGCCGCGCACCGAATCGATTGTCGTCGCGCCATATTCTGAAGCAGCAAGGTAGTCAGTGTTCATGGCCGGGATGACGAGGGTGGTGAAGGCGAGATTGACGGCAATTACTGTGGCAAGCGGCATTGCCGCCAGCATCAGGGACGGCAGCTCGGCCGGACGCGCTTCGGCGGAGATTTCGGCAATGTCGAAGCCTTCGGCCGCGGCGCGGTCGCGCAAGGCCGTGGCGGCGAGCGGTGCTGTGTCCGGGTGATCGCCATAGCCTTCGGAGGTGGCCCGCGCCCGTCGCTCCAGCCACAGTTGGCCAAGCGCAAACATGATCAGGGCGGTCAGGATGCCGAGCCCCGGCGCGGCAAACGGCGAAGTGCCAAAATAAGGCATCGGGATGGCGTTCTGGATCGCCGGCGTACCGGGCAGCGCGGTCATGGTGAAGGTGAAGGCGCCAAGAGCGATGGTGCCCGGTATCAAGCGCTTGGGGAGGTCGGCGCGACGGAACACTGCAGCAGCGATCGGAAACACCGCGAACGCGACGACGAACAGCGATACCCCGCCATAGGTCATCGCCGCGCAGGACAGCACCACGGCAAGGATCGCACGTTCGCTGCCAAGCTTGCGGATCGTGGCATTGGCCAGAACCTCAGCACTGCCGGAGTCCTCCATCAGCTTGCCAAAGATGGCGCCGAGCAGGAAGACCGGAAAGTACTGGACGATGAAGTCGCCCGCCGCCACCATGAAAATCTGGGTGTAGCTGGCAAGCAGGGGCCGTTCGAGCGAGGCGAGCACGGCGAGCATGGCAAGGCCCGGCGCCAGGATCAGCAGGGTTACGCCGCGATAGGCGAGATAAATGAGCCCACCGAGCGCGGCGACGACAACCAAGATGCCATACATTGGCGACTACTCCGCTGACCGGTTGGTGCTCGACCGCTCGGGCGCCCTAACCAGACGAAGCGAGTCGGCGAACAACGCGTCGAGATCGAAGGTGGAGCGTACACCGATCCCGTCATAATTCGCCTTTAGCCACTGGTGCGCCCAAGCCCGGCCGCGCTCGTGCAGGTGGGTGAGGAATGTCCATTCGGCGTTGAGCTTGCTCGAGGAGTCCAGATCCTGTAATTCTTCAGCGGCATGGATCAAATGAACCCGCATGTCGCGGTATCGCTCCGTCTCAATTCCCTCCGCATCGATAAGCTGGTGCAGCAGCTGGATCGCCCGCAGATCCTTGATGAGGCTGGAATTGAAGCTGATCTCATTCACTCGGTTGAGAATATCCCGCCCCGTTCGCGGCAGTTCGCGGCGGGTCATCGGATTGATCTGGACGATGACCATGTCGCGACAGTCGGTCTGGTCGACGAGGGGGTGAAGCGCCGGATTGCCGATGTAGCCGCCGTCCCAATAGGCCTCGCCGTCGATCTCGACCGCCTGGTACACCGATGGCAGACAGGCCGAGGCCATGATCGTTTCCACCGACAGATGCGGCTGGGTAAAGACGCGCGCCTGGCCGGTCCGAACGTTGGTGGCGGTGACGAAGATCTTCGGAATCGCGCAGGAATTGACCCGATCGAAGTCGACCGTGCTGGCAACAAGGTCGCGCAACGGGTTGATATTCAGCGGATTGAGCTCATAGGGCGAGAACAACCGCGTCATATTGTCCAAGTACAGATAGCCGGGCGACCTGTCGAGGTTGAAGTTGCTGGTGAGCCTGTTCCACCAGTTGCGCTGCACCGGCGAAAAGCGCGCCGCATCGCTCACCGCCCGCCAGAAGGCGGCGAGCGCATCGCGCGCTCCGTCCCGGCCGCCCTGGTGGAACCCTTGCGCCAGCACCACGGCATTCATCGCCCCAGCGCTGGTCCCGCTGATGCCTGCGATCTCCAGCCGTTCGTCTTCGAGGATGCGGTCGAGCACCCCCCAAGTCAGCGCCCCGTGGGATCCGCCGCCCTGAAGCGCCAGATCGATCGTCTTTGTGGGCTGTTGCTGGGCCATATCGCTCTCCACACATAGCACTTTCCCTGTCAACGCCGCGGCACGAAGCTCACTCCGTGATCATGCTGCTGATGGCGGCTGCAAACCACCACCCTGCCCAGACGGCGGCGGCGGTCAGCAGCAGGCCGCCGGCGACAGTCCAGCCGAACGGCGTCGCCCCTCCGCGAAGGGCCAGGACGATCCGCACACCGGCATTCACACTGATCGCTGCTGCCAGCGGCACGACCGCCTCGGATGCCGGCAACTGCCCGGCCAAAACCAGCGAGGCCAGCGCAACAGCGGCGGAACTGGTGCTGACGAGGCCCGCGAGTGCGGCTGACCACAGGACCGCCTCGCTCCCGAATTGATCATTCAGCAACGCGGAGACGACGATGACCGTGGCGACGGTCAGGGCAAAGCTGATGGCCGCCCGGATGCTGAAGATGCGGCTGGGAAGGTCGAGACCCTCACGCTCTCTTGGCCCGTCGCGCGATCCGAAACGCGCAAGCGCCGTCCCGTAGAGCAGCGCCACCGCGGTCGGGACGATCAGGATCGGCGCTGACAGAGCAAACATCGAAGGGCTGAGGAAGAGCAGCACGATCCCTGTCTGCACGAGCGAGGAGACCGACGAGAACGTGACACCCGCAGCGGCCGGATAGGTGTCGACCGGCCGATCCTGCACTTTCTTCGCCATTGCCACCACGGTCGCGGTGCTCGAGACGAACCCGGACAGGAAACCGCTCAGTGGCAACCCCAGCCTTGCGCCGAACACCCGGGTGGAGATGTGGCTGACAGCGCCGATCGCCATCACCAGGATGACGATCACGAACAGGTTCTGCGGGTTGATTGCCCCGCCCGGCCCCAGGCCTTCGTTCGGCAGGATCGGCAGGATCAAGAGCGTCGAGACACCGAGGATCAGACCGTCGCGGACCTCGAAATCGTTGAGCACCGAGCGGCTGAACTCGCGCAGAACCGTGCGGGCCGCCAACAGCGCCGCCACGAGGACTCCCGAAGCCGCCGCGAGGAAGGTGTGCTCGATCGACAATGCACCCAGCATGACCACGATCAGCAGCGCAAGGCTGGTGGTCAGACCCGCCTGCCGATCCGGCAGAGACAGATGCGTCACCATGCGCAGGCCGCCGATGACGGCGATGGCGACGGCCAGCATCGGCCACCCTCCGGCAATCTGACTCAGCGCGCCGGTCAGCGAGGCGAGCGCGAAGGTGCGCACGCCTGCCGGGGCGGGGCCTCCGGGCTCTCCTGCATTGCGCTCGCGCTCGATCCCGATCAGTAGGCCGATGCCCAGGGCTTCGAGCAGCAATAAGGCCTGAGAGGTTTCCAAGTTAATTTCACCATTTGTTGCCGCATCCAGCAAAACGACTGGTCGCGCGGTAGGCGGTTCATACTGCTGCCGCAGCAACGGCCCCACCTTGAACCTTGGGCAATGCCGTTTGGCAACGGACTTCTGTCCATGAGAGGAGAATTCTTACCGCGCGCGAACGGTCGTGGCCCATCTGAGTGCCGAGCAGTCGGCGTTCATGCAAGCCATCACCGCATGCGCTCGGCGAACGCCAGGGCCGGAGCAGGGCCGTCGACAATACAATGGGCAAAGTGAGCGTCGAGGGTGGCATCGTGGCCCGCGAGCTCAAGCCCGGTCTGCCGAACGACAAGCAGCACGAGCTCGCGGCCGAGCGGAAGCCAGGGGTGCGGCCCGAAACTGCCCTCGCTCGCGATCGCCACGCGCGCATTCGGGCCATGCTCGAAGGCCGCGGCGATCTTGCCGAGCGCGGCGTCAAGCTGCGTCCCGGTCCGCTCGATCTCACGGGTGAAGGTCCCGAACCGGTCGGTGTCAAAGCTCGTTAGCACAATGCAGTCGAGGCCCAGCGCCTCGGTGAGCAACGGGGAAATTGCGCGTTCCTCGCCGCGCATGGTGGCGATCACCGCCCGCCCGCCGGGCGGATCGGCGGGTCCGTGGGACGGAGTCCGCGCGAGTCGGAGGGACGAATAGGCATCGTCTGCATCAACCCGTGAATAAAACGAAACTGCGCACGGTGCCTGACTGATTTATTGACCTAAATCTGGAGTACCGTTTTAAAATGTACGCTTTCGGGTCGCGATCAGCAAGCGTTTCCGCTGGCGACTGGCAGTCGCCCGTTGCGCGATTTTTTCTTGGAAACGTGCTGCTAATGCTTCTTTCCAGTTGTGCTAAACCAAAAAACCTTCTAGTCAGTCTTGGTCCATCATTTCCATGCACTACGCGACTGGACCATCGGGTGTCGGTGGGTGTGAAGATTGGACTCAGATCATGCAAGTGCATTCGTCAGTGGCACGCCTCGTCACCTTCTCCCTCTTCTGGCTGGCGCTGACGGGCGGCGTGACGGATGCGCTTTACCACGGGGCGCCAGCGGTTCTGCTGGCAACATGGGTTAGCCTGGTGCTGTATCCGGCGACGCAACCGGGGATCCGGCTGGGGTGGGCAGTCCTGTACGTGCCCCACCTCCTGCTCCGCGGCTTCTGGGGGGGGCTGGATGTCGCGCGGAGGGTGCTCGACCCACGTCTGCCGGTCCGGCCCGGGTGGTTCCGGATTCCGCTCTCAACGAATATCGTCGAGGTGAATGCCGTGCTTGGCGGGGTCGTCAGCGTTCTGCCCGGCTCATTGGCTGCAGGGGTCCGCGGCGGCGCGCTGGAGGTCCACGTGCTTGACATTGACGATTTCGACACGCGCAGCCTGGAAGCAGAGGAACGCCGCGTGCTTCGCCTGTTCGGTGCCCCTGTCGCCGCCCCGCGCCACACCGGAGGGCATCGTGGACACAACTGACCATTTCATGCTCGCCGCCATCGCCCTGCTGCTCGCGCTGGCGCTGGCGCTTTTTCGCGCCTGGCACGGACCACGGGCGATCGATCACGTGATGGCCGCTCAACTCGTCGCGACCAGCGGGGTCGGCGTGGCGCTGACGCTGGGCGCGGCCAGGGACGACGCATCGATGCTGGACGCCGCGTTGGTGGCGACGGTGCTAGCGTCGGTGGCAATTCTCGCCTTCGTGCGCGAGCGCCGGAGCACTGGGCGCAAGCCGCGAGAGACACAGCCATGACCCTCACGGACTACCTCGTACCCGCGCTTCTTTACGTCGGTGTATTCTTCTATGCGGCCGGATCGCTGGGGCTGCTCAGGTTCCAAGATGCCGAATTGAGGCTGCACGCGCTCACCAAAGCCGACAACGTCGGTCTGGGTTTCGTGGCGCTTGCCGCCGCGTTGCACTGGGGCTCGGTTGCCGCCGCCGTCAAGATCGCCGCCGTCTGGCTGTTCGCGCTCATGGCCGCCGGAGCGACCGCGCAGCTGATGGCTCGCCGTGCGAAGACTTCGGCCGAGCGGGGCTCCGACGAATGACGCTGGCCTTCGACATGATCCTCTGTCTGATGATCGTCGGCACTGCCGCCGCGGCGCTGCTTATGCGCAACGCGCTGGCGGCGATCGTCTTCTTCATCGTGCTCGGAAACTTGCTCGGTCTGGCATGGCTCGCGATGGACGCTGTAAATGTCGCGATGGCGGAAATCGCCATCGGAGCGGGCGTCACCGGAGTTCTGCTGATCCTAACGCGGCAAAGGCTGATGGCGCTTGGCGACGACCTTGTCAGCGCCGAGATGCCCGGCTGGCTTCGAACCGGTGCACTGGTAGCCTGCGCTGGCTTCGCGGCACTGATCGGATCCGCAGTTCTGAGTGTCGCGCCCGCCGACGACTTGGGTGGGTCGATCGCCGCGCTGATGCCGGGCCTTGGCATCGAGAACCCGGTGACTGGCGTGCTTCTGGCCTTTCGCGCCTACGATACCTTATTGGAAGCTTTCGTCCTGCTGGGCGCCCTTGTGGCGGTCTGGTCGCTCGCCCCTCGCGGTGCTTGGCCGCAGCGGCCCGCGGCGCTGGCACTGGCGGAGAATGGGGGACATGGCGTGGCCGCAGCTTTCGGTCGGCTGCTCTTGCCCCTGGCGCTGGTCATGGCGGCCTACCTGGTCTGGGCGGGGTCGGACCTGCCGGGCGGAGCGTTCCAGGCCGGAACCGTGCTGGCGGGCGGTCTGATCATCGCCGCGATCGGCGGCGCGGTTTCATGGCCGCGCGCCGACGACCGCTACCTCCGCGTGGCTCTGGTGCTTGGCCCGGCGGTCTTTCTCATTATTGGCCTGGCGGGCATCGCCCAGGGCCGGTTCTTGTTCTATCCGCCAGGCTTCGAGAAGGCCTTGATCGTCGCTATCGAATACAGCCTTGCGCTGTCGATCGGCGTTACCCTCGCGCTGCAGGTGGCCGGACCGCCGGTGGCGCCCGATCACGAAGGCTGACCGAGGCATGACGGTGCTCCTGCATCTTTACCCATTGACGGGCGTGGCCTTGGTGGGGCTCGGCTTTTATGGATTCCTGATCCTGCGCCATCCGCTGCGTCAGATCCTGGCCGTCAACGTGGTTGGCGCAGGGATCTTTCTTGTCTTGGGTGGCCTTGGACGCGGGGCTGCCTCGACCGACCCTTTCCCGCAGGCGCTGGTGATCACCGGAATCGTCGTCGCCGTGGCGCTTACTGCCTTCGGCGCGGCGCTGATTCTGCGTGTGGCCGAGGATGAGCGTGCGCCGGACGACAAGGCGGCGGCCAAGACAACCGACGACCACACATGAGCCCGCTCGACCTGCTTGTCGCGGTTCCGCTCGCCCTAATGATCGCGGCCTTGCTCCTTGGCACCTGGGTGCGCTGGTTACTGCTTACGGCAATCCCGGTCATGGCGGGCCTCACGGTCTGGCTGTTGCTGCTGCCAGAGGGCTCGGCACATGTGGTCGGCGACTGGAACCTGCCGCTGGGAGTTCAATTGCGCGCGGATGGGGTTGCACAGCTGATGGTGGGCGCCACGGCTGCCTGCGCCTCGATTGTTGGACTGTATGCGCTTCATGAATTCGCACCTGGCCCGGACCGATCGGAAACCGCCCACGGCTATGCCTTCTGGCCGCTCTTCTACCTGTTGTGGGGCGGAGCGAATGCCGGGTTCCTGAGCACCGATCTCTTTAACCTTTACATCGCGTTGGAGATGGTCAGCCTGGCGGCGGTGGCGATGGCGGCGATGGGCTCGTTGCGCGCGGCCTTGCGCTATTTCGTGATCGCTCTGGTCGGTTCACTGGCCTACCTGCTGGGCGTGGCCCTCCTGTTCGCGAATTATGCGACGGTGGATGTGACGCTCCTGGCCGAGATGGCGCGGCCTGACCTCGCGACCAAGACGGCGCTCGCGGTGATGACGGCGGGGCTGCTGATCAAGGCGGCGGTCTTTCCACTGCACGGCTGGCTGCCGCCGGCGCATGCAGCAGCACCCGCCCCCGCCAGCGCCCTGCTTTCGGCGATCGTCGTGAAGGTGGGCTTCGTGATCCTGCTGCGCCTGTGGTTCGAGGCATTCCCGGCCATCGTCGCTCCTGCAGGGCTGGAGGTGCTCGGCTGGCTCGGTGCGCTGGCAGTCCTTTACGGCTCGGTTCAGGCGATCCGGCAGGACAGCCTGAAGGCCCTCGTGGCTTATTCGACCGTGGCGCAAATCGGCTATCTCCTGCTGGCCTTCCCTCTGGTCGCGACTGCGGCAGGGAGCGGCGGGGCTTGGGCCGGGATGACGATCCACGCGATTGCCCACATGCTTGCCAAGGCGGCGATGTTCCTTGCCGCGGGTTTGATGCTCAAGGCCGTCAACGGCCACCGTCTCAAAGACCTTCACGGGCTTGCGCGGGCGATGCCGTTGACCGTTGCGGCATTCGGGCTGGCTGCGGTGTCGCTGATGGGCCTGCCGCCTTCGGCCGGCTTTATCGCGAAATTTCTCCTGCTCGAGGCCGCAGTGGAGCAGGGCGCCGTGTTCGCCGCCGCCGTGCTGATCGTCGGCGGGTTGATGGCCGCAGTCTACCTATTCAACCCGCTGGCCTGGACCTTCGCCGGCAGCGACACGCCAGTGGTCGAGGCGACGGCCCCGCTGCGCACCGCCGCACCGCTGGCGTTGGCGCTTCTGGCAGTGTCTCTAGGGTTCGCCGGACAGGCGATGGTCGATGTCGCTGCCAGTGCGACCTCGGCAAGGCTGCCGGCGGCTGTGGCGGTGGATGTCCGATGATCCATTTCCTCCCCCTGCTGTTGGTCTTCCTGCCCTTCGTTCCGGCACTGATCAGCTTCGCCCTGCCCGACCGCATGGCGGTATGGCGCGACGTGACCAACATCAGCTTCGCCCTGATCAAGCTGGGGCTCGTGGGCTTTCTCCTGCTGGCAGCGCGGGAGGGCGTGATCACGGAATGGCGCTACGAGTTCCTGCCGGGCCACGACTTCATCCTCCGGGCTGATTCAATCGCGCTGCTGTTTGTCACCCTCTCGGCCTTCCTGTGGCTGATCACAACGGTCTTCGCGATCGGCTATTTTGGGCGCGGCCCTCACCTCGCGCGCTTTTTCGGGTTCTTCAACCTCTGCGTCCTGGCTGCGACCGGCGTGGCCATGTCGGGCACTACGATCACGTTCTTCCTGTTCTACGAGCTCCTGACGTTGGCGACGTGGCCGCTGGTCGTCCACCGGGGTGACGAGAAGTCTCTACGCGCGGGGCGCATCTACCTGATCTACACCCTGGCTGGCAGCGCCGCCTATCTGGCGGGCATCGTCTGGCTGAGTTCGCTCGTAGGCAGGGTCGAGTTCACTGCGCCGCCTGACCTATCCGGTATTCCGCGGCTCGAGCTCACGCTAATCTTCATCCTTTGTATCGGCGGGCTTGGGGTCAAGGCGGCGCTCATCCCGTTTCACGGATGGTTGCCCGAGGCCATGGCAGCACCCGCGCCGGTCAGCGCGCTTCTGCACGCCGTGGCCGTGGTCAAGGCCGGCGCCTTCGGGATATTGAGGATTATCTACGACGTCTTCGGCATCGAGACGGTCTCGGATCTCGGTCTCGCCACGCCGCTCGCCATGCTGGCCGGGGCGACGATCCTCTACGGGTCGTTCCGCGCCCTGATGCAGAATGACATCAAGAAGCGGCTCGCCTATTCGACGGTAAGCCAAGTCAGCTACATCATTCTCGGCGCCAGCCTGATCGGTCCCTTCGCCATCATCGGGGCGTTGGTGCATCTAGTGCATCAGGGGATCATGAAGATCACCCTGTTCATGTGCGCGGGCACACTGGCCAACCGGATGGGGATAAAGTCGGTGACGGATCTCGACGGCGCCGGGCGGGCGATGCCGGTGACGATGGCGGCATTCAGCATCGGTGCGCTTGGCATGATCGGCATTCCGCCGACCGCAGGCTTCATCTCGAAATGGTACCTGGGATTGGGCGGGCTGCAATCTGACGCGCGATGGGTCATCGCTGTGCTGGCGGGATCGTCGCTTCTGAACGCACTCTACTTCCTGCCGCTTCTCTATCGCGCCTACCTGCTTCCACCACCCGAAGGCCGGTTGCCGGTGCGGGAACTGGACGGCACCTGGAATCGGATGCTGGTCCTCCCTGCCGCGTTGACCGGCCTGACAGTGCTTGCAGCCGGACTCTTTGCGACTTTCCCGCTCAGCCCCCTGAGCTGGGCCGTGCTGATCGCAGAGAGGGGATACCTGAAATGACAACCGAAGCCACCCTTCTGCTGCCGTTCGTGATCCTCTGGCCGCTCCTTCTAGGTGTCCTGTGCCTAGTGCCGAAACTTGGGCCGAAAATGCTGCCGACGCTGCCGCTCGGGCCGCTACCGGCACTCGCCGCCGTGTTACTGGCGCCGCGAGACGACACCTTCAGCGTGAGATGGATCCTGCTCGACGGCGGGCTACGACTGACAGACACGGGCGCGATGTTCCTGGGCGGTGCCGGGCTGGTATGGCTCTGCGCCGGGGTCTATGCCCTGCGCTACATGCGCGGCGATCCGCGGGCTCCAACTTTCGTACTGTTTTGGATGCTTGTCCTTGCCGGAAATCTGGGGGTATTCTTGGCGGCGGATCTAGCAAGCTTCTACGTCTACTTCGCGCTGGTGTCGCTGGCTGCCTATCCGCTCGTGATCCATGATCGCAAGCCAGCCTCAATGTGGGCCGGGGCAGTCTACATCATCCTTGCGGTGATCGGTGAGACGGCGTTGCTGGCAGGGTTCCTGATGGCCGTCGAGGCGGCGGGGGGAACCACCCTTATCGACAAAGTCCGCGTGAGCCTTGCCGCTCCAACGGCCGATCCTTTGGTCCAGTGGCTGCTGATCGCGGGATTCGGCATCAAGGCGGGTCTGGTGCCGCTGCATGTCTGGCTTCCGGTGGCGCATCCGGCGGCGCCGGTTCCAGCCTCGGCGGTGCTGTCGGGCGCCATTGTCAAGGCAGGTGTTTTCGGACTGGTAACATTTTTGCCGTGGGGTCAGGCGTGGCCGGTCAGCGGGACTGTGCTTGCCCTTGCTGCGTTCACCGGGCTATTCGCAGCGGCACTTTACGGCGCGATGCAGCGCGATCCCAAGACCGTGCTGGCCTATTCAACCGTCAGCCAAATGGGGCTCCTGATGGGCGCGATGGGCGCGGCGCTGGCGGCGGGCCTGCCGGCTGTCTCGGTGCTCCCGGCGGTGTCGCTTTATGCACTGCACCATGGGCTCGCAAAGGGGGCGCTGTTTCTGGGCGTCGGCGTCGCCGGCAAGGCGCGTGGCGCGTCGCGGGTTTTGGTCATCGCGGTCCTTGCACTGGTCGCCTTGTCGATCGCCGGGCTGCCTTTCACCGCCGGGGCCTTGGCGAAATCGGCGATCAAGGGCCCTGCGGGCGACTTTGGCGCGACGTTAGTCGGCCTCTCCGCGCTAACGTCGGGGCTTCTGCTTGCGCGCTTTCTGTTTACTCTGCCCAAGGCTGAAACGGCAGATCGCCCCCCCGGTCTCATGGTCGTGCCGATGGTGACGCTGGCCGCCGCTGCGCTCGCCCTGCCGTGGTATCTCTATACTCCGGTGATGGGCATGGCGCCCTACGGGACGATCGACCTACTAGCGCTCAGCGCCAGCGCCTGGCCCCTCGGGCTCGCAGCGGTTCTCGTCATCGCCGCGGTGGGAACCGGATTGCGCGCCCCGTCGCTCCCCGAAGGCGACCTGCTCGGAGTGGTCGCGAGGTTCAGCGCCCGTGCGGCCGCTGCAACTCAAGCCGCCGTATCGGCGGGCGGGTCAGAGAAGCCGGTCGAGAAAGGAAAGACCTTACCGGTGATCGCTGAGGGGCTGGAACGGCTGGAGCGGTTGATCAACGACCACGCGGCGACCTCGGTCACCCTGATTCTCGTCGCGTTGGGCCTATTCGCCGCGCTTGCCTGACGGCCCGCCAGCCGCCCCGCCCCGGGCCAGATGCACCGGAATTGGAAGGTGTCGCCGCAGACAGCGGAGTACTCTTCTGGAGTGGCCGTTCGTCATGTCGTTGCGCTGTTCCATGCCCGCAGGCCGGGCGGTACGACAGATCGACGGCAGGAACAGGCAGACCGCGCGGTCGACAGCGCCGTAGCGCAAAGCCGTCCGCATCCACGGGCTGGCGGCCAAACCGGTTAGGAGCGCGGCGATCACCGCCGCCCCCGCTTCCAATCGTCGAGGCGGGCGTAGATCGTGACCGCGATGCCCCCAAGCGCGACTACGATGAAGACCCAGCGCAGGGCGTCGAGATACGGCACGAGCGGCAGGATGGCGGTCTGGGTCTCGGCCAAGATACTCTGCGCGACCTCCACCCCTGCTGCGCCCAGCGTCGCCACACCAGCCGCCCCTCCACCCTTCATGGTGCGGCTGGCGGCCAAAACCTCGCGCGCTGGTGGCGATTCTTCGGCGAAGGCAGTCGCCCGGACCGGGAAGCGCTCGCCCCACTGACGTGCGGGCCCGAGGTCGATGTGCATGAACCCCGATCGCGGATAGAAGCCGAAGCCGAGGAACCCGACCTCCCGCGCCGCCGCCTCGAAGGCCACGGGGTCGTGGTTCGCCATGGCGATGTCGAAGGCCGCGCCATCCATATGCTTCGAGCGCGTCGCGCCGCCCACGGCGCGGTTGTGCTCGGGGCTGCGATAGGCGGAACGCACGATCAGCGGCTTGCCCAGCCTGTCGCGCAGCGCCTGCAGCCTGTCGAGCGCCGGTTCGTTGATGAGCAGCTTGCCGGTGCCCCGGCAGGCGATCTCGGCGGGTGAGAAATTCGGCCAGCGCCAGGTGCCCTCGGGCACGTCGCGCCAGTGGCGGTGGAAGGTCGTCGTCATGGGGGTCCTCCGAAAACGAAAAACCCGCCTCGAGGGCGGGTCATTGCGGGCTGATGGATGGGGGTACGCGGCTACGGACCGCCGCCGAAGATCTTGAGCTTGATGGCTATGCCCGCGAGCAGCGCCAGCATGACGCCGGTGGTGATCATGCGGACGGCGGTCTGCATCGCGGTGCGGCGCACCAGCCGGATGCAGTCCACCAGGGAGCGCAGATCGCGGATGTCGAGCGCAGCCTCGTCGCCGTCGAGCCCGACATCAGAGAGCGCGCGTTTCGCGCCTTCCTCCGCCGCCCGGGTCAGGATCGCCTCGAACTCGGCGTCGGGCATGCGCACGAAGCCCTCGGATCGGGGTGGGTTCATCGGATCCTCCTTCCGCCGCTCAGCCGATCTTGCAGCCCCAGAAGGAAGTGTGGTCGGCGGCGAAGTAGCCGTCCGCGACCCGGAAATACCCCTGCAGCTCGACGGTATCGCCTGCCGTCAGCGGCAGCATGGTCTGAAGCCAGATCGCGGTAGCGAGCGAGACATGGGTGGCGGAGATTTCGCCGAGGGAGCCGCGGATTTCCGTCGTGCCGTTCAGGACGAGCCGCCCGCGCATGCGCGCTGTGGCGCTGGCGTTGATCTTGTAGAGCAGCGTCGCGCCGAAGAGGTAGGTGCCGTCGACCGGGGCCACGAAGTGATTGTTCGCGGCGTCGAACGCGCCCTGATCATTGTAGTCGGTGTTGTTGAGGCCGATCTTCGTCCAGGTGCCGACGCCCACGTAGTTGTCGTAGTTCGTATACGCCTTGAAGCGCGGCAGCCGGGGCTGGTCCACGATGCCGGTGGCGTTATCCACGCTCAGCCCGTCGAAGAACGTGCTGCCGTCGGCGGAGACCGCGAGGCGGAAGCGGTCGGAACCAAAGAGCCCCACCAGCGCCTTGGTGACGAAGCCGGTCTGCAGCGTCAGCCCGAGATCGTCGCCCGCGGCCTCCTTGTTCATGGTGTAGAACAGGTCGCCGGTCCCGCCCTCAGCCACGGTCTTCGCCGTCCAGAGTGCGGCGTTCAGCTTGGCAGAGAACGGGTTCGACGCATCCGCGGTGGTCCCGAGCCCCAGCAGTGCGAGGTTCTGCAGCGCGTCCGGCGTGGTCCCGACCCAGCCCGCGCCGTCGTAGACCAGCAGCAGGCTCTCGTCCTCGACCCACGCCCGCCAGCCGGTCCGCGGCGGCAGACGCAGCCAAGCCCCGTCCGTCCAGAGCGCGACGTTCAGGTCCCAGCCCGCCCAGTCGCCTGTCGCACCGGAGCCGACGATGAAGCGGTCGCCATCGGCGGGCGAACCGGGCGGCGCGGTCAGGTCCCGGTCGAGGACCGAGAGCTGCACGAGCCCGTCGAGAGTCCGCAGCGCCTCGTTGTGGGTGACGTGCTTCTGGGCCTGCGCCGCCAGGATGTAGGGCAGCAGGAGATGGGTCGTGGCGTCGGACATGGGCGGTCTCCAGAACGAAGAACGCCGCCTGCGTGGCAGGCGGCGAACAATGGCGCGGCAGTGGAACTGGCGAGCTACCTGCGCTTGGGCGGCTCCGCCGGAATGGCCGAGAGAACCGGATCGGGCTTCGGCGCATCCCACTTCGCGGTCATCGCGGCCCAGCGATCGATCTCGGCCCGGAAGGCGGGATCGTCGATCCGCAGATGGAAGGTGTAGAGCCGGTCCACGATCTCGCGCATCAGCGCGCGCATCTCGTCGTCATTGATCCGCGAGACATCGGACCACGGAATGCGTCTGCCCGCAGCGTCCTCGACGATGACATCGCTGCCATCGCCCGTGTGGGAGACGGGCGTCAGGCCGGCATGCAGGGTCTCGAGTTGCGTGTTGCGCACGCAGGCCACGGCCATCACTCTGGCAAGCTTTGCGGCAATCCTGTCTTCGTCGTTGGGGCGCATGAAGGGAGCCTACGCTGCAGAGTGCGCGCCGGACCAGAACTTATTGCGCTGCCTCACAAGGTCAGAGTGACAGGCTTGGGCGCGCCCCGCCCGACGAGGGCGGAAAGCTGGAAGATGCGGATGTCGAGCGTGTCGCCGGGGCCGAGCGGCGCGCCCCAGTCGGCGGTCTGCTGGGCGGCGGTGTAGACCGCGCTGGTCGTGGCGGTGCTCAGCCCCCGCATCACGGTGGCGCCATCAAGGATCTCGACCTCGTAGGCTTCAAGCTCCTCGGCCAGCGGCACCTCGAGCCCGCCCCAGCTGTTGGCGGCGAGCGCGCGGGACCGGCGTGTCCAGCGGATGGTCAGATCGCCGGACGTTCGCGGCCTGCGCCATGGCTGCTCGACATGCGCGACGGAGAACGGCCGCAGCCCGACGCCCTCGGGCGTGAAGGCCTGCTCCACATAGGTCTCGTCGCTGACCGGGCGGCTTGCGGGGCCGATGCGCCAGTGCCACGGGATGCCGAGGTCGGCCTCGGCGATCGGCAGAGACGCCAGCGCGGTGTCCAGCACGACGACCCGCGCGCCTGCCGGAGCCGGATTGCCCATGGCACCCTCGGTCCCTCGCTGCCCCCGCAGCAAGCGGGTCAGCCGATACCGGCCGGGCGCCAGCAGCTCGGCCGCGCCCGCCTGCACGATCTCCCAGGCGCCGGGCGCGCTCTCGATGGCCAGAGCGTTTGCACCGCCGTACAGGGTCAGGTCGGTGACGCTCTCCAGCGTGCCGGTCAGCAGATCGACCACCAGCGCATTGCCGAGATCGAAGCGCGACGTAGGGCCCGTGTAGAAGTCCGAGACCAGTGTCCCGATCCGGACGCGGCTGCCGAACGTCGTGAGTAGCTCGAAGCCATCGGTCGAGGGGCTGCGAAACACCGCCATCTCGCCCGGCCATGGAACCGCGTGCGCGGCGATCAGCGGTCGATACGCGGCCTGGTCCTCGGTCAGTTGCGGCAGATCCATCAGCACCGCATCCGGCGCGCCGAACACGACCGCCCGCGTCAGCGACGCCGCGCGGGGATCGCCAGGCGGCAGATCATAGGTTGTCCGATCTTGGCGGACCGCCTCGATGCCGCGGGCACCAGAATCGGCGATCGAGACGAGCCGCAGATTGACGAGCCGCCCGTCATGCCCGAGCCGGATCGCATCGGCCGGGTTCAGCGCGAGGCGCGAGGGCGGAAGACGGAACGCCGCGGTCTCGCGACCGACCCACGCCTCCATCAACGCGCGGCGGCAGCGCCGCTCGGCTTCCTCGGGCGGCACCGCCATGGGGAAGGACTCGGAGGCGATGCGGGTCGTATCGACGGTGATGCGCCGCGCCTCGACGAGGGCGGCGTCGTAGTCCTCGTCGGCGCGCGCGACCTGCCACTTCAGCGCCTGCGGCAGTTCGGTCTCCTGACCGCGGGTCAGTTCCAGCACGTCGCCCTCGCGGGCGGCTACCAGATCGTCGGGCCCGAGGGTGGCGACAGACGTCCGGCCGCGCATGATGAAACGAATGACCCCTTCGGTCTCCACGGCGTCGAAGCCGAAGTGGCGCGACAGCGTGGTGATCGAGGCGCGCGGGCTTTCCAGCGCCGTGATGGCGTAGCCTTCGACCGCGCCCCAAAGCCCTGAAACGTCGATCCGGGACGCGGGCAGTCCGGCGCGCAGGCAGAGATGGCGGACGAGGGCCGCCAGCGACACAGCGCCGAGCCGCCCGGTCAGCCAGTGGCCAAGCCGCCAGTTCGCGCCGTCCGTCCAGACGTCGGCCAGCGCCGGAAAGAATGGGTACGGCCGCGCGTCCCAGGTCCAGGCGGCGCATTCGGGGACGTGCACCATGCGGCCGCCATAGACCGAGGACACCGGGTTGTTCGCCGGGGTGCCCCACCAGAGATAGGTCGCTTCGAGATACGCCCGCTGGATCGCATCATCCCGCCAGCCCCGCGAGAAATGAGGCGTGAAGCTTTCGGACGACTTCGGGTCGAAGAAGACGTTGGGCTGGTTGGTGCCCCGGTCGATGGCAGGACAGCCGAGCTCCGTGAACCAGATCGGCTTGGACTGCGGCGCCCATGCCGTCGGCGTCCCGCTCTCCACCCCGCCCGGGCGGTCGTAGTGCGGGTTCGACCACCAGGCGCGCAGATCCTTGTAGCGGAAGACCCATGGCTTGCCCGCAGCACCGTCGGTGATCGGGGTGCGGACCTGCGCGGATCGGTCGGCCGCGCTGGCATAGAACCAGTCGAAGCCTTCGCCGCCCGCGATGTTCGCCTGAAGGTAGGCCCTGTCGTAGATCGCGGGCCAGCCTTCGGCGGCGTCGGCATGTTCGAATCCGTCCCGCCAGTCCGACAGGGGCATATAGTTGTCAATGCCGACGAAATCGATCTCCGGATCGGCCCAGAGCGGATCGAGGTGAAAGAACACGTCGCCCGAACCATCGCCCGGCTGGTGCCCGAAATACTCCGACCAGTCCGCGGCGTAGCCGATCTTCGTGCCGGACCCGAGGATAGAGCGGACATCCGCGAGCAGATCCCGATAGCCTTGCACGGCGGGATAGGTTGACGCGCCCGAGCGGATCGTGGTCAGCCCCGGCATCTCGGTGCCGATCAGGAAGGCGTCGACCCCGCCCGCCGCCGCGCAGAGATGGGCATAGTGCAGCACCATGCGCCGCAGGCCCCAATCGCCAGACGGGCCGGTCCAGACGACCGACTGGCCCGAGACGCTGAAGTTCGCGGGCGTCGCCGTGCCGAACAGTGCCGAAACCTGCGCTGTGGCGGCGGCCGTCTTGTCCACGGTTCCGGCATAGCCCGCCGCGGGGGAACAGGTGATCCGCCCCCGCCATGGAAATACGGGCTGACCCGTCGCGGCAGCATTGTCGGAATACGGGTTCGGCAGCGTGTTGCCGGGCGGCACATCCATCAGGATGAAGGGATAGAAGGTGACGCGCAGCCCGCGCGCCTTCATCTCCTGGATCGCCTGCACGACGGCGAAGTCGGACGGCGTGCCGCCATAGACCGGCCGATCCTGATCGTCGCGGCTGACGAGGAAGGCATTGGCGCGGCTGACGCCGTTGACCGACCAGGACAGAGGCGTGGTCGACTTGGCAGACACTTCGACACCTGTCGATTTACGTTTCAATTGAGATCCGCGTATTGTGCAATTTCAATTGTTTGCGCGAGACTGGAGTGTAACGCTTTGCAGTTCAAATGGGACCTGAGCAGAAATTTGTTACACCCAAAATGGGATTGATCGACCAGTCGATCGACCATGGTCAGCGTTTGAATTCTGCCCTTCAAGCCGCCTTTGCACAAGCCGTGAACCTAACACTTCAATCGAGACTCTGGGCGCAAAAGTCTCAATTGAACTATCCAACTTTCTCTAAATCCGCGCCAGTCCCTGTTTGAAGTGTAAATCGACAGCAAGCTCGGTCATTTTGACGACAGCGATGCCGTGCTCGAGTTTGTCAACTCGCGCCATCTGCGCGATCTCGCGGCCCTCGGCACCTCCTGCCCAGATCATTTCCTGCGCACCAAGATCAGGCCGCTGGTGATCGACTTCGATCCTGCGAAGGCTGATGTGGACACAGTGATTGCAGCGCTGCCCAAGGCACTGGACGATTACCGTGCCGGCTACCAGGCCTATTACGATCGCTGCAAGCACGCAGACTCGCCTGCCGTGCGCGACCCCAACGCCGTGGTTTACCTGATGCCAGGCGTCGGCATGTTCACCTTCGCCGCAGACAAGGCAACGGCCAGGATCTCCAGCGAATTCTACGTCAACGCCATCAATGTCATGCGCGGTGCCTCATCGGTGTCGACCTATGTCGGCCTGCCCGAGCAGGAAGCCTTCGACATCGAGTACTGGCTGCTCGAGGAGGCCAAGCTGCAGCGCATGCCCAAACCCAAGTCGCTGGCAGGCCAGATCGCCTTCGTCACCGGCGGTGCCGGCGGCATCGGCAAGGCGACGGCCGTCAGGCTTCTGCGCGAAGGCGCCTGCGTCGTCATCGCCGACATTGACGAGGCCGCACTTGCCACCGCGCATGACGAACTCGGCAAGGCATTCGGCAAGGACTTCGTGCGCCCGGTCCGCCTCGACGTCACCGACGAAACAGGCGTGGCCTCGGCCTATGCCGACAGTGCGGTCGAATTCGGCGGCACGGATATCCTGGTCTCGAATGCCGGCATCTCGTCCTCGGCGTCGATCGAGGACACGGAACTCGCCATGTGGAACCGCAACATGGACATCCTCGCCAAGGGCTACTTTCTGGTGTCGCGCGAAGCGTTCCGACTGTTCAAGCGGCAGCAGATCGGTGGCAACATCGTCTTCATCGCCTCGAAAAATGGACTGGCCGCCTCACCCAATGCAGCAGCCTACTGCACGGCCAAGGCGGCCGAGATCCATCTCGCGCGCTGCCTGGCGCTCGAAGGCGCGGAGCATCAGATCCGGGTCAACACCGTCAATCCTGACGCCGTGCTGCGCGGCTCAAAGATCTGGACCGGAGAATGGCGCGAGCAACGCGCGGCAGCCTACTCGATGCAGCCCGACGACCTCGAGGAGCACTATCGCAAGCGCTCGATGCTGAAGCGCTCGGTCTTTCCCGAGGATATCGCAGAGGCGGTCTACTTCCTTGCGTCCGACATGTCGGCGAAGTCGACCGGCAACATCATCAACGTCGATGCCGGCAACGCACAGAGCTTCACCAGGTAGTGCTCGTTAGAATTCCCTGAGCCGGCAAAAGGGCGGCAAAAAAGTCAGCACCTGCCGGCTCCCGGTTTCGTGGGGGGTTTGACTGCGGTCGGATGACCGGAGTTGTGACCTGCCGCCTGGCAGCAGGTCATCGTCGATTTCAGTCGGGCATTTTCCGTCTCCAATTTTCGTCGGCCGGCTCATGCGGTCGTGGCAGCCATGTCGTTCGTAGCGAAGTCGTGAACCTCGAGCAGCTCGACGCCTATCTTGCAAAAGGTGCACAGGCAGTCGTCTGCGGACGGTTTATCGATGCGAACGGTCAGGCCATCCCCGGAGAGATCGACCATCGCATGATCGGCATCGCGCTCGACGACATGCGCGGCAAGGAAATGGGCCTGCTCACCTCGTGCGGAACTGACAGAGTGCTTGCAATTCGCGCCACGCTGAATGGTGGATTTGCAACGCACCTGGCCACATGCGCGAAAACCGCTGAAGCGCTGATCGACCTGGCATAAGGCCGCAACTTGATCTGACGTTTCCGTGCTGTCGGGCCGCCAAATCCAAAACAAAGTGATTGGCTGGCGGGTAAGACGACGAGGGCGCCCGGGCAGATGCTTGCACGCCGCGTTCCAACGTCACGTTCGGCGCGCCGGCGGATGTCAGTCCGCGCTGAGGCCATGCAAGGTCGAAAGCAGGCCGATCAATCGTGAAAGCCGACGGATCAGCCCGCAAGGCGCGCACGAAACAACGTGCAGCCGTCCGCCAGGCGCGACCTGGATATATCCCCGAATCCAGCCTCGGTCATCCACGCGCGATACTGGCCTTCGGTGTACGATTCGCCGTGGCGATAAAGGTTCAAGAAGGTGAGGTTCAGAAAGACACCTTCAGGCGGGCCGAGGCGGTCGTCGTCGACGACACCCCAGCCCGCAATCGCGATCTCGCCTCGTGGCGTGAGGCAATGCGCCGCGTTCAGGATCGAACGGCGTGCCTGATCAGGCGGAAGGACCTGAACGACGGCTTTCAGGATCGCCAGATCGTGCCGACCGGTTGATGGCGCAACGGTGATGTCCCCCTCTTCGACAACCACGTCATCGACACCATACTCCGACAGGATTTCTGGCGCGGCCGCTGCAACCGTTGGAAGCTCCATCAGTGTCGCCGCGATCTGCGGCCATCGCTCGCGAAGCCCGACGAGGGTGGTCCCGGGGCCTCCGCCAATGTCGATCACCGATCCGATCGCGGAGAGGTCAATCTCCTGGGCCAGGTATCGGCCGAAAATTACGGCGCCTGGCGCCAGCTTTCGGCTGAATGCCGCAGCGGCCTCAGGCCCCGCTTGCGAAAAGTCGTGCAGTGCAGCCGGCCGGTTCAGTCGCAGCGACTCTGCGGTCAGCAGGTCGGCTCCCCAGAGCTCGCGCAAGAGCGCATGATCACCGCCACGATAGGTCTTCTTGGATGCGTCAAGAAAAGCCGACGCTTCGGCTCCATTGCGAAATCGACCATCCTCGACTTCGAGTAGACCGATGCTGGCGAGCGCGTAGAGGAGCCGCGACAGACGATCGGGGGCGATGTTGAACAGGGCTCCGAGATTGTCAGCCGTCAACGCGCTGTCCCCGAGCTGGGTGAAGATGCCAAGGTCCAAACCGGCGCGAAGCGCCAAGGCACGAGGCACCGCTGCGATCACGTCGTCGATCCGGTCAGAACCTACCATCTCACGTCCCCTGCGCACCCCAGGATCACGGTTGAAGCAGATCGGGTTCAACCGTGGCAACCCCAACAAGCAGCGGCCAGAAATTGTGTCCCAAAGCGAAGGGCATAGCGTATCTCAGCTGTGCGGTTACCTTCGCCTTTTGCACCTAAAGCGCACAGCCTGTCGAACACATCAAATGAACGATAATGTTGCATTATCATTCATTTGATGGCCTACTGCCGAAATGGCCTCTAACGTCGAGCAAAACCCGGAAAACCATATCAAACTGCGTTCGCCTCGACGAGAGAGCAGCCCTGAAAACGCTATTCTGGGTAAAAATCGCCGTCATGACGATGTTTCCGTCGATGAACTGCCCGACATTGTCGATGTCGTGATGGCAATGGGCCGGCAGGCGGAGGCGGCCATCGAGCCCGGCGCTGTCGTCGACGGCGGAGGCACCTCTCCTGCCCTCGCGTCCGACGAAGTCTCGCCCGTCGGCCGCCTTCCGGGCCAGCTCGATGAGCTTGCCGAGCGTGCGCGCGGTTATGTAAAGGCGGCCAGTTCCGCCAACACCCGCCGCGCCTACGCCGCCGACTGGAAGCACTTTTCCGACTGGGCCCGGCGCCAGGGTTTTGCCACCATGCCGCCGGATCCCGAGACCGTCGGGCTCTACATCACCGCGCTCGCTTCCGGCGCCGGCATCGGCGACAAAAAATCCGTGTCGACCATCGAACGACGGCTCGCGTCCCTGAGCTGGAACTATGCCCAGCGCGGGACAGAAAAGCTCGACCGGAAACACCGTGCCATCGCGACCGTCATGGCCGGCATCCGCAATGCCCACGCCCGCCCTCCCCGGCAGAAGGAAGCGCTCCTGCCCGAAGATCTGATCGCCATGCTGGAGACGCTCGAACGCGGCACGTTGCGGGGCTTGCGCGACCGCGCCATGCTGCTGCTCGGCTTTGCCGGTGCGCTGCGCCGCTCCGAGATCGTTGGCCTCGATTGCGGCCGCGATCAGACCCAGGATTCTTCGGGCTGGATCGAGATCTTCCCCGGCAAGGGCATATTGGTCACCTTGCGTGGCAAGACCGGCTGGCGCGAGGTTGAGATCGGCCGTGGATCGGCCGACTCCACCTGCCCTGTCGTGGCCCTGGAGACCTGGCTGAACCTTGCCCGCATTTCCCATGGCCCACTGTTTCGCCGCGTGACCGGTCAAGGCAAAAAGGTCGGCACCGAGCGGCTCAACGACCAGGAAATCGCCCGTCTGGTCAAACGTACCGCCCTTGCCGCCGGCGTCCGCGGCGATCTGACCGAGTCCGAACGGACCGGGCTTTTTGCCGGCCATTCGCTGCGTGCTGGCCTTGCCTCTTCGGCCGAGGTCGAGGAGCGCTACGTGCAGAAGCAACTCGGCCATGCCAGTGCAGAAATGACCCGCAAGTACCAGCGCCGCCGCGACCGCTTCCGCGTCAATCTCACCAAGGCGAGTGGACTCTAGCGCCGTCCCCTCCAATTCCGGAAGTGGACGCATTTGAGAATGCCGCCCCGGTCACATAAAGCACCTCGATGAGGTCCGCGTGCGATTGCCACGGCATATCAGTAGCCCGCCGCAGATCCCTCCCCAAGCAAATTGCTGTGCCTGGTAGAACGCGGCCCGCTTCGGAGTTGTAGCTTCCTCTACCCGCCGCAGCTTCCCCAAGGCAGTGATCGATGTCCCGACCGGAATTCAGCTGCCACCCAGCTTCTGCCCGCCCGGCGTCATCCCGCTTTGGCCTGGACCCCTCCCCTGCCGCGCAGCAGCGCCATGAGCACCGGGCCGATCGAGAATTCACCGGCCCGCGCTTTCGCCGTCAGGCTACGCAGATAGCCGCCCGGGCTGGAAATCGCCTCGCCCTTCTGCAGCATCGCCGCCACCATGATCGCGGCATCCACCGCCCCCATCGCCTCGCAGGCCTGGTTCCAGGCATCCGGACTGACGCCGAGGGCGCCGCGCACCAGATTTGCCGTTTCCACCAGATCCGCCCAGCCCGAAATGCCGTTTCGTGCGTAGTCCGCAATGTCAGGGCAGGCACGCAGCACCATGCCAAGCGGATAACCCGTTGGCGGCTGGCTCCTGGTTTCAGGTTTCACCGCAGCGGCCGTCCCTTGGCCTTTTTCGAGGCCGGGTTCAAATTCATAAGGGTGTGTATTTGAATTCTGTATGTGGCGCTCGGAATGAGACTCATTGGCGCTTGTTTCTTCAGTTTTTACGTGACTTTCCAGCGCCTTGCGTACCTCCTGGGCAAGCGCAGCCAGATCGGCGGCAATCGGTTCGAGCTCGAGCCGGCTCGCCGTGCGTGGAATAGCCGCCACTATGTCACGATAACTGAGATGCAGGCGTGGCCAATCAGCCGCAATGCCCTCCTCGAGGCCGAATGCGATCATCTTGGCGATGTCACGACGCAGGATGGTGATGCGCTCGCGGACGAGCAGAAGCGACCGCCGCTCAGCCCTCACTGCCTCGGCCATGCGCTCGAATTCTTCGGCACGGGCCAGAAGCGGCGTCAGGTCGAAGCCAAAGGCCTGCTCGATCGCACCGTCAAAGCCTTTGCGGGCATAGCGCTTGCCATTGGGGCTGTCGCGGCGCACCACCAGGCCGCAGTCGACGAGCACCGAGAGATGCCGCCTGAGCGTCGCCGGCGCCATGCCATGCGCCCTCAGCGCCAGCTGGGCATTGGACGGAAATACCACCAGCCCCTCCCCTTCCACGAGATCCGTGTCGGGATGGAAGCTCAGCAGCGCGTTGAGAACAGCAAGGGCGCGATCGCTGGCGCCAAGCAATTGCTTGGCCTCGCAGACGGCACGGAACACCTGCCATTTGTTGGAGCTGGCGCCAGGCGCGCAGCTGTCGGCCGCCATCTGACCTGCCACCATGGCAAGCGACAACGACCGCCGCCCAAAGGGCGTCGTCGAGATATGCTCAGTCATCCTTGTTTTACCTCAGTCGAGGCAAGCCGAAGGCATTCCGGAACGCGTCCAGTGGTTGACAAGTCGGCCCGGAAATGATTCTCTCACAATTGCTACATTGATGAGGGCTTCCGGAATGGCGACGTTTCGGGGGCCTTTTTCTTGCCGATTATCCTTCTGTTTCCGATCCTCTACGCGTTGGAACCTACGCTTTACGCTCCATCACCCGCGGGTGGCGCTGCGTTGAGGCAAACGCCCGTGCCGCTGGCTGTGGACAAACCTAGCCTTGCCCGGCCGAGCGGCCACGCTCCTGTTCGAACCTCTCCAACAGCTTGGGCAACTCCTCATCGAGGAAGTCTGCTAACCCATCCGCTGCCTTTTCCAGAAAATCGATCCTGGCTTTGCCCTTGGAAACAGTCAGACTTGCAACCGCCCTGCCCTTGCCATCGCGGATTTCGCGCACGGCGCCGGCGATTGGCTGCGTCTTGCGCTGCAGGTGCATGAACAACATGTTGAAGCGTTCGTCGCTCGTTGCAGCAAGGAAGCGCTGGCTGGTGACCTCGTCGTCGGCCTTGACGCGAGCCGCCTCGCTCTTCAGCAGCTCGGCCAGTGCCATCCAGCGCGGACGGCCGATCTTGGGGGCCGCGCCGATCGCGCGTACGACCTGTTCAGGCACCGCGTCGGCCACCTGCAGGAAGCGCGTCATCTCGGCCTTGTGCAGCGACAGCGCGTCCTGAACGACGGCGCGCTCGAAGCCTCTGGCGATCAGCTCGTGGGCGAACAGCGCCCGCTCGATGAAGGAGAGGTCACGCCGCTCGCTGTTTTCCTTACCCTGGGCGAGCACCAGCTCGACGTCGGAGAGCGGCCGGACGATGGCCAGGACGGGAACGCCGAGCTTTCCGGCAGCGCGCACGCGGCGATGGCCGTAGGCAGTCTGGTAGCGCCCCGGCTTGTCGGGATGCGGCCTGAGCAACACCGGAACCTGCTGCCCAGACGTCTCGATGCTGCTGACCAGCGCGTCGAAATCCGGATCCTGCGCGCCATGGTCGAGCCGGTCGGCGACGAACGACGCCTCGATCAGTGACGCGTCGACCTGGCTTACACGCTCGGCGGCATCGAGGCTTTCCTTGAGCCTGCGCGCCTCCTCGATCTCCTTGGACAGGCCACCGAGCGACAGGCCCATGGCCTTGACGGCTCCAGAGGCGCTGCGCTGGCGCGCGGCATCCGGCTCAGCCGTTTTCGTCTCAGGCGCCTTCTCGGTCGGAGTTGCGGCCACAGGCGCCGGTTCGACCGTACCGAACAGCGCCTTGAGCTGATCCTTGCGGTTCAATGCCATGCCAGCCTCCCTCACGCCGCCCGGTTCCATGCCTTGAGCATCAGGCTCTCGATCTCGCCGTTGACAGCTGTCAACGACTCCATGGCGCGGTCATAGGTGGCACGGCTGAAGCTCTCACGTGACACTTCGTAAAGCGTCTGCTTGGTCAGGCCCGCATCCGAAAAGGCGGTCGACTTGACCAGCGGCGCGGTCAGCACCCGATCGCCGAACAGCGAGCGCAGGAAACCGACGATCTGGGTCTGCGGTCCGTCATTGGGCTCGTAGCGCGTGATCAGGTAGCGCATGAAATCGAAATTCAGCTCGCCGCCGGCCTCCCGCACCACCGACAGAAGGTCGGCGGTCATGAACAGGAACTGGCTCATCGAGGCAACGTCGAGCATCTGCGGGTGAATGGTCACCAGCACCGAGGTCGCCGCGCACAGCGCCGACAGGGTCAGGAAGCCGAGCTGCGGCGGGCAGTCCATGACGACGACGTCGTAATTGTCGGCAACGGTCTGCAGCGCTTCCTGGACACGTGCAAAGAACATCGCCTTGTTGTCGCCGGCCTGCCGCGCCGCCAGCATCTGCGGCGTCGTATGCTCGAACTCCTGAAGCTCAAGATTGCCGGGCACGAAGTCGAGCCCGTCGAAATAGGTGCGGCGGATGATGTCAGTCAGCGGCCGGCGCTCCTCGTCATAGCGGATCGCGCCATAGAGCGTGTCGTTGCCGTCGAGATCGAGTTCCGGCTGGTAGCCCAGCAGTGCCGACATCGAAGCCTGCGGATCGAGATCGATCGCCAGCACCCGGTAACCGGCCAGCGCAAGATGCTGGGCAAGGTGCGTGCTGGTCGTGGTCTTGCCCGAGCCGCCCTTGAAATTGGTGACAGCGATGACCTGAAGGTGTTCGCCACGCCCGGTGTCGCGGCGCGGCAGATAATGGCGCGCCTTGGTGGGGTTCTGCTCGGCCAGATGCCGGCGCAGCCCGTTGATGTCGTCGAGTGCGTAGTAGCGTCGCCCCCCTGCCCCGGTTTCGGGCTGCGGCCCTTCGCCTGCGATGGAGAGCTGGCGCAGATAGCCGTCGGTGACACCGATCAGACGTGCGGCTTCGCCGCTCGAAAACTTGCGCAGGACCTTCTTCGAGGTCGGCGAAAACAGCCGGTCGCGCATTGCCTGCAATTGCGCCGACAACATCTCGGCGTCCCGCGCAATGGCACGATCAGTCGCCATGACCTCGGCCTCGTCGCTCGCGTTTTCCGCCCGTGCTTGAACTGCCCCAACCAAGTCTTTAGTCCCCTCTCGCCCACCAGCGCATGCGTAAGCGACGCACCGTCAGGCTTCGTTAAGATTTATGCGCCGATTCGCTGCAGAATCCGAATCCGGGTTACGCCTTCGCACATTTTAACGTGCCGGAGCGTGGATAACGGTTTTCTGAGGCGGTTACGCTGGACGCATCGAATTACGACCAATTAGCGTAACAAGGGTGCTGGAGAGGGCGAGTCGAGTCAACTTGTTTATAGTTAACGGAAATTAACCATTGTGACGGAGGCGTAACTGCGACCGTCGAGGACCGTTTCGGTCCCGGCATATCGTCGTTGACAGCTGTCAACCGACGGAGCTGTAGCCGCGCTTGACCTTGGACACCACCAAACGGCGCATCGCCTCCTGCGCCTGGGCAACGTTGGCAAAGAGATCGAGACGCCTCCGACCCAGCGTACCTATGCGGCCCCATTCGCGCACCAGCACCGCGTCGCCAAACAGCGAACGCTCAACCGACAGGCAATAGAACCGCGCCATGTTACGGCTCGGATCACGACGCTGGAGGTGCAGGATGGGGCTCGGTTTGTGCATGGACGGCAGAATCGCGCGCGGCGAACCCACCGTCCAATGAAACTCCTGAATCGATCAGCCGTGGTCGATTCAGGCCGTTGATGGGATCAGGCTCGTCAGGCCGCCTGCCCTACGGCCGTGGCCTGATCAAATAAGGCGAGCAGTTCGAGCTTACGCTTTTCGTAACGCTCGACGGCAGCCAGCTTGATGTGACCATAGCCGCGGACGGTCTCGGCCAGGCTGGCGATCTCTGTCGCCATTGCCAGGTTTGAAGCCGACAAGCGGGCGGCAAGCGCCTCGACCAGCGTAAAGTAGTCCGCCGCCAGTTTGCGTTCCATCTTGCGCTCGGCGGTGCGGCCGAATGGATCGAAGCGGGTGCCGCGCAGGCTCTTGAGGCGAGCCAGCACGGCAAAGGCCGGCTCGATCCAGCGGCTGCCGATGGCGATCTTGGCGGGATGGCCGGTGCGCGGATCGGTACGGGTCAGCATCGGCGGCGCGAGATTATACTGGAGCTTGAAGTCGCCTTCGAACTGCTCGGCGAGCTTTTGCCGGAAGGCCGGATCGCGATGCAGCCGCGCTACCTCGTATTCGTCCTTATAGGCCATCAGCTTGAATGCGGCCTTGGCAACGGCCGTCGCGAACATAGCCTGCCCCGGAGCCACTCTCGCCTCGGCTTGCCGCGCCTTGTCGACCAGCGTCCGATAGCGCTCGGCATATCCCGCGTCCTGATACCCGGTGAGGAACACGACGCGCTGTGCGACGATCTCATCAAGCGACTTGGCTTCGGGCGCCGAAGCGGGTGCCGTCCCAGCCTGCCGGCTGACGAAGTCCATGTCGTCGACGGAACGCCGGCCCCAGGCAAAGGCAGCGCGGTTCATGGGGACGCCGGCGCCGTTGAGGTCGATCGCCTTCTCGATCGCTTCGCGCCCGATCGGCACCAGGCCCTTCTGCCAGGCATGGCCGAGCAGGAACATGTTGGCGGCGATCGCATCGCCGAACAGCGCGGTTGCCAGCTTCATTGCGGGAAGCGTGGTGAGCGCGTCCTCGCCGCCGGCAGTGCGCAGCCGCCGCAGCGTCGCGCTTTCGCGGAAGTCGATCGTCGTGTCCTTGACGAAGGACGCCGTCGGGGCGAAGTGGTCGTCGACCACGGCCCTGGTACGGCCCTTGCCGAAAGTGGCGACGGCATTCTGCGATGCAGCGACCACGAGATCGAAGCCGAGCACTAGGTCGGCCTCGCCGGGGCCGATGCGGGCTGCGTTGAGCATCTCAGGCTGTCGCGCCAGGCGAATGTGCGAGACGACGGCACCATTCTTCTGTGCCAGGCCGGTCTGGTCGAGCGTCACCAGTGACAGGCCGTCGAGATGGGCTGCCTGTGACAGGATGGCACTGACGGTGATGACGCCTGTGCCGCCGATGCCAGTAAGCAGCAGGCTGTAGGGCGCATCGCCCAACCTGGGCAGGCTGGGCTCGGCCAGGTCGGCGTCGACGCCGCCGGCAGCCTTGGCGCGCGGCTTGCGCAGGCGCCCGCCTTCGACGGTGACAAAGCTCGGGCAAAAGCCCTTGGTGCAGCTGAGGTCGGTGTTGCAGCTCGACTGGTTGATGGCGCGCTTGCGGCCAAACTCGGTCTCGCGCGGCTCGATGGAGATGCAGTTCGAGACCGCCGAGCAATCACCGCAGCCTTCGCAGACCAGTTCGTTGATGAAGGCACGCTTGGGCGAGACGGCATAGGTGCCACGCTTGCGCCGGCGGCGCTTTTCGGCGGCGCAGACCTGGTCGTAGACCAGCACGGTGACACCTTCGACGTCGCGCAGCTCACGCTGTACCTCGTCGAGTTCGTCGCGATGCCGCACATCGACCGCACGCGGCAGCAGGCCGGCCAGCAATTGCGGCCTCTCGGAGACGACGACGACCCGCTTGGCACCCTCGGCGAGCACCTGGCCGACGATCGACGGCACCGACAATTCGCCGTCATGGCGCTGGCCACCGGTCATGGCGACCGCATCGTTGTAGAGGATCTTGTAGGTGGCGTTGACCTTGGCGGCGATGCCGGCGCGGATGGCCAGCAGACCGGAATGGAAATAGGTGCCGTCGCCCATGTTGACGAATATGTGCTTCTCGTCAGTGAAGGGGGAAAGGCCGATCCAAGAGCCGCCTTCGCCACCCATCTGGGTGAAGGTCGAGGTGTCGCGCTCCATGCCGATCACCATCATGTGGCAACCGATTCCGGTGGAGGCGCGGCTGCCCTTGGGCAGAACCGTCGATGTCGAATGCGGGCACCCTGAGCAGAAATAGGGTTCGCGGTTGAGCAGACCCGGTTCGGCAGGGGAGGGGGCTCCAACCGTTGACAGCTGTACGGCGCGGGCCGCGAGGCCAGCGTCATCAGTGCCCAGCCATTGCAGGATGGCACGTGCCACCGAGAGCGCGCCAATCTCGCCGATCGAGGGCAGGAGTGGAGAGCCGTCCGGCCCGGTCTTGCCGAAGACTTGCGGCCGGCGGTCGCCCGGCTGGTTGAACAGCTGCGACTTGATCTGCTCCTCGATGACCGGACGCTTTTCTTCGACGACGAGGATCTGCTCCAGCCCGTCGGCAAATTCGCGCAGGCCCTCCGGCTCCAGCGGCCAGACCATGCCAACCTTGTAAAGGCGGATGCCAAGCTCGGCGGCGCGGCTCTCGTCGATGCCGAGCAGTGCCAGTGCACCCTTGAGGTCGAGCCAGGATTTGCCGGTCGAGACAATGCCGAGCCGTGCAGCAGGGGAGGGCCAGACCTGACGGTCGAGGCGATTGGCACGGGCGAAGGCGAGCACCGCGGCAAGCTTGGTCTCGAGCCGCCGTTCCATCGCTTGCTGTCCGTCGGGCCAGCGCATCGACAGGCCGTCGGCGGGGAGAGGCATGTCTGGCGTGACGATCTCCAGCTGGGTCGGATCGAGGTCGACAGTTGCCGAGCACTCAACGATCTCGGTCTGGCATTTGAAGCCGACCCAAGCACCGGAATAGCGGCTCATGGCCCAGCCAAGCAGACCGTAGTCGATATATTCACTGATGCCGGCCGGCGACAGAAGCGGCACCATGGCCGAGATCAGGTTGTGCTCGCTCTGGTGGGGCAGGGTCGACGACACCGCGCCATGGTCGTCGCCGACGAGCAACAGCACGCCGCCATGCTTGCTGGTGCCGACGGCATTGGCGTGGCGGATGACATCCATGGTGCGGTCGACGCCCGGGCCCTTGCCGTACCACATGGAAAAGACGCCGTCGTAGCGCGCGCCGGGGAACATGCCGGTCTGCTGCGTGCCCCACACCGCGGTCGCCGCCATGTCCTCATTGAGACCGGGCTGGAAGACGATATGGCTTTCCTTGAGATGTTTCCGGGCGCTGGCCATCTCGCGATCGAATCCGGCTAATGGAGAGCCGCGATAGCCCGAGACGTAACCTGCGGTGTTGAGCCCGACGGCCAGATCCCGCTGGCGTTGGACCATCGGCAGGCGCACCAGCGCCTGCGTGCCCGAAACCAGGATGCGGCCGCGTTCGAGCGTGTAGCGCTCGTCGAGCGCCGAGGGCATGTCGACCGGGCGGGCGCCATTTCCAGGAGAAGTCACAGCTGTCATTGCGGCACTCAGACGTTGGGCAGGGCAGGGGGCATGTCGAAGATGCGGCCCGGATTGAGAATGTTGTTGGGGTCGAGCGCGGCCTTGAGGCGGCGCATCGCCGCGAGCTCGGCCGGCGCGCGCGTCAGATGCAGATAGGCCTTCTTGTCCAATCCGATGCCATGCTCTGCCGAGATCGAGCCGCCGCTTTTCGCGACGCAATCGAACACCGCGCTGGCGACCTGGTCGGGCCTGTCGGTTCGCACGACGTAATGCAGGTTACCGTCGCCGAGATGGCCGAAGACATAATCCCGCGCCGCCGGGTCGACCTGCCGCTGGGCCGCGCGCGCCATATCGAGGAAGGCGCCCATTTCAGGCAGTGGCAGGCTGACATCGAGGCTGAGCATCGCATCTTCGGCGAACAGGAAGCGATTGACGTCATCGCGCAGCGTCCACAGCGCATGAAACTCGCGATCCGACTGCGAGACCACGACGTCCTCGACCAGTCCGTCCTCGATTGCCTGCGACAAAGTCTCGATGAAGGCCTCCTCGTCGGTTCCCGGGCTCATGCCCTGGATATCGGCGAGCACGTAGACCGGTGTCGACAGGGCGACCGGCGCGGTGAAGCCGAGCGCTGCGACCATGTCACCCATCAGCGGCGCCAGGATGACTTCGAAGCCTGACAGCAGGTTGCCGAGGCGGGCACGCAGGAATGTGAGCAGGCCGAAGGCCGCGCCCAGCGACGGCAAGGAGCAGAAGGCCGCGGACTGCGTCACGGGCCTAGGATGCAGCCTGAGGCAGGCGCGGGTGACGACGCCGAGCGTGCCTTCGCTGCCAATGAAAAGCTGGCCGAGGTCGTAGCCCGAATTGTCCTTGGCGAGCCCCTTGAGCGAGGACAGAGCACTACCATCGGCGAGCACGGCCTCAAGCCCCAGCACCTGGGCGCGGAAGCTGCCATAGCGCAGAACGCGAATGCCGCCGGCATTGGTGGCGATGTTGCCGCCGATGGTGGCGGTGCCGCGTGCGCCGATGTCGACGCCGAAGACGAGGCCCGCAGTGTCGGCCTTTTCCTGCACGAGTTGCAGCGGCACGCCTGCATCGGCAACGATGGTTCCGGCCGTCGGCTCGACCTCCTGCAAGGTGGTCATGCGCTCGAGCGACAACACTGCCTCGCCTGCCAGCACCCTCGCCCCGCCCGACAGTCCGGTGCGGCCGCCCTGGACGACCAGCGGCAGGCGCGCGTCGTTGCAGACCTTCAGGATCTCGGCGACCTCGTCGGTGCCGCGTGGCCGCAGCACAAGCTCCGGCCGGGCGCCCCGCTCACCGGCAAGATCGTCGCTGTAGCGTGGATCGATGGCGTCGCCTACCAGGATGGCGGCCTTGTCGAGCCGTGCCTGGAGGAGAGAGAGAACCTGATCGCTCTTGGGTGTCATGGCGCCTGGATGGCCCGGAGGAAGCCATTTCCGGGCGCTGTCTCGGTCAAGCTTATTTCGCTTGCAATATTTGTCAAACCTATATTGTTTATCTTCATATCGAAACGGAGGCGGCCGCAAGGCAGCACCGACGGAGGGCGAATGCCGATCGAATATCAGGACGTGGTTCGCACTGGCGTGGCCCGGCAGGTCGCCGACAAGATCCGCGCGGCCATTCTCGACGGCCGCCTGCAGATCGACGAACGCCTGCCGACCGAAGAAGACCTCGCCAAGAGCTTCGGCATATCGCGCCCGACGGTGCGCGAGGCGCTGAAGCGGCTTGCGGCACAGAACCTGATACGCTCGCAGCGTGGGCCGACCGGTGGCACCTTCGTCAGCCGCCCCGATCCGGAGGGCCTGTCATCGGCGATCACGGGGGCCGCGACATTGCTTGTCGGCGTCGGCGCCTTCGACATCGACGAGATCATAAGCGCGCGGCTGGAAACGGAAGCAATCTGCTGCCGGCTTGCCTGCGAGCGACGCAGCGACGCCGACCTTGCCGCGATGCGCGCCGAGATCACGCTGCAGCGTTCCAAGCTGCTCAGCGACGAGGATTTTTGCGCCTCAGACGTGCGCTTCCACCGCGCCGTTGTACAGGCGGCGGGCAACGGCCCGCTCAGCCTGATGATGTACACGGTGGTCGAGGCGTTCATGCCGATCACCAACATGATCGTTTCGCATGTGCGCGAGCGCAGCACAGTCGCCGATTTCCATGAAAAGCTTGCTGGCGCCATCGAGGCGCGTGACGCAAGCGATGCCACCGCCGTGCTGTCGGAGTTGCTCGCCTATGTTCGCGACAGCTATGCGCTCAGCCTGACGCGGCGCGCCGAACGCGAGGCCAAGCGCGGCTAAGCCGGAGATTACCCCATGACTTCCTGGAGACTTTCATGAGCGAGACTTTTACGGCGTTGATGCTTGAAGACGTCGACGGCAAGCCGCGCGCCGGCTTCCGCGAGATCACCAAAGCCGACCTGCCAGACAACGACGTGCTGGTCGAGGTCGCCTATTCAAGCCTCAACTACAAGGATGGCCTCGCCATTTCGGGCAAGGGCCGTATCGCGCGCCGCCTGCCGATGGTCGTAGGCATCGATATTGCCGGCACTGTCGTCGAGTCGCGCTCACCGGCATGGAAGGCGGGCGACAAGGTCGTGGCCAATGGCTGGGGCATGTCGGAAACGGAGTGGGGTGCGTACACACGCTTTCAGCGGCTGAAGCCGGAATGGCTGATCCGCCTGCCTGATGCCTTCACCATGGAACAGGCGATGGCAATCGGCACCGCGGGTTACACTGCGGCCCTGTGCGTCGACGCGCTCGAAGACTGGGGCAAGATCCAGCCCGGCAAGGGCGAGGTGCTGGTGACGGGTGCTGCCGGCGGCGTCGGCTCGACAGCCGTCAGCCTGTTGTCCTCCAAGGGTTATGCCGTCGTTGCCTCGACCGGCCGGGCCGAGACGCATGACTATCTCCGCTCGCTGGGCGCAACTGCCTTCCTCGACCGGGCAGAACTCGCCGGTGAGGTCAGGCCGCTGCAGAAGGAGCGCTGGAGCGGTGCCGTCGACAGCGTCGGTTCGACCACGCTCGCCAACGCGCTGGCGCAGACCGTTTATGGCGGCGCTGTCGCGGCCTGTGGGCTGGCCGGCGGCCACGACCTGCCCGGCACCGTGATGCCGCACATCCTGCGCAGCGTGACGCTGATCGGTGTCGATTCCGTATTCGCGCCGCAGGCGAAGCGGGAGCGCGCCTGGCGCACGCTGGCCGACCATCTCGACCGCACCAAGCTTGCGGCAATGACCGAGACCCACAAGATGAGCGAACTGCCTGACCTCGCCAAACGCATCGTCGCCGGCCAGGTCCGCGGCCGCGTCGTCATCGAAATCGCCTGAGGGGAGGGGAGACCATGAGCACTGACGTCGTTATCTGGGAGAAGGACGCCGAGGATGCGTTCGTCACCCTGACGCTCAACCGCCCCGACAAGATGAACGCCATGAACCAGGAGCTCGGCGACGCGCTCGAGGCGGCGATCGCCCGGGCGGTCAAGGATCCCGAGATCCGCGCCGTCATCATCACCGGCGCCGGGCGCGCCTTCACGGCCGGCTTCGACCTCGGCGGCGAGGACTTCGAGATGGATGCGGAAGCCTGGCGCGAGGACATCGGCGCCAACATGCGCCGCATGAAGCTCATTCGCGAGGCGCCGATCCCGATCATTGCCGCCGTCAACGGCTATTGTCTAGCCGGCGGGCTGGAGCTGATGATGTGCTGCGACATGACGATCGCCGCCGAGGACGCGATGCTGGGCGAGCCGGAAGTGCGCCATGTCTCGGCGCCACCGACGCTGATGCTGCCGTGGACCGTGCCGATGATCCATGCCCGCCACCTGATGTACACAGGCGACCTGATCGACGGCCGCGAGGCCGCGCGCATCCATCTGGTCAACAAGGCCGTCCCGCGTGACCAATTGAGGGTGGAAGCCGAAAAGCTGGCGCGCAAATGTGCGCGCATGCCGGGTGCCGCGATCAAGTTCGCCAAGGCAGCGCTCAACCACCAGCAGCAGACAGCCGGTCTCGAGAGCTCCTGGACTTACAATCGCGAAACCACTGCGATCCTGCATGCCTCGGAAGAGGGTCGCTACTGGATGCGGCTGCTCAAGGAGCATTCACTGAAGGAATTCCTCGACATCCGCGAAAAGCCGTTCCGCGATCTGGACTAGGCTTTCAAGGCGTCAGGCGCCCACGGGTGCCTGACCGCCACCTGCCTGAAGCGCCTCGAACAGGTCGGCGTGGTTGCGCAGATAGCGCGACTGGACGATTTGGCCTTTGTCCGACTGCTCGCCCTTGCTGCGATCGGCCGGCGCAGTTGCGAGATCGAAACGGGCTATCGCGGTCGAACCTGAGGGATTGGCGGCGTTCCAGGCGGCAATGCGCGCGCTGAGTTCGTCAGGACGAGCCTTGCCCGCCGGCGAGGGAAACACCAGCGCCACGAGGCGGTCGCGGTTCTCGCCCGAAATGACGATGTCGTCGGCAAGCGGCGCGCATTGCGCCAGAAGGCCTGCGCGCAGCGGCCCGGTGCGCACCTTGACCCCGCTCGACAGCTTGAAATCCTCGGCGAGACGGCCATCGAAGCCGAACACGGCAACACCGTCCGAGCGCAGGCGCAGAACGGCGGCGTCGCCGCTGCGATAGAAGCCATGCTCGTCCATCGGCAGGTCAATTCGTCGGCCCTCGATCAGATAGCAGGGTGCGATGTTGGGACCAGAGACGCGCAGCTCACTGCGGCCGTCGATGTCGACAAGCGCCACGCTGTGACCGGGCAGGGGGTGG
Source organism: Aminobacter sp. NyZ550 (assembly GCF_025628925.2). Lineage (NCBI taxonomy): Bacteria > Pseudomonadati > Pseudomonadota > Alphaproteobacteria > Hyphomicrobiales > Phyllobacteriaceae > Aminobacter > Aminobacter sp. NyZ550. The sequence continues at coordinate 175,772 of NZ_CP114191.1, forward strand.
CCAAGCTCACCCGGACTCTCGAGCGGCGCCGGCGACAGCGTGATCGTCGAAGCCGCTTCGGTCGCGCCATAACCTGAGAGAATCTGGAAATCGCCATGGCTGTCGCGAAAGGCGGCGAGACGGCGCCACAAATCGGCATCGATACCTGCGCCGGCAAAGAAGATGGCGCGCAGACGCCGCGTCAGGGCAAGAGCGCCGGCATCGTCGTTTTCCAGCCGGTCGAGCAGGAGCCTCAGCCCGAGCGGAACGGCGATGTGCATGGTCGGGCAGACATCGGCCATCAGCTTTGCCGTTGCCTCGATCGTCGCGGGCCCGGGTGCGGCGTCGACATGCATCGCGCCGCCGTTCCAGATCACCTTGAAGATGTTGTCGAGGCCGCCGAAGACGTGGTGCCATGGCAGCCAGTCGACGAGCACGGGCGGCGTTTCCACGACGAACGGCCACATCGCTGCGATGGCGGCCTGGTTGGACGAAACCATGCCTCGCGTGATCGGCACGCCCTTGGGCGCACCCGTGCTGCCGGAGGTGAAGAAGATCGCGGCCCAGTCATCCGGCGACACGGGCTCGTCCACTCCGGGCGTGGCCATGTCGCTGCCATCGGCTGCAAGGTCGTTGAGCGAAACGGCGTCCATGCCCTGGATGGCGGGATGGCCTGACGGCGCCACGATCAGCCGGGGCCTGGCGTTTTCGAGAAACGAGCTTGTCGCTTCGGTTTCAACGCCATCGCGGAAAGGAAAGGGAGGCAGCGCCGTATGGACGAAGCCGCCGGACAGGCAAGCGAGCTTAAGCACCAGCGCATCGATGCCGGCCGGAGCCAATGTCGCCACGCAATCGCCCTTGCGCAGGCCATAGCGGCCCGTCAGCACCTGCCGCATGGCACGGGCGCGGGCAAGTGCCTCGCCATAGCTGATCGACCGCCTGGCGCCTTCCCGCGGCTCTGACAACAGCACCTTGTCAGGCTGCTCCTTCGCCCATCTGGCAAGCCGCACCAGAATATCAGGCAGCTCGTCTGGCAGGGGGATCGAACTGCGGTAGACACGGCGCCCGTCGGAAAGCTGCTCTTCGACCAGCTTCTGCCCCGGTGCCACGAGTTGGCCCATCAGGCTTCCTGCCGCTGGGCGCCGTCACCCTGGCGCGCCGACAGTGCCTTTTCGTAGACGCTGGACTGATAGGCGATGAGTTCCTCGAAAGCCGCTGTGGCAGCCGCGGCGTCGCGGGCGCGCAGCGCTTCCAGGATATCGGCGTGCAGCGAGACGACGCGGCCGCGCTCGCGGAAGCGGAAGGAGATCATGTTGGTTGCCGGGATCAGCGAGTCGTTGACGACCAGCATGATGAAACGCAGCTCGTTGTTGCCGGTCGCCTGGGCAATGGCGTGGTGGAAGGCGACGTCGAGCCGGCAAAACTCCTCGTCGGAAATGTCGTCGCGCTCGAACGCCTCCAGCGTCGCCTCGATCGTTTCTAGATCTTCCGTAGTGGCGCGTTCGGCGGCGAGCTGGACGCAGGTGCGGCCGAGCAACAACCGCGCCTCGACGATCTCGTTGAGCCCGAAGACGCCGAGCCCGACGAACCATGTGGTCATCTCCTGCAGCATCTGGCTGGCGGCGGTGAGCGAAGGCGCATTGACGAAGACGCCGCCATTGGGGCCGCGCTTCGAGCGCACCAGCTTCTTCGCCGCGAGAATCTTGAGCGCCTCGCGCACCGTCGGCTGCGAGACGCCGAAGCGCTGCGCGATCTCGGCTTCGGACGGCAGCCGCGCCTCGACGCTGAGCGTTCCCTGCACGATCTCCTGCTGCAGCGACGTCGCGATCTGATGTGCCAGGCTCTTGGTCGCCTGGACTGCCTGCTTGGCGTCCTCCATGCCCTTATGCTCTCCCTCGTTGGCCGCTTCTTATTATTTCAATATTACAATATCTAAATTGTTGACCGCCTGATCCAAAAATGCAAGCCTTCGATCCAACAGGGCTGCGCTTTCGACCCGCGACGCAAGCCACCATAAGAACTTCAGTGGGAACATGGGAGATAATTTCCGATGAAGCTGACCAGGCGTGAATTCGCCGTCGGTATGACGACGGCTATTGCCTCGATGACCCTGCCACGGCTTGCCGCGGCGCAATCGCCACTGGTCGTTCCGACCTATGGCGGGCTATGGGCCAAATTCTGGGAAGAGAAGCTCTTGCCCGGCCTCACGGCCGCAACAGGCATCCAGCCGCAGCTCGACGTCGGGCTCGGCAAGGATTTCGTCGCCAAGATCCGCGCCGGCGGCGGTCGGTCGCCCTACAGCATCTTCATGGGCAACGAAAACATCGCCGCCGTGCTGCGTGCCGAGGGCTTCTTCGAGCCTTTCGACCTCGCCAAGGTGCCGAATGCGGCAAAGACCTTCCCGCAATTCGTCAACAAGGACGCCAAAGGAATCCGCGCCATCGTCTCACCGATCGGACTCGCTTACCGCACCGACCTGGTGAAGACGGCGCCCACCTCCTGGCACGACCTCTGGGACAATCCCGAGTTCAAGGGCAAGACCGGGCTCTACCAGATCGGCAACACCGGTGCGGTCCTCTTCCTACGCCTGGTCGCCGAGCTGTTCGGCAGCGGCCCGGACGATTTCGACACTGCATTTGCCAAGATCAAGGAACTGCTGCCCTTCACGCAGGCTTCATGGAGCGGCGAGGTGGCAACGGCACTGATCCGCGGCGACGCCATCATCGCGCCGGTCGACTGGACCGAGATCATGACGCTGCAGGACAAGGGGGCACCGGTGGCCATCGTCGCCCCCAAGGAAGGGGTGCTCGCCTTCGAGCAGTCGTTCAACCTGGTCGCGACCGGGGCCGAGAAGGACGCCGCGCACGCCTATCTGAACTACATCCTCGACGCCAAGGTCCAGCAGGACATGGCCAAGGCCTTCTACACCTCTCCGAGCAACAGCGAGTCTTCCGTCGACGACGCGATGAAGGCGCGCACGCCGATCGTCGGCCCGCGCATGGCCGAGATCAAGAGCTACGACTGGGACAGCTACGTCGACAAGGCGGCAGACATTGCCGACCGCTGGAACCGGGAGATGGCGTAAAGCCACCCCGCCATCGCATCGACGTAAAGGCCGGGAGGGATGCCCCCACCTCCCGGCCGAGAACCCCGCGAGGACGCCGGATGACCGCACTGACCATCGACCGTATCAACAAGCGGTATGGAAACCTGCACATCCTGAAGGACATATCGATCCCGATCGCCCAGGGCGAGTTTGTCTCGCTGCTCGGCCCCAGCGGCTGCGGCAAGACAACGACGCTGCGCTGCATCGCCGGCTTCGAGCGGCCCGACGATGGCCGCATCCTGTTTGGCAACCGCGACGTGACACGCGCCTTGCCGGAGCAGCGCGACATCGGCATGGTGTTCCAGTCCTATGCGCTTTTTCCGCACATGACGGTGGCCGAGAATCTGAGCTTCGGGCTCGAGGTGCGCAAGGTCTCCTTGCCCGACCGCCAACGGCGCATTGCCGACGTGCTCGCGATGGTGCGCCTCGAAGGCTACGACAAGCGCTATCCGCGCGAGCTTTCCGGCGGCCAGCAGCAGCGCGTGGCGCTGGCCCGCGCGCTGGTCATCGAGCCGTCGGTGCTGTTGCTCGATGAGCCGCTGGCCAATCTCGACGCCACCTTGCGCGACGAGATGCGCTTCTTCATTCGTGACCTGCAGCAGCGCGTCGGCATCACCAGCATCTATGTCACCCACGACCAGGCCGAGGCGATGGTGATGTCGGACAAGATCGTCGTGATGAGCGCCGGCGCGATCTCGCAGTTCGGCTCGCCGCGCGACATCTATGAGCGGCCGGCGTCGCAATCGGTTGCCGGCTTCATCGGCCGGTCGAACACCATTGCGGGCAAGATCGCCGAAGCGCTTGGCCCGGACAGCTACAAGGTCGACACGCCATGCGGCAGCATCGGCACGACGGGCCCGGCGGGCCTCGCCAAGGGGGCTGAGGTCAAGATCATGATCCGGCCGGAAAACATCGACACCCGCAGGCAAGGGACAGGGGAGACGGGTGACAATGACAACGTGCTCGCCGGATCGGTGATCAACTCGGTCTATCAGGGCAGTGCCAACCAGCTGGCCGTCAGGCTCACCAGCGGCGACCGCATGATCGTCGACGTCAATGGCCGCAACCCGCTCGACATTGGCGAGCAGGTCGCCTTGCGTTTTGCCGCACGCGACAGCTGGGTCCTCGCATCATGAGCGCGGTCGAGGCGGCACCTCGCCTGGACAGCCGGGGCAACCGTGGCAGTGCTGCCTGGATGGTGGTGCCGGCGCTGGTGCTGCTGATCGGTTTCTTCGCGCTGCCATACCTGACGATCATCACCATGAGCCTGCGCGAGGCATCGACCCGCGCCGTCTATGGCGACGGCTTCACGCTGGCGCATTACACGACGGCGCTCGGTGATTTCTACATCTGGGGCATCCTCGGACGCACCTTGCTGATCGGCGCGACCGTCACCGTCATTTCGCTGCTGCTGGGCTATCCCGTCGCCTATCATCTCGCCAAGTCGCGCTCGCGCTGGACCAGCCTGCTCTACATCTTCGTGCTGTCGCCGCTGCTGGTCGGGCTGGTCGTCAGGACCTTTGCCTGGATGATCATCCTGTCCAACAACGGCGTCGCCAACCAGGCGCTCAAGGCGGCTGGCCTGCTCGACTTCCCGCTGCAGCTGATGAACAATTCGCTCGGCGTCACCATCGCGCTGACGCATGTGTTCCTGCCCTTCATCATCCTGCCTTTGCTCGGCAATTTGCAGGCGATCAGTCCCGACCTTGCCATGGCGTCGCGCTCGCTCGGCGCCTCGCGCATGCGCACCTTCTGGAAGGTGACGTTGCCGCTCAGCATGCCCGGCATCCAGGCCGGCACGATCCTGGTGTTCGTGCTGTCGATCAGCGCCTATGTCACGCCCGCCATGCTTGGCGGCACCGGCGGCCGCACCATGTCGGTGCTGGTGGTGCAATACCTTGTCGACAACTTCCGCTGGCCGGCGGGGGCGGCACTGGCCATCATCATGGCGGCGGTGGCGGTCATCTTCGTCGGGCTCTATCTAAGGCTCACGGCGCGCGCGATGCGGAGACTGCCATGACAGGTTCGTCGAACGGCGTCGAAAAGACCATCTGGGACCGCCTGTTCACCGCGCTGGTCACGGCGATCTACATCTTCCTGATGTTCCCGATCGTGCTGGTCGTGCTGTTGTCGTTCAACTCGGGCGAGTTCCTGGCGTTCCCGCTCGAGGGCTTTTCGCTGCGCTGGTTCGAGGCGCTGTTTTCCAACAAGCGCTTCCTCGATGCCACGCTCTACTCGATCCAGATCGCCGCGACATCGACGGTCGTCAATGGCGTGATCGGCACACTGGCGGCGATCTACGTTGCGCGCCACGCAACGATGGCCCGCGACTACATCCGCTTGATCATGACCGCACCGCTGCTGGTGCCGGAGATTCTGACGGCGATCGCGCTGCTGTTCTATTTCTACGAAATCCGGATCGGCACCGACTATTCGATCGGCATCCAGATCGGCCACATCGTCGTCACCTTCCCCTATGTCTTCCTCAACGTGTCGTCGGCGCTGTTCAACTTCGACCGTTCGCAGGAAGAGGCGGCGCGCAGCCTCGGTGCCGGCGGCTGGATGACCTTCCGGCGCGTGACGCTGCCGGCGATCAAGCCTGGCATCATCACCGGCTGCCTGTTTGCCTTCGTCATCTCCTTCGACATCTTCAACATTTCGCTTTTGCTGAAGTCGCTCGGCAAGAACACGCTGCCGCTCGAACTGTTCGACTACCTGCGCTTCAACTTCGATCCGACCGCAGCGGCCATCGCCTCGCTCAGCATCTTCATGACCTTTGCCGCGATCCTGATCATCGACCGCACGGTCGGGCTGCGTTCGCTTCGGTTCTGATCGTGGCGGGTGAAGCACGAAGCGATATCGAGGGCCCGTTCTGCCGCCGCGATTTCTGTGACAGGGCCGGTGCTGCTCGCTTGACAATTCAGCGGCCATAAAAATACATTTCAATATCAGAATTGGTTCTGACGTGAACGCCGACGGCAAGAAGCGCACTTCATCGAGGGGAGGGCGGTCACGGGGACGAAGCCAGGGGCAGCCGCCGCCGGCCATCTCAGCATCATGAGGAGGAACAAAGTGCATCATTTTTCGCTTCTGCGCGGCGCAACGTTGGCCGCAACGGCTGCAACCACCCTGGTGACTTTTGCCGGCGCGCTGACCGCCGCCGAACTGCCGAAATCGGCCGAGGTCAAGGACACCGGCAAGCTGATCATCGCCAACACCCTCGAATACGCGCCGTTCGAATTCATCGACGAAAACGGCAAGCAGGTCGGCATCAACATCGAGCTGGCCCAGGAAACCGCCAAGCTGCTCGGCGCCGAGCTTGAAGTCACCCGCATTCCCTTCCCCTCAATGGTGCCGGGCCTCGCCGCCGGCCGCTTCAAGGTCGCGTGGGAAACCTTCGCCGCCACCGACGAGCGCCTGAAGCAGGTCGACTTCGTGATGTTCATCAAGTCAGGCATCGTTGCGTCTACGACCGCCGACAAAGCCTCGCAGTTCCAGGGCGAGAACAATCTCTGCGGCAAGCGGGTCGGCGTCATCGGCGGCGCGGTGTCGGACTTCATCGCCGACCGCCTGAGCGCCGAGTGTAAGGAAAAAGGCCTGCCGGAGATTGCCAAGAGCATCTTCCCGGAGGGTAAGGACATCATCCAGGCCGCGCTCTCCGATCGTATCGATGCCCGCCTCGACGACGCTACCGCATCGGGCTATTTCGAGGTGACCAGCAAGGGGCAGATGGTGGTCGTTCCGGGTCTCTACGACGTCGCACCGCTCGGCATCGCCATCCCCAAGGGTGACAAGGAAACGGCCGACATGCTGGCCGCCGGCGTCAACGAGCTGATCAAGAACGGCACCTACAAGACGATCATGGCCAAGTACGGCATGACCAGCGCCATGATCGACGAAGCCTATATCGTCGACAGCGCCGACAAGATCCGCAAGTAATACGAAAGGCCGGCGAGGGACATGGAACCTTCGCCGGCCATCAGCACTGCTGGGAGGGCGGCTGAATGGACCGGGCCGAAACGCAAACGCCGCCGCCGGAGGCGCTGACAGTCGTGCCGCTGCGCCACTATGGCCTGTGGGTCGGCACAGCGATCACGCTGGCTATCCTCGGACTGATCCTCAAGGCGCTGGCCACCAATCCCGCCTTCGACTGGCCGACAGTCGGAAAGTACCTGTTCCACCCCTCGATCATTCGCGGCCTCGGCCAGACGCTGGTGCTGACCGTCACCATCATGGTGCTGGCGATCGTCATCGGCACGATCGTCGCCATCATGCGGCTGTCGCCGAGCCGCATCCTGAACGCCTTTGCCAGCGCCTACATCTGGTTCTTCCGCGGCGCACCGGCGCTGATCCAGCTGATCTTCTGGTTCAACCTGGCACTGGTGGTGCGCGAGTTCTCGCTGACGCTGCCCTTCATCGGCACGCTGTTCACGGTCAAAACCAACGATTTCATGACACCTTTCGTGGCGGCCGTCATCGCGCTGTCGCTGCATGAAGCCGGCTACATGGCCGAGATCGTGCGCGCCGGCATCAACTCGGTGGCTTCAGGCCAGACCGAGGCTGCCGGCAGTCTCGGCATGAACCACCGGCTGATCCTGCGCCGCATCACGCTGCCCCAGGCAATGCGCTTCATCGTGCCGCCGACCGGCAACGAAACGATCAACCTTCTGAAGACGACATCGCTGGTCACCATCATCGCCGTCAACGATTTGCTCTATGCCGCGCAGAGCATATATGCGCGCACCTTCGAGACCATCCCGCTGCTGATCGTCGTGGCTTTCTGGTATCTGTTCGTCGTCACCATCCTGTCGATCTGCCAGCACTACATCGAGCAATATTACGGTAGAAGCGACCTGCAGCAGGGCGCGTCCTTCGGCGACACGCTGAAACGCGCCTTCAGGTTCGGACGGGTGGCACAGCCAGCATGACATCGAAAGCAGAAAACCAGGCCCGCTTCGGCGTTCCCGACAATTCGATGGTGTTCGCACGCGGCGTGCGCAAGTCCTTCGGCGCAGTCGAAGTGCTGAAAGGCATCGACCTCAACGTGCCGACCGGCTCTGTCGCCTGTGTCATCGGACCGTCGGGTTCGGGCAAGAGCACCTTCCTGCGCTGCATCAACCATCTCGAAGAGGTCAGCGGCGGCGTGCTCCTGGTCGACGGCGAATTCGTCGGCTACGACCTGCGCCACGGCAAGCTCTACGAGGTCAACAACAAGCTTTTGTGCCAACGCCGTGCCGACATCGGCATGGTATTCCAGTCCTTCAACCTGTTCTCGCACATGACCGCACTGGAGAATTTGATCGAAGCGCCGATCATGGTGAAGGGCATGTCCAAGGCCGAAGCCAAGGACAAGGCCCATGCGCTGCTCGAGCGCGTCGGGCTATCGGCCAAGGCAGACGCCTATCCGCGCCAGCTTTCCGGCGGACAGCAGCAGCGCGTCGCGATCGCGCGAGCATTGGCGATGAACCCAAAGGTGTTGCTGTTCGACGAGCCGACCTCGGCGCTCGATCCGGAGCTCGTCGGCGAGGTGCTGGTGGTCATGCGCGACCTGGCCGAGAGCGGCATGACCATGGTCGTCGTCACCCACGAGATCGGCTTCGCCCGCGAGGTCGGCGACCAGCTGATCTTCATGGATCGCGGCGTCGTCGAGGAGCGCGGCGAACCGCGCGAAATGATCGCCAACCCGCAATCGCCGCGCACGCGCGAGTTCCTGTCCCACGTGCTGTAAGGCGACGGGCTGACCAGATATGTGGCGGTGCTGATACGCTTGGCGCATGGCGCCCGATGCTGACAAGAAGCGGCTCAAAGGCCGCTTTTTGTTGTCGTGGCACAGCCGGCTAAAAGACTGCCAAGTATTTAAGCAGCGAAACAATACCGATAATGATCACAATTATCTGCGCAATCTGCCGCATCTTGGCGTCGATGGGCAGGCGCTGAACCAGATAAAGCACAAGTATGATCACCAGGAACGTGATCAGGATACCGATGAGCACGGATGAAGCCATGTGGTTCTCCTATGGGAACTGAATGGAATGGGGCCGGCTGGTGGCGCTGTGATCGTTCAATACCAGCGGCCACCCTCACCGTTTGAGCCTTTCGCGATCGCAAAGCCGATCATGAACCCGACCAAACCTGCCAAACCAATCACGGCACCGGTCGTGGCCGGATTCTCGCGGGCGGCCTCGGAGACAGATTGGGCTTGCGAGCGAAGCTGCCGGGCCGCTCACGACGTCCGCATCGACGCCCCCTCAATGACGCCGTGCGCCGTGTCGCGTGCTTCCGCGACAAGGTCCAAGCTGCGGTCGGTAAGGGATTTGTTGATTTTGGCGATCTCCTTGCGCAGTTCGGAGATCTGCTTTTCGACCGACTTTTGGACGCCGTCGATACCAGGAACCTCGGTTTTGGGGGTGTCAGCCATGATTTTTCCTTCTGCAACCAGATGGCAACGGTGCAGACAGGAATTTGTTCCGTGGCCGGTCGACCGCAACGGGTCACCCCGACGCCCCTCCAAAAGAGAGCCGCGCAACGGCTCTCCCAGCTTCGTCGTGAAAAATCAGACGCCCGTGACGAGCCGCCGCTGCGAAGCCTGGTAGACGAGCGAGGTCCAGCTGTTGCTCGATGCGAGGTGGCAATAGACCAGCCCGAGCGCGCCCGATCTGCGCAAATCGAGAAAGGCTTCGTCGGAGAGCTTGTTGAATGCCGGCTCGTCGATGACCTGGAAATCGGTGACGTTGAGCACTTCACCGCCTTCGAGCGTGACCGTGCTCTGGCGCGGCGCAAACAGGCCGTGGGCGTCGATCTTTTCCACCATCGCGCGGGTGGCATTGAAATCGATCTGGAACTGGTTGCAGAAGGCGAGCGCCTGCTTGCTTGCCTCGCTGGCTTCCGCCGCATTGAAGAACGGTGCGACCTTGCCGGCGCTGGAGGATACCTCGGTGACGCGCTCGCTGGCGCGGTCGACGCACAAGGTCAGCCGGCCGGTGCCCGTTCCGGAGTCGTCGGCGAGGATAAAGGGGTAGCGGCGGACATAGGCCGGGATGTAATGCGGCTCGAGCCACTTGCCGCTGGCCTCGACGAAGAGGTTTTCGTTCTGGCGCAATCCGGTGATGACGACAGGCGCCTTGGCGGCCCCGATAAAGACGATCGGATAGGAGCGCATCGCTGCCGGCATTTCGGATGCCACCACCGGGATGGCATGCGCCTCGCGGGCGAAGGAAAAATCACTGCGCGCCGTCAGGCCGAGCGAGCCATGCCGTGCCGGGTTGAGCGCCTCGGGCCTGGAATAGAACAGCGGCAGGCCGGCGGCCGCGGCACCTTCCACGGCTTTGGTTTCGGTCGTCGGTTCAGTCATCGGTCAAGTCCTTCCGGCGGCTCGGATCGCGTGGCGACTGCGCGATCGTCTTGATATTTGCTTCATAGAGTTGGCAATGTCGTGAAACTGTACTGCGACTATGGACAGGACACTGGCAAGCAGCAAGATTGGGTGCTTCTCGGATTGTACACTAGTGGGCGGACCAGATGATTTCGGCTTCGGATTTTGAAAGCTCTGTCGGGCAGACCTTCACCGTCGACGCCGGCGGCACGCAGTTGCGGCTCGAATTGCATGCGGTGCGCGCACTGTCCTCGAGCGCGCGCCCGGGCGGCGGCTTTTCGCTGCAGTTCAAGGGGCCGCGCAATGCTGCCCTGCAGCAGGCAACGTACCGCTTTGTCGGCGCCGATTTCGCCGACGACATCTTCATCGTGCCAGTGTCGGCCGACGCGACTGCCGTGTTCTACGAGGCCGTGTTCAACTGAACGCGTCATGACGGCTGCGAGCCGGGCGGAAACGCCGCCATCAGGTCGTAGACGCCCTTGTCTTCGACGACGGTGAAACCCAGCCTGAGATAGAGCCGCTTCGCCGGATTGTTCTTTTCGACGTGGATCGAGGCGCGCTTGCCCGCTGCGAAAGCCTCGTCGAGCGCGTCGCCCAGCACGGCCGCGCCGTAGCCCTGGCCGCAGGCCTCGGCTACGAAAGCGACATCGACGATACGGTGCTCATCCTGCCAGCGCGCGACATAGAGCCTGCCGATGGGACGGCTCGCGTGATCGATGACGAGCCGCTCGGCACCGGGATAATGCTTGATGTAGTGGTAGTGTTGAGCGGCAAACTGCTGTGCCAGGAATGATTGTTTCTGGCCCTCCGACCATCCCGTCGGCTCGAGCTCCTGCCATCGCGACGAGGCATACAGCGCCGACAGGAACGGCAGGTCCTGATCACCAGCCGGCCGGAAACTCAGACCCGCCTGGCGAGAACGACGCCAGGACGACAGACTTCCTGCCGAGACGGTCTCGGCCTTACCCCTCAGAATTGCAGTCATCAGACCGGCGGCGTCAGGTCACGCACCACCGAGAAGCGGCGGATGCCGCCGTCGGCCAGTTGATCCCAGTCGAGGTCCCATTCCGTGCTGTCAAACGCTGTCTGGCGCTTGGCCCACAGGCCGCCTCCGGCCGGAGATCTCGTCGCATGGCTGAACAGCATCAGCCGGCCATCCGCGTTGTAGTCGAGCTTGAATTCGACATTGCTGTCGGAACTGGAAAAATCGCGCCAGCCGGTCCAGTTCTGCGTGCGCGCGCTGTTCTGCGCATTGAACTGATGAACGAAACTGCGGTCGCTGCCGACAAGGACTATGTCGTTGTCGCCCTGGATGCCGCTGGCGAGCGTGTAGATGGGCGTGCGCGAGAAGCCCGGTGTCGCCCATGGCGTCCACGTATCCGATCCCGCCGGCTGCTGCCTGGTGTGGACCACTTGGCCATTGCTGGTCAGGCCGAAGAAATTGAGCCCGCCGCCGGGCCCCAGCACCGGTGACATTCCCACAAACGTGCCTGTCGTCGGCGTGTTCATCATCACCCAGGGCGTCCACTGGCCGACAGCGGTCGTGCGCGCCACCGATTGCTGGCAGCGGTAGAGATTGAGGCCCGAATTGATGCCGAAAAGGACGATGCGGCCATCGCCCTGACGCTTGGCTGATATGGCAACGACGCTGCCCGGTATCTGCTGCCAGGCGCTCCACGGCTTGTCAGGCGGCGCCAGCTCCTGCACGGTTATGGTGATCGGCTTGTCGGTGCCGGGCGGCGTGACGGTGACCGTCTTCTCCACGACCTTGGGCGGGTTCTCCCGTATCCACCAGATCTGGCCATTGGCGGTGACGACAAAGATCTCAATCAGACCGTCGGCATCCCGTGCCATCGACATGCTCTGATAGCCCGTTGCGCCCGGTACCGCGCCGATGTTGACCGGCGGGTTCCATTTCTCGATCGGCCCAACCTGGTTGGCGTCTTCGGTGATGAAGACGAGTTGCGGGCCGCCGGACGGCTGTGCCACCACTGCGACCCGGCCATCGCGCGTCAAGCCTGTCGCCATGATGGCGTAGGTGCCCGGCGCGACAGGCGACCAAGCCTTGGCCCAGGGGCCATTGGGACCGTTCTGCGCCTTCTGCACGAGCTGACTGTTGCCATCGATGGCGATGACCATCAGCCGTGACAGCTCGAAAAACTTCACGCCAGGCGGCAGGTGGCGCAAGGCCGGTCCACTCGACCGTTTCGCGCGCACGGCCAAGGCTTTGACGGGCGTTGTTGCTTTCGCCGTCGAGGCAGACGCCTTGGCAAGGGCCGTTTTCTTCGTGGCCGAAGCAAGCGCGGCTTTCGCCTTCGATGCGGGCGCCGACTTGGCCGCCGCCTTCTTCGCTACCGGCGTCGACGTTGCCTTTGCGGTTGGTGCCTTGGCTGCAACAGGCTTCTTGGCGGTTGCGTTCTTGCCGGCGCTATCACGCGCCGTCGACTTTGGAGCTGCTTTCTTGGCCATGATGTTGGTCCTGCGTGGCTCGAAATTCATTAGCCTCTGGGCGGGAAGACGCCCTGCAGCGCGATACAGAAATAGCAGGTGAGATAGGGCTGCAGATTGTTGTGTGCTGCGTCGCCACCGGCGGGTGCGAGAGCATTGGCATTCATGCTTGTCAGATTGGCTGAGACATTGGTCTGGTAAAGCTTGCCGCCAACCGAGGTGGCCACGGTAATGTCTGCCGTCAGCGAACCTTGCGTGCCATCCTCGTTTGTCGCCATCAAAGTATGCGAATGCGTCGGGATCTCGGATTCGAGCAGGGTCACCGTCTCTTCCCCGCCTGTTTCGCCGAGATCGTGCAGCGACAGCCCCGGTCCCTGGCCGGGGTGCATCGGCGTTCGTCCCTGCAGATCGGGCAGGGCGAAATTGGACTTGCCATTGCCGCCATAGGTCGTGCCAAGCAGCGAGAACAGGGCGGTGTTCTGCGACAGCGGCAACAACTGGCCGTCGCACCACGCCCACCCCCTGGGCGCGAAGTTGAAGGGGAAAATACGGATTTCGGCGACGAAGGGGTCGGCCATTGCTTCCTCTCAGGTCGGCGACGGGAAAATTCCAAAAAGCGAGATGATGAAATTGATGCAGAGATAGGGCTGGAAGTTGGTGTGCGGCTGGCTGCCGCCGACCGACCCCACCGCGGCTTGCGCCATAGCTACAGTCACCGTCTCCGGAGCGTAGGGTGTGATCACAGTCGAGCTGGCCAGGACGTTACCCTCGGGTGCCGGCTGAGCGCCATTGACTGTCGAGCCGAGCAAGGGATGGGAGTGCGCGGGTATCTGGCCGATGGTCAGCGTGATCTCCTCGGCGCCGCCGGTCTCGGCCAGGATAAATCCATTGCCCTGGTGCAGCGGCACCCGGCCGCGCAGATCGGGCAGCGCGAACGTGCTCTCACCGTCGCCGCCATAGGTCGTACCGATGAGGTTGAACAGCGTCTCGTTCTCGGAGATCGGCAGCAGCTGACCTTCGCAGAACATCCATCCCGCCGGCGCGAAATTGCCGGCAAACATGCGAACCTCGCCAACATAGGGCTGTGCCATGGCTTTGCCTCCTCAGGTCGGCGAAGGGAAGATGCCCTGGAGGGCGATACAGAAGCTGAGCGTCAGGAACGGCTGCATGTTGAGATGCGCCTGGCTGCCGCCGACGTTGCTGATGCTGCCGGCTTTCAAAGCCACCAAACTCTGCGCGCTCGCCGAGTAGGTGTTGCCCGGGTCCTTGGCAAACACCGTGCCGTTGGTGTTCTGCGGTCGCGGATTGACGGCGTCACCTTGCGAACTGGACCCGCTGAGAACATGGGTGTGAGTGGGTATTTCGGAAATCGACAGCGTATGCGCCGGCTCACCACCACGTTCACCCAGCGTATGGTTGGAGCCGACATGGATCGGCAGCCGACCGCGATAGTCCGGCAGGGCAAAATTCACCCGGCCATCGCCGCCGAACGTCGTGCCCAGAAGAGAAAACAATCCCTGGTTCTGGTTTATCGGAAGAAGCTGTCCATTGCACAATGCCCAGCCTCTGGGCGCAAACGCAAAGGACATGATGCGAATTTCCGATAGAAATGGTTCCGCCATGATCGCCCCTCAACCCATTTCAACCTATAATCAAGAATTAGAACTTTCTACTAGAACAACTAGTATATCAACTACTGAAATTATATTTCAAGACATCTTAGACACTATTCACCCAATCCGGACCATCCGAGCAAGAGATGAAGCCGGTCAAGGCAGCGGTGGTGGCGCCGCCCCGAAGGTGATTGTCCCTCCAATGCTAAGATCCGCCAGGGTGAGCCCGTTCAGCGTTGCGAGATCAGCCGCGCTGAGCTGAACCAGATTGAACGTTCCACCAGCCAGCTGGCGAAGCCGGATCTCGGTCCCGTCGCCGGCTTGGCCAGCGACATTGGCAAACGTGTTGCCATGAATGGTCGCGTTCATGATGCCTGGGGCCGTGCTGTTGTTCTGCTGGATGGTGATGCCGCGACTGTTGTCTACATCGGAAATAATGTTGTTCCGGACCGTGACGTTCTGGGTGCGGGTAAACGCCTGGCCGACGATGCCCTGGTTGACATTGATCGCCGCGAAATTGGCAAGTTCGCGCACTGTGTTATTTTCGATCAATACCGTAACCGCATTTGCAGTTGTGGTACTGCCCTCGTTCTGGACACGAATACCGAAGCCGAGATCGGCACCCGATCCTGTGACACCTGCCGTGCCGATGATGTTGTTGCGGAAGGTTCCGGTGACCGCTCCTGTGCTCGACGCACCAACAAAAAGATTGAGACCATGTGCACGATTGCCGGTGGCGGTGACGCCATTGATGTCGAAATCGAGATTGCCGCCATTTGCCGACGACACGCTCACGGCGACGTTGTTGTTGGTGAACGTGCCGCCATTGACGTTGGCCGTCATCAACCCACCGGTGCCCGAATGGTCGATATGCAGACCCGTCGCCGTGTCCGGCGCGGCGCCGGTGTAGCTGCCGCCACTCGCATTCAGCGTCATGTTGGCCGTGCCCAGGCTCAGGAAGTTGACGAGATTGCCATGGGCTCCGCCGACCGGGCCGTTGCTGCTGATGGTGTTGTTGGTCAGACGGAAATCGCTGAGCGTGCCGGCCGTGTTGGTTATCTGGATTTCGAACTCGTGGTTGTTGCTGATCACCGAGTCGATGATTCCGGTGTCGTTCGTGCCACCAAATGGGGTGCCGGTCAGCTCGTAAACATTGATGCCGGATTCGTCGGTCCCAGCGTCATTGCCGTTGCCGCTGATGTTGAACCGCTCGATCAGCAGCCCGTTGATCGTGGAACCACCGATGCCGCTGCCAAGGTTGTTGGTGATGTTCATCCGGGCGAGCCGCACCTGCGCGGTGTTGTTCAGGCTGATGCCGTCTCCGCTCGAATTCTGGATGATACCGCCTGAGCCGTTGTTGCTGCCGCCGCCGTCGCCGGTCACCGTCAGGCCGCCAAGAGCACCCGTGGTGTTGAGCACGATGCCGTTGGCGGCACCGTTGGACGAAATGCTGCGGAAGGTCAGGTCATTTGCGCCGATGGTCGTGCTGGTGACGGTGAGCGCCGTGCCGGTCGTCGAAGCGATCGTGTTGTTCGAGCCCTGGACGCTGAACGTGCCGCCGCCCGTGGCACTGAAACCGGCGCCTGACGTCGTGGAGATGGCCAACCCGCCACCGGTGAAATTGATGGTCGTGCCGGTGTTGCTGGCGAGGCTGACTGCCGTGTTTGCGCCCGTCGTCAGGGTCTTGGTCGAACCCGAGAAGTTGATCATGCCACCGCTGTTGCCGCTGACCGAGATGCCATTGGCCACACCGCCCGTCGCGCTGAGGCTGCCGGACAGGGTCAGCGTGCCGCCGGTGCGGCCGGCGATGCTGACGACATTGCCGGCCGTCGTCTTGGCGATGGTGCCGGCATAGTCGACATTGGCAGATCCGCCGCCGACGAGGAACGCCACTCCCCCAGCTCCGGACAGCGTGCCCGTGCCCAGATTGACCGTGCCGGTGACGTTGGTCAGGCCGACATTGTTGGTGCCGCCGGTCGAGGTGACCGTGGTGAAGGTGGCGGTGGCGGCGACGCCGCTGAGCGACACGGCCTGCGCCGAGGTGGCGGTGATCGTGCCGGTGGTGACGTTGACCGTGCCGCCATTGCTGACCGAGAAGCCGGTCGTGCCGCTGGAGACGACGTCGAGGTTGGCGAAGGTCACCGTGGAGGCCTGGCCATTGTTGTTGATGGCAACGGCAGTGCCGGTCATGGCGGTCGTGGTGCCGAGGTCGACGGTTCCGGTGAAGCTCACCGCGCTTGCCGCCGTGGCGCCCGAGACGCTGATGCCGCTCGCCGCGCCATTTGCCACGACCGAGCCAGCGAAGCTGAAGCTGCCGCCGGTGCGGTTGGCGATCGTCACCGCCGTGCCCGAGCTGTTGGCGATGGAGCTTGCGGCATCGAAGCTGATCGCGGCATTGCCGCCGGTTATGGCAAGGGCGTTGGCGCCGCCGATGTCGACGTTGGTGGCGGTGATCGTGCCGGCCGGGCCGGAGACGCCGCCGAAGGAGATGCCGCCGGTACCAGCGCCGGTGATCGAGATGTTGCCGAGCGTCGTCGTGCCGCTGGCGTTGCGGATGTCGAGCGCGATGCCTGTCGCGCCGCTACTTGTCACATTGGTGATGGTGGTGTTCGAGGCGTTGAGGATCGCGTCGGACCCGTTGTCCGAGAACACGACGTTGTTGATCGTCGTGCTGGACGAAGGCGTGATCTCGATACCAGCGGTCAGGAAGTTCCTGATCGTCATGTTCGAGATCGTGGTGCCGGAAGCACCAGCGCCGTTGTCCTTGATGCCGCGGAAGGCTCCCGACGGGCTGCCGTCGAGGATGAAGCCGTCGATGATGTTGCCGCTGGCGCCGAGCGTGATGACATTGCTGCCGGCGCTCGTGGTCAGCGTCGCGGCACCACTGCCGACGGCGGCGATGCTGATCGTGTCGCTGGCGAGCTGGATCGTGCTCGGCACCGTCATCGCCAGGTTGATCGCACCATTGCTGAAGCCGCGCACCTGCGTGCCGGCAGCAAGATTGAGCGTGTTGTCGGCGTTGGTGCCGGCAGCCGTGATGACGCTACCGTTGTTGATCAGGACGATGATGTCGTTGACGCCCGCGACCGCCTCGACCTCTGCCAGCGTCATCGGGTTGGCGCCGTCGATGCCCGACCCGTTGCCGCCGCCGATGGCGCCGTCCGAATCCACGAAATAGACCTTGCCGATGCCGAAGCCGAGGCCAGGGCTCGCCTGGAAGTCGACGTCCTTGAAGTTGTAGCTGCCGGCGACCGGCGCGCTGCTGGCGTCGATCGCCACATTGGCGCCGATCGTCGACAGCTTGTCGGTGGCAGACTCGCCGTCGCCATAGGTGAAGGCAAGGTTGGTCGAGCTGTTGAGGTGGATACCGGTATTGACGCCTGCAATGCTCGAGCTGTTGCCGCCGACGACGGCATCGCCGAGCCGCACGGTCTGGCCGCCTATGGCACCGCGCAGGTCGACGCCGATCGAGGTGCCCGCCGCGCCCGAATTGGTCACGTCGAAGTCGTTGGCCGTGACAGCGGCGTTGATGGTGGCGCCATTGAGGTCGAAGGCAACCGCCGAGCCGTTCAGGCCGATGTCCAGGTCGTTGAAGGAGACCGCAGTCCCCAGCGTGCCGGAGATGTCGACACCACGGACGGTGATGCCCTGGAGGTTGACGGTGCCCAGCGCGATGGCGCCACCGCCGCTCGAACCCACATTGTTCAGCACAATGCCCGTGGCCGCGCCGTTCGCCGAAACCGTCGCAAAATTCAGGCCTGCCGCGCCGACGGTGGCGCCGTCGAGGCTCAGAGCCGTGCCAGTCGTCGTGGTGATCGTGTTTGCGTTGACGCCGGTGCCGACACTGATGGTGCCGCCGCCGCTGGCGCTGAAACCGCTGCCGCTGGTGGCACTGATCGCCAGCCCGCCATTGCTGAAATTGATCGTCGCGCCGGCATTGTTGGTCAGGTTGACGGCGTTCGCGATTCCAGAGGTCAGGGTCTTCGTCGCGCCCGAGAAGTCGATGGTACCGCCGCTGTTGCTGTTCGCGGCGATACCGGCCGCGTTCAGGGCGCCCGACAGCGTAACCGTGCCCGACGTGACGCCCTGAACATTGGCCGCCAGACCGCTCGTCGAGGCGATCGCCGAATTGATGTCGACAGCGACTGCACCGACGCCGCCGGTGACGGTGACACCCGTGCCGGATCCGCTGTTGATCGTGTTGCCCGCGCCGGAGACGGTGACGCTCGCGGTGCCGCCGGTGCCGTTGACACTGATGCCGCTGCCCGTCGTGGTGTCGATGTCGAGGCCGCCATTGATGAAGCTGACCGCCGTCGGCGAGAACACACGCACGGCGTTGAAGGTGCCAGTGTTGAGGGTCTTCTGCGTGCCGGAGAAGACGACGCTGCCGCCGCTGCCGCCATTGACCTCGACGCCGCGCAGCGCCTGGGTGATGTTGCCTGAGAGGGTGACGGTTCCACCCGAACGACCGGTGATCGACGCACCGAGACCGACGCTCGAGATCGATGCCGCGCTGCTGATCGTGCCGCTGCCGCCAACGGCCAGGAATGCCGTCCCAGCCGCGTTCGTGGAGGTCAGGCTGCTCGATGCGTGCTGGATCGAGACCGCCAGATTGCCTGTCGTGTCGTTGAGGTCGACGGCATTCATGCCGGTGGTGACGTTCAGCGGCCCGGTAAAGTCGACGGTCAGCCCGGCGCCGGTGTTCCTGATGTAGACGCCATTGTCGTCGGCCCCGCCTGTGATGGTGGTCGAACCGGCGAAGGTGTAGGTGCCCGTCGTGCCGCCACCGATGCTGATGCCGTAGGCGGTTCCGACCGTGGCGGCATCCGGTGACAGGGTCACCGTCCCACCGAAGCGGACGGCGCCGGAGCCGGCATTGATGTCAATGCCGCCACCGCTGAGATAGCCGCTGGCGCTGACATAGTTGAACTCGGCCGCGCCGGCAGCACCGTTGCTGAAATTGGCGCCGTTGATGACCAGCGCACGCCCATTCGTCGTGGCGATGTTTCTGGTCGCAGCACCCGACAGCACGACATTGCCGTAGGTGGCATTGAAGCCGACCCCAGCATTGTTCTGGATGTCGAGACCACCGGCGAAAGTCAGCGTATCGGTACTGCCGGCGGAGCGCTGCCACTTGACGCCGCCCTGGCCGGCATTGGTGATCCCGACGGTCCCGGCGAAGGTCACCGAAACGCCGTTGGTGACGTTGTCGAGCTGGATTGCGTTGACCGTGGTATTGGCGATGGTGACCGGGCCGTTGAACTGGACCGTCGGCGAGGCGATCAGGTTAAGCAGCTTGATGCCGTTCTGGCCGCCGGTCACATTGATAGAACCGAACTGTGCCGGGCCCGCAGCACCATTGGTGAGCGCAACATTCGAGACGTCCAGTGCCGGACCATTGACATTGAACGCGTTGCTGGCGCTGCCGAAGAACAGCTCGCCGCCAGTGGCTGCCGCGCTGTTGGCGGAGATGCCGCCGACACCGTTCGTGCCGGTGAAGCTGGTGGCGCCGGAGAAGCCAATCTTGTTGGTGCTGTTGACCAGCAGATACGCGCCGTTGAAGAAGCTGCCGGCCGTTCCGCCGCCCGCGATGTCGACCGTCGCCGTGCCGAAATCAAGCGTGCTTCCGGAACCGTCGAGAGCGTTGGCGTAGATGCCGAGTGCGACATTGCCGCCAAAGAGCACGTTCGATGCCTGCTGGACGGCAATGTTCGTCGTGTCGAACTTCAGATTGCCGGAGATCGTATCGTCCAGCAAAAGACCAAAGCCGCCAACACGGTTGGCCGCAGTGCCGGCGACGAAGGCACCGCCATCGACCTGGTCGATGCCGGCGGTCGCCGCGTTGGCGTCAAAGACCACGCCCCCAAGAATGAAGCCGCCGACTTCGCCATTGTTGCCCAGCAGCGTGACGTCGGAGAAGGCACTGACCTTCAGGACTCCCGCCCCCACCGCACCATCGACGACGCCGATGTTGCCGCCGGTCGCCGACAGGATCAGGTCCGACAGCGCGATCTCGCCATTGGCAACACCGTCGGTCAGCGACAGCGCGCCACCACCGCCACCAGCGATCATGGCGCGGCTGAGCATCAACTTGGTGATGTCGCTGCCCTGGATGCCGATGCCTGAGGCACCGGTGTTGGCGATAATGACGTTGTCGATGCTCGCCGTGCCGGTGAAGCTGATCGTGTTGCCGTTGGCGGTGGTCAACGTCGGAAGCACGGTGTCGATGCCGCTGGGTGCATCGATGATCGTCGACGAGCTGATGCCGCTGAAGCTGAAGGCATTGCCAAGGCCACCGCCGACGGCGCCGAGCGGCGCCGTGTCGATGGATTCGCCTGCCTTAAGTCCGATCACCACCTGGCCATCGGTCAGGTTGAAGGTGTTGTTGCCGGCACCGACCTGCTGCGCCAGCATCATGTCGATGAAGTCGCTGGTGCCGTTTACCGATGTGTCGATGAAGACGATGACGTCGGCGCCCGAGGCTTCCGCGCCCTCGATAGATCCCGGATTTGCTGCCGTGCCGTTGCCGGTGCCGTTCTGGTCGACGTAATAGACCGTCGGCCCTTGCGCCTCCGAGATATCGCCGACGAAACCGCCATTGGCGCCGTCGACGTCCTTGAAATTGTAAGTTCCGGCGACGGGGAAGGCGCCAGTCGAGGCCATGATGTCGACGGCCTTCACCGTCGACAGCTTGTCGACTGTCCCCTCGCCATCGCCATAAATGAAGTTGACGGCCGTCGTGCTGGTGAATTGAAAGCCGATCGCCGGTCCGTTCCCGCTGCCGCCGATGGTGGCAGCGGTCGTGTTGCCGGGCGCGCCCGCGTCGCCGAGCTGGATGGTACCCGTGCCGGTGGTGTTGGACAAATCCACTGCCGTCGTGCCGAGCGAACTGTCGCTGCTCAGGTCGAAGTCAGTGGCGGTGAAGTTCCCGTTCATCACCGCATTGGCGAAGCTGATGCCGGTAGCACCATTGCCGGACATGGCGATGCCAAGGCTGGCGAAGGACACCGTACCCGCATTGGTCCCGGACACGCTGACACCGGTCTGGCCCAGCCCTACGCTTGTCACACTGGTAGCGCCGAATGCAACGGTGCCGGTGTTGTTGCCGAGACCGATGCCGGTCGCGGCGTCACTGACCGTGACGGAACCGAAAGTGGCGCTGCCGGCGACATTGGTCACCAGCAAGCCGATCCCGGTTGTGTTGGAAATCGACAGCGGCGCGCTGGCGTTGAAGGTCGCGCCGGCGCCGAGCCCGGCAATCGTCACCGTTCCGCCGCCGCTCGCGGTCAGCGCCGAACCGGTGAAGCTGATCGTGCCGCCGGTCGGCGCAGTCGTCGCGCCGATGGTCAACAGGTTGCCGAAGCTGGTCGAGGTGACAGGACCGGTGAACGCAACCGAGCCGCCTGTGATGCCGTCGATCTTGACGGCATTGCCCCCCAGGACGGCCGAGCTCGAGATCGAGGCTCCGATGGTGATCGCAGCGCTGCCGCCCGAAACGACGACGCCGTCGCCGGAGCCGCCATTGGTGATGGTACCGCCGATCGAGATCGTACCGGTGTTGTTGGTCAGGCTGACGTCGGCGCCGGCGACATTGGACGTGACCAGATTGTTGACGTTGATGGTGGCGGCACTGTCCTGGACGGCGAAGCCCGGACCCGTTCCGCCAACCATTGCGATAGTGGTCGTACCACCAAAGGTATAGGTGCCGCTCTGAACATTTGTCAGCCGGATGGCGTCGCCCATGGCACGGCTGATGTTGACGGTACCGAAGGTGACGTTGCCGCCGCTGGTGTTCTCGATGAGGATGCCGGTCGGCACTGTGCCACCGGAGCCGTCGACGGTCACGCTGGCGAAACTGATTCCGCCAGTGCCAATCGTCAGGCCGGTGCCGCCGAGCTGGATGCCGCGTTCCGTCACGCCGGCGCCGGTGCTGATGGTGTTGCCGGCCGCCGTCACCGACACCGTGCCGCCATCGATGGCCCTGAAACCGAAGCCGCCATCCGTGGTCAGGCTGAGGGCACCAGTGAAATTGATAGTGCCGCCGGCATTGCTGGTGAGGTCGATGGCATTGGCCACGCCGGTACTGGCGGTGATTGCACCTCCGAATGTCGCGCTGCCTCCGGTCATGGAGCTGACGCGCACAGCGCTTGCCGCGCTGCTGTGGTTGATGGTGCCGTCATAGGTCAGGTCGGGCGTCGAGCTATCTATGTTGAACGCCATGCCCGCACTGTTGGCAATCGAGCTCGCCGCGTCGAAGCTCATCGTGCCGGTGGAGCCGCCGGCGATGCTGATACCGGTGAATGCGCCCGAAATGTCGAGATTGGCGAAAGTCGCCGTGCCGCTGTAATTGTTGAACGACAGCGCGGTGCCACTGACGCTGCCGATCGTATTGGCGCCGGTGAAGGTAACGGTGGCAGCCGTGTTGGCCAGCAGGATGCCGGTCTGGGCGGACTGGATGGCAAGGTTCTGCACGCCGATCGCGCCGGCAGCACCGGTCAGGTCGAGTCCGGTAACAGCGCTGGCGATCGTGACGCCGGCAACATTGAGGCCCGAGATGCTCGTCCCGTCGATGGCAGCACCCGAGCCGCCATTGCTGACGGTGAGGTTCTGGACGAGGTTGCCATTGGCGAGGTTGATGGCGCTGCCGGCAGCGTTGTTGAGAACCGCGCCACCATGGCCGAAGGGATCCACCTGGGTCGCGCCGGTGACGACATTGGCGCCGGTGACGTTGGCAGGCGGCGCTCCCAGGTCGACCGTCGCGCCATTGGCAAAGGACACCACCGACTGGCCGTTGGCAAGCGTGAAGCCATCGACGTCGGTGTTGATGAGATCGAGTGCCGAAGACTTGACGAAGACAAAGATCGCGTTGGCGTCAGTGGTCAGGTCGTCGGCGGCGGCGGCGTTGATGAGGTCGTTGACGCTCGAACCGGTGCCCGAACCGGTGTTGGACGATCCGACGAAAATCAGATTGGCCGTGTCGAACAGTTGCGGACCGACCAGTGCGGTCATGCCGAAGGCATAGGTGCCACTGCCGGCCAGAAGCCCGCGCATATCGAGCGAGGCGACAGAGCCGGTGATCGAGCCACCGCCAAACGAGAAAGTGGTGTTCGCAGTCGCGCCGATCGCCCCATTGGGGCCCATCTGGACACCGGTGCCGACGCCCGAAATAACGCCGCTGCCGATCGTGACGGTGCCGCCCGAGGTGCCGGAGAGGTCGATACCCGTCGAGGTGCCGCCGGTTCCGGCAATGTCGAGCGTCGTTGCCGTGAAGGTCGAGCTGCTGCCCGACAGGTCGAGCCCTGTTCCGGTAGCCGAGACGCCGGTAACGTCGATGTTCTGGAAACTGATCGTTCCGTTGACGCCCTGGACGTCGATGCCATTGGCGCTTGGCTGGCTGATCGCCACGTCGGCGAAGCTGACTGCGCCCGAGTTGCCGTCGAGCAGGATGCCGCTTCCGCCGGCATTGCTGATCGTGACTGCGCCCGCGAAGCCGACCGTCGCCGAGCTGCTGACGATCGAGATACCGTGGCTGGTGGTGTTGGAAATCGTCGTCGTGCCGGAAACGGCGAAGCTTCCGGAAACGCCGTTGAGGTTGATGCCGGTCGCGCCACCGGTCTGGCTCAGGCTGCTCAGCGTGACATCGAGGCCGAGGCCTGTGGCGTCGAAACCGGAAGATGCGTTGCCGGAGATGGTTCCGCCGTCGATCGTCAGCAGACCCGCCGACGAGCCGGTGGCAACGACGCCGCTGGAGCCGTTGCCCGTCGCGTTGAGCGTGTCGAAACTGTAGCTGCCGGAGCCACTGCCGGTCAGCAGTCCAGTACCCGTATTGCCGGTAAGCGTGGTCGTGCCGGTAAAGGCGTAGGTGCCACCACCCTGGAGCGAGAGACCGGCACCGCCATTGCCCGACGACGTCAGGTTGGAACCCGTGACACTGCTGGTACCCGCGAGCAGTACACCATTGAGGTCGGCACCCGAAATCGTCAGCCCCGTCAGTGCGACGTTGGTGACGTTGTTGCCATAGATGCCGTTGCCGCCGCCTGCATTGGACAAGTTGAAGTCGAGCAGCGACGTGTTGTTGGCCAATGTGACCGTGTCGCCGCCACCGGTGTTTGTCAGCGTCGCGGCGCCGCCGGCGTCCGATATGGTGGTGCTGTGCTGGACGTTGGCGCCGGTCACGTTGATCGGCACGCCGCCGAGCGAGAACTGTCGTCCGTTGCCGAAGGAAGCAAGCGTCTGGCCGGCACTGAGCGAGAAGCCGTCGGCGTCGTTGATGTCCGTGCCACGGTTGACCAGCACGAAGATCGCCGTGCCGTCGGTGTTGGCATCGGCGGTGGCGATCGAGGCCAGGTCCAGCAGCGACGAGCCTGTGCCCGAACCGGTGGCCGAGGCGCCGACGAAGATCAGATTCTGGGCGTCGAAGAGCTGCGGCCCGACGAAGGTCGTCGATCCAAAGGCATAGCTACCGAGCGTCTGGTTGAGGCCGCGCGCGTCGAGCGACGCAGTGACGCCCGAGATCGAGCCGCCGCCGAATGTGAACTGGGCATTTGCAGAATTGACCAGCGAGCCGGAGATGCCGAGGCGGACGCCGGTGCCGACATTGGCAATGACGCCGCCATTGGTGATGACGATCGTCGAGCCGCCGACGGTCTGGGCCAGATCGATGCCGATCGATCCGGCGCCGGTACCTGTGATGTCGACCGACTGGGCGGTGAAATTCGTCTTGCTGCCGGAGAAATCGAGACCGGTGCCGAGGCCCAGACCCGAAATGACGATGTTGCCGGCAACGACAGTGGCATTGACGCCGGCAAAGGAGATGCCGTCGCCGCCCGGATTGGTGATGCTGATGTCGCCGAAACGGATCGACGCCGGCGAATTGACGATGTCGATCGCCGGGCCAGACGTGTTCGAGATCGTCGTCTGGCCGGTAACGGTGAAGCTGCCGGCGAGGTTGTCGAGCACCACGCCCGACGTGCCGCCGGTATGGCTGATCGAATTCAGGGTCACATGGGCCGTGATCGGGTCGATGAAGACGGCGATGCCGCCATTGCCCGAAACGGTGCCGCCTGTGGTTGTGAAGCTGCCCGCAACGGAGGTGCCGGCGACGTAGATGCCGGCGTCCGCATTGTCCTGCGCATTCAGGATGGCGAAGCTGTAGGTGCCCTGGCCTGAAATATCCAGGCCATCGTCGCCATTGTCCTGCAGCAGCGTGGTGCCGGTGAAATTGTAGGTGCCGTTGCCTACGATGTGCAGGCCATCGAGGCCATTGCCGGTCGAGGTGAAGTTGGAACCCTTGATGCCGGTCGACGTGCCGGTGAAGTTGGCGCCATGGCCGCCGGCGCCGCTCACGGTCACGCTGGTCAGGGTGGCGCCGTTGACGTTGTTGCCGAAGATGCCGTCGGCACCGCCTGTGATGGTGATGCCCCGGAGCGTGTTGCCGTTGCCGAGCGTAATGACGTTGTTGCCGGCGTTTGTGCCGGCGATAGTGCCGTTGCTGCCGCCGAGATTGTAGGAACCGGTGCCGCCGCCGAACAGCTGGGCGGTGACGCTCTCACCACCGCCGATGACCGTCTGGCCGTTGGCCAGTGTCACGCCCGCCGTCAGCAGGTTGCCGCTGCCGCCAAGCACGACGACAAAACCGTTGGCGCCCGCATCAGTGACGGCATCATCCAGGGTCGTCGGATCGCCTAACGTACCGAGGCCGAGCGTGTTGGCGCCGTCGGCGAAGAAGAATTTGCCGAACGCCGTGCCCGTGGCGGCGTTTATCGCCACCCGCGTCGACGAGCCGACGAGCTGTTCGCCACCCACGATACGGACACCGATGTCACCGCGGACGCGCTCGTTGACCCGCTTGCGCAAGCCTTCGCCGACCGCATAGACCGGCTCCGGTCCCTCGGCGTCACCCTGGGCCTCGCCCCCCGGATTGAACGGGATCGTCAGCCTGACGCTGCCGGCGAACTGCGTATCGTCGCGATTGTCGTTGCGCACCTCGCCGGCGAAGGCGAGGGACGCGCCGCTGCCGAAGACGTCGCCGATCTGATATTCGAAGCCGGCCTTGCCGCCGGTGATGCTGTCGTCATCGCCGTTGGGGTCGCCGAAATGGTAGGCGCCGATGGAGAGCCGAAGCGCATGGTTCTCGGGCAGCTCGACCGGCACCTGCGCGCCGATCTCACCCTCGATGCCCCATGCGGCATAATTGCGCCGGTCGATGACCGATATCTGCTCGAGCAGTTGGTTGCCGACCATCGACAGACTGGATCTGGTCGATTGTTCGGCCCGGTCTCCGCTGATCGGCAGGAAGACGTTCACATGCGCGTCGAAATTGGTCGTGATCGCTTCGAGACCCAGCGTGGCGCCGGTGAACTGGTGTCCGTCCTGTCGCTGGGTGTTGATGTAGGCATAGCCGCCAAGCATCAGGTCCGGATTGACGATCCGGCGGATGCCGATGCCGAAGTCCTGGCCAAAGCCGTCCTCGAAGTCGTGCTTGGCCCTGACATCGAGGAACAGGACCGATTCGGCTGTCTGCTTGAGCGGAACGAAACCTTCGAGCGCCGCGGTGGCGCCGTCTTTGTTGGCGCCGATGATGGCGCGCACTTGCGGCTGCCACAGCCCGCCTTCCTCGGCAAAGGCCGCCATGCCCGACAAGGCCAACGCGATCGTTGAAAGGGCGGACGTCCGCAACAAGCCCCGAGCGCTGCGCGACAGCCTATACTCGACCGAAACTTGCATCGCGGTCGCGGGCGGTACATTAGACACTGCTTGTCTTGCGTTTCCGGGCAGGAACAAACGCGAATGCATAGATCATCCATCCAAGGGGGGCGTTCTTGGTTGCTGCGATTGATCTGCCAATGCCCGGCACTTGCAAGAGGAGTCTTTGCTACCAACGCGTGTACACACACAAAAAACAAAGATGTTGCCGTCAAGCAACACCTAATATGATTGTTTGCGCATAAGTTTTGCGCAGTTCACCAAGTCGATTTCTCAGAAAAGGCAAGCAATATGCGCTCCACGTTCACGCGAACAACAAAGCCAGGTCGCATCATCAACATGATGGCCGCCGCAATCGGACTGTTGTTTGCCGGCAGCGCGTTTGCGCAGGAAGCCAACCCAGTCGAAGCCAAGCCGGCCGACGCCAACCCCTGGGCGGTCAACTGCGCCAGCGGTGCGACGATCAACGAACTACAATGCCAGGTGTCGCAGAACCTGACCGAGTCGAAGACAGGTCAACGCGTGTTGACGGTCACTATTCGCAAGGAAAACGACAAAGGCGGCCTGGCCATGCTGCTTGCGCTGCCGCACGGCCTGTTCCTGCCCTCCGGCGCGTCCTACCAGATCGACCAGGGTGAGAAGGTGACCGTCGCGATTCAGACGAGCGACCAGAACGGCGCCTATGCCGCGGCACCGCTGACGCCGGAATTGATCACGGCAATGAAGGCAGGCACCAATCTGAACGTCGGCATGGAATCGGTCACGCGCAAGGCGGTGGCGATCCCGGTGTCGCTGGCGGGCTTCACCGCCGCGATCGACAAGCTGCAGGCCATCAAGTAGCGCGAGCAAGGACGGGGCGGTTCACCCCGCCCTGTCTTTCAACAAGGCCTGCGATCACTCCTGATCGTCATTTGTCTGCGAGTGGTCACGGCGACCGGCCATGATCTCGCGCTTGCCGACATGGTTCGGCGCGCCGACGAGGCCTTCCTTTTCCATGCGCTCGACCAAAGATGCAGCACGGTTGTAGCCGATGCCGAGGCGGCGCTGGATATAGGAAGTCGAGCACTTCTTGTCGCGCTGCACCACCTTCACCGCCTCGTCATACATTGCATCGCCGTCCTCGGCAGCGACCGAGCCCTTGTCGAAGACCGGGCTGTCATCGACGTCCGGCACCTCGTCCTCCTCGTCGGCGGTGACGGTCTCGAGATACTCGGGACGTCCCTGTGCCTTGAGGTGATTGACGACATGCTCGACCTCGGCGTCCGAGACGAACGGGCCGTGGACGCGGGCGATGCGGCCGCCTCCGGCCATGTGCAACATATCGCCCTGGCCGAGCAGTTGTTCGGCGCCTTGCTCACCAAGGATGGTGCGGCTGTCGATCTTGGACGTCACCTGGAACGAGATGCGGGTCGGGAAGTTGGCCTTGATGGTGCCGGTGATGACGTCGACCGAGGGTCGCTGGGTTGCCATGATCAGATGTATGCCGGCGGCACGTGCCATCTGCGCCAGGCGCTGGATCGCACCTTCGATCTCCTTGCCGGCGACCATCATCAGGTCGGCCATCTCGTCGACGATGACGACGATATAGGGCATCGGGGCAAGGTCGATTTCCTGCTCCTCGAACAGCGGCACGCCGGTGCCCTTCTCGAAGCCGGTCTGCACCTGCATCACCACCGTTTCGCCCTTGTCGCGGGCGATCGCGGCACGCTCGTTGTAGCCGTCGATGTTACGCACGCCGAGCCGCGCCATCTTGCGGTAGCGATCCTCCATCTCGCGCACTGCCCATTTGAGTGCCGTGACCGCCTTCTTCGGATCGGTGACGACAGGCGTCAGCAGATGCGGGATGCCGTCATAGATGGAGAGCTCCAGCATCTTCGGGTCGACCATGATCAGGCGGCACTCTTCCGGCTTCAGCCGATAGAGCAGCGACAGGATCATGGTGTTGATGGCGACAGACTTGCCCGAGCCGGTGGTGCCTGCGACGAGCAGATGGGGCATCTTGGCGAGTTCGGCGATGACCGGCTCGCCGCCGATCGTCTTGCCGAGGCAGAGCGCCAGCTTGCAGGCGGTGTTGCGGAAGCCGTCCGATTCGATCAGCTCGCGGAAATAGACCGTCTCGCGCGTCTCATTGGGCAGTTCGATGCCGATGACGTTGCGGCCGGGGATGACCGCGACACGCGCCGAGATCGCGCTCATCGAGCGGGCGATGTCGTCGGCAAGGCCGATCACGCGCGACGATTTCACGCCCGGCGCCGGCTCGAATTCATAGAGCGTCACAACAGGGCCCGGGCGAACATGGATGATCTCGCCACGCACGCCAAAGTCCTCGAGAACGCTTTCCAGCAGGTCGGCGTTCTGCTCCAGCCGCTCCTGCGACATGTAGAAGCCCTGGCCTGCCGGCGGCAGCTGCAACAACTCCTCTGAGGGCAATTCGTAGGTATCGCCGGTGGTCGCCGGCACGATCTTGCCCATCAGAGGCAATGGCGACACCGCGCGAAGGGGAGCCGTCGGCTCGGCGATGGTGACTGGTTCTGGCGTGGCAGCGACGACCGACGCGGGCTCAGCGCGTTCGGCAATCGTGGGAGCTTCGATCTTCACCTCATTGGAGTTGGCAGGTGCTGCAGGCGCTGTGTTGACCTGTTGGGTCGGAATGCACTCGATGACCCTGAACAGCGCCGTGATTTCGGCTGCGGCAATCTCGGCCTGCCTGGCGACAACAGGTACCGGCGCAACTCGCACCGGCACCGGCGCGGGGCGGGCGGTAGCAACCGCGGCTACCGGTGACGGACCGTCCGATGTGCTCGGCGCCATCAGCTCGAAAAATGCGTGATCGGAAAGATAGGACCACCGAGCCTTCTTGGGCTGGGCCGCCGCATATTCACCGGCGCCGGCCAGCTTGGCTGCGGCTTGCACTGGCGGGTTGGCGGAGTTCACTGCTGCAACGGGCTGTCGTACGGGCGAGGGCGCCTGTGGAACCGGCGCGGCAATCCTGCTGGCGATTTGCGCCTGCAAGGCCTCGATGACCTGGGCCCCCGTCGTCACGGTCGCCGGTCTTGCCGGAACTGCGACAGGTGCGACAGCTGTCGCGCGCTCGGCCGTCAGCGGCTGGAGGCCGGCGGCGTTCGCCTGGGCTTCATTGTGGGCGGCCTCCGCCGCTTCATATGCTTGGCGCTTGGCGGCATCGTAATCCGGCGTGCGGGTGAAGCGCACATTGGGCGCGAGGAAGAAATAATCCTGCCAGCCAGGGCCATCGGCCGGCGAAGCCACATGCGTTCCGTCTGCCTTGCTTTCCGGGCGATTCTGGCCGTCATTGTGCGAGACTTGGTTCGAAAAATTCACTCGAGGCAAACGCGTGCTTCCCATGCTCAAGACTCGCTGATGAAACGTCCCCCGAGCAATAGGAAGCCAGTGGTTAACAGTTCCTTCCAGCTTCCTGCTTTGTGATCCGGAAGCGGCAATTCACAATCGCAGCGTCAATTCGTTCTGCGCTTGTTAGCTGAGTGTATTGACATCGCTGACGTCGCCGGATGGTTGTGGAGTTCGTTCTCCGGGTGTTTGCAAGCCCTTGTTCCGCTGTGCTAACTTTACGTCATGCGGTAAGGAGATGCGGACTTGTACCGCTTTTGGAATTGGTTTGCGTATCCAAAGTCTGGGGGCAAAAGAGGCGGAGCGCCTGCGCTCTCGAACGCCTCCATCACCGGCGATGCACGTCTTGCAGGTTTCCTCGCCAACACCACCGATCTCGTATCGTTTTATGACCGCGAATTCCGGCTGACCGACTGCTCGGCCCGACTGAAGAGCATTCGCGGAAACGCAATGACCTCGGGCGCGGTGGCGTGGGAAATTTACCCGAACTTTGGCCAAAACGAGCTTCGTGCGGCGATGCAGCTCGCCGCGCGCGATGGCTCGTCGACGCGAATCAAGCTCAAGGCTTTGTCGGGCCAGCCGGCAGGAGTGATCTTCTGCTTCGGGATGGCCGATGGCGTCGGCATCATCGAGACCATCGAAGCGGGGCAGGACGGCCGTGCGGCCTCCGAAGAAGCGGATCGCGTCAAGCTTTTGCAGCATCAAGCGACGCATGATGCGCTGACCGGATTGCAGAACCGCCGCCGCTTCAGCGAGCGCCTGGACGAGGTTCTGACGGAAAGCGGCGATTCCCGGGACAAGTCGGCGCTGCTGCAGATTGACCTCGACGATTTCAAATCGGTCAACGACACGCTTGGCCACGGCACCGGCGACACCTTGCTGCAGCTTGCGGCAAACCGGATCCGCGGCGCGCTGCAGGACGGTGAAGCCGCCTACAGATATGCCGGCGACGAATTCGCCGTCATCCAGGCCGGCAAGCAGCAGCCCATGGCGGCCGAGCGGCTGGCACAGGCGATCGTCGATGCCTTCAAGGCGCCGTTCGTCATCAACGACATTCCGCTGTTTGTCGGCGCGAGTGTCGGCATCGCCTTCGGCCCGCAGCACGGCGCCGAGAGCGAGGAGCTCATGAGGGCGGCCGACATCGCCCTCTACGCCGCCAAGCGCGACGGCCGTGGCTGCGCCCGCACCTTCAATCGCTCGATGATGCTGCTTCTGGAGCAACGGGAGAACCTTAGGCGAAGCCTGCGTATGGCCCTGGAACGGCAGGAACTCTATCTCGAATACCAGCCGCTCATCCGCCCGCCATCGACGGTAGTCGGGTTCGAGGCGCTGCTGCGATGGCACCATCCCGAGGTTGGCCTCATCCCGCCCAACGTCTTCATTCCGATCGCCGAGGCCGATGGCCTGATGGACGACATCGGCCGTTGGGTGCTCGAGGAGGCCTGCCGCCAGGCAATGACCTGGCCATCGTCCATGAACGTCGCGGTCAACCTGTCGCCGGCGCAGTTCCTGAGTGGCTCGCTCACCGACACCGTGGCGCACATCATCGACAAGGTCGGCATCCGCGCCGACCGCATCGAGCTCGAAATCACCGAAACGGTGCTGCTGGAGCAGACAGTCGACAACCTCGACACGCTGAACACGTTGAACGTCCTGGGGATCCGGATTTCCCTCGACGACTTCGGCACGCACTACTCGTCGCTGAGCTATCTCAAGAATTTCCCGTTCGACACGCTGAAGATCGACCAGTATTTCATCAAGGACCTGGTAGCCGACCGCAAGAGCCAGGCCATCGTCCGGTCCGTAATGAGCCTGGCACACGGCCTGGGTATCAGCGTCACCGCGGAAGGGGTCGAAACGGCCGGCCAGGCAAACTGGCTGATCGAAGAGGGCTGCGATTGCTTGCAGGGCAACTTCCTGGGGCGGCCGATGGGGGCGGACGCGACGGGAGAGTTTGCGGACCGCCCGCCGGCGGAACAGAAGGCGCCGCAAGAACAAGACCGATCATGACGACAGGCAACACCCTGCAACCTTGCCTCGACGGGGCAAGCGAAGAAGGCCATACATACGCATAGCGTGACGGCGCACCGACTTCGGGCCGGACACCGCAGATAAGCCGAGCAACCCTGTTGCACGGCCAGAACGGTAAGAGGGTGACATGCCTACGAAAGATGCGAATGCGGAACCAAGTTTTCGCACGATGATCCAGGTCGACATGGAGATCGCATCTTTCCTTTCGAATTGGGCGCATTGCGACTACATTTCGAGTTACCTTGCGCGTACTATCAGCCATAACAGACCAGACTCCGTTCTTTTCTCCAATCTCTTTTCGTCCGCACTGAATGAATTGCTGGAGGTCACTTTCAGGACGCGTCATTCTGGCGGAGCACTCGAGTGCAGGTTGTCTCGCTTGGGCGAGACTGACCGAATCGAGTTGACGTTTGCCTGCAGCCGGGAAGAGCACACCTTCCTGGAGGCTGCCATTGCGCGGGTCCAGGGTGCCGACCGGCAGGCGCGTTACCTGAGTTCGCTTTCAGGCGATGTCGCGCCTAGCCGCGACATGATGCTTCTCGAACTGACCGTCAACTACAACGCCACGCTTCGGCTTGAAGAGGTTGATGCCGATACGGTCACGATCGTTGTCGACCTCCCGCTCGGGGGCCTGGCAAATTGACTGCGCACCCTGCCCCTTCCAGTATTTCAGGGCGCTTCAAGGCGCATTTCGACCTGAACAACCAGGAATTCTCGCTTGCCGGGTCGGTACGCCCGCAAACGATTGACGAGCTGGCGCCCAGCCTGGGCCTGCTGAAAGAATCCATCGAAAGCGTCCGCGGCGTGCTTTACATCAACGTCAGACGCCTCGCGCAGATGAACAACACTGCGTTCCATGCCTTTTCACGCGTCATCATCGACGCCTGCCGGGTCAGGCCGGACCTGAGATTTGTCGTCATTACCTCCAGCGTCGTTGGCTGGACGACGCGCAAATTCGGCCGTCTCAGCAAGATCGAGCCGGGTATCACCGTCGAGGAATATGACAGCGAGTTCTACCCCGGCCAGAGCTTCCTAGAAGAGGGTGGGTTCATTCCCATCCTGCGGACCCAGACCAAGATGACCTGGCGTCACGAACGCTCTATCTTGCCGCGTCACGGCATGCGGCCGGGCATCGTCATGGCCGACATCTGCTGCGGCATCGGTGATTTTGCGGTGCTGGTGCAGAAGGAGTTCGAGCCGTCGCGGATCGTCGCCCTCGATCACTCCAAGTCGAGCCTGGCCTACGCCCGCAACGTCGCCAGCGAGTTCGACATCACCGGCATCGAATACACCTATGGCGATGCCTCCGAGATGCTGCTCGATGACGACCAGTTCGATCTCGTCACCTGCCGGCACTCGCTGCAGATCTTCAATCGTCCGGCGCAGATCCTCAAGGAGCTGTTCCGAATCTGCAAGCCGGGTGGCCGGGTCTACATCACCAACGAGAAGAACTCGCACTGCCTGGGCGAACCACGCGGCGAAAGCATCCGCTGGACCTACAACGAGGTAGCCAAACTGTTCGAACATTTCGACATGGACGTCGAGCTCGGGCCCAAGAGCCGGCGCTATCTGGCCGATGCTGGCTTCGACGACATCCGCGTCGAACAGTTCATGGTCACCAATCTCGACGGCGACCCGAAGGACTTTGCCGATATGATCGCGGCATGGGAAGACGTCTATGCCGGCGACATGGCCGTCAAGCGCGGCGATTCCGGCGAGTTCATCAAGCAGTTCAGGCAAGGGTTCAAGGACCACATCTCGGCCGCCCTCCACCCGAAGGGGTATGCCGGTTGGCCAATCTGGGCTGCCTCAGGGCAGAAGCCACTATGAGCACGGACATGCAGGACACCCCTCGTTTCGGACTGCATTCCTTCCGCGCGAAGTTCGTGCTGGTGGTGGGCGGAGCAGTGCTGTTCGACCTGCTGATGAGCGGCGGCCTGGCGCTGTGGAACGTGCAGCGGCTGTCCCAGGACGCGACCTCCGAGGTCGGCGCCGGCCTGACGACGGCAAACCAGGAGTATATCCGCTCCTATGCCGAGTCGACGGCGTCGCGG
Organism: Aminobacter sp. NyZ550; assembly: GCF_025628925.2. Taxonomy (NCBI): domain Bacteria; kingdom Pseudomonadati; phylum Pseudomonadota; class Alphaproteobacteria; order Hyphomicrobiales; family Phyllobacteriaceae; genus Aminobacter; species Aminobacter sp. NyZ550. Next base: position 210,446 of record NZ_CP114191.1, read on the forward strand.
GTCGACCTGTTGCTCGACCGGGTCCATGCCGACGTCAAGACGCTTGCCGGCGTCATACAAGGGCAGATCGACGACCCTGACCGGCAGAAGCAGGTCGGCGCCACGCTGGCAAACCAGGCCGCAGCCTCGGTGAATGTGGTCTATGACACCAAGGGACAGTGGGCGCAGAACCTGCCAGGCGCACCTTCCGTGGTCAGCGTCTGGGGTTACCTGCTTGGCCCCGACCACAAGCCGCTGCCGGCGGTCCAGGATGAGATTGAAAACAGCGCGGTGCTCGACCTCGTCGCGCCTAGCCTGCTGACCAGCGGTTCGTCAAAGCTGCAGATGTATTACATTGGCCCGAAGGAGCGCCCGATCTTCAGGACGGCGCCTTATACGGACCAGGCGCAGACTTTCGATCGCCTCTATCCCGGCCACAACAATTCGGAATTCTGGGAGTTCTTTTTCCCCGGCATCTATGGCTCGTGGCAGAAATGGGCGCTCGATCCGGCGTCGCGTTTCATCCCTGACAACGACATCACCCAGACCGCGCCCTATACCGACGCGATCACCGGCAAGCTGATCGTCAGCTTTTTCCATCCGCTGTGGACGCGCGACCGCACGGGCGTGGCAGGTGCCGCCGGCGCCGATATCACCCTCGACCAGCTCGCCGAGATCGTCGAGAACGTCAAGATCGCCGAAACGGGTTTCGGCTTCCTCACGATGCCGAACGGCAATGTGGTCGCCATCAACGCGAAGAGCGAAGCGACGATCGGGCTGGTTTCCTCAAATGAAAAGGGCACGGACGGGGTTACCGGCCTCGAGCGCTCTCTGCGTGCCAGCACCCAACCAGCGATCGCAACCCTCGACCTCGACAGCAGCAATGACGGTGCGATTCAGCATGTCCTCTTGGAGAAGGACGGGGAGGACGTCCCTTACATCGTTGTCCTGAAGGGGCTGAAGCCGACAAACCTATGGACCACCGGGCCTATCGAAAAACAGGCGATGTCGGTCGGCATCGTCGTGCCCGAGCGCGAGATCTATGCTGCGCTGTTTGCAGCGCAGGACAGCATTTCGAAGGCGACCAACCGGATTCTGCTTTATCAGCTCCTGGCCATCATCGTTTCACTGATGATCGTGTTTGCCGCAGTGTTTGGCTTGTCCAAGCGCATCACGGCAGGCCTCAGCGCGCTTGCAGCTGGCGCCAGGAGGCTGCAGGCAAAGGACTATTCCGTCCGCGTCAACATCCCGTCGAAGGATGAGGTGGGCGAGGTCGGTGTGGCCTTCAACCGCATGGCCGAGCAGATCAGCTTCCACACAGAGAACCTCGAGCAGCTGGTTGACGCGCGCACCAGGGATCTCGAAGACGCCAATGTCGAAATCTCGACGCTCAACGAAAAGCTGCGCAGCGAAAATGTGCGGCTCGGCGCCGAACTCGACGTCGCGCGCCAGATCCAGATGATGGTGCTGCCCAAGCCACGCGAACTGGCGCTGATCCCGGGTATCGAGATCGCGGCCTACATGCGGCCGGCAGACGAGGTCGGCGGCGACTATTACGACGTCCTACAGGATGGGCACCGCCTGAAGATCGGCATTGGCGACGTCACTGGACACGGTCTCGAGAGCGGCGTGCTGATGCTGATGGTGCAGTCGGTGGCACGCGCGCTGCAGGAGACCGGCGAGGACAATCCCCGCCAGTTCCTCGACCGCTTGAACCGCGCCATCTTCAAGAACCTGGAGCGCACCAACTCCGACAAGCACCTGTCACTGGCCTTCCTCGACTATGAAGACGAGCGCCTGGTTCTGTCGGGTCAGCATGAAGAGGTGCTTGTCGTCCGCGACGGGGGCAAGGTCGAGCGCATCGACACGCTCGACCTCGGCTTGCCGGTCGGCCTCGAACGGGACATCTCGCCGTTTGTCGCCACTCGCAACATCCCGTTCAGCAGCGGCGACGTCATCATTCTTCACACCGACGGCGTGACCGAGGCTGAAGGAACGGGCGGCAAACTGTTCGGCCTCGACCGGCTCAGCGAAAGTGCACGATCACGCTACGGTAGCAGCGCGGAAGAGATCAAGAGCGGAATTGTCGACGACCTGATGGCGTATATCGGCACACGGAAGATACACGACGACATTACACTCGTCGTCATGAGGCACAGGTGAGCACATGACAACTATGTATGGACCGGCCGACATTGCGATGGGCATGCGGGACAACATCAGCCGCGTCAGGTTGTTTGACGGGCCGCTGGACCTGAAATGGCACCACTGCGCAACGACTTCGGACTTCATCGCTGATCTTTTCGCGCTGCCCTTCCACGCGTCGCGAAACGACTACAAGGAAGTGCGCCACAGCATTGGATACCTCGTCAACGAGCTGATCGAGAATGCCGTGAAGTTTCGCGAGCCGGGCGAGATCATCGTCGAAGCATCGATGGACTCAAACAATTTCAAGGTGAAGGTTTCCAACGTCGTGGCAGACAAGACCGCGATAACGTTTCAGAAGCTTCTCTCCCAGATTACCATAGGAGATCCGGGAGACCTTTTGATCCAGCAAATCGAGGCGAATGCCGCCGACCCCGATGCTACCGGCTCGGGGCTTGGATTGCTGACGCTGATGAGCGACTATGGCGCCAGACTGGCATGGATCTTCAGCCCGGTTGAGTCCAGCAACCGGGTGCACGTCGAGACCTACGCCACGATCCCGATCTCGCAGGCTCACTAGGAAAGAATGAAGGCGCACATGGAAGTAAGAACCGATGACTATCGCGTCTGGACCGAAAACAGCGATATCTATTTCGATGGCTCCATGCGGCTTGCCGGCTCGGAAGCCTATGCGCCGGTGCTGGCTGTCATGACCGCCATTCTGGCTGAAAAGCCTGAGACGATGACGCTCAACCTGACCGACCTCGAGTTTCTCAACTCATCCGGCATCAACCTTCTGGCCAAGTTCACCATCGAGGTGCGCAAACACCCAGACGTGCAGCTCGTCGTGCGCGGCAGCTCCGAGATCCCATGGCAGTCGAAGTCGCTGCCGAACCTGAAAAAGTTGCATCCGGCGCTGGTCTTGCAGATCGACTGAACCTCCGAGCAGCATGTAACTTCCGCTGAGCCGGACCAGAAAAAGCCGCGGCATCAATCCGCGGCTTTTCCGTTTGGCTCATGCCATCTTGTCAGTTGATGGCAGCGATGTTGCCCAGGCGGATGAACAGCGTTTCGCCCGAAGAGTCGTCGACACCATCATTGTCGGTGACGACAAAGGCTTCGCCCGACGCATCGATGGCAAAGCCCTCGACCTTGTCGACGACGTAGCCGTTGCTTGCTTTGAGGTCGGGCAGGAGATCCCGCACCAGGGTCTTTGCCACCACCGGCAGTTCGCCACCGAGCTTGGCCGGCTTGAAGCCATCGAGCGCCACTGAATAGATGCGCTTGTTGACAGCTTCCTGGCCGATCAGATTGTCGCGTTCGACGATGAACAGCTTGCCGTCATGGGCGGTGATTTCCGACAGGCCGACCCAGCCCTTCTCGGTCTTGTCGAGGGGATAGCGGACCGCCGACCATTCGTTGTCCTTGGGCTTGTAGGCCAGGAGCTTGACCTGGCCCTTGGGGTCGTCTGCCCATTCGCGCTGGATCGCCATGACCAGGGTCAGGTCGTCGCCTTCGCCAAGCGTGGTGATGCCTTCGAGGCCGAAGCGTGTCTCGTGCGCCAGCAGCTCGGCCGGGAACGCGATCTCTTCCTTGATCTCACCCTTGGCGTTGACGTTGAAGATGGCGTGCGGGGTCAGCTTGTCGGTACGGCCTTCGGAGGCGAGCCAGAAGCCGCCCTTGCCATCCGGTGCCAGGCCTTCGAGATCAAGCTTCTGCGCCGGTTTGCCGTCACGCGTGACGACGGTCTTTGCGGTGATCAGGGCAGGGGTCTTGGTCGTATCGACGGTGAAGATCGCCGGCGCCGAGCGGTAGACCGAGTCCGACACCGCATAGAGCTTGCCGGCTTCCTTGGGATCGGCGGCGAAACCCGAAAGTGCGCCCCAGCCGAGCGGCGTGCCGTCTTCGTTGGGAGCTGCCACGATCTGCGGATAGTTGGCTGCACCTTCGCCGAGTTCATAGACCATGACATGCGAACGTGCGAGGCCGTCCTCGACGAGATCCGTCTCGTTGGCAGTGACCAGCAGGTTGCGCTGCGGGATGGCGACGAGGCCCTCGGGGCCGATGCCCGAGGGCAGCAGCTGGACGAATTCCGGCTCCTTGCCGGTGTCTCTGTAGACGCCGATCAGCGACGCCCGCTCGGCGGCAACGAAGATGTATTTCTGGCCGCCGAACTGGGCGAACTCCAGGCCTTCCGGCTCAATGCCCTTCTTGTTGCGGGCGTCGGGATAGTGACCGGCGGCGGCGGCCTGGTATTCGAAGGATGGCCCGGACTCGTAGAGCACTTCGCCTGACTTGGAGAAGATGGTGAAGCCGCGCGCACCGCCCTTGTAGTCGCCTTCATTGGCAACGACGAGACGATCATTGTCGAGCCACTTCACCGCGTCGGGTTCGCGCACAGCGTTCTCGACCTTGCCGGTGAAGCTGAGCGCCCCATCCTTCTTGGTATCGACGTTTTCGAGCGTCACTTCGCCTGCCGAAAAATGCGAGACGACCTTGCCCGATGCTGCATCCACGATGGCGATGTGGTTGTTTTCCTGCAGCGTGACGGCGATCTCTCCAGCTTCGTTGAAGGCGACGAATTCCGGCTCCGGATCTTCCGGCGCAACCGCTGCGATACCGGTCAGGTCGACCGTCCTGATCGACGCACAGTCGGCGGTACCGTCCTTCAACGAGACGATCTTCAGATTGCCGGCCGGCAGCTGCGGCAGCGCACCTTCGTTCAGCTCTTCGTCGCGCTCGTTTTCGATCGCAATGGCGAGGAACTTGCCATCCTTGCTCAGCGCCACCGAGTCCGGCTGGCCGCCAAGATCGCAGGAGGCGTCGATTGCCTTGGAGGCGAGGTCGATAATGGTCAGGTTGCCCGAAGGCTCCTGCTTGGTCTTCGATGTGTTGACGCCGGCGAAGACCTTGCCGCCCAGGACCGTGACGGAAGTCGGCTCGCCTTCGATCTTGACGATACCGGCAGCCTTCGGCGCCTTGGCGTCGGTGATGTCGATGAAGCCGACGGCGCCGAGCGGGCTGTCGGAGTAGACCAGCGTCATGCCGTCTTCGGTCGCGGCGATGATCTCCGACGAGGTCAGGGTCGCGGCGTCGACGCCAGCCGGCAGATTGGTTGCGACCGGGAAGGTGGCGATCCGGTTGAACGCCTGGTCGGCATAAGCGGGGATGGCTGCGGACGCCGCCAGCGCGGACGTCAAAAGCAGGAGCTTGCGTGACATGGGAAACCTCTTTGCCTGAACGGAATTGCGGTCCTCGTTTGGGGCAATGAGATTTCAGCGCGATGACAACAGCATGATGGTTTCATGACAGATGCGACGAGCGCCGAACGATGGTGAGGGGGTATTGCATTGCCGCGAAAGACCTCCCGGGCGACGAGCGCCGCCCGGGAGTCTTTGCAGGTCAGGATGGGGTCGACCACTGGCCGCCCTTGTAGAGGCGGGTGGCGGTGTTGGTCGAGGTGAGGTCGATCTCGGTGGACATGGAGCGAGCCGAACTGAACATCGTCGAGGTGGCGATGTCCTGCTGGAACCACACCATCACGGTGTCGATCGGGGTCAGCGTCACCGAGCCCTGAACCATGCCGCTGGGCGCCACGTAGAGCGGCGTCGTCTGCTGGACGCCGTTCAGCGTCGAGATCTGGCTCAGCGCCGGGTGGATCAGGCCGAACTGGTTCTGCATGGAGACACCGGTGACTGGACCGCCGGTCGCCGGCGGCTGCAGGATACCGTTCGTGTCGAGCAGGCATTGCTGGCCGAGGCCGAGCGCCCGCTGGTTGGTTGTCGCCGTGACCGTCACCGTGTCGGCGAAGACATTGGTACCGAACAGCGAGAATTGAGGCGTCCACGAGAAGGCAGTGCTGTAGACATATTTGGTCAGCGACTGCCAGACGACGTTGTAGCTGCCGCCGTCGCTGCCGGAGGCGACCTTCTTGGCAAAGCACATGGCGTAGTTGTTGGTCTTGAGCGTGGCCAGGTCATCGAGATCGACAAGGATTGTCACTGCCTTGGACACCGCGTCCAGGGCCGCGTAGAAGCTCGCCAGGCTCTGCCGTGCGACATCCCGTTCGTAGGTCTCCACCTCGTCGGCCGCCGCCGCGCTGAAGGTCGCGTTCTTGCCGTTGACCGCAGTGCAATTGCACAGGTCGCCGGTCACCGACTGGCCTTGCCTGATGTCGTAGGTGTTTCCGCTGGTGACGGACCCTGACGACAAGGTAACCGTGAACGGCTCGTCGGTGCTGACGGTGCCGTCACCATTGGCGATCTTCGTCCATGTATTCCCGACCTTCTTGTAGATGTGCAGCTTAGCCATTTTGGCCTCCTGGAACTATGGTTGACAAAAATCAGACACAACAGAAATCGCCGCGAAGCGCGCCTAAATTCCACGAAACACTTAGAATTTTTGTTTAGCTCCAAGAATATTTCGTAGTATTTTAAGTAACCTTTCGCCACGCCGCTAAATATAATCTGTCGCAATTTCGGAGGCCCGTCCTCCGGCTGGCGTCCCAAAAACATGTCTGTCTGTCCCAGCAAGCTCTGCTGGCTCTCCACCGCGAGGCGCCTGTGGGTAGGTCACCCAGCCATCAACTCTTTGAGCCAATGCTCCAACTGATTACCGCCCGGTGCGGGAGAGGCGACCGCGAGCCATTCAGCATCTCCGCGCTTGCTGGCAGCGCGTGCGGCACGGGGCGAACTGCCGAAGGCGTCGTGGAAAATCCGGCTGAAATGAGCCTCATTCCTGAAGCCGAGATCGTAGGCGATGTCGCCGATACGCCTATGGCGAAGGGCCGGGCTGCAGATGTCGAGCAGCGCGCGGCGAAGGCGGCGGCGGCTGATGTAGTGCCTGACGCCGCCAGATGTCTCGAACAACCGATAGAGTTGGCTTCGCGAAATGAGGAACGCTGAGGCCAGTTCTTCGGGCGCCAGTTCCGGCTGATGCAGCCGCTCTTCGATGTAACCTCGGATGGACCGCATGAGACCGCCGTGAGACGTCGTCGTGGGCGCCGGATACGAGACGGCGCCGATGCCCAGGCATGTGTCGGCCAGGTTCGCCGTCACCCGAGCGAGCGCCACCGCCTCGTGGAGCCATAGCCGTGGCGCCGTCTGGCACAAGGTCACGATGTGCTGCCCAAGCAGACCGCCAACCGGGGTGTCCCGCAACAGAATGCGGCCATGCTGCCTGTCCAGTTCGCCGGTGGTCGGCGACAGGAGCGATCGCGGCAACACAAGGCTTACGCTTTCGCTGGCATAGGCGACGAAATCGAGCGGGCTTGCCAGGTCGACGATCCCGACATCGAGATGGTTCAGTCGCCTGTTCTCGCCGGCGCGCCTGAGATGGCCGCCGCCCTGGCTGCAGACATGGATGAAAAGATGATCCAAGTCATCGCGCAGGGTCCAGGCATCGGATCGCGAGTAGCGCACGGCATCGCTCTTTCCGTGCAGAACCAGCGCCAAGCCTAGGTGGTAAACGGTCAGCGAGGCGAAAAAACCATGCTCTCGCCGATGAAACGGCCGCGTCACCCTGAACAGCGACGCCAGAAGCTGTTGCCAAGATTTAAAGCTATCAGAGTCCGTATCACCTGAGACTGAATAATTGAGAGTCTGTACTTTTGAGCCATTCGCACCTGTCTGTTGCATCTCGGGAAAGATACTTGACGCGACCACACCGCACCCCCATGCGACCTATGGAGGTGATCAATTATCAAACTATCCTCTATTCATGAAGTTGCTTTTAAGATGCACATAAATTTAAGTATATATATACAATATATCTCGGCAGGTTCGACCATGGCAGAAAGACCAGACGCAGGCCATGTCGCCTGGCGATATCGAGATCCAGCCGCGGTCCAGGCATCAGCTCCACCAGATCAGGGACCGCTGACGCGGCGCCGCTCCACAACCGAAGCGCAACGCCAAGCTTCACGGCCGTGTGGGCGTGGGCACGCCGTTCCATGCCATCAGGGCCGGTCTTAACCGGGCGAACCTCCGCGCCCCGAAGGAGCTCGGCGAAGAGGGATCGACGTGCATTGGCCCAAGCATCAATGCCACTGGATCGGCAGAAATGGTTTGACAACAACCGACAAAAGCCTAGCCTCTAAAATATGGAATATATTCCATTACACTGGAAGTCTGGGAGGACTGGCATTATGACGATGAGACTGGCTCTTGTTTCTGCGTTGGCCGCGCTTTCAACTGCATCTGCGGCTTATGCGGAGCCGACCAAAGGTGGCATCATCAATGTCGCGACGGTTGGAGAGCCACCAACGCTCGACGCGATGATTACGTCGACAGATCTCGTCGGCATGATCAGCCAGCACATCTTCGAGACGCTCTTTACCTTCGACAAGAACTGGAATGTCGCGCCGCTGCTGGCGGAGAGCTTGCCCGAGGTGAACGACGATGGGACCGTGTACACCATCAAGCTGCGCCAGGACGTCGTCTTCCACGACGACACCCAGTTCGACGCCGCAGACGTCGTCGCTTCCCTGGACCGCTGGATGAAGCTCGCAGGCCGGGGTAAGCAGATCGCTCCGACCGTCAAGCAGATCGAGGCTGTCGATCAGTCGACAATTCGTATCACCCTGACCAAGCCCTATTCAGCACTGCCGGCTCTGCTTGCATTCAACAATTCCGCCGCGATCATGCTGCCCAGCGAAAAGCAGGCAGACCCGATGGTCGAGGTCATCGGCACCGGCCCCTATCAACTCAAGGAGCGCAAGCCGGATCAATACATCCAGCTGACGCGCTTTGACAAATACAAGCCGCGCGCCGAGGAAGGCTCCGGTTATGCTGGTGCGAGGATCGCTTATCTCGACGAGATCAGGTTCGTTCCGGCACCGGACGCCTCCACCCGTCTCGAAGGGGCCATTGCGGGGCAATTTGCATATACGGACTCGCTGCCCGTCGAACAAATGGGCCGGCTCGCCGACAGCAAGTCAGAGGCGGTTCTGTTGCAGAACTCCGGTTGGCTGATGATGCGCATGAATGCCAAGCAAGGCGTTCTCGCTGACGTAAAGGTGAGAAAGGCCGTGCAGGCGGCCCTCAGCGAAAGCGATATGCTCGCTGCCGCCTTTGGCGACCCGAAATTCTTTGCTGTCGAGGGCGCAATGTATCCGGAGGGATACCAATGGCATAGCAACGTCGGTGTTGAGGGCAACTATGATGTCGGCGATGCCGATGCAGCAAAGAAGCTGCTCACCGACGCCGGGCTGACGACGCCGACGCCGCTGCGGATTCTGACCAGCCGCCAGTACGAGTTTCATTACAAGATGGCGCTGGTCGCTGCAGAATACCTGAAGCTCGCTGGTTTCGACGTGAAAATGGAGGTCGTCGATTGGGCGACACTGACCCAGCGCATCCTGAATCCTGAATTGTGGGACATCTTCATCACGCACAGCCCGTTCTTGGCTGAGCCGGCGCTGATCAATATCTTTTCTCCAACGGCGGTCGGCTGGTGGAGCACGCCAGAAATTGCGGATGCGATGACGGCGCTGACAGGCACCGCCGATCCGGCGAAGCGCGTTGCTGCTTTTGGCACCGTGCAGTCGCTGATCATGGAGCAAGCACCAATAATCAAGGTTGGAAATTTTAGCGCACTTTCGGCCAAGGCGCCCGGATTGAAGGGTTTCTGGCCGTCTCCTTGGGCCTCGTTCTGGAACGTGTCGCTGGAGAAGTAAGGGACCGCCTGTCCCCGTTCCTCACGGGGACAGGCTTCTTGTCGCGGAATATTAGCGGAACATCAAATGTCTGTTTCTCAGCGTTCGGGATCGCTCGGATCAATCGAAGTCGCATTGCTTGATGCATGTATCTCCGAGGCAGCATCGCCCGACGGCCCCGGCGTCGCCGTAGCTGTTCTGCACAAGGGCCGCCCTGTCTATCAACGGGCGAGGGGGCTTGCCAGCCTGGCCCATCGACTGCCGCTGACGGACCGCTCGGTGGTGCGAATAGCGTCCCAAAGCAAGCAGTTCACCGTGCTGATGATCCTCATGCTGGAGAGTGAGGGCAAGCTTTCGCTCGAAGACGACATACGAGATCACTTTCCATGGCTGCCCGATTGGGGCAGCCGGGTGACGCTTGGCCATCTGGCATCGAACACCAGCGGCATTCGCGACATCCTGGATTCGATGATCATGGCCGGTATTCCAATCACCGCGCCGTCCTCCAGGTCGGCTGCAAAGGCGATCGTCGCACGGCAACAGGGGCTCAATTTCGAGCCCCTGACGGACCTCCTCTACAGCAATTCCAACTTTCTCCTGCTGTCCGAACTGATCGAGAAGGTAACAGGCAAGAGTTTCAACGAGGCGCTTGAGCATTACATCACCGGTCCCCTCGGGATGACTGATACGCAACTGATGGTGAGAGATGACGAAGTCCGTCCCCGTCTGGCGGATCATCACCGGCGTGGGCCACAGGGCCAATGGCTCAAATCTGCCTGGGGCATTGCGATCGGCGGGGAAGGCGGCCTGGTGTCGACCCTGGCGGACATGATCATCTGGCAGCAAAACCTGCGGGAGCCAAAGGTCGGCACAGCCGAGATGATCGAGCGCATGGGAAAGCCCTATGTAACGATCAACGGCGTCGCGTCGCCCTATGGACTAGGCCTCGTCAACACATGCCACAAGGGCGCTCCGCTCGTCGGCCATGGCGGCTGGATCGCCGGCTCGCGTTCGGAATCGTTCCGCAACCTGTCGGAGGACATCTCCATCATCGTCTTGTCCAATCACGATGATTTTTCATCGTTTGGGCTCGCGCGCGACATGCTCGACATCGTGCTTGGCCGCAGCCCCGGCGGCCTGCTCTCGCCGGAAGGCATTGCATCCCTCGAGACCCGTTACGGGTTCTGGCGATCCGACGATGGCGGCCGCGTCTTTGGTCTAGAGGAGTCGGGCGGACTGCCGGCAATCGTCGGCAGCATGGGCGTCTCGGCACTGGAGGAACCGGAAGTGGGTAAGTTCCATGCCCGTGGTTCGCTGCCGGCATTTGTCTTTTCGCTGGAAGCGGACGGATCCATACGAACCGAAACGTTCGGCCGTTCAAGGCGCTATCGACGGGTGGAAGCACCAAGGCAAATCGGGAGCGACCCGTCTGGCACGTACAGCAGCACAGAGAGCGGCTTGACCGCAAGCATCGACAATGTTGACGGCCGCTGGAGCATGCGCGTGACATCGCCTTTTGGCACGGCACGGCTTTCGCTCGATGCATGCGATGCGGACATGTATCTCGCTCGCCCGAGCGAAACCGACATCCACGACCAATGGCGTATCGCGCCCTGGGTGCTGCCGTGGCTCTACAGTGTTCGCATCAGGAGCGACGCGATCGTGCTCAACAGCGATCGCGGTCGTGACGTGGTGCTCACCAGGCTGCGCTAGACACGCGCCGGACGCCTCGAAGTGGCAGGCGGCGTGGCCGAATGTCCGTCAGCGGCCACCACCCTGGCAACAGCAATTGCCGCGTAATCTGTCTTATGGAACTTTACAGACGACATTGCGACAGGTAACTACTTGCGCCTCACTCGGGAAGCCCCGCCTTGCAGAAACCGTCGACGAAATGCGCAAGCGTGGCGGCGTCGCGGAACGGCTCAGTCGCGGCCCAGTGGCGGGTGGTGTAGTCGGGGTTGCCGACAAGAAACAGTTCGGCTTCCGCACGTGCCTCGTCGAGCCTGCCCAGTTGGGCCAAGCTTGCCGCCAGGAAACGGCGCGAGCTCGTGCGATAGGTCTCGTCCTTGAGCAGCGTCTCGGCGGCAGCCTCGTAGTCCCGGGCCGCATACTGCGCCTGGCCAAGCACCAGATAATACCAGCCTGCCGGAAACGGGTTGAGCCGGAACGCCTTGTGGATGTGAGCGAGGCCATCTTCGATCCGTCCTGCAAGGATCGCGATGTCGGAGAGTGCAGCCCAGGTGTCGGCTTCGTTCGGGTCGAGCTCGATCGCTCTGGCGAACTCCGCATCGGCCTCGGCGAAGCTTTTGTCGTAGGCCAGCAGATATGACAGCACCCAGCAGCAGCCGGCGTCGCCGGGATCGAGCGCCACAGCCTTGCGCGCAAGGTTAAGCGCGATCTTGCGGGCGGCTTCCGCCGGTCCGCCGCTGTGCACCCATCCCATCCAATGGTTCATGGCGAGCCAGCGATGGGCCTCGGCGTAACCGGGATCGAGCGAGATCGCGCGCGACAACATCAGATGCGCTTCACGCGCCGCTTGCGGTGAATCGTCCATCAGCTTGCGTGCCCGGACGCACAGATCATAGGCCTCGAGGTTTTTGGGCCGGACGCGCGGTGGCGGGGTGCGCAACCGGCCAAGCAACGCCTCGACGATCTTGCCCGTGACCTCGTCCTGCACGGCGAAGATATCTTCCAGGCTGCGGTCGAAGCGCTCCGCCCAGAGATGATCGCCGCTCACCGCATCGACCAGTTGGACGTTGATGCGCACCCGCCCGGCAGCGCGCCGGGCACTGCCCTCGAGCAGGTAGCGCACACCGAGCTCGCTTGCGATCGTGCGAACATCCATCGCCCTCCCCTTGTAGGCAAAGGACGAGTTGCGCGCGATGACGAACAGGCCTGGAACCCTGGACAGGTCAGTGATCAGGTCTTCGGTCAGGCCGTCCGCGAAAGCCCCCTGCTCTGAACCGTCGCCGACATTGACGAAAGGCAACACGGCAATCGACGGCCTGTCGGGCAGCGGCAAGGGTTTTCGCCCGGCTTCGCCAAGCTGCTCGACCCTGCCCAGGAAGCGGTAGCCGACGCGCGGGACCGTGGAGATCCATTCGCCACCGTCGGCCTTAGGACCGAGCATTTTCCTGAGCTGCGCGATCTGGACGGTGAGATTGCCCTCCTCAACGGTTGTACCGGGCCAGGCCGCGTCCATCAACTCGGCCTTGCCGAGGATCGCGCGCGACCGCCCGACCAGCGCTGCAAGCAGCTTCATCCCGCGATGGCTGACGGCTACGGGATCGTCGTTCCGGAGCAGCGTTCCGGCATCCGGATCAAGCAAGAACGGACCAAAGGCGAAACGCACTCCCATGCAGCGCATCTATAGCCGGTTTGGAAGTTTTTGGAACTATTTGGCGGGACTTAAGGACGACGCCGTTCGTCTTCTGCAGAAGTCATCCTCATCCAGGTCGAAGCTCCAGCACCAGACGGAGGGTGGCATGAACGATATTTGCATGGACACATCTGCCTCCCCTCGAGCGAGATGGGCGGTCCTGCCAGGCACCATAGCCAACTGGCGCTGGCGGATACGCTTCCGCTGGGAACTCGAGCAGAAATTGAAATCCGATTCCCACTTGATCGAGGATATCGGCCTGACGGCACCACAAGTCGAGGCTGAGATCGCCAAGCACTTCTGGCAGGCGTGAAGAAGACCGATGACACCTGACCGCCAATACCCCGAACACCTGCAGAGGAGCCGAGAGTGGCTTGCCCCGTTTCGAGGCCTGCATGACGACCGATAGCGCGACATCGGGGCGAGAGGTCCCATGGGAAGCGATGGCCGGTGTCATCGCCACCGTCACGGTGTTTGCGGTGGCACAGGGGCTGACCTATCCACTGCTCAGTTTCATCCTCGAACGCCAAGGAACAGAGCCGAGCCTGATCGGCCTGTCGGCGGCGATGACGCCGCTGGGCTTCATCGTCTCTTCGCCTGTCATACCCGCGCTGACGCAGCGCATCGGCGCGGGACGGCTTGCGATCCTGTGCTCGATGCTGGCGGCAACGACGCTGATGGCGATCGCCTTGATGCAGGACGTCTGGGCCTGGATGCCGCTGCGCTTCCTGCTCGGCTTCTTCGCCAATCCGCTTTACGTGATCAGCGAAACCTGGCTGCTGGCGATCACGCCGGCATCGCGCCGTGGGCGCATCATGGGCCTCTACTCGTCGATCGTCTCAGGCGGCTTCGCCATCGGCCCGCTATCCCTGGGCTTCGTCGGCACCGATGGCTGGCCGCCCTTCATGGTCGGCATCGTGGCATTCCTTGTCTGCGGCACAATCGTGCTTGCTGTCATACAACGCATGCCAAAGATGGCGCATAACGGCGACGCAGCTTCGATCGGCGGCTTCGTCGCGCTTGCGCCGCTGTTGTTGTTTGCGGTTTTCACCGCCGCAGCCTTCGAGCAGACATTGATCTCCCTGTTTGCGGTTTATGGCGCAGCACTTGGCAGCGCCGAGGGCAGGATCGCTTCGCTGATCACCTGCTTCATCGCAGGAAACGCCCTGCTGCAGATATTGCTCGGACGGCTGGCCGAGCAGTTTGGCGCGGCGCGGACCATGCTGCTCTGTGCGCTGGGGTCCCTGGCCGGCTGCCTGCTTTTGCCGCTGGTCTTCGACGCGTGGCTGATCTGGCCGATGCTGTTTCTATGGGGCGGCGCATCGTTCGGGATCTACACCATGGCGCTGATCCAGCTCGGCGAACGCTTCGCCGGCCAGGCCCTGATCGCCGGCAATGCAGGCTTCGCACTGGCCTGGGGCGTTGGCGGCATCGCGGGCTCGCCCGCGACCGGCCTCACCATGCAACTGATCGGACATCAGGGTCTGCCATTGGCACTGAGCCTGATGAGCGGTGCGTTGGCGCTGTTTCTGCTGTTGGCGCGACGGAGACTGTGACCTCGGTACGAACCGCACGCGCCTCGATGTCGACCTATTGCGCCCTCAGAAACCCCTCGGCAAGGCGCGTCTCGCCGAACCAGTTGATACGGTTGATGGTGATGTAGCCGGCGTCGATGGTGCTGTTCTCATCACCCTCGACTGTTGTTTTTTCACGGCCGCGGGGCACCACGAGCACGGTGCGGTCGCCATCCTGTTCGACGACCTCGGAGCGCCGGGCGATCTTGTCGCGACCGATGCTTGGCTGGCGGATATCGGCCGGCAGCGACGACGGCAGGTTGATGCTGAGCCAATGGCCCTCCAGCACCCAATCAGCCCGCCTGCGCCAGAGGTCGGCGATCAGGCCGCCGAGCCAGGCGTCATTGCCGGCACGGATTTCCGGCGACTTGACCTGCGAGAAGCCGATCGCCGGCACGTCCCAGAAGCTCGCCTCGCGGGCAATGCCAAGCGTACCGGAGTAGGCGAGATCCTCGGCGACGTTGCGGCCGTCATTGATGCCGCCGAGCACGAGGTCGGGCCTGCCGTCGCCGGCAAGCAGCCAGGTCATGGCGGTCACGACGCAGTCTGCCGGGCGACCCGAGCACGAGTACCAGCGCTCGGCGGTACGACGCATGGTGAGCGGCTCGGCCATGGTCAGCGAGGCCCCCGCGGCGGTGTGTTTGCGTTCAGGCGCCACGACCCAGACATCGTCGCTGATGGTCTCTGCCGCTGCCGCCAGGCGGGCAAGGCCCGGCGAAGCGATGCCGTCGTCGTTGCAGATCAGGATTCTCATGGCGGACCTCAGGCAGCTAGAGTGTAGCTGTCGCCGGTGCGCAGGCCTGTGCGCAGCGACGGCATGTGGGGCGCAAGCTCGGCGAGCATGCCCGGCAGGCAAGAATGGCCGAAAGCTGTCGGGCGTCCAGCGCCTTCCCAGATGGCCAGGCTTCCCGACAATGTCGGGTGCGTCGGCATGCGTATCCAGTCGGCGCGACCCGCAGCATGCAGCACATCGCCCGGCGAACCGGCCGGCAGGTGGCCAGAGAGCAGGATGGGATAGCCGGCAGCGTCCGCCAGCGGCAGAAGCATCGCCGACGGCCCGGCCTTGCCCATGCCGTCATCGGCGAGCAACGGGCAGGCCGGCAAGGCATCGCCGTAATGCCAGTCAATGGCATTGGCCAGACGCTGCCGTAACTGGGGGACCATCGTCGGATGAAGAGCCGTCCTCGCCTCGATCTGGACGGCGAGCGATGCCCGCATGCTGGCATGGATGGCAAAGGGGCCATCGAGAATGGCCATCAGCTCGAGCGAGCGGCCGGAAAGCGGCGTCGGCAGCAGGCAGCCGCCGGGCCGGGCCGCGACCCATTCGGCGATGGCTTGCGCACGTGCCGTACCGCTGACCGGATCGGCGCCATAGGACGCATCGAACACAAGAAGGTCGCAACGCGGCATCGAATCCATGACGAACACGCTGCTGTCAGGCACGACGTCGGCGGAATAGACGACCTTGCGGCTGCCGTCATCGACGGCAAACCAGACACCGCCGACGACATGGCCGGAGCGGCCCGTCGCTATCGTCAACCCGCCGATGATCAGGCTGTCGCCGGGCTCAAAAAGTTCTATCTGTTCCTCGGGAAGCGGAAAGCGTTTGAAATCATCCGGCTCGGCATAGGCATCGAGCGTTGCCGAAGCTTCCTCCCGCGTCTCGGCCGTCATCAGGATACGGCCACGATAGCCTTGCGCCAGCAACCAGCTCAGCGCCCCGACATGGTCCTCGTGGGCGTGGGAAATCAGCACTGCATCAATGTCGCCGACATCAGCAGGAAGCACCGGATAGTATTCCGCGCCGGAAGCGCCGACTTTGATGCCGGCGTCGAGCAGGATGCGCCGGTCGCCGCCTGACACGCCAACACTGGTGCGTCCCTTCTCACCGAAACCACCGCAGAGGTCGATGCGCATGCTCATGCCGAGGCACCGCCCGGGATGAGCCAGCCGGAAGCGATGCGGACGCGGGCCCTGGCGCCGGCCTCGAAGGGATTGGGATCGGGTTGTTCGAAGTGCAGCACGACCGAAGGATCGGCATCGGGGGCGAATTCGATGCGTGCCACGCCGCCCTTGTAGACCGCGCGCCTGACCGTGCCGTCGATGCCCGGCTCGTCCGGGGCCGCCGCCGAGATTTCAGGCGCCCGGCAGCAAATTCTGGCTTCGGCGCGTCGCGTCTCGTCAGGACGGCAGCGGACCACGACCTCCTGGCCGAGCACATCGACCTTGACATAGCCGCCTTCGGCCGGGATCAGCACCTTGGCCGGGATAACGATGCCCTCTGATATGAATGACGCGACCATCTCGTTGGCCGGCTCACGATAGAGATCGCGAGGAGCCGCGAGCTGGGCCAGGCGGCCATTGTCCATGACGGCGATGCGGTCGGCCAGCGCCATGGCTTCGGCCTGGTCGTGGGTAATGTAGACGATCGTCGTGCCGGTACGCTTGTGGAAGGCGGCGAACTCGTCCTCCATGGCCGCGCGCAGGTGGACGTCGAGATTGGCCAGCGGCTCGTCGAACAGCACCAGCGACGGTGCCGCCACCAGGCAGCGGGCGAGCGCGACCCTCTGGCGCTGGCCACCCGATAGATTGGCGGGGCGGCGGTCGCCAAAACCCTTGAGGTCGACCAGCGCCATGGCATCCTCGACCCGGCGCTTGCGGGTCTCTGCATCGACCTTGGCGACCTTCAGCGAATAGCCGATGTTTTCGGCAACCGTCATGTGCGGCCACAAAGCGTAATTCTGGAAGACGATGCCGACCCGCCGCTTTTCCGGCGGAACACAGCCTTGCGCGGTCGAGACGATTTCGCGGCCGATGCGGATGTCGCCCGATGTGACGTTCTCGAAACCGGCGACGAGCCGCAGAAGCGTGGTCTTGCCGCAACCCGACGGCCCGAGAACAGCGAGGAACTCGCCGTCCCTGACGTCGATGGAGACATCCTTGACGGCGTCGAAATCACCGAAGGTCTTGGTAACGCCGTTGATGGTCAATCCCGCCATGGGAGCACTCCGCTGGGTAGGTGGGCGGCAAGCAGATTTGCCAGCAGCATAAGGACGAAGGTAATCGCCACGGTGATCGCCGAAATCGCCGACGCGTAGTTGGAATCGCCGCCTTGCTCGAAAGAGAACATCAGCACACCGATAGTCTCGGAACCTGATGACCACAGCAGCGCCGAGACGGTCAGCTCGCTGAGTGCGGTCATGAAGATGAGCAGACCGCCGGCAAGGGCCGCCGGTGCGACGAGCGGGAAGATGATGGTGCGCATGCGGGTGAACAGGCTGGCACCTGCGACCCGCGCCGCCTCCTCGAGCGCACGGTCGATCTGATGGTAGCCGGAGATCGTCGGCCTGAGCGCCAGGACCAGGAAGCGTGCGAGATAGGCGTAAAGGATGATCCAGACGGTGTTGTAGATCTGGATGCCGGTGAACGGAATCGGCTTGAGGAACATCAGCAAGGACGCAATCGCCAACACCACGCCCGGCAGGGCATAGGGCAACTCGACTGCGAGGTTCAGATACTTGACCCACTTCTTGCCGCTCCAGGCAACGAGATAGGCGACCGGGATGGCGACCAGCACGGCGAAGGCGGCTGCGGAGAGAGACAGTGCGAAACTGTTGAGGAAAGCGCGCCTGGCGGCGCCATATTCGAACAGCACGAAGCGATAATTGTCGAGCGTGGCGGTGGCGGCGGTGAGCGGGATGCCATAGCCGGGCACCAGCGACGAAAGCAGCAGGCCGAACAGCGGCAGCACCAGAATCAGCACGATCAGGCACCACATCGCGACCTGCACCGGCACCCGCCACTTGCCAAGCTCGTAGGGTTCGGCAGCAAGCGAAGTTGAGCTGATGCGGTAGTCGCGGCGCCGGCTCATCACTTCCTGGGCGAGGATGCCCGCCATGGCGATGAGGCCGATCAGCACCGACAGGAAGGCGGCGTCGCCGAGCACGGCCGGGCCGCCGCCGGCGAGGCGCTGGTAGATCAGCGTCGGCAGCACCAGATAGTTGGCCGGGATGCCGAGGAAGGCGGGGATGCCGAAATTGCCGACGCAGGAGACGAAGGCCAAAGCCGCAGCCGCAACGACCGACGGCGTCATCAGCGGCAGCACGATGGTGCGCAGCACGGTGAACCAGCCGGCGCCGCTGGCGCGGGCAGCCTCGACCAGCTCGCGCGGCAGCTTGCGCAGACCGGCGCGCACGAGCAGGAAGACCAGCGGGCCATACTGCACGCCGAGCAGCAGGATGATGCCCTCCGGCGAATAGAGCGGATTGCGGCTGCCGAGCGGGGGCGCGATGCCGAGCATCTTGAGCAGCGGGCTGGCCGGGCCGAACAATTGCAGCCAGGCGAGTGCCGTCACCTGCGGGGCGATCATCAGCGGCATGACGTAGCAGAGCACGAAGGCGCTGCGTCCCCGGACGTCGGTGAGGGTGACGAGCAGCGCGACGGAGGTGCCCAGGATCACGGCGAGAGCTGTGCCGAAGAAGCCAACCACGAGCGTGTTGCCGGTGGCGACCCAGGTCGTCGCATTGGTCAGTCCGGCGCTGATCGCTGCGGTGGACAGCGTCCCGCCGGGAGCAAAGATCTCCTGGATCAGGCGCAGCATCGGCAGGATGGACAGCAGCACGATGAGTGCGGCAACCACCACCGTCATGGCCCATTCCTGGCCGCGACCTTGTTTCAGCCTGACAGACATTTTCGGGTTCCGGAAAGCAGGGCGGCACTCGCTAACAGGGGATGCCGCGCGATACTGGCACATCGGCCAGCTCAAATCTGGAGAAAGGACCCGGAAGGCCGATCGGCCTTCCGGGTCGGACGATCAGCCGCCGAACAGGCCGGAGAACTTCGCCTTGTCGGCTTCGATCTTCTCGACGATCGCCTTGACGTCGAAGTTCATGACCTTGACCTCGACGCCTTCGGGCAGCCAGGCGGGCCGGCCGACGGAAGGCTTGGCCGGCAGGTAGCCCTGCTCGAGTGCCAGCTTCTGGCCATCGTCGGACAGGATGAAGTCGACGAACTGCTTGGCGCCCGCGACGTTCTTTGCCGTCGAAAGAATGGCCACCGGCTCAGTGACGGCAGGTACGCCCTCGGACGGGAAAACGAACTCGACCGGCGAGCCCTTGGCCTTGGCATTCATCGCCATGAAGTCGACCAGGATGCCATAGGGCTTCTCGCCGCTGGCCACGGACTTCAGCACGGCACCGTTGCCGCGAACCGAGATCGTGTTGTTGGCCTTCAGCTTGTCGAAATAGTCCCAGCCATAGTCGGCATTGCCGGTAAAACCGGAGAGCAGGTAGGCGGCGGCGCCGGAATAGAGCGGGCTCGGCATAACGAGGCCGTCGGCGTAAGCCGGCTTGGCAAGATCGGCCCAATGCTCGGGCTTCTCGGCAGCTGCGGTGTTGTAGGCAATGCCGGTCGTGATCAGCTTGGAGCCGAAGTAAGTCTTGTCGACGTCATAGGAGTCCGCTGCGAAGCCATCGAGCTTGGCCTCGGCATAGGCCATCAGGCGAGAGTCTTTCTTCAGCAGTTCCATCGAGACCGCATCGGCGATCAGCAGCACGTCCGGCTGCGGGCTGTTTGCGGCAAACTCGGCGGCGAGCTTGGCGAGGATATCGCTGGTGCCCGAACGGTAGACCTGCACGTCGACGTCCGGATGGACCTTCTTGAAGGCCTCGACGGTCTTGGTCGCATCAGCTTCCGGCTGCGACGTATAAAGGGTCAACGTTTCAGCGCTGGCAGCGCCGGCGAAGAGCGCCACGGCCAGGGCGAGCTGGCTTGCGGCCAGCCTGGCGAATGTCGTTTTCATGAAACCTCCTGTTGTGTCCACACATGGCAAGTCGGCTTCAGATCCGCGTGCCACGACCTCCCTACACAGCGCGTTTGACACTTGGGTGACGGAACGCTGACACATTTATGATATGATCATTTGTTGCGTGTCAAATACAAATGATCATGCTGCATTGCGAAATTTGGAGCATGAAAACAGGCTTCGGAACCGGCATCCGGCCCTTGCGCCAGACTGCAGAACAGCCATTCTCCAGAATCGTTGTGCCGCCGAGGGGGAGACCGGACAAGGAATGCGCACGAAGCAGGAAATGTCGGTCGAGCCGGGTGCCGCCATGGTCTCGTCCGACCTCGCGGTGAAGACGGCATGGCTCTATTATGTCGAGGGCCTGACCCAGGAACAGATCGCCGACAAGCTGAAGGTCAGCCGGGTCAAGGTGATGCGCACCCTCGCCGCCTGCACCGCCGACGGCGTGGTGGTAACGACGATCAACGCCCAGACCGCCAGGCAGGTCGAGCTCGAGCGGGCGTTGGAAAAGCGCTGGGGGCTCGACGCCGCGATCGTGGCGCCGACACCTTCGGCCGACGAACATCTGGAACGGGCGATCGGCCATTCGGTGGCGCTTTATCTCGACCAGCAGATGCAGGACGGCATGACGCTGGCGATCGGCGGCGGGGCGACGCTTCACTCCAGCATCGGCTTTCTCAACCGCCGGCAGCTCAAGAACGCGAGCGTTGTCGCCCTGGTCGGCAGCCTGCCGCACTCACAATGGGTCAACCCGTCGGCGGTGGCGGCAAAGGTTGCGGAGACGCTTGGCGTCGACAGCTACCAGATCACCGCGCCGGTCATCACCCACAGCCGCGAGTTGCGAGACCTGTTGTGGGCCCAGCCGGAACTGCTCGACGTGCGCAAACGCGCGGCAAAGGCCGATGTCGCTCTTCTGACCGTCGGAGAGATGTCGGCAAACGCCACCATCTTCCGCCACGGCATCGTGCCGCAATCCTTCGTCGCCCCGCTCAAGGCCAAGGGCGCGGTTGCCAATATGTTATGCTACTTCATCGATGCCGAAGGCAGGATGGTCGACCACGAGGTCAATGACAGGGTCATGGCGATCGATCTCGAGGCCGTCAGCGCCGTGCCGAACCTGGTCCTTGCCGCCGGCGGCAAGCGCAAGATCCCGGCCATTCGCGCCGCCCTTGGAGCCGTCAACGCCAATGTGCTGATTACCGACAGCGACAGCGCCGCAGCGCTGACCTAGCTGTCCTGAGACCTCCGGGCAGCGGTTTAGAGCAGCCCTCTTTCGCGCAGAAAATCCTCGATGCCGACATGGGTCATGGCCTCGAATTCGGCGATGGCCTCGGCCATCTTCCGGCGCTGCGCGGCAAGCAAGGTGAAGACCTGGCGCATTTCACCGGAGACGCCGAACCGGCCCCAGCGCTCGGCAATGTGGCCGGGAAGGCCGATATCGGCACAGAAGGCTTCCAGGCTGCCATAACCGAGTTCCGTGACAAAAGCCCTCGCCGCCTCGGGCGACATACGCTCTTCGACAGCGTGGTCATGCAGCCGCTGTGCGATAAGCCTGACGTCGGAAGGCGACGCCCTCATGACCTTGCTGACCAGGGAGCGGACATTCTCCGGGTTGAAATCAGGCATGGGACCTCCAATTGTGGCAAAGCTATCCGGTTCGTCCGGCGGCTCGTCGAGCAAGCCGCCATTCGCGATCATGCAGGCCACACCAAGGGATGACAAGCACGGCAGGCATTTGTAGCTCAGGGCGCTTCGATCATCCGTCTTGCGCTGTGTTCATCGGTGATCAGCACCGTCGGCTTGACCAGCTTCATGGCGCCGAGCAGCGCGTCGATCTTGTCTGAGCCACCCGAAGTCAGGATGCGCAGCGGCGCACGCAGTATGCGGTCGACATCGACCGACATGCCGAGCTGGTTGATGGGATGGTCGACAAGCTTGCCGGCGCGGTCGAAGAAATGGAACAGAAGATCGCCGACCGCGCCCTTGGCAGCCAGCTTTTCGCGCTCGGCCTCGGTCAGGAAGCCGCCGCGATAAAAGGTCGAGGCCGAAGCGATGTCGCCGACGCTGAACAGCACCGCATCAAGCGAATCGGCCAGCGCAAATACTTCGGACAGGCCGCAGCGCTCGATCAGCGCACGCTTGGTCTCGATGCTGTCGACGACGGCAGGCGCCGGAATGAGATAACCGTCGCCCTGGAAGGCCTGGGCGAAGCGCCAGGCGAATTCGGCCGGGTTGGTACGGCGTGCGACGCCGACGCCGCCGAGCAGCGAGATGACGCGGAAATCATTGAGTGGCTTGCCGCTGATGTAGGGCAAGGTGCCGGTCAGCGTGCGGCCCCAGCCGACGCCGACGGACATGCCCGACTTCATCGCTTCGGATAGATAAGCGCCGGTTGCCGCTCCAATCGTCGGGATCGGATCAGCGCCCTCCCCGGAGAGCGGTGCGACGATTGCCCGCTGGACGCCGAACTTCTGCTCCAGCGCCCGCTCCTGGCGGACGATGTCGGACAGGTCACCTTCGATGGCGATCTTGATCTCGTTGCGCAGGCGCGCCTCGGCCAGCATGCGCACCACGGTGACGCGGCCGACGCCGAGAACCTCGGCGATGTCGTTCTGGGTCATCTGTTCGATGAAGTACATCCAGGCCGCGCGAACCCGCAGCCGGTCAGCCCGGCTGTCGGTGGGGGAACCCTCGACATCCTGAGGTGTCTCGGCGGTACGCGATTTTCCACCCGACCCTTTGACACCTTTGCTCACGCCGCTCCCCCCGTTTCAGTTCACATCACTTTTCAAGGAACCGCGGCAAGGTCAAGCGGCGAGGTGTCGCGATCGATTTGCACCCCGCGCAAAACAGTGCTGCAATGCCCCGAGGCTGCGGCTTCGTGACGGAGCCGCCACGGCAGCAGGGAATGCGCAAGATGCTGAGGAGTCTTTCGGAAGATGTTGTCGTCAACATCAAGGATCGCCTCCGCGACATACGCCATCTCGTCCGCTCCAGCCGCCACGACAATCCCGGCGGACCGCGCCGGCCACAAATGGCCGAGCCGTTTGCCCCGCCACCTGAAATCGAGCGCCTGCTGGGTCGCGCTGCAAGCGTTGTCGATGACACGCTGACCGTCGCCGAGACGGTGTCGCGCACGCTTCTGCCGATGGTGCGCACCGGTGACAGCGCCCGGCTGCATGGCTTCGACACCTATTTCGCCACCGGGCGCTCGGCCACGGTCGAGGGCGAGCGCTTGTTCCGTCGCGACCTTTATGCAGCTTTCAAGGCCATGCCGCGAAAGGCAGTCGGCGATGGATTGCCGCTTCACGAAGCAGGTTTCAGTCAGGCGCATCTGGCCGTCCGCAAGAAGCATGGCGGTTTGCTTACCGCCATGCACATCGCGAGCCCGGAGAGCCGGCTTGAAGCTGTCGCTGCCGTTGCCGCCGCAACGTTTGTCGAACTGCTTGCCTGCCAGCCCCGGTCTGGCGACGAGGCTATGGTCCCTGCTCTCGTGCCGCTTGCGCCCATGGTGCTTGCCGCGGCCATCTTGACGTTGTCGCCATCGGGTATGAGCGACGCCGACCTGCTGGAAGCCACCGGCATGGCGGTCGACGCGCGCCGCGAGCGCATCTTGCGCGCACTCGACGGTGCCAACCCGGCCAACGAGCTTGGCGCCATCTTCCGGGTGCTGCTCGCGCATCTGCCCTGAGCCGGCTAGGCGCCGAGCTCGGCTATCCGTTTCTTGGCACGCTGGATCGAGGCCGGGCTCATCGAGAGCTCGGTCAAGCCCATGCGCAGGAACTCTGGGATCAGGTCCGGCCGCCCGGCGGCCTCGCCGCACATGCCGACCATGATGCCCGCCGCTACCCCTGCCCTTGCCGTCATCTCGATCGCCGACATGACAGCGACATTGGTCACGTCGTTGAGATTGGCGACCGTCGGGTTCAGTCGATCGGCGGCCATGATGTATTGGGTCAGGTCGTTGGTGCCGATAGAGAAGAAGGCGACTTCTTTCGCCAGCGCCGGCGCAATCAGAACCGCAGCCGGCGTCTCGATCATGACGCCAAGCTGAAATTCGCCGAAGGTTACCTTCTCCGCAGCAAGTTCGGCCTTGCAGGTTTCGATCAGCGCACGCGTCGCGCGCACTTCCGACACGTCGGCGACCATCGGCAGCATCACCTTGACGTTGCCATGGACGGCTGCGCGCAACAGCGCTCGCAGCTGCGGCTTGAAGATGTCGGGCCGGTCGAGGCACATGCGAATGCCGCGCCAGCCGAGGAACGGGTTCTCCTCCTGAGGGAACTCGATACCCGAAATCGGTTTGTCGCCGCCGATGTCGAGCGTGCGCACGATAACGGGATAAGGCGCGAAGGCCTTGGCAAGAGCCGCATAGGTCTCGGCCTGCATGTCTTCCGAAGGCAGGTGCATGTGACGCATGAACAGCAGTTCGGTACGGAACAGACCGACGCCCATCGCACCCGCTTCGCGGGCGGCGTCGATCTCTTCGAGTGAGCCTATATTGGCGGCCACTTCGATGATCGTGCCGTCGGCACGGCGCGGGGTGGTATCGCGGAATGCCTTCAGCGCTTCACGCTCGCGTGCGGCCTCGTCGATGCGGGTGCGGAAGCGGTCGAGCACCGGGCCCTCGGGATCGGCCACGACATGACCGCGATGGCCATCGAGCGCGATCTCGCGTGCCTTGGCGAGGTCATGCACCTGCGCGCCCATGCCGAGAACCGCCGGAATGCCATGGGCGCGGGCGATGATGGCGATGTGGGATGTAGCTCCGCCATGGCCGCAGACGATGCCGCCGATGCGCTTCAGCGGTGCGCGTGCCAGGTCCCAGGCGCCGATGTCCTCGGCGATCAGGATCGCCCTCTCGGGAATTTCGTCGAGGCTGATGTCGGCCTGGCCGAGGAGCGCCAGGCAGATCTGGCGACCGACCGCCTGAACGTCATCGGCGCGGGCGTTGAGGTAAGGATCGTCGACCTGGCCGAACTGGGCCGCAATCTTGGCGGCGGCGCCGATGACCGAGGTGACCGCGTCGCTGCCGGTGTTGATGGTGGCAACCACTTCGTCGCGCAGCTCGTCGTCAGCGGCTATGTCGCGCAGCGCGGCGATGATGCCACGATCATTTGCCGACAGCGTGTCCGATGCCAACGAGGCGTTCATGCGCGCCTGCACGGCCTCGACAGCCTCAGCGAAGCGAACGAGTTCGGCGTTGATGTCGCCAACCGAAAGCGTGCGGCGCTCCGGCTTGATCTCGGGCGGGAAGTGGGCGAAGGCGGTGCCGACGGCATAGCCCTCGCTGGCAGCCACGCCCTTCAGGGCGCCTGATATCTCTTCCTCGAATGCCGCGGGCTTGGTCGATTCGATCTTGAGCGTCACGTCCGCGGCGGCGGCGGCATCAGGCTCGCCCGGCGCCTGTTCCTCGGCCAGACCGGCGAGCGGGTTCTCGAGATAGCCGACCAGCGCTTCCACTGCCTCGATCTCGTCAGCACCTTTGGTGCGGATCGTGACTTCGTCGTTTTCCTTGACGGCGAGCAGCATCAGCTTGACCGCGCTCTTGGCGCTGGCCGACTTGCCGTCCTTGATAATCTCGACCTCGCTTTCGAAGCTCTTGGCGAGCTTGACGAAACGGGTGGCGGGCCGGGCATGCAACCCTTCATGCACTCTGACGATCGTCGAGCGTTCCATAGGCAGGTCTCTTGTTCCAGGTCAGTATAGCGGCGTAACGCGCGGCAATCAGCGGCCGATGGTAATGGCTGCGCCGGCCTTGAGAGCTCCGACGAGCACTTCGCCCTCGACCACCGAGGCGCAGATTTCGCCCGGCCGCTCGGCGGCATCGGCGCCGTTGAAATTGATGACCACGTGGCCGATCTCGCGCACCTTGTTCCAGGCACTGTCGCCCATGGCGGTGATGGTGCCCTCGAGTTCGCCGATGGCAATGGCGGCGCCGACGACTGGGGCCGCGTCGCTCGGCCCGACTTCAGCCTTGTGCAGCACCGACACCTCGGCCAGTTCAGGCGGAGCACCGTCGGCGAACAGGATCAGCACGCCGCCTTCGGCCAGCTCTGCCACTTCCGGTCCGATTGCCGTTATGAGCGTCTTGAGATGAACCGACATGATCGAAGCCTTTTTCTGGGCCCGGGCTGGAATGCTGTCCGGGCGTACCTGTTTTGCCGGCTTGGCCGGCCGATGAAATGCCCGGCGACGACAAGCGCCGCCGGGCAAGGATCTTAGAATACGACCAGGCTGACCGCCCAGGCGATGAGCACCGAGACCGGGCCCATGATCTGGCGGCTGATCAGAACGGCGGGAACGCCGATCTCGATGGTCTTGGGCTTGGCCTCGCCGAGCGCCAGGCCGACCGGCACGAAGTCGCAACCGACCTGGGTGTTGTAGGCAAACAGCGCCGGAAGCGCCATTGCCGGCGAGATCGTGCCGTTGGCGATCTGCGGGCCGATGATCGCCACGCCGATGACCTGGGCGATGACCGCGCCTGGCCCGAGGATGGGCGACAGGAACGGCAGGCCGCAGATGGCCGAGATGACCAGCAGGCCAACGATGTTGTTGGCCAGCGGCCCCATCGGCTGGGCGAGCACGTCGCCAATGCCGGTATAGAGGATCAGGCCGATCAGCATCGTCACGAACGCCATGAACGGCAGCACGTTGCGGACGACCTGGTCGATGGTGCGGCGGCCGGCATTGAAGAAGATACCGACGACACGCCCCATGACGCGGCCGATGCTGGCGACGAGGTTGATGAACCCGCCGTCGTTGGACGCTGCGGGGGCGGTGGTGTTTGTCGCCGTCGCGAACGAGGCGTTGTTCGCGTTGGAGGCAGAGCCTGCCGATGTCACGGCTTCCGAACCGTCGGCCATGGTGATGTCGCTTTCCTTGACGCCCGACACGTAGATGTCTTCGGTGATGAACTGGGCGAGCGGGCCCGCCTGTCCTACCGGGGTGAGGTTGACGGTGGGGATGCGTTTGCGCGGATACACCCCGCAACGCGCGGTGCCGCCACAATCGACGACCACCACCGCCATCTCGCCTTCGACCGGCGGCGACTTGAAGCCATCCACGGCTTCAGCACCGGTCATCTCGGCGATGCGGGCAGCGACAGGGTGGATGCCGCCGCCGGTGACGGAGACGACCTTGTTGCGCTGGTCCGTCGGCTGGACGACCAGGGGACCGCCCCAGCCGCTCTTGCCGCGGGAAATCTTGACTGCCTTGTAAGACTTGGCCATGTGCCCCTCCCCGCCCTTACAGCTCGACGCCCTGGCGGCGTGCCATGATGGCGGTGATGCGCTCGGTCAGCATGCCCTTGAGCAGGATGACGACGAGGCCGACGATGGCGTACCAGATGGCCACCTGGATGTGATAGCCGCCGGGAACAACGCCCTTCTTCTCAAGCTCGAGCAGAGCCACGAGGATGCCGCCCCAGACGAAGTATTCGCCCGGATTGATGTGCGGGAACAGGCCGAGGGGTGGATGCACGTAGGACACGGCCGCGTCATAGAAGGCGGGCTTGTGCTTTTCTTCCAGGAAAGAGCCGAAGGTGTAGGCCATCGGGTTGGTCAGGAAGAACACCGAGATCAGCGGCAAAACGGTGTAGCGGGTCAACGCGATGCGCCCGGCGCCACGGGCGATGCCGTGAACCCTCTCCTCGCCGACGAGCTCGGTCAGCGCGTAGAAGGCAGTCATCAGCACGACGAGCGTCGGGATGATGCCGGTGACGAAACCGGCGAAGACCTCACCGCCCTTCTGGAAGATGCCGATAAAGTATTTGCCGATGCTGGTGAGCCAGCCGAGCTGTTCCTCCTGAGCAACGGTGTTGAGCTTTTCCTTGAACTGCTCGACGGTCAGGTCGCCGCTCGCCTGGGCGAGCACGACGAGATCGTTCGTCGCTCCCTTGACGGCGAGCTTGCCGTGAATTGCAGCATCCGTGGCCATTGAACCCGCGACATGCAGGTTCTGGACGGCCATGTCGGCGTGCTGCGCCAACATAGATAGGACTGACATTTCTCCTCCTTGATATCCTCACCCTAGGGACCGCGCCCGGAAGGTGCCGCCCCTACATACCCACTGGCTTGAGGCCGGCGAGGCCGGGCCCCTTTGGCTCGAGCCGTGCGCGGTCGACTTGTTCGACAGCCTTCTTCACGGCTTCCGCCACACCGGCTTCCCCCTCTCCCAGTACAGCGGGATTGGACCGGAGTTGATCGAGGGAAATTCCCTCCAGATTTTCATGACGCTTGAATTTGGCGAAGACGGAGCGCCCGGTCATGGTCAGCAGCCGCTGGACCTTGAGGTCCGGCGTGACCACGATCAGCGCGATCGTTCCCTTGCCCAGGCGGCCGCGGCAATTGCCGGCGCCGACATAGCCATCCTGGTACTTCGCCGTGATGCCCTTGAAGACATCGGCGTAGTGCCGCATCTGGATCCACACGCCGAGCGACTGCAGCGCCCAGACGACGCCCAGAAGCAGCAGTCCCCACTGCCAGATTGCCATAAGGCTCTTCCTCCCGAAGTCCTCCGGAGCGGCGACATGCTGAGCCGCTCACATATCAATCAAAGAACATTTGTCTTTATGAATGTCAATATGTATAACTTTGGACACCCCGCACGATGGTTCCGATCCACAGCGGCATTTGGCATTTTGCCTGCCGATGGTATCTTCGGACAGGGCAGGAGCACTGCGACGATGGACCTGATCTTCAAGAACGAACTTGCGCTGGTGCCCGACCTCCGTCACAGGCTCAGGCAATTGCGCTGGTTCCGCACGACCTTCCGCAACAGCGCGCGTGCCATCACCGCCCGCTATGGCATCCGCTTCGACATCGACGAGAAGAAACTGACGCGCATCTTCCTCGACTGGGTCGAGATCGTAAACGCCCAAAAATCATATGCACAGCTCGACCGCGCCGACTTCATCGTCTACGCCGCCGGCCTCGCCCTCAAGGAGCTGATCAGGCAGGCGCCGGTGCGGATCGACGATGCGCGGCCTCCCGACGCGTCGACACCGGCGCAGGCCATTCCCGACATCGTAAGGTTCTGGCCGGAGGGCTTCGTCTACACCAACTTCTGCGTCTGCTCGATTGCCGTGCTGTTCGAGCAGGAGTTTGGCGAAGCCCCTGCCCTCGACGCATGCGCCGACGACCTCAGGA
This sequence comes from Aminobacter sp. NyZ550, assembly GCF_025628925.2. Classification (NCBI taxonomy): domain Bacteria; kingdom Pseudomonadati; phylum Pseudomonadota; class Alphaproteobacteria; order Hyphomicrobiales; family Phyllobacteriaceae; genus Aminobacter; species Aminobacter sp. NyZ550. The sequence continues at coordinate 240,132 of NZ_CP114191.1, forward strand.
CCTGGTGGTCCTACAAGGAGAATACGGCCGAAATGCCGAGCTATGCCGTTGCCTATCTCGACCGCTTCCTCGGCGCCGAGCCCAACTGGCTCGCGCCCGACCTGCCGGAAGAGCGCAGCGCCATGCAGCGTGCGCTGCAGGCGTCGCCACGACCCGAGGCGATCGGCCGGGATTAGATCTTCCACCATCGCGGCTGCAACGCGGCGCGACCGCAGCAGCCTGCTTTCGACAAACGACGGCCTGTGCGCCGCAAAGCTTCCTGGAGTTCGACTTGCCCAAAGACAGCCTGGTGATTTTCGATTGCGACGGCGTGCTGGTCGACAGCGAACCGCTGGCCGCCCTTGCCTATGTGCGCGCCTATGCCAGGAACGGCCTCGAGATCGAAGCGGAGGTGATCTCGCATTGCGTCGGCATGAAGCAGGCCGACATCATCGCCAAGATCCACCAGCTCACCGGCCAACTTTTGCCCGACGGCGCCACCGACGACATCTGGGGCGAGACCAAGGCACTGTTCACCGAGCAGCTGGCCTCGACGCTCGACATCGCCGCCTTCCTGTCGAAGCTCGAAACCGCCCATTGCGTCGCCTCGTCCTCGTCGGTCGAGCGCATCAACCACAGCCTCGAAGTCACCGGCCTCGCCCATTATTTCGGTCCATCGATCTTCAGTTCGTCGATGGTCAAGAACGGCAAACCGGCGCCCGACATCTTCCTCTTTGCCGCCGGGAAGATGGGTTTTGCGCCCGAGCGCTCGGTGGTCATCGAGGACTCGCGCTACGGCGTGCAGGGCGCTGTCGCTGCCGGCATGACGGCCATCGGCTACGTCGGCGGCGGCCACACCCATGACGGCCACGGCCCGGAGCTTATGGCGGCGGGCGCATCAGCCGTCTGCGCCAGCTGGGACGAGATCTCGGCCGAGCTGCTCAAGCGCGGCTTCGTCTGACGACAAACCACCTTTCACGTTGTTGCCGCTACTTGATGCGGGCATAGTCGCGCATCACCGCGACCAGCTGGTCATGCGGCATCGCCTGGATGCGGAAACGATCGAAGGCGGTGCCGCCGGCGTCCTCGGCCGCCAGCATCGCATTGACCACGGCTTCCTCCACGCTGTCGACGGTCGCGGCATAGACCGGATCCAGCTTCTCGTCATTGACGATTTCGAGGTTCAGCCTGGCCGGCGCATGGTGGGCCATGGGTTGCGGGTTGGCGGTCGAGAAGGCCAGGAAGATGTCGCCTGAATTGTTGCCCCCTGGTGTGCCGCCCCGACCGATGCCGATGGCGGCCCGCCGCGCCAGCCGCTGCAGCTGATGTGGCGCCATCGGCAGGTCGGTGGCGACGACGACGATGATCGAGCCCCGTTCGGGGAGCTGGCTCTGTGGCGTGCCGTCGCGCATATGTTCGCCGACGGGCACGCCCCTGATCGTCAACCAATCGCGCTGGCCATGATTGGCCTGGACCAGCGTGCCGATCCTGTGCTCCCGGCCGCCGAATTCGACGATACGCGACGACGTGCCGGTCCCGCCCTTGAAACCATAGGTGACCATTCCGGTGCCGCCGCCACAGTTGCCTTCCTGGACCGGCCCCGATGACAGGCTGTCGAGGGCGGCCCTGACGTCCGCTTCGGTCAATGGCAGGCCGTTGATGTCGTTCAGCACGCCGTCATAGGTCTCGGCAATGACAGGCATGATCCAGAGGAAGTTGTCGGTGTCATAGGTCGCGGCATAACGCTCCAGCATCCATTTCACGGTCACGTGGTGGGCCATGCCGACGGCATGGGTATTGGTGATGACGACGGGACCGAGGAAGTAGCCGCCATCCTCGATCCAGTGCGTGCCGGTCATCTCCCCGTTGCCATTGAAGCGGTGCACACCTGCATAAACCGGGACGGGCGTCGGCGAAGCCGCATGCGGCAGGATAGCGGTCACGCCGGTGCGCACCGGGCGCTTGCGGCCGGGCCTCGGTACATCTTCGAAAATTGTCCTGAACCCGACGCCAATACCCTCGACATCGGTGATGGCATTAAAAGGGCCGGGCCGGCCCGGAAACGGCAGGCCGAGGTCGCGGGCCCGGGCTTTGGTGGCGGGAGATTTCGGTTTGGTCATCAGGATCATTTCTGCCGGGAGCGCAGGTAGAGGCCAAGCGAGGCCACGACGAAGGAGAAGGTGAGCATCATCACCGCAATCGCATTGATCTCGGGTTTGATGCCGCGGCGAAGCATGGCGAAGATGAACATCGGCAGCGTCGTCACATCGACGCCGGCGATGAAGTAGGTGATCACCAGGTCGTCCATCGAAATGATGAAGGCAAGCAGCGCGCCGCCGATGATGCCTGGCAGCAACTGCGGGAACACAACCTTGCGGAATGTCACCCACTCGTTGGCGCCGAGATCGGCGGAGGCGTTTTCGAGCGTGCGGTCCATGCCGGCAAGACGCGCCGACACGACGATGAAGACATAGGAGATCAGGAAGGTGCACTGGCCGATGATGATCGTTTTCAGGCCGAGCGTGATCCCCGAATTGACGAAGAAGATCAGCAAGGCGATGCCGAGCACGATGTCGGGCATCAGCATCGGCATGAACATCACAGTGCGATAGAAGCGCTTGCCGAAGAAGGCGAAGCGGTAGAGCGCAATGGCGATGGCGGTCCCGAACACGGTCGCGATTATGGTGGTGGAGGTCGCGATGATCAGGCTGTTCCAGACCGCCTGGACGAGTTGGTCGGTCGATTCGATGTAAAGGGCATTCTCCGAGATCGTCGTCTTGAAGCCGAGGACCTGAGCGTACCACTCGGTGGTGAAGCCGCTCCACGTCATCATGTTCACGGGATTGGAGTTGAACGAGTAGACGGCGATCAGCACCAGGGGGATGTAGATGAAGGCGAAGAACAGCATGGTGTAGGCAATCAGCCCACCGCGGAAGAGAAAGCGGGTAATCTTCATCTGCAGCCCCTCAATTTGTGGCGTCAGCGCCGCGGCGACCGGACGCGACGACATGGATGAAGAGCAGCACCAGCATCACGCTCATCACCATCATCGCCAAGGCCGACCCGAAGGGCCAGTTGCGGGCAGACAGGAACTGCTGCTCGATGAGATTTCCCAGCATCATTACCTTGGCGCCACCAAGAACCGCAGGAACGACGAAGTTCCCAAGCGCCGGGATGAAGACGATGATGGCACCACCGGCAATGCCAGGCGCGGTCAGCGGCAGGATGATGCGGACAAAAGTCCGGACCGGGCCCGCGCCGAGGTCGAGCGACGCGCGTACCAGCGTCCAGTCGAGCTTTTCGACGCTGGCATAGATCGGCATGAACATGAACGGAATGAAGATGTAGACCATGCCGAGCACAATGGCGCCATCGGTGTAGATCAGCTCGAGCGGTCGCGTGATGACGCCTGTCGCGAGCAACGCCTCGTTGACGATGCCAGTCTGGCGCAGGATGAGCACCCAGATGAACAATCGCACGATCAGGCTGGTGAAGAAGGGCAGTGTGATCAGGAAGAGGCAGAAATTCCTCCAGCGCTCAGACAGCCGCGCAATGCAGAAGGCTGCGGGATAACAGACGACCATGGTGGCGATGACGGTGAAGCCCGCGATCTTGAGCGAGCGCAGGAAGATCGAGAGGTAGACCGGGTCGAAGACCTCGAATGCCGGGTCGGCGAAACCGAGGATGCGGCCATAATTATGCGGATAGTAGGTCCACTCCACGCCCCCATAGAGGCCGGGGGCGAGAAAGCTGGTGACGATCATGATCGCCAGCGGGCCCAGGAAAAAGACAGCTAGGAACAGCGTCACCGGGGCGAGCAGCAGCGCCAGCTGAACGCGGCGGCGACCGGCGAGAGACATCTCAGATGCCATCGGCGTCGCACCTGATGAGATGAACAGCGGAAGGATCGTAGGACAACCGTGCTTTCCGTGCCTGTTCGACCTCGCCGATAAAGCTGCGCCGGCCGGCCGGGATTTCGGCAACGACCTTGCGACCCTCGGCCGTGTGGCCGAACAGCTCGAATGACGAGCCGACGAAGACGATCTGCTCGACCTCGACGTCCAGGATAGGATAGTCCCGTCCCTCCTCCGTAATGAAGAACTGTTCGGGGCGGATCAACGCCTTGGCCTTGCCTGACACGTTCCCAAGCGATGGCAGGTGGCGGATCGCAAGGCCGTCGCCGGTCAGCAGCCACCCATTGTCCAGATGGCCTTCGAAGAGATTGCTGGCGCCGACGAAGGTCGCCACGAAACTGTTTGCCGGCCGGTCATAGATGTTGCGCGGGGTATCGAGCTGTTGGATGCGGCCGCCTGACAGAACGGCGACGCGGTCCGACATCGTCAGCGCTTCCTGCTGGTCATGGGTGACGAAGATGAACGAGATGCCGAGCTCGCTTTGCAGCGTCTTCAGCTCGATCTGCATCGACTGGCGCAGGTTCTTGTCCAGTGCCGACAGCGGCTCGTCGAGAAGCAGAAGCTTGGGCCGCGCAATGATGGCGCGTGCCAGCGCCACGCGCTGCTGCTGACCGCCGGACAGCTGGCGCGGCCGGCGGCCCTCCATGCCGGTGAGGCCGACCATGTCGAGGGCGGCCGCGACCTGCTTCATCCGATCGGATTTAGCGACGCCCCCAACCTCAAGCGCGTAGCCCGTATTCTCGCCGACGGTCATGTGCGGAAACAGCGCATAGTTCTGGAAGACGGTGTTCACGGGCCGGCGATAGGGCGGGCGTGTCGTCATGTCGACACCGTCGATCAGAATGCGGCCGGCATCGAGCTCGACAAAGCCACTGATCGCCTGAAGCAAGGTCGTCTTGCCGCAACCCGAAGGGCCGAGAAGCGTCAGGAACTCGTTGCGATCGACATCGAGGTCGATCTTGTCGAGCGCGACCACGCTTTGACCTTCCGGCGTGGGGAAGGTCTTTGCCGCTCCCTCCAGCCGGACAATGGAATCTCGCATCTGCCGTTCCCCGAATTGTTATTCAAATAACTCTTGTGCGATTTCGAGATTTGGATACCATTTGATCATCCAAGTCAACGGCCACCAGAAGCCGGAGCCGGAACACGCGAAGCCGGCCTGCAATGGGCACATAACCACACAGAGGAGAATTCGATGAGGATCACGAACCATGCCCTCGCGGGCGCCCGCCCGACCAGGCGAAGCCTGCTGGCGCAAGTCGCCGCGATCTCGATTGCGGCCGCCATGACGACGATCGCGCCGGCCAGCGCTGCCGAGCTCAACATCTACAACTGGGGCGAATACATCAATCCGGCGGTGCTGAAGAAGTTCGAGGACGAGACCCAGATCAAGGTCAACCTGTCGACCTACTCGTCAAACGAGGAAATGCTGGCAAAGATCCAGGGCGGCGCCACCGGCTACGACATCGTCTTTCCGTCGGTGCACATGCAAGACATCATGGCCAAGCTCGACTTGCTCGAGAAGACCGACATCAACACCTATGAAGGCTTCAAGAACATCGACCCGGCCTTCATGCGCGCCAAGAGTGACCCCAAGGGCGAGTACTGCCTGCCCTACGCATTCGGCTCGGTCGGCATCTTCTACAACCGCAAGATCCTCGGCAAGGACATCACCGGCTGGAAGGACCTGATCGCCACGGTCGAGGCCAAGGGCCTCAAATTCACCCTGCTCGACGACATGCGCGAGGTGCTCGCAGTCGGTCTCATCCTCAACGGCCACAAGGTCAACTCGACCGACCCCAACGAACTGCAGCAGGCAGCCGACACGATCATCGCGATGAAGCCCGATGTCGCCGCCTTCACCTATGACACGCGCCCGATGGTGCAGTCGGGCGACGTCGCAGCGGGGCATTTCTTCGTGGGCGCCATGGTCGACGTGTTCGGCAACACTGCCGACCTCGGCTATGTCATCCCGGAAGAAGGTGCCACCATGTACCAGGAGGACATCTGCGTCCTCAAGACCGCGCCCAACAAGGAAAACGCGCTCAAATTCATGCAGTTCTACACCCGTCCGGAGGTCGCCGCGCTCAATGTTTCCCAGCAGACCAACGGCACCGCGAACGTCCCGGCGCGGCAATTGACCCCCGACAACATCAAGAATAGCAAGGAGATCAATCCTTCGCCCGAAACGATGCAGCGGCTGCAGATTTTCGAGGATCTGGGACCTGGCCTGCGCCAGCTTGACCGGGTCTGGACCAAGGTGAAGACAGCCCAATAGCTGCCTGAAAGGCGGTTGGCCGGAGAGGACATGGCGCAGCGAATCCTGAAGCTCGTGCAAGGCGAGGAGCTGAGGCGGTCGAAATCCGACAAACTGATCGCCAACTACATCGAGCGCAACCTGGCGGAAATCCCGTTCGAGACGGCGCGATCCATTGCCACCCGTCTCGAACTGTCGCCGATGACCGTCGGCCGCTACCTCCGCCGCATGGGCTTCGACGGCCTCGACCAGTTGAAGCATGAGTTGCGGCGCGGCAGTTCCAACCCTGCCTGGCAGGTCAAGGGCCCGGTCGACCGTTTCCGGGAGGACATCCGCGAGGGCAAGCTTCTTGCCGGGCTCATCCAGCAGCAGATCGACAATCTTGGACGGATCTATGAGCTGACGGCGGCTCCCGAGTGGCAGCAGACGATCGACGCGCTGGTTTCGGCAAGCGAGGTCTATGTCGCCGCCTACCAGAATGTCCGCGGCATCGCCCAATATTTCGCCAGCCAGCTGTCCTACACGCGCCCGCGTGTGCAGTTCGTAGACGGCCTGAACGGCACCTATTCCGAACTGCTCGACGGCTCGGTCGAAGGCCGTGTGCTGTTCCTGCACGACGTCAGGCGCTTTGCCGCCAAGGCGCGCCCACTTGCCATGGAAGCGCGGCGCATGGGCGTGAAGGTCGTTCTGCTGACCGACGAGTTCTGCCCCTGGGGGCCGGAGGTGTCAGATATCTGCCTCGTCGTGCCCGGTTCGCACGGTCCGCTCTGGGACGGCTCGGCAACAATCGTCGCGGTGATGGACCTGATGCTCAGCAACATCATCGTGCTGCTTGGCGACGAGGTCGGCGAACGTGTAGACCTGCTGACCCGGCTGCAGAACACGTTCGGCGATTTCGAGAGCTGATCCAGCAAGCCGGAATGCAAAATCCCCGCGCAGGCAGCGCGGGGACCTCGAAACTGCGCTTACGCCCGCGCCATTTCCAACAGGATCTTGAGCACCTGCTCACGCCGCTCGACCTGCGGCATGTGGCCGGTGGCCTGGAAGACATGCAGCGCAATTTCGCCGGGCAACCCCTGCGACTGACTTGCCGGGATGATCCGGTCGTTGGCGCCGACAATGACACGAACCGGAATGCGCAAGGCTGCCAACAGCCCCCTGATGTCGAAGGTCTGGGTGCCATCAGCGAAGAAGCGGTCCGATATCCCGCCTTGTGCAGCACGCAGTTCGCTGTCGCCCGCCTGCGCCAGCGTGGCGTTGACGAAAGGCTTTGATAGAACCTGCTCGTCTGATACCAGTTGGCGAAGCCATGGCATCAGGCTTGCCTCGCTCTTTGCCCGCACGAAACCCTGCAGGAAGGCACCGTTGATCTCGGGGCCGAGGCCGGCCGGCGCGATCAGCGCCAGTGCGCGGACATCGGCATGGCCGCGCGCGGCAACGGTTGCCGCCACGGCTCCACCGAAGGAATGGCCGACAAGCAGGATCGGGCCAAGGCCAAGCGATGCCAGCGTCGCCTCGACATCCGCAGCGATGGCGTCGAGGTCGGCAGGTGCCTGGCGCGGCGAGCCGCCATGTCCGGGCAAGTCGAGCGCCAGCAGCGGTGCATCGACCGGACCGGCCGCCAGCATCGGCCGCCAGCTGTTGAGGTCGGCGCCGAAGCCGTGGATCAGAACGATCGGACGCCCTTCACCCTGTCGCAGCCAGGCAAAGTTCAGCGGTTCCGCGCCAGCGGACCGCTGTGGCGCCGGCCGCGGCTGGGAGGATGCCGGCGGCCTGGAAATGATCCGGTCGGGCCAAAGCGCGGCTTTCGCCTCAAGCTTAGGCGCCGTCATGGCGCTTTCAACGTCCTTGCGCATGATGCGGCCCTTGGGGCCGGATCCTACGATGGTGTCGAGCGCGAGCCCGGCTTCCGCCGCGAGACGGCGTGCGAGCGGCGTGGCGCGCGTGCCGTTCAATGACATGGACGGGGCGACGGTCTTCACCCGGGCGAGCTCTGCCGGAGACACCGGGGCGATCGCTGCCGCGGCAGCCGGCGCAGCAGGAACCAAATCCTGCACAGGCTTGGCTTCGGCTGCTGCGTCCTTGGCCGGCTTGCCGGCTTCGCCCTCGGCGTAGATCCAGGCAACGGCTTCGCCGACCGGGATGTCTATACCTTCCTTGCCTGTGATGTCGCGGATGGTGCCCGAGGCTGGGGCGTCGATTTCCATCGCCGCCTTGTCGGTCTCGATCTCGAACAGCAGGTCGCCCTTCTTGACCGCAGCACCTTCGTCGACATACCAGCGCGAGATGCGCCCGGTCGCCATGTCCATGTCGACCTTGGGCAGGATTACTTCGACCGGCATGGTCTAGCGGCTCCCCGTGGCGAGGCTGCGCGCGGCGGCCAGGATGTCGGGCACCTGCGGCACGGTCGCCTTTTCCAGTTCCGGATTGTAGGGGATCGGCGTCTCGGCGCCGCCGAGGCGGACGATCGGCGCATCGAGGAAGTCGAAGGCCTCGCTCTCGGCGATCATGGCGCTGACTTCAGCTCCAACGCCAAGGGTCTTCACGCCTTCATAGACGCAGAGCAGGCGCGACGTCTTCTTGACACTCTCGATGACGGTTTCCTTGTCCATCGGCCTGATGGTGCGCAGGTCGACGACCTCGACGTCGATGCCTTCGGCTTCGAGCGTCTTGGCGGCTTCGAGCGCCTTGTGCACCATGATCGAGGTGGCGACGATGGTGAGGTCGCGGCCTTCACGACGGATCTCGGCCTTGCCGATCGGCACGGTGTAATAGCCCTCGGGCACCGGGCCCTTGGTCTTGTAGAGCAGCTTGTGCTCGAAGATCATCACCGGATCCGGATCGGCAACGGCCGCGAGCAGCATGCCCTTGGCGTCGTATGGCGTCGCCGGCTGGATGACCTTCAAGCCGGGCACATGGCCGAGCCAGGCTTCGAGGCTCTGGCTGTGCTGGGCTGCAGCACCCGTGCCCGAACCTGCCGGAAAGCGCATGACCACGGGCACCGACACCGCGCCGCCGAGCATGTAGCGCATCTTGGCGGCCTGGTTGACGATCTGCTCCATGGCGAGCGTGGCGAAGTCGGAGAACTGGAACTCGAAGATAGGCCGGAGGCCTGTCACGGCGGCACCTACGGCAACGCCGGCGCCACCAAGTTCCGAGATCGGCGTATCGATGACACGGTCGGCGCCAAAACGCTCGACAAGGTCGCCCGTCACCTGGAAGGCGCCGCCATAGACGCCGATGTCCTCGCCCATCAGGAAGACGCGTTCATCGGTCTCCATGGCAATCGCCATGGCTTCCTGGATCGCCTGGGCATAGCTCAGCTCGCGCACGGCCTGATCCATCACACAGTCTCCGTGTAGACGTAGCGTTCGAGATTGCGGATCTCGGGCGACGGGCTCGCCTTGGCAAACTCGATGCCGTCGGCAATCTCCTTGGCGACCGCCTCGCGGATGGCCTCGATACCTGCCTGGTCGATGATACCGAATTCCATCAGTTCATTCTCATAGCGAACGATCGGATCGCGGTTCGTCATCCAGTCCTCGATCTCTTCCTTGGTCCGGTAGCGGTTACGGTCGCTCTTGGAGTGGCCGCGATGGCGATAGGTCTTGGACTCGATCAGCGTCGGCCCCTCCCCTGCCCTTGCACGGCGAACGGCCTCGTGGCTGGCTTCGGCGACGTCGGACAGCACGTTGCCGTCGACGATCACACCCGGCATCGAATAGGCGGCGGCGCGGTCGGCGACATTCGGCACCGCGGTCGAGCGCGCCATCGAGGTCGACATGCCGTAGCCGTTGTTTTCGCAGACGAAGATGACCGGCAGCTTCCACAGCGAGGCCATGTTGAGCGCCTCGTGGAAGGCGCCCTCATTGTTGGCGCCGTCGCCGAAGAAGGAGATGACGACGCGATCAGATTTCAGGCGCTTGGCGGTGAGTGCCGCCCCCACGGCGATCGGAATGCCGCCGCCAACGATGCCATTGGCACCGAGATTACCCGTCGTCACGTCGGCGATGTGCATCGAGCCGCCGCGACCGCGGCAATAGCCGGTCGTTTTGCCAAAGAACTCGGCGAACATCTTCGACACTTCAGCACCCTTGGCAATGCAGTGACCATGGCCGCGATGCGTCGAGGTGATCTGGTCGTCATTGGTGAGCGGCATGCAGATACCCATGGCGCTCGCCTCCTGGCCGATGGACAGGTGCATCGTGCCGTGGATCAGACCACGCATGTAGGATTCTTCCGCGCCCTCTTCGAACTGGCGGATGAGATACATCTTGTGCAGCGCCTGCTTCAGCCGCTCGGCGCTGTATTCGCGGTAGATGAAGGGCAGGTTCGCCCCCGCCGGCAGGTCCTTGGTCTTAGCCTGGGCCACTGTCACGCCTCCGCTCCATAGACCAGCCTGTCCTGCCTTGCGCGCAGCTCGGCGATCTTCGAACCTGGCGCAACGGCGGCGTTGGCCGTGGTGATCAGTTCGCCCTTTTTGATCGGGGCCGTCACCGTGCCGCCCTGCAGCAGGCCGCAAGGGATGGCTTTGGCCGCACGGGCCTCGCCCGCCGTCATGATCCAGGCGCGGTAGGTGTATTCGCCGATGGCATCGAGCGCGTCGCCGGGCGCAAGATCCTTCTTGGCCACCGCACAGACATCAGCCACCGGCTTGGCCAGCGGCACCATGTCGGCCTTGCCGTAAAGCACCACACGGGCACAGGTCAGCGGCACCTCGAGCGAGGTCAGGTGATAGGGCCGGTGGAAGGTGAAATACGGGCCATGGCCCATCTTCAAATCTTCCATGCGCTCGCGGATGCGCGGATGCGACATGTCGGCGATGACGAACACGCCGGGGGCAACCCCCTTGCCGATCGAATAGTCGACGACGCCGACCTTGGAGAGAACACCGCCGTCCTTCTCCGGGACCAGCACCTTGTTGAGCTCCGGCAAGGTCGCGGCCGGGCCGTGCATGCCGGCCTTGTCCGGCACCAGACCAGTGGCATTGGCGATCGCCGCCATCTCGACCATGGTCTTGGAGCCGTCGACGAACTCGACAAGCATACGCACGTTCATGTTGCGGCGGGCCGCTTCCTCGGCATAGTCGTGCGGCACCGCGTCGATGTTGAGCGGGTTGTTCTTGCCCTTGCCGGCAGCGACGATGGTGTGGCCCATCGCCGAGACGAACTCGATCAGCTCCATGCAGGACGACGGCTCGTCGCCGGCGCCGAGCGAATAGGTGACGCCAAGCCTGTCGGCCTCTGACTTGAGATAGGCACCGATGGTGACGTCGGCCTCGACATTCATCATCACCAGATGCTTGCCATGCTCCATGGCGCGCAGGCCGATCTCGGCGCCGACGGCAGGAACGCCCGTCGCATCGATGACGACGTCGATCAGGCCGCTGTTGAGGATGAGATCAGCATCGTTGGTGACCGCGACCTTGCCGGCCTCGATGGCTTCGTTCAGCGCCGAACCGGAGGCAACTTCGCGGGCGTGACCCTTCTCCTGATAGGCGATGTCGACGGCGCGATGCGCGTTGGGCAGGTTGAGCTCGGAGATCGCGCCGACCTCGATGCCGGGCATGTGCGCCACCCGCGCCACGATGTCGGTGCCCATCTCGCCCGAGCCGATCAGGCCGATGCGGATCGGCTTGCCGGACTTGCCACGCTCGGCAAGATCCCGCGCCAAGCCGACAGGGGCTACGTTGATAGTCATCCGATGGTTCCTCCCGAGCACGCTCTGCAATTGCGCTCAGAGGTAATGAACATCTGTATTTGTGTCAATACGAATGTCCATGTTTTGATGGCTCATGGACCCGGCTTGAAGTTTCCAGCTGTGACTACTCAAGCACTCTGAACGGCGGTAGCCGCCGCTGCGCACAGATGACGAACAAAGCGACGCGACAGGGTTTCAGCCAGTGACGAAGCTGTGCAGAAGGCCGACCTGCGCCAGCAAAGCTCGACCGGCCGGCATGACAAGCTGTGAACCAGGGGAGGCCCTATGCTACGTCCACCACAAGCTTGAACAGGCAATCTCCGGGCTCGGTCAGTGCCGGAGCACGTTGACAGGCGACAAGGCCCGACTGCGCGAACTGGACTGACCTGGCAGGCTCCGACGGCCCAGCAGTCGGATGGATTGTGCCGGCAAGATCTCCTGCCTCAACCTCGTCTCCCACTGCCACCGCCGGCTCGAATATCCCCCTGACGGGCGCATAGGTGAAGGCCTGCCTGCCATCGACCCGCATGGATCGTGTTGCTTCAGGCGGTCCGACGATGGCCTCGGGCAGGATGCCCATATGCTTCAGCACACGCAGCACCCCGTCACGCGCGAGCTTTTCACCCGCGCGTGACATCGTCGCCCCGCCGCCCAGTTCGGTGGTCAGGGCAGGAATGCCGAGCGCCTGGGCTGTCGCCGACAGGGTTGTGGCGCCACCGCCGCCCGAACCGTCGCTGATCGAGCCGATGGGGGCGCCGAAGACATGCATCAGTTCAACGAGCCGTGCCGTCTCGGCTGCGGTCTTGCCGACGCGGATCAGGCAGCAGGGCAGATAGAGCAGCGAGGTGCCACCGGAATGCAGGTCGATGACGATGTCGGCGAGCGGCAGCAGCACCTCTGAGACATAGTGGGCGATCATCTCGGTGGGCGAGCCATTGGCGTCGCCGGGAAACATGCGGTTGAGATTGCCCTGATCGAGCGGCGACACGCGCCTGCCTGCGTCGACCGCGGGATAGTTCAATGCCGGCAGGATAATGATGCGGCCGCGGAGCTCGTTTGCATCGAGCTGTCGGGCAAGCTTGCTGAGCGCAACCTGGCCCTCATACTCGTCGCCATGATTGCCTGAAATCAAGAGTGCGGTCGGCCCGGCACCATTCCTGATGCAGACGATCGGGATCGGAATGGTGCCATAGGCGGAACGATCGCTTGAAAACGGCAGCCGCAGACAAGTGATCTGCTTGCCGTCTTTGTCGAAATCAACGTCCGTCCAGATGCGTGTATCCTTCGTCACCGGTCCGTCCCCGTCAATGCAGCAGCGTGTTGAGGAAAGATTGGGCGCGCGGATGACTGGGAGTCGAAAAGAACGTCATCGGCGACGCCTGTTCGACAATGCTGCCCTGATCCATGAACACGACCTGGTCGGCAACCTCGCGGGCAAAGCCCATCTCGTGGGTGACGCAGATCATCGTCATGCCTTCCTGGGCCAGCCCGGTCATGACATCGAGCACCTCCTTGACCATTTCCGGATCCAGTGCCGAGGTCGGCTCATCAAACAACATCAGGCGCGGGTTCATGCAGAGCGCCCGCGCAATCGCCACCCGCTGCTGCTGTCCACCTGACAGCTGTGCAGGATATTTGTCGGCCTGTTCGGGAATGCGGACCTTTTCCAGGAAATGCCGCGCCAGGCTTTCGGCCTCCTTGCGCGGCATGGAAAGAACCCGGCGCAGCGCAAGCGTGCAGTTCGACAACACAGTCAGATGCGGAAACAGGTTGAAACTCTGAAACACCATTCCGGTCTGGCGACGGGCGAGGGCTGTCTCCCTCGCATTGTCGCCCAGCCTGACCGTGCCAAGTGTCACGGTTCCCTGCTGATAGGCTTCAAGCCCGTTGAGGCAGCGGATCAGGGTAGATTTGCCCGAACCCGACGGTCCGCAGATCACAACGCGGGATCCACTTGGGATGGTGAGGTTGACCTCCTGCAACACATGGAAGGCGCCATACCATTTGTTGAGCGAGGTGATCTGGACGGCAGGCTTGTCGTCTGTGAGGGTCATGGAGCATCTCTATATCAGCTTGAAGATAATGAGCTAAGTGTCTGGATTTGTGAGGGTGTGTTCAGCCGTTGGGGTGAGCGGCCGGCCGCCTACCTGGCTGTCGGCCGAAGCAGCCTGTTTTCGAGCCGTTTGATGGCTAACGAGATGAGGAGTGCGAGACCGAGGAAGATCAGGCCGGCAACCGTCAGCGGCTCGGCATAGCGGTACGTCTCGGATGCGATGTCGAAGGCACGGCCCAGCATCTCCGGCACCGCAAGCACCGCCAGATAGGGCGTCGCCTTGAGGATCGAGACGAAGTAGTTGCCCATGGGTGCCGCGATGTTGCGCAGCATCTGCGGCGCGATGACAAAGATGGTCATATCGATCCTGCCAAGGCCAAGTGCCCTTGCAGCTTCCGCCTGGCCCTTTGGGATGGCATCGATGCCGGCCTTGAACACCTCGGCGAGATAACCGCTGTAATAGAGGCTGAGCCCGATCATGCCTGTGGCAAGCGCACCAAGGCGAATGCCGTAGAAGGGCAGAATGAAATACAGGCAGTAAAGCCAGACCAGCACCGGCGTTGCCCGGATGAAGTCGATCAGGAAGCGGACGAACAGCCCTCCCAGCCCGCCGGAGCGGCGAATGAGTTCAAGGCCAAAGCCGATTGCCGAGGCGCCAACGCAGCTGACCGCTGCCACCAGCAGCGTCATGCCGATGGCGCCAAGGATGGTCGGCACCGTGGACAGCGCAAAGGCCACATCAAACTGCACAGCGCGCCTCCCTTGCCGGGTTGATGCGTCGTTCCACCCAACGGCCGAACAGTGCGACGGGATAACAGACGATGAAATAAGCGAGCAGCAGCGAGCTGTAGATCGGTACCGGATCATACTCGATCTGGGAGATCTCCTTGGCGCGGAAGGTCATGTCGGTCAGCGTGACCAGCGAGACAAGCGATGTCGCCTTCACCAACTGGATGAGCTGGTTGATGAAGGTCGGGCTCATCGCCACCAGCGCCTGGGGCAGTTCGATGCGCAACAGGATGGTGGAGCGCGACAGTCCAAGCGCGTGGCCAGCTTCCTTCTGGCCACGATCCAGTGCCTGCAGGCCGGCTCTCACCGCCTGGCTGGCATAGCCCCCAATGTTGAGCCCAAGCACCATGGCACTGACGGTCATCGCAGACAAAGCCAGTCCGGCAAGCGGCAGGGCGTAATAGAACACAAACAGCAGGATGATGACGGCGGAGCTGCGCCAGAACTCGATCACCGACGTCACCAAGAACCGTGCCGGGCCCGTGGTCATGTATTGGGCGACGCCAAAGATGAGGCCGAAGGGGATGGCAAAGACAAGGCCATAGAGCGTCACCAGAGCGGTGACGCGAAAGCCCTGCAGGATGCCGAGCCAGATCTCGAGGATGCTCATTTGCCGGCACCAGCCGTACCGCAGAGCTTCTCGACGGTGACGGTATCAGGCACGACCTCGGTCTCGCCAAAGCCATATCTGGCCATGACCTTGGTCACCGTGCCGTCCTTCGTCAGGGCCACAAGCCTTTCATCCCAGAGTGCCCGCAAATCCCCGTCTTCGCTGCGGAACGCGACGGCGGCATAAGTTGCCTGTTCGTCTGTCGTCACGAAGGGGTTCGCACTCTCCAGACCCTTGAGCTTGCCGCTGGCAAGCAGGCCGATCACGGTCGGCGATGACAGCACCGTCACATCGATGCGGCCGGCGCGCAGGGCCGAGATGTTGGCCTCGATGTCGGGAAACAGCAGCATGTTGCTTTCCGGCACGCCGGCGACAGTCGCATTCCTGACCGACACGCTGCCGCGGCCGGCACCCATGATGATCTCTTTGCTGACGATGTCAGCAAAGCCATGGATCTGTTTTGGATTACCAGCGAGCACGATGGCTGCGTCATGGACCTTGAGATCGGGGGCTCCGAAGGCGACCTGGAGGCAGCGCTCCGGCGTGATGGACAGACCGGAGGCCACCGCATCGAAGCGGCCGGCCAGCAAGCCCGGGATGAGCGCCCCGAACTCGGTGACCCTGATGTCGATCTCCTTGACGCCA
Source organism: Aminobacter sp. NyZ550 (assembly GCF_025628925.2). NCBI lineage: Bacteria > Pseudomonadati > Pseudomonadota > Alphaproteobacteria > Hyphomicrobiales > Phyllobacteriaceae > Aminobacter > Aminobacter sp. NyZ550. The sequence goes on from NZ_CP114191.1 coordinate 256,079, forward strand.
AGTTCGGCAAAGGCAGCGCGCAACAGGTCCGGATGCCATCCCTTGGCCTCGCCGGTGGCTTCATCACGAAAGCCCCATGGCGTCCGGTTGTGAATGCCGATGACGATCTTGCCTTCGCGCAGCACACGCTCCTTGGTCGTCTCGGCAAAGGCCGGACCACCTGGCAAGGCAACGATCAGCGCGAGCAAAACGCACCACATGAATGCAAGCCGCAGGCGTACAGAACTTCTGAAAATCATTTCTCTCTCTCCCATTGTTGTAAAAGGTGCCTGCCCAATCGCCGATCCAGGGCACGCCTGATGCGTGGCCGCGTGGCATCGCTGCCTCGCCTCGCGCAATCCGGCTATGCGTTTCAGCTTCGCCGTGGATGGCTTTCGCGGGCTATGGTGCCGTCCGGCATGGATGCGCGAAGGCGGTTCGTCTCGTCGTCCAGGCCGCGGTCATCTGCGGGCTGGCGTCGGCTATCCGCCGGCAGGACGTCCGCGCCGCGGTCACCCAATGCCTGGAGATCCGCCAGGACCGACTGGATTTGCGGCCAGGGGAATGCCGATGTGTCGCCCATGTTGTCGCCACCGCCGACAATGATCTTCAGTTTGGCGATCACCCCGGCGAGTGATTGGGCGGGAGTGCTTGCAACAGCGTCGAGGATCTCCTCTTCGGCCTCAACGGCCTGGGCCTCGGCGGCACGGGCTCGTGAGTATCCGACCTCCCGGTCGAGCTTGTCCCAACGTGCCTGCTGATCTGCTGGCTGCGGTGCGCGGTGCCCGTCGTTCTCAGGTCCGCCGCTTGCTTCAGAAGCCCTCAGGGCATTCCTGATCCTTATCTCCAGGCGCTGCTGCAGCCGGCACAGAACCACGGCCATGTGGTGTGCCTGCTCCCATTCCTGAAGAAGGACCACGCATGGGTCGATGGTGCCAAGCAAACGCGCGGCGATCTTCTCGGCCAGTCTTACACCAACCGAGATGTCACCTTCCGCCTCGTCATCCACAGCACAGCTCTTCCTTCGTCCCCCTTGGGTGACGAAAGGCAAAGCTGTGCTATTGTCGGAATCAGCCATGATCCGAGCTCCAACCAGCTTGGGTTTGGTCAGGCCAGCCAAAGCGTTGCCGCGCTCTGGTTGGCCGATAACGTGCAAAGCAAGTGCAGTGCACGTGCGAAATATGCACAGCCGAGCGAAAAGTTCAAGCACTGAATGAGCAAGAAGCCTTTTACGACCCGACTTGATCCTGCAGTCTTGGAACTAGCTCAAAAGCTGGCGGAAGTGGACCGCCGATCGATTACTGCTGTCATTGAGGTTGCACTCATAGAGTACGCAGAACGTCGCGGCATTCGCGTACCTGGCGAGAAGAAGGCATAGTTGCAAACCTACTAACTTAGCTTTGCGACTATGATGCGGGCCCGCTTCATAACTTCCATGCCAATCCCTGGCGCTGCGCCAGTCGTAACTGCGCGACCTGCGTCAATGTCTGCGCTGTCCGCTCATGAGCAGCGATCTGCTGGGCCGCGCGCATCATCGGCCATGCGTCATGTAGCTTCTCGCGCTCGACAGGTCGAAGACCCTCCGCGGCCTTGTCGAAGAGAGAGCCCGAGGCCTCCCGGGCTGCGTGGGTAAGCAACGTTCGCTCGCCGAAGCGTTCAGCAATGGCACGGTTGAAGCCATCGATCTCCAGCCGCACCTCACGATTGTCGACGATATGGGCGAGTGCGGCTGGAAGATCGTTGCGGTCGATCGCCTCGCAGATCGTTTCCAGCACTGACCTGGCGGCCGGCGACAGCGCCGGGATTTCGATCGACAGCCGGTGACGATGTGCCTGCTCCTCCTTTTCGATCCTTTCGGTAGCAACCGTGCGCATCTGCAGATAGCGCTCGATGTCGCGCTTCAGTGCCGACACATTGACCTCGGCAACACGGCGCGCCTCCTTGTCGGCTTTTGACGCGAGAAGGCCCGTCCGCCCTTTCAATGCTCCGAGCGATGCCGGCTCGCTGACGAGCTGAGCAAGTGTGTGTTGCGCAGCCTTGTGGTTCGTCAGAAGCGCATTGAAGTCCATTGCCCGGAAAGCGGCCTCTGGATCTGCAAAGACGTAGCGGAAGCGTGTGGACATCTCCTCCCACTGCTTGGCAAGGGCCGGATCGGCGAGAAGCCTTTCCTCGACGACATCAGCCAGCGACCTGGCAAACACCGTGACACCGGCGACCATCGGTTCGGCCCTGTTGCGGATTTGCGTTGTCTGGCTTTGCAACAGGCCAAGGCGCTCGCCGTGGACACGGAACCGTTGCGCCAGGTCGGCAAGCCGCTCCTTCTGGCGCAGCATCCAGTCGAGCCGGTCGCGGACGAGGGTGCGCGCAACACGCGATATGTGCAGCCCTCGGTTCTCGGCAAAGCGCAGTGCCTGCCGGTAGAGGGTGCCACGCTCGTAATCGAGCGTGGTTTCCTTGGCGTTCGTTCGAGATAGGATCGTCTCAAGCCCGCCTGACTTTGCGAAGGAACGACGCCCGTAATAGAGTGCCATGTCCTCCCGGTGCCGGGTCATTGCGACATAGGTGAGATGCCGATCCAGCGAGAGCGAAGCCAGCACCTTGACCCGGTCGACGGTCGCACCCTGAGACTTGTGGATCGTGGTCGCATAACCATGATCGATGTTGGGATAGAAGCGCTGCTCGACTTTGACCAGCCGGCGATGCTCACCCTCGCCAATGGCCGCAACGATCCGGTTTGGTGCCGCCTCGACGACACGCCCGATCATGCCGTTCTTCACCCCGAGCGAAGTCTCGTTTTTGAGGAAGACAATCTGGTCGCCAGCGTCGAACTGACGAAGACCGTCATCAGTGCGGAAGGCATGTCCCACGCCGACGATCCCCCGCTCGACGAGCTTCTCACGCGCCAGGCTGTTGAGCTCGTGCACGTCGCGCCGAAGATGGGCCAGGATGAGTGTAGTCTTGGTCGGATCGTAGTCACTGTTCCAGTCGCCGATCAGACTGTCGATCGCCTGTGCCTTGAGCTCTGACCCACGCACTCTGCCATGCTCGCCATAAGCATGGATCGCCTGTGCGACCCGCCCGCGCGCCAGATCGAGAGAGGCGGCCCGCATCCATTCTTCACGCTGGCGGTAGATGGTCTCGAGTTCGGCGTAGCCGATGCGGTCAACGATGGCCCGAAACGCAGCTCCTGCTTCAATCGGCTGGAGTTGCTCGGGATCACCGACCAGCACCAGCTTTGCACCGGCCAGGGTTGCTGCTTCGACGACAAGTGCCATCTGCTTCGAGGCAACCATGCCCGCCTCGTCGACAACAAACACCGTGCTTTTGTCGAGCATGTCCCTGCCCTGCTTCCAGCGCAGCTCCCACGACGACAGCGTGCGGCTGACGATGCCTGCTTCCTTCTCGAGGCCCTCCGCCGCCTTGCCGGCAAGGGCAGCACCGACAACACGATAACCCGCCAGTTCCCACGCCTCGCGTGCTGCCTTCATCATCGTGGTCTTGCCCGCGCCTGCACGACCGACGACAGCAGCGATGCGTGCCTCGTCCACCACATGTTCGATGGCGACACGCTGCTCCTGCGACAGCTGCGCATGACGCGCCAGCACACTGTCCAGCACCTTCTGCCGGACGCCATGTGATGTGCGCTGGGACAGCCACAGCGATTGCTTCGCCATCTTCGCTTCGATGCGGATCAGTTCGCGCGTCGTGTAGCGGGAACGGATCCTTGCTCCCGTCGCAAGGTCGATGCCGTCGCGCTCGATACGCAACGCCTCCGGGCTCTGCAGAATGCGCACCATCAGTTGCTGGAACGTGACGGCATCATCGACATAACGATGCAGGATCTTTGCGATGTCGCGTTCATCGAAGACGCTTTTCTCCGAAGAGACGATATCGAGCACGAGCTCGGGTCGCTTCAGGATCCGGCTCGCATTCTCCTTGCGCCTCGCCTCGAGCAGCTCGATCCGCTCGAGCGACATCTCATGGCCTTCCCGCGCTGACTTGCGCTGGATCGCCTTGGCGCCAACACCGATATGGGTGGTTGGCACGAGGTCGATGCCACGCTCGGCATAAGAGCGACCATCGACACGCAGGTCGATCCCGCCAAGTGCCAGATGCTGGTTCTGGATCTCGAACCAGGCATCGCGCAGGGCCGTGAAGTCGTCGATCCCGCCGGCCCAAAGCTCATAGACGATCTTGCCGGTCTTGGTGCGCAGCACCTCGCCATTCTCACCCATGACAGCAACCTTCTTGGACCCGAACCCGTCCTCGGTCAGTGGCCGCAGGGTCGTCATCAGATGGACATGCGGATTGCCAAGCGCATCATGATAGACCCAGTCCGCAACCATGCCCCTGGCGAGAATGTGTCGTTCGACGAAATCACGCACCAGCGCGATGTTCCGCTCGGCAGAAAGCTCAAGCGGCAAGGCGATGGTGATGTCTTTGGCAAGCTGGGCATCCGAGCGTTTCTCGAAGGCCTCGACCTTGTTCCAGAAGGCTTCCGAAGCACCTGCCACCGAACGGTCGGCAATCAGGCTGCGCAGCCATTGCGGCGCATCGGGTGGCACCGAAAACGCCTCATGGAGCAGCCCCTGCTTGCGTGTGTAGTCGACCGAGCGCGCTTCGCGTTCATACTCCATCTTCGCGCAATGGCGATAGGCGGCCGACAGCACCACGCTGCGGCCGTCACCGCGGCTGACAATGCTGACGGAGAAGTGCGGTACAGCCACAGCTCGGATTGCTCCTGGACAGCAAACGGACACTCGAGCGTTCATCAGGAGCGGCTGGCAGGGCAGGCCGTTGAGCAAGGCGTCGCGTCAGCGACGTATAATTGCGCCCTTGGACCGCTCCTTCGGAACAGCGGGATCATCGTCGAGAGCGGCGGCGCAGCCGACTGCGCAATAAACGGGGATGTGCTCCGCCCCCTCCCCGTTGATCCTGACCTGGCGCTTCGCTCAATCCAGACAAGGGAGGGGCGAGTAGAAATCGCCCACCTGCTGGGTCGATCAGGACAGCACTTCGGCGACAGGGGGCAATCCCACAGAACTTAGACCAGGACAGCGGATGGCCCCGAGCACCCCCGCCTCGAGTAAGGCTCTCAGCTGCACTTCGATGGTCGAAAAGACCGGAGACTATCGGACCGCACACGTCAGGGCCGCAATGCAATGGAGGGCGGCAAGAAGCAGCTTTGTTGGACCGCGAGGAATGCGAACCGTTGCGGGATAATGATCGAGGCGAAGCCGTTCTTCGATTAGACATGCCCTATCGAGCCTGCGGAAGGACCGGCTGTCGCGACACGGAAGGAAGGGCACTGCGGCCAGTGTGCCGATGCCATCTGCACCACACGGGTGACTGACGTGAAATGGCCTCTCCCGCCGCGGCATGCCCCGCTCAATGCCCGATCAACCACACAACCAAGGGCAACATGTCACTGCCTCTGTGAGCACCGGACTCGAAGCCGCCAGAAGCCGAGCAACAGGGTCGCCATCAATCGACGGCGAGAGCAATAGTTGAAGGTCCGAAACGCCCTCTCACCACGCGTCCGTGACAGAAGGCGGTAGGTCCTGAAGGCCCAGAGACCAGCCTTCGAAATGCCCTTCGGACTGCCAGCTCTTCCAACATGCGGGCCGTACTGGCTTGGCTACCTGCATCGTGCAAAAAAAACAGAGCTCAGGGCGTTAGTCATAATCAGCCGTCCGGCTAAGCACACGATTCAGCACTAACGACAGCGACATGCGCGCTAGCACCTCCCGCGAGATTTCCAGCCGTCATATTTGGGCCGAAGCCGGCAGTTGGATTGTTGCTGCATTGCGGGCATTAAGGTAAGCAACAGCTAGCAGTTAGACACGGGATTTCGGCCATTGAGCGTGGCATTTGCCAAAGAGGAAAGTGCTGAGGCGGCATCGGAAACCATACTGCCGGCGCGCCCTATCTCCGATCGGATCAACCTTGTCACGGAGGTGGGACTCAAAATGCTGCAAGATGCATTGGCGGGCGCCCAGCAGGCTCTCGAGGCCGCCAACATGCTGGAAGACGTTAACGAGCGGCGACGGCAGTCGGCGGTTCCGGTTCGAGATATGCGCTACTATGCCGAACGCGTCCGTACAGCCCAGCTCATGCCGGCGCCGACCTCAAACGAGGTGGTCGCCTTCGGTCACACAGTTACGTTCGCACGTGACGATGGCCGCACGCAGACCTTCCGCATCGTCGGTGAGGATGAGGCCAACCCGTCTCGAGCTTCCATTTCGCATGGCTCACCCGTTGCCATCGCGCTGATTGGCAAGACTGTCGGCGACGTAGTCCTGCTGGGACAGCGCGAGATCGAGATCCTTTCCATTTCTTAGCCGGACATCGTTGGCTGGCTCCCTGTAGCGCTCACCGCTTGTCATCAATGCCCAAACCATTCGGGCGGTCTTGTTGGCCAGCGCAACCGCTGCAACCTTCGTCGTTCGCCGAGCCATCAGTTGTACGAGCCATGGCCGCCTGGTCCCGTTTCGCTCGGCATAGCGAATGACCGCCATCGCGCCGACCACGAGCATCTGGCGCAGGTAGCGGTTTCCCGCTTTGGAGATGCTGCCGAGCTTCTCCTTGCCCCCGCTTGAGTTTTGCTTCGGCACAAGCCCGATCCAGGCCGATAGACAGCGCCCAGACTTGAACGCATGCGCATCGTCGACCGTGGCCACGAATGCGCTCGCCAGCAGCGGGCCGACACCCGGGATCTCCATCAACCTGCGGCCAAGCTCGGTCTCTCGCGCACTCGCTCGTACCCGGCGATCGTTTTCGAGGATCTGTTCCTTTACGACCCGGAGTTGTGCCTCCAGCATCCGCAGGCAAGGCCGTGCGTCATGGCAGCCCAATCGATGACACAAGATGCCGGCCACCATCAACTGGCAGACCAGACCGCCATAGCAATCGCTATCGGCGAGGCTCTCCTGGTCGCCATGAACCCGTCGGGATCGCAATGATGAGCGCCGCTCACCTCTACTACGGTATCACGGATTCGGGCAAGAATGCACCCAGGTGGCTCCCGGCAAAGCTGGTCTTAAGCTTACAAGCCGATTGACAAGCTACTTGCAAGTCGGATTGCTGACGTCCGCAGGGGCGCCCGTCGCCTGATCAAGGCAGATCCCTGCTTCCAGCAGTACCTTTGTCAATGCTTCGGCCTCGCCGCAATGAAAGCATATTAGCGCGGACCATTCGCGCTGTTCCAAAACATAGTCGTGTGGCAGTTCAAAGGCTGCGGCCGGCAGGCGGCCAAGAGGCAAATTTTACCGAGAACCCTCACCAACGCCCCCTGGAAGATTCTTCGCACGCACAACGGTATATCACAACCTACACACGGTGGTGCTGTGAGCGCACATGGAGCGCGTTCCTGCCAACTCGAAATGAGATGCGATCGGAGCAGTCAGAGCTTTTTTGAAACGTCGGGCAGAAGCACTACGGCCAAGGAAGGTTGATTACTGTAATTGCATGACGGCCCACGGCGCATCCTAACCGCTGCCGATGCCGGCTGCGGTTAGGATTTTTGACTTACGTCTTTAGTTGACGGGCACCACGAGGGGCGCAGGTGCCGGCTCTATCGCAACCTCGGGTTCTGGTTCGAGCACCGGCGTCACTTCCGCTGTCTCTGTCGGCAGGGTGGCCTTGATCTCGTCGATCTTGCCGTAGGCATCGCCAACGCCAAGAACATCCTTGGCCCAATCCATAACCTCGTCATTCAAGTAGTCGTCGCCATATTCAGCGACGCGATTGGGATTGGCTGCTGCGAGCACCGCCTCCTTGAGGTCGTCTTCGCTGGTGCCTTCGGCCGCGGCATGGGCCGTCGCCTGGGCATCTGCGAGTTCCTGTTCTGCCTTGGCCAAATCAGCCGCGGCCGCAAGTGCATCGGACAACGCTTCCTTCTCGGCCTCAAATGCGGCCAGTTCGGTGGGGTCGACAGGTGGCTCCAAGGCATTCAGTGCGTCGAGGCGTGCCTGAAGTGCATCAGCGGTCGGATCCACGATCGGCGCACTGCCGTCAAAAGGCACGATGGCTGCTGCGGCCGCATCCAATGCAGTCTGCAACTGGGCTGCCTTTTCGGCTGCTGCTGCAGCAGCTTCGACCGCCAATTCGGCCTGGGCTGAATTCAGCACATATTCCCTGACAAGCGCCATGCGCGGAGACTGCGAGTTCAGATAGGCATGATAGTTGCGATTGAGCGAGTTGAGACCCGCCAGACGCGCATTGAGGTTCTTTTCCTTGACAGGCTTTGTCCTTGGCACCTCCACGGAGGCGGGCAGAACATTGGCCGTCAGTGCCTTGGGATTCTGCTTGGCCTTGGCGGTTTTCGGCGCCGTGTGCTTGTTGCCCGCAGCCGCCGACTTTTTCGTCTGTCCGCCGCTGAAGATCGACTTCATCAACCCGCCAACAGAGGCCGGCTGAACACCCCCGCTCGATTTGGTTTTGCCGGCAGCCGATGCAGACTTGCCGTTGGACGAGCCACTGCTCTTGCCACCACTATTGCCCCGATCGCCGCCACCACCATTGCCGCCGCCACCGCCGTTGCCACCGCCATTCTCGCTCTTGGCGAAAGCTGAAGTCTGGGCGAGACCGCCGACTGACCCGATGTCAAGCTTGATCGGCAATGCGCTGATGGCGAGCGCGGATGCCGCGCTGACAAGAAGCTTCCTGCTATTGGTCACCGTATTTTCTCCCTCTCTCGGTGCAGAATTCGAATCAAGCCCGACGCCACATTAGGATCCCGCGATACGCGTGCCAGCCAACTCGTGTTGCAGTCTGAAATGTCTTGATGGCATGCCATCAGCGCACCAGCCTGATGATGCGGCCGGCATACATTTTCTTGCCACCGAGCTCGGCTTCGCAGTTCGACGTGACCGATGAATTGCCGGTCATCTCGACGGTATTGGCGACAATACGAATACACTGACCTGAACCCGACATCTCAGAGTTGCCGGCATAAAAGACATGCGCGCTCGGCGCGTAGATGAATCCGGTCACATCCGAACCAGCCCCACCATTGATAACCACGGAATTGGTGTTGGTCCGCTGCTGGTAGATCGTAATGCCTGCGTAGATTCCTTCCGATGGCGGTGACAGATTGATGATCTCGTTGGCGTTCGAGGTGAATTCCGCGCCTTCCATCAGGAAAATCGTCACGCCACTCCCGGTAAGCGAACCGTTGCCGCCCAGTTTTATCTGCCCGCCTCTCAGAACGTATATTCCTGGTGCGAGTGTGACCTCGCCGGAGATTGTCTTATCGCAGAACGTACCCGGTGATAGCGTTTTGGTCTTGCCGCCAGGCACTGACTTGCAGGCCGTATAGGACGGCGGAGTGACATTTGCGAGCGGGTCGAGCGACGCATATTGGTTCTCACGCGGGATGCCGCAGGCGAGGTTTGTATTGTAGCCGGTGAGGCCAACCGTACGGCCGACTGTCGTCACGCACTCAGCCGCCACCTGCGCCGATCCACCTCTCGATACTGAGTCGCTGGCGCTGGAGTTCGAGGCAATAACACAACCATCAAGCACGACCTGGGTCGAGCCCTGAAGCTTGACCGCGGCCGATGCGGCCGGATCGAGCGCCAGCACACAAGCCGGCTGTCCAGGCGCCACCTCGACCACAGCGCGCCTGGCGGTCCGCCATTCGATGTTCCCGACCATGCCCGGCTGCTCGATCGTCGAGGTGACCTCAATGTGGCTGATATCGCCCGAGGTCGTCGCAGACGCCTCGAAATCAGTGACCTGATCTTTGTAGATCAGCTCGCTGGCATCGTCGCGGGTCCGCGCGAGATTCGAATCAAAGAAGTCTCGGCCGAGGCTTGTCAGTTCGTCCCCGGACATGCCTGAGTAATATTTGGTTGCAATCGCGAGCGCAGAGACATCCAGCGAGTTCTGCAGTTTGTCCGCCTTGTTGTTTATGCTGACGAAGTCGACCACGCCAGCTACGCCGGTCATGATCGGCACCATGGCAATGGCTGTAATGACCGCGAAATTGCCGTGCTCCGACCCGAAAAAATTCCGCATGGCCTGCCCCGCCAGAAGTTGCGGTCACATTAGGGCATGCTGACATTTATGGATTTGTTGCCGGAACCGTTAAAATGCCTACGACTTGCAGAGAAGTAGCGATGCCCTAGCGTGCAGTGCCTACTTCAGGCATTGAGGGTGGGCTTGTCGTCGCTGTCGTCTAACATATCGGTAAATTCGACGCGGTTGCGGCCGCGGGCCTTTGCTTCGGCAAGACGGCCGTTGGCCTTGCGGAACATCTCGTCAAACTCGAACTGATCGTCGAACAGGACCGCTCCAACGCTGACCGTCAGCGGGCACTTGCGGCCACCCGGTTCGAGCACGGTATCGGAGATCGAGCCACGGATACGCTCGGCGACGCGCTCGGCATTCTCTTTGCTGGCGCCGGGCAGGAAGACCCCGAACTCCTCGCCGCCGATGCGGCCGACTAGATCGCCGCCACGGACGGACGACTTGATCGCACCGGCGACGATCTTGAGCACCTCGTCGCCCCAGGCATGGCCGAACCTGGCATTGATCGCCCTGAAGTCATCAATGTCGACGACCAGCAAGGCGCCCTGCCGGCTGGTGGGCGAATTGCGAAAGGCGTCGATCAGGCTGGCGAACACACTGCCGTTCAGGCACGAGGTCAAGGCATCGACGGAGGACAGGCGGCTGACTTCGGATTTCAAAGCGCCGAACTTGCGCCGTTCATTGGCAATGATCGTCAGTAGCGGCGCAGCGACGAGACCCGCAACGACGCCGGCACCGATCACGCCACGCCAGAGAACGCCGTCAGCCTGGCCCTGGAACAGCAGTGCCGCAGCTCCCGCCGCAACGACGACGCAGGCAGCCGTACCAAGCCCTGCATAGCGCAGCACCGCCGCAGAGCTGCCTGCGGTATTTCCTGTACCAGAATTGTCCACGCCAGATCCCTCCGCTCCCATGGTCGAATCGATCTACCTGTGGAGAATGAAACATTCCTTGTGCGATTTCGAACAGTTTGACGAAACCGGTCGAATGTCGCGTCGTTTCAGCATAATAACAGCCTCGAACGCCGGTTTGAATGGCCCGGCAGGCTCAATCTGGTGGCCCGAACACGCCCATTTTTGCCTTGCGCGCCACGGCCTCGGCCTTCTCGTACCCGCCGCCTGGCCGCGCGTAGGCCCAGCCATTGGCAACCAGCCAGGCACCGATATCCTGTTTGCCAAGCCTGCAAGCGGCCGCAACCGGCTGCCTCTCGGCCGGCGAAAACACCTGACACAGCGGTGCGCGGCCTCGCAACCAGTAGCGGAAGGCGAGCCTGGCACGTTCGCCACAGCGCCATGCAACGCCTGCGAAGTCGCAGGACTGGTCCGGTCCGACCGGCTCGGTCCCGGCGACGAAGATGGTATGGCCCATCGCCTCGAACGAAGCCGATGAGGTCACGACCGGACGGAAGAGCACGGTGCCCTCCCAATCATCAGGCTTGACCGGTTTGGGAGGCGAGGCAAGCCCGAGCTCGCTGAGCGGCGGCCTTGCCTCGATCCGCTCCAGCCCAAGCCCGGAAACCTCTGGCGGCGCGACGAAATGCGGCGCGATTGCGCGCGAGGCAGCAGATTCAGTCGACCTCGCCGGCCGCCCTGTTCCAAGGACTCGAAGTGGCTGGCGTTCTGTGTCAACCGCACCAGCGTCGCTGAAAACAGGCGGTCTTGGCAGGTTAGGCACTGACGCGACCACGAACGCGACAAGGCAGATGGCTGTCGCGGCTCCGATCTTGCTCAGCAGGGAACGCACCAGCTTCATGTGTCTTACCACACTGCAGAGGAGCGGCGTCACGACCAAATTGCCTTGTTCCAGTTTCACAACAAGAAGGCCACGGATCGCCGCACAGCGCCAGCCACCTATGCAGCAAGTGAAAAGATTCGATAAAATTTGATCTAAAATATCGCCTCAATATTACAGAAGAATTTCCCTAGTTCCTTTCCGATAATTTGATACGCCGTTGCTATCGTTCATCAAAATAGGTGAACGCGATGATAGCAACGACAGCCAATCCTGCAAGATACCTGACCAAGAGCTTCGCAGCCGCGGCATTCCTTGCCGCCTTAATGCAAGGCGCCACGGCAAGTCAGGATCGCGCCACTGAAGCAACCGTCTCGATTGAGACGCGCATGCCCCAGCTTCTTGGTGGCTTGATGCTGGCGGAACCTCTGGCAGCCGTTGCAGCCCAGCCCTTCCAGTTCGGACCGGACTTCGACGGCTACGGGCTCGTTGCGCGAACCGCAGTTGATCAAGCGGAAACGCCGGCTGGCGTCGACCCGATGAAGACTGCGGCCATCATCCCGGGCGTTTTCGGTTCCGTCGCAATTCCGATGCGCAACTTCCCGGTGGCTGGCCGGTGGGCCAAGGTCTATCGCGACATCGGCGGCTGCACCGAAACCTCATGCGGCAAGAATGGCGCCGCACTTTTCGGACTTGCCGCGGACAGCCGCGACAGGAAATTTCTCGACAAGCTTTCCGTCGTGAACCGCGCCGTCAACACCATGATCGCCTATCGCAAGGACCAAGGCGTTTATGGCAATCTCGATTATTGGGCGAAGCCCTCTGAAATACTGTCGCGCGGCGCCGGCGACTGTGAAGACTTTGCCATTCTAAAGATGTCGGCACTGATCAAGGCGGGCGTTCCGGCACAAAGCATGTCGCTGGTGGTTCTCCAGGACGCGAGTCGGGGTGTCTTCCACGCGGTGTTGTCCGTTGCCACCCAAAGTGGAACCTTCATCCTCGACAATCTGAGCAACCAGGTCCTGCGCGACGAGGCACTCAAGAGCTACGTGCCCCTCTACTCCTTCAGCACCGATCGAGCCTGGATCCACGGCGCGCGCGCCGGATCAGGGCAAATCGCGTCTGCAGGCAACAATTTTGCTGCTATTGCGCCTGGTGAAGGCCCATTGGCTCAATAGATCGACGCGGACCGGCGACCCGATGCGGAAGATTTCTGCATGAATCAACTGAGCGGCTCCCGCCCAAGAAATTTCTAGCGGCACGAATGTCAGGAGATCATGTGTAGTGTCCAGCTTCGCAACCTCAGCGTTTAACCCGACCCGGTCACTTTAGTGCCACGAGATGTAGCATTTTTGCATCAGCGCTCAGGTCAAATGGCGCAAAACCAGTGAAAACTACGCCAGAGTGATCAAAACGCTGTCGATTTTAGTTCACTGCTGGATAATTACGTCTAGTTGGGTACGATCGGGTTCCCGAACGCTTCGGCGTCGGGATGGAGTGGGGAGATACTTAATGCCTAAGCGCCTTGGACAACTGGCGGTACGGCTGACCGTCATGCTTGCTGCGACCATGCTGTCGGGCACGGGTGCAAATGCGCTGACGCTCAAGGAAGCAATGGCCGTCGCCGTCGAATCCAACCCGGAAATCGGCCAGGCCATCGAGAACCGCGAAGCAATCGAATTCGAGCTCAGGCAGGCGAAGGGGCTCTACCTCCCAAGCGTCGACCTCGAAGCATCGACCGGCGTGCGCCGCCTCGACAACCCGTCACGGCGCCTGAGCGGCATCGAAGACGACGAGTTGTACCCGTCGGAGGCTGGCGTGGTGGTCACCCAGAAGCTGTTCGACAACGGCGCGCGCCGCGCCGAACTGACCCGCCAGGCCTCACGCGTCGACGGCGCATCCTTCCGCGTTCTCGAACGCTCCGAGTTCATCGGACTGTCGGTCGTCCAGGACTACCTCGAATACCTGCTGCAGGCCCAGATTGTGGGCGACGCCAAGCGGAACCTCGGTTTCCATCAGTCGATCCTCGGCGACATTCGCGAAGGCATCCAGGGCGGCGCACTGACCGACGCCGACCGTCAGCAAGCCGAAGAACGGCTGTACGCCGCCAAGGCCCGTGTGCAGGAAGCCTCTGAAGAGCTTGAAGCTGCAAAGATCCGGTTTTTCAAGACCGTCGGCAAGCCGCTGACCAACCCGTCCAAGCCGGGTTCCGTCGCCAAGGCCCTACCCCGCTCGCTCGATGATGCGCTCGGCCTTGCGCGCCGCAACAATCCGCGCGTCCACATGGCCAACAGCGATATCGACGCGGCGGCTTCGCTCGTCGATGCGGCCCGCGCCAAATACGGCCCCGAGGTCGTCGCCGAAGGCCGCGCCCGGATCGGCAATGACATTGACGGCGCCGAGGACGAAACCAACGATCTGCAGGCCCGGCTGGTGTTGCGCTGGAACCTTTATCGCGGCGGCATCGACAAGGCCAACGAGCAGGAGCAGATCCGGCGCGTCAGCGAACAGCGGCTCGCCCTGCACCAGGTGCAGCGCGAGATCGAGGAGGCAGTGCGTATTTCATGGGACCGCCGCTTCCGTCAGGCTGACTTAGCCAAGACGCTGCGCCAGCAGTCCATCGCCAACGACAGGCTGGTCACCTCCTATCGAGAGCAGTTCAAGGTCGGCCAGCGCTCGCTGCTCGACGTGCTGGACGCGCAGAACACGCGTTTCAACACAGCGACGCTTTCCAACACCGCCGCATTTGCGTCGCTCTTTGCCGAGTATCGCCTGCTGGCAGCAACCGGCCAGTTGCTCAAGACGATGAACCTTGCGCCGGCAAAGCAGGCTGACGCCTATGCCCGAACAGAGTTCAACGTGCCGGCGACAGCCGACACCGAGACTTATGCGCGGACACCTTCGCAGCAGGCAAACGACATGCCTTTTGATCTCTTGGCCCCAGTCAGAAAGAAGTAGGGCGTCTGACGGCAGACCCCGTCCGTCATGAATCAGCAGGCGCATATCCAGACCCCGGTCGAAGCATTCAAGTCCTGCTTTTCGGCTGTGGCCGCGTACCTGGGCCGGCCGAGCGCCGAAACCGTGCTGTTCGCCGGCGTGCCTATCTCGGAAGAGCGGATCGAGGTCCAGGAAATCAGGCACCTTGCCGAACGGATCGGCCTTGAAACGACCGAGTTCGCGCATCGCGACTTCATGCGTGGCCGCTTCGACCTGCCGGCCATCATCTTTCGTCCCAATCGCCTGCCGATCGCGGTACTGGCCGAACAAGGCGACGGCGCGGAGTTCCTGACCGGGCCGCAGGAAGACGGCCGCACATCAATATCGCGCACTGAGCTGACGGCCGTTCCCATCTCAGGCGGTGTCGGCTTCTCCATCACTTATGCCAACACCGCCGAGAACATGACCCTCGGCAATGCGGCCAGGATCGAGCGGCCGCATTGGCTCTATGGAACACTCGGGACGTTCTGGCGGTCCTATTCACGCGTTGCCTTGGCTGCGATTTTCATCAACCTTCTCGCCATCGCGTCGCCCATCTTCACGATGAACGTCTATGACCGCATCCTGCCCAACAAGGCGATCTCATCGCTTTGGGTCCTGGCGATCGGCGTGTCGACTGCAATCCTGTTCGACCTTTTGCTCAAGACGGCGCGCGCGGCACTCATCGACCATGCCGGCCGCAAGGCCGACCTGCGCATTTCCTACATGCTGTTCGAGAAGGTGCTCAACACTTCGCTCAGTGCTCGCCCGGCATCCACCGGCGAGTATGCCAACCGCGTTACGCAATACGAATTCGTTCGCGAGTTCTTCACCTCCAACACCGTCAGCACCTTCATCGACACCGCCTTCGTCTTCATCTTCCTGCTGGTAATCTACGCCATAGCAGGATGGCTGGTGATTATTCCGATTATCGCCTTCGTAGCCGCGGTCGTCATCGGGCTTGTTGCCCAGCAGCGCATCGGCAAGCGTGTTGCCGCGTCCATGAATGAGGCTTCGCAACGTCAGGCGCTGCTGGTCGAGTCGATATCCACGGTCGAGACTATCAAGTCCCTGCGTGCCGAAGCCTATCTGCTGCGGAAATGGCGAGAGCATTCCAAGAACGCGGCCAATACATCCGAAAAGATCAAGCAGCTTTCGGCTGCCGCAGCCAACATGACGCAGTTCGTCCAGCAATTAGTGACTGTAGCGCTGGTGGTGGCTGGTGCCTACGCATTCGACAACGGATCGATTTCCACTGGAGCCATTATCGCCGCGGTCATGCTTTCGGGCCGCGCTGTGGCGCCGCTCGGGCAACTGGCCATGACCATTGCCCGCTTTCGCCAGGCCATGCTGTCGCTGCGGGTGTTGAATTCCATCATGCAACAGCCTGAGGACCGGCCCGACACGGTAGGCTTCGTCAATCGCCCGATCCGGGTCGGCGCTCTGACGCTGCGCAATGTCGGCTTTGTCTATCCAGGGACCGAGACCGAGGTCCTGACAAGCGTCAACCTCTCGATCAATCCCGGCGAGCGCGTTGGCATCATTGGCCGTATCGGATCCGGCAAGACGACCTTCGGCCGGCTGGTCGGGCGGCTGTTCCTCCCCACCAGTGGCGAGCTACTGCTCGATGGCATCGATGTGCGCCAGTATCACCCCTCCGAGGTTCGCGCCGCCGTCGGCATCGTCGCCCAGGCCGGCGACCTGTTTTCAGGCACGATCAAGGAAAACCTCCTGATGGCGCGTCCCGAGGCGACAGACGAGGAGATCATCCTCGCAGCCAAGGCCGCCGGCGTCGACGAATTCGTTTCACGCCATCCGCGCGGCTACGACATGAATGTCGGCGAGCGCGGCACCAATCTTTCCGGCGGTCAGAGACAGGCCGTGGCGATCGCACGGCTTTTGCTGACCAGACCGAAGATCGTCTTTCTCGACGAGCCGTCAGGTTCGATGGACCTGGCCTCCGAGCGCCAGCTTATCAAGCAGCTCAAGGTCGCCTTCGACGACAAGACCACACTGATCATCTCGACCCACCGCTACAGTATGCTGGAAATCGTCGACCGCCTTATAGTGGTGGAACAAGGTCGTGTCGTCGCCGATGGGCCAAAAGAGAAAGTCATTCAGGCGCTGCAGAAGCCCAGCGGTTGAGATTTTGTCGGTTTGAGGGGTGATTATATTGGCTTTGCTCAATATAATGGAGTTCTAATGATAACCAGGGAAGACAGGCCGCCATTGTTTGCATCGGCTGTGGTGCTGATTATCGCAGCCCTGTTTGCGGCGTTTGTGGTATGGGCTTCGTTCGCCGAGATCGACGAGATCGCGCGTGGCGAAGGCAAGGTCATTCCGGCCTCCAAGACCCAGATCGTGCAGGCAAGCGAAGCCGGCGTAGTCCAGGAGATCGCCGTCAAGATTGGCCAGGTGGTCAAGAAGAACGACCTCATCATCCGGCTCGACAACACGGTCAGCACCTCGAGCCTGGGTGAACAGCAGGCAAAGGCGCGCACGCTCAGTGCCCGCATCGCCCGTCTCAAGCAAGAGCAGGAAGGCCGGATCGGCGAGCCGCTCGCTTGCCCCGAAAGCCTTGTGAAGGCAGCCCCCGAGATTTGCGAGAACGAGCAGAAGCTGCTGGTGGCACGCCGGCAAAACTTCGAAACCAAGCTCAATGTGCTGAAGTCGCGGCTGGACCAGCGCGAGAAGGAACTGAACGAGGCGAAGGTCAATGTCCAGCGTCTGACGGAGAGCCTTGGCGTAAGTAACAGGGAAGCAGAGCTTGTCACCTCCATGGTCAAGCGCAACTTGATGGCCAAGACCGAACAGATACGTGTCGACCGCGAACAGACGGAGATGCGAGGACAGCTTAATCTCGCCGACGAGACGATTAAGAGAACTGGTGCTGCGATCGTCGAGGCGAAGCTCCAGGTCGACGAGTTCGGCCTGCAATTGCAGCAGGAAGCGCTTGACGAACTGACCCAGGCCTTGGCCGAGCTCTCGGTGGTGGAAGAAACGATCCGCGGCGCCACCGACCGTGTCGCCCGCACCGACATCCGCTCGCCTGTCGACGGCATCGTCAACACGCTCGACGTCAACACGTTGGGCGCCTTCGTCCAGCCCGGCGCTGTCGTGGCCGGCATCGTGCCGACCTCCGAGACTTTGCTTGTCGAAGCACGCGTCTCGCCGCGCGACGTTGCCTTCATTCGCCCAGACCAGAAAGCACTGATCAAGGTCTCGGCTTATGATTTCTCGATTTTCGGCGGCCTCGACGGCAAGGTGCAGAACATCACCGCCGACAGCCTCGTCGACCAGAACACCGGGGAACCCTACTATCAGGTCAGGGTCTCGACCGACCGCTCTGCGCTGGAAAGGGATGGCAAGTCCTACTCCATCATTCCCGGCATGATCAGCACGGTGGAGATCATTACCGGGCGAAAGACAATCCTGAGCTACCTGCTCAAACCCATCAACAAGGCGCGCGACGAGGCGCTCCATGAACGATAGTGGAGCGGCGCCTGGTGAACCCGCACACCACATCTATTCGGCCGACGATCTGACATCGGATTTTCGCGTTGTCGTGCGCCAGGGCACGCGACGCGGCATCAAGCTCGAGCGCGTGTTTTGGGCAACGCTGAAACAGCTCGCTGAAGACAAGCGCCTGACGCTCGGCGAAATGGTGGACGAGATCGAAATTTCCAACACGCAAACCGGCAACCTCACCTCGGCCATCCGTGTTGCGTGCCTGCGCTGGATGACCGATCAGAGCACCGCCTTGGCCAAGCTGGCATCGCTGCGAACCATCAACGCTATCCTGGGTGCCTGCCCGGCGCCGGCTTTTGCATTATCATCGACAAAGAAGATCCTGACCTTCAATCCATCCTTCCAGAACCTGGTCAAACGCCATCTGCCGGTCGGATTCGGAGAAGAAGGGCGCCGCGACCTCCGGCTGTCCCTCGACCTGAACGTCGCCGACATCTTCGCCAGGCTCGACGCCAATTACGGCGTGCCGATCGCCAGCGGCTTCGTCATTGCCACTGCTGAGCGGCGTTACCGCGGCCAGCTCAATATCGTCCGTGCCCCGGTCAAATCGCCGGATCTTCTGCTTTCCTTCGTGGTCAACGGATAGTTGCAGACACGACCCTCCGTTTCGGCAAGACACCTTGATCGATACTCGCGACGCCGCGCGGAAGTCTGCTCGGAGAGTTGGCTGTGGCTTATCTCACCTCGCTAAATTAACCACCCATTAAGTTTTCATGTGCGGCTGCATAAGCGGATATGCAGCTTTGCGCACGCCCCCGTTGCAATCAACGAAATCTCACTGCTCTGCTATGGCCAGCAAGAAATTAGGGGATGGGCTATGGCAACCTCCGTTGACCAGGGAAATCTTTCGGCAGAAGCAGCAACCGGCAGCGACGCGCTGCTTGAACAGGCAGTGCCATTGTCGGAGGCGCAGATCCTCGCACAGGCGACCGATCCGGCTGCAAAAGCCGACCCTGTTCCGGTCGATGCCGGCTCCGGCCAGCCAATCCAGGCTGCTCAGCCCAATGGGACGCCACCCGCACCAGGCGCAGCCGCCGGTGAATATGCCGCTGACGCCTCCAATGTCGTTCATCTCCCTGCCAACGTCTCCGTTGACAACATCAAAGTCGACGGCAAGAACCTGATCCTCGAGCAGGCCGACGGTACCGAGATCGTCGTCAAAGACGCCGCATCCAACGTTCCCACTTTCATGCTCGGCGACGTCGAGCTTCCGCGCGTCGCCCTGATCGCCGCACTTGAAGCCGGCGGCGTGGACGTCGCCTTTGGTCCCGACGGATCGATCTCGGTCGGACCAGGCTCGGCGAACAGCTCCGGTGGCAATTTTGAGACACCGGTGGGCGGCATCGGCAATGGCTTCGACCTGTCGGCTCTGCTGCCACCAACCGCATTGCAGTTCCCGCAATATGAAAATCGCGAACTCTATCCGGGTCTTCGCCGCAACCGCGGGCCGGAACTCGAGATAGACACCGGCAATCCCGGCGGCGATGCCGATTTCGTTCAGGAGTCAGGCCTTACCAGCATCGGCTCCAATCCGAATGCGCCGACGGAATTTGCCAGTGGCACCTTCAAGCTGTCCGACCCGGATGGCCTGAGCGACCTCCAGTCGGTCACGATCAATGGCAAGACGATCGCCATTGCAGATTTGCAAGGCTCCGTGATCGATGGCGCGCACGGCGTGCTGACGATTACCAGTTACAACCCTTCGACCGGTGTCGCGACCTATACTTACGAGCTCACGGGCCCGACGACTGACATAGACGGCGTTGCCGAGACCGACGACTTTACGCTGACCGTCTCCGACGGCACCGACACATCCGTGCCGGCCAGGATTGTTATTGAGATCGTCGACGACGTTCCGACCGCCCAGGCGGATGTCGACAGCGTCACCGAAGACGGTGCGCTGGTTGCCAACGGCAACGTGCTGACGGGTGTCGGCGGTGCCGATGCCAACAACACCGACGGTGTCGCCGACGTCCGTGGCGCCGATGGCGCTGCGGTGACGGGTGTTGCGGCCGGTACGCCGGCCTCGACCGCCGGCCAGGTTGGCGCCTCGGTTGGCGGCAGCTACGGTTCGATCACCATCGATGCAGCCGGCAACTACGTCTACACGCTCGACAACGGCAATGCCGCCGTGCAGGCGCTGAGCACCGGCCAGACGCTGACCGATACCTTCTCCTACACCATCACCGATGGCGACGGCGACACCTCGACGACGACGGTGACCATCACCATCAACGGCACCAACGACATCCCGACGGTGACGGTGCCGACGGTGGGCGCGCCCGGGACCTCGGTCGATGAGGCTGGCCTGGCGATCGGTTCGGATGCTCCGGCGGAGACCGAGACGACGACGGGTACGTTCAGCTACACCGCCGGCGACGGCGCCTCGACGGTGACGATCAACGGCGTTGCGGTCGCGGTGGGCGCAACGGTGACCGGCGACTACGGCACGCTGACCATCACGCAGATCAGCGGCACCACGGTGACCTACAGCTATACGCTGGCCAACCCGGTCAACCACACCACCGACGTGACGCCGTTCGAGACCTTCACGGTGAACGTCGCCGACAGCGACGGCAATCCTGCCGACGATGCCAGCGCCTCGTTCCAGATCCAGATCGTCGACGACGTTCCGACCGCCCAGGCGGATGTCGACAGCGTCACCGAAGACGGTGCGCTGGTTGCCAACGGCAACGTGCTGACGGGTGTCGGCGGTGCCGATGCCAACAACACCGACGGTGTCGCCGACGTCCGTGGCGCCGATGGCGCTGCGGTGACGGGTGTTGCGGCCGGTACGCCGGCCTCGACCGCCGGCCAGGTTGGCGCCTCGGTTGGCGGCAGCTACGGTTCGATCACCATCGATGCAGCCGGCAACTACGTCTACACGCTCGACAACGGCAATGCCGCCGTGCAGGCGCTGAGCACCGGCCAGACGCTGACCGATACCTTCTCCTACACCATCACCGATGGCGACGGCGACACCTCGACGACGACGGTGACCATCACCATCAACGGCACCAACGACATCCCGACGGTGACGGTGCCGACGGTGGGCGCGCCCGGGACCTCGGTCGATGAGGCTGGCCTGGCGATCGGTTCGGATGCTCCGGCGGAGACCGAGACGACGACGGGTACGTTCAGCTACACCGCCGGCGACGGCGCCTCGACGGTGACGATCAACGGCGTTGCGGTCGCGGTGGGCGCAACGGTGACCGGCGACTACGGCACGCTGACCATCACGCAGATCAGCGGCACCACGGTGACCTACAGCTATACGCTGGCCAACCCGGTCAACCACACCACCGACGTGACGCCGTTCGAGACCTTCACGGTGAACGTCGCCGACAGCGACGGCAATCCTGCCGACGATGCCAGCGCCTCGTTCCAGATCCAGATCGTCGACGACGTTCCGACCGCCCAGGCGGATGTCGACAGCGTCACCGAAGACGGTGCGCTGGTTGCCAACGGCAACGTGCTGACGGGTGTCGGCGGTGCCGATGCCAACAACACCGACGGTGTCGCCGACGTCCGTGGCGCCGATGGCGCTGCGGTGACGGGTGTTGCGGCCGGTACGCCGGCCTCGACCGCCGGCCAGGTTGGCGCCTCGGTTGGCGGCAGCTACGGTTCGATCACCATCGATGCAGCCGGCAACTACGTCTACACGCTCGACAACGGCAATGCCGCCGTGCAGGCGCTGAGCACCGGCCAGACGCTGACCGATACCTTCTCCTACACCATCACCGATGGCGACGGCGACACCTCGACGACGACGGTGACCATCACCATCAACGGCACCAACGACATCCCGACGGTGACGGTGCCGACGGTGGGCGCGCCCGGGACCTCGGTCGATGAGGCTGGCCTGGCGATCGGTTCGGATGCTCCGGCGGAGACCGAGACGACGACGGGTACGTTCAGCTACACCGCCGGCGACGGCGCCTCGACGGTGACGATCAACGGCGTTGCGGTCGCGGTGGGCGCAACGGTGACCGGCGACTACGGCACGCTGACCATCACGCAGATCAGCGGCACCACGGTGACCTACAGCTATACGCTGGCCAACCCGGTCAACCACACCACCGACGTGACGCCGTTCGAGACCTTCACGGTGAACGTCGCCGACAGCGACGGCAATCCTGCCGACGATGCCAGCGCCTCGTTCCAGATCCAGATCGTCGACGACGTTCCGACCGCCCAGGCGGATGTCGACAGCGTCACCGAAGACGGTGCGCTGGTTGCCAACGGCAACGTGCTGACGGGTGTCGGCGGTGCCGATGCCAACAACACCGACGGTGTCGCCGACGTCCGTGGCGCCGATGGCGCTGCGGTGACGGGTGTTGCGGCCGGTACGCCGGCCTCGACCGCCGGCCAGGTTGGCGCCTCGGTTGGCGGCAGCTACGGTTCGATCACCATCGATGCAGCCGGCAACTACGTCTACACGCTCGACAACGGCAATGCCGCCGTGCAGGCGCTGAGCACCGGCCAGACGCTGACCGATACCTTCTCCTACACCATCACCGATGGCGACGGCGACACCTCGACGACGACGGTGACCATCACCATCAACGGCACCAACGACATCCCGACGGTGACGGTGCCGACGGTGGGCGCGCCCGGGACCTCGGTCGATGAGGCTGGCCTGGCGATCGGTTCGGATGCTCCGGCGGAGACCGAGACGACGACGGGTACGTTCAGCTACACCGCCGGCGACGGCGCCTCGACGGTGACGATCAACGGCGTTGCGGTCGCGGTGGGCGCAACGGTGACCGGCGACTACGGCACGCTGACCATCACGCAGATCAGCGGCACCACGGTGACCTACAGCTATACGCTGGCCAACCCGGTCAACCACACCACCGACGTGACGCCGTTCGAGACCTTCACGGTGAACGTCGCCGACAGCGACGGCAATCCTGCCGACGATGCCAGCGCCTCGTTCCAGATCCAGATCGTCGACGACGTTCCGACCGCCCAGGCGGATGTCGACAGCGTCACCGAAGACGGTGCGCTGGTTGCCAACGGCAACGTGCTGACGGGTGTCGGCGGTGCCGATGCCAACAACACCGACGGTGTCGCCGACGTCCGTGGCGCCGATGGCGCTGCGGTGACGGGTGTTGCGGCCGGTACGCCGGCCTCGACCGCCGGCCAGGTTGGCGCCTCGGTTGGCGGCAGCTACGGTTCGATCACCATCGATGCAGCCGGCAACTACGTCTACACGCTCGACAACGGCAATGCCGCCGTGCAGGCGCTGAGCACCGGCCAGACGCTGACCGATACCTTCTCCTACACCATCACCGATGGCGACGGCGACACCTCGACGACGACGGTGACCATCACCATCAACGGCACCAACGACATCCCGACGGTGACGGTGCCGACGGTGGGCGCGCCCGGGACCTCGGTCGATGAGGCTGGCCTGGCGATCGGTTCGGATGCTCCGGCGGAGACCGAGACGACGACGGGTACGTTCAGCTACACCGCCGGCGACGGCGCCTCGACGGTGACGATCAACGGCGTTGCGGTCGCGGTGGGCGCAACGGTGACCGGCGACTACGGCACGCTGACCATCACGCAGATCAGCGGCACCACGGTGACCTACAGCTATACGCTGGCCAACCCGGTCAACCACACCACCGACGTGACGCCGTTCGAGACCTTCACGGTGAACGTCGCCGACAGCGACGGCAATCCTGCCGACGATGCCAGCGCCTCGTTCCAGATCCAGATCGTCGACGACGTTCCGACCGCCCAGGCGGATGTCGACAGCGTCACCGAAGACGGTGCGCTGGTTGCCAACGGCAACGTGCTGACGGGTGTCGGCGGTGCCGATGCCAACAACACCGACGGTGTCGCCGACGTCCGTGGCGCCGATGGCGCTGCGGTGACGGGTGTTGCGGCCGGTACGCCGGCCTCGACCGCCGGCCAGGTTGGCGCCTCGGTTGGCGGCAGCTACGGTTCGATCACCATCGATGCAGCCGGCAACTACGTCTACACGCTCGACAACGGCAATGCCGCCGTGCAGGCGCTGAGCACCGGCCAGACGCTGACCGATACCTTCTCCTACACCATCACCGATGGCGACGGCGACACCTCGACGACGACGGTGACCATCACCATCAACGGCACCAACGACATCCCGACGGTGACGGTGCCGACGGTGGGCGCGCCCGGGACCTCGGTCGATGAGGCTGGCCTGGCGATCGGTTCGGATGCTCCGGCGGAGACCGAGACGACGACGGGTACGTTCAGCTACACCGCCGGCGACGGCGCCTCGACGGTGACGATCAACGGCGTTGCGGTCGCGGTGGGCGCAACGGTGACCGGCGACTACGGCACGCTGACCATCACGCAGATCAGCGGCACCACGGTGACCTACAGCTATACGCTGGCCAACCCGGTCAACCACACCACCGACGTGACGCCGTTCGAGACCTTCACGGTGAACGTCGCCGACAGCGACGGCAATCCTGCCGACGATGCCAGCGCCTCGTTCCAGATCCAGATCGTCGACGACGTTCCGACCGCCCAGGCGGATGTCGACAGCGTCACCGAAGACGGTGCGCTGGTTGCCAACGGCAACGTGCTGACGGGTGTCGGCGGTGCCGATGCCAACAACACCGACGGTGTCGCCGACGTCCGTGGCGCCGATGGCGCTGCGGTGACGGGTGTTGCGGCCGGTACGCCGGCCTCGACCGCCGGCCAGGTTGGCGCCTCGGTTGGCGGCAGCTACGGTTCGATCACCATCGATGCAGCCGGCAACTACGTCTACACGCTCGACAACGGCAATGCCGCCGTGCAGGCGCTGAGCACCGGCCAGACGCTGACCGATACCTTCTCCTACACCATCACCGATGGCGACGGCGACACCTCGACGACGACGGTGACCATCACCATCAACGGCACCAACGACATCCCGACGGTGACGGTGCCGACGGTGGGCGCGCCCGGGACCTCGGTCGATGAGGCTGGCCTGGCGATCGGTTCGGATGCTCCGGCGGAGACCGAGACGACGACGGGTACGTTCAGCTACACCGCCGGCGACGGCGCCTCGACGGTGACGATCAACGGCGTTGCGGTCGCGGTGGGCGCAACGGTGACCGGCGACTACGGCACGCTGACCATCACGCAGATCAGCGGCACCACGGTGACCTACAGCTATACGCTGGCCAACCCGGTCAACCACACCACCGACGTGACGCCGTTCGAGACCTTCACGGTGAACGTCGCCGACAGCGACGGCAATCCTGCCGACGATGCCAGCGCCTCGTTCCAGATCCAGATCGTCGACGACGTTCCGACCGCCCAGGCGGATGTCGACAGCGTCACCGAAGACGGTGCGCTGGTTGCCAACGGCAACGTGCTGACGGGTGTCGGCGGTGCCGATGCCAACAACACCGACGGTGTCGCCGACGTCCGTGGCGCCGATGGCGCTGCGGTGACGGGTGTTGCGGCCGGTACGCCGGCCTCGACCGCCGGCCAGGTTGGCGCCTCGGTTGGCGGCAGCTACGGTTCGATCACCATCGATGCAGCCGGCAACTACGTCTACACGCTCGACAACGGCAATGCCGCCGTGCAGGCGC
Source organism: Aminobacter sp. NyZ550 (assembly GCF_025628925.2). Taxonomy (NCBI): domain Bacteria; kingdom Pseudomonadati; phylum Pseudomonadota; class Alphaproteobacteria; order Hyphomicrobiales; family Phyllobacteriaceae; genus Aminobacter; species Aminobacter sp. NyZ550. The sequence goes on from NZ_CP114191.1 coordinate 281,905, forward strand.
TGAGCACCGGCCAGACGCTGACCGATACCTTCTCCTACACCATCACCGATGGCGACGGCGACACCTCGACGACGACGGTGACCATCACCATCAACGGCACCAACGACATCCCGACGGTGACGGTGCCGACGGTGGGCGCGCCCGGGACCTCGGTCGATGAGGCTGGCCTGGCGATCGGTTCGGATGCTCCGGCGGAGACCGAGACGACGACGGGTACGTTCAGCTACACCGCCGGCGACGGCGCCTCGACGGTGACGATCAACGGCGTTGCGGTCGCGGTGGGCGCAACGGTGACCGGCGACTACGGCACGCTGACCATCACGCAGATCAGCGGCACCACGGTGACCTACAGCTATACGCTGGCCAACCCGGTCAACCACACCACCGACGTGACGCCGTTCGAGACCTTCACGGTGAACGTCGCCGACAGCGACGGCAATCCTGCCGACGATGCCAGCGCCTCGTTCCAGATCCAGATCGTCGACGACGTTCCGACCGCCCAGGCGGATGTCGACAGCGTCACCGAAGACGGTGCGCTGGTTGCCAACGGCAACGTGCTGACGGGTGTCGGCGGTGCCGATGCCAACAACACCGACGGTGTCGCCGACGTCCGTGGCGCCGATGGCGCTGCGGTGACGGGTGTTGCGGCCGGTACGCCGGCCTCGACCGCCGGCCAGGTTGGCGCCTCGGTTGGCGGCAGCTACGGTTCGATCACCATCGATGCAGCCGGCAACTACGTCTACACGCTCGACAACGGCAATGCCGCCGTGCAGGCGCTGAGCACCGGCCAGACGCTGACCGATACCTTCTCCTACACCATCACCGATGGCGACGGCGACACCTCGACGACGACGGTGACCATCACCATCAACGGCACCAACGACATCCCGACGGTGACGGTGCCGACGGTGGGCGCGCCCGGGACCTCGGTCGATGAGGCTGGCCTGGCGATCGGTTCGGATGCTCCGGCGGAGACCGAGACGACGACGGGTACGTTCAGCTACACCGCCGGCGACGGCGCCTCGACGGTGACGATCAACGGCGTTGCGGTCGCGGTGGGCGCAACGGTGACCGGCGACTACGGCACGCTGACCATCACGCAGATCAGCGGCACCACGGTGACCTACAGCTATACGCTGGCCAACCCGGTCAACCACACCACCGACGTGACGCCGTTCGAGACCTTCACGGTGAACGTCGCCGACAGCGACGGCAATCCTGCCGACGATGCCAGCGCCTCGTTCCAGATCCAGATCGTCGACGACGTTCCGACCGCCCAGGCGGATGTCGACAGCGTCACCGAAGACGGTGCGCTGGTTGCCAACGGCAACGTGCTGACGGGTGTCGGCGGTGCCGATGCCAACAACACCGACGGTGTCGCCGACGTCCGTGGCGCCGATGGCGCTGCGGTGACGGGTGTTGCGGCCGGTACGCCGGCCTCGACCGCCGGCCAGGTTGGCGCCTCGGTTGGCGGCAGCTACGGTTCGATCACCATCGATGCAGCCGGCAACTACGTCTACACGCTCGACAACGGCAATGCCGCCGTGCAGGCGCTGAGCACCGGCCAGACGCTGACCGATACCTTCTCCTACACCATCACCGATGGCGACGGCGACACCTCGACGACGACGGTGACCATCACCATCAACGGCACCAACGACATCCCGACGGTGACGGTGCCGACGGTGGGCGCGCCCGGGACCTCGGTCGATGAGGCTGGCCTGGCGATCGGTTCGGATGCTCCGGCGGAGACCGAGACGACGACGGGTACGTTCAGCTACACCGCCGGCGACGGCGCCTCGACGGTGACGATCAACGGCGTTGCGGTCGCGGTGGGCGCAACGGTGACCGGCGACTACGGCACGCTGACCATCACGCAGATCAGCGGCACCACGGTGACCTACAGCTATACGCTGGCCAACCCGGTCAACCACACCACCGACGTGACGCCGTTCGAGACCTTCACGGTGAACGTCGCCGACAGCGACGGCAATCCTGCCGACGATGCCAGCGCCTCGTTCCAGATCCAGATCGTCGACGACGTTCCGACCGCCCAGGCGGATGTCGACAGCGTCACCGAAGACGGTGCGCTGGTTGCCAACGGCAACGTGCTGACGGGTGTCGGCGGTGCCGATGCCAACAACACCGACGGTGTCGCCGACGTCCGTGGCGCCGATGGCGCTGCGGTGACGGGTGTTGCGGCCGGTACGCCGGCCTCGACCGCCGGCCAGGTTGGCGCCTCGGTTGGCGGCAGCTACGGTTCGATCACCATCGATGCAGCCGGCAACTACGTCTACACGCTCGACAACGGCAATGCCGCCGTGCAGGCGCTGAGCACCGGCCAGACGCTGACCGATACCTTCTCCTACACCATCACCGATGGCGACGGCGACACCTCGACGACGACGGTGACCATCACCATCAACGGCACCAACGACATCCCGACGGTGACGGTGCCGACGGTGGGCGCGCCCGGGACCTCGGTCGATGAGGCTGGCCTGGCGATCGGTTCGGATGCTCCGGCGGAGACCGAGACGACGACGGGTACGTTCAGCTACACCGCCGGCGACGGCGCCTCGACGGTGACGATCAACGGCGTTGCGGTCGCGGTGGGCGCAACGGTGACCGGCGACTACGGCACGCTGACCATCACGCAGATCAGCGGCACCACGGTGACCTACAGCTATACGCTGGCCAACCCGGTCAACCACACCACCGACGTGACGCCGTTCGAGACCTTCACGGTGAACGTCGCCGACAGCGACGGCAATCCTGCCGACGATGCCAGCGCCTCGTTCCAGATCCAGATCGTCGACGACGTTCCGACCGCCCAGGCGGATGTCGACAGCGTCACCGAAGACGGTGCGCTGGTTGCCAACGGCAACGTGCTGACGGGTGTCGGCGGTGCCGATGCCAACAACACCGACGGTGTCGCCGACGTCCGTGGCGCCGATGGCGCTGCGGTGACGGGTGTTGCGGCCGGTACGCCGGCCTCGACCGCCGGCCAGGTTGGCGCCTCGGTTGGCGGCAGCTACGGTTCGATCACCATCGATGCAGCCGGCAACTACGTCTACACGCTCGACAACGGCAATGCCGCCGTGCAGGCGCTGAGCACCGGCCAGACGCTGACCGATACCTTCTCCTACACCATCACCGATGGCGACGGCGACACCTCGACGACGACGGTGACCATCACCATCAACGGCACCAACGACATCCCGACGGTGACGGTGCCGACGGTGGGCGCGCCCGGGACCTCGGTCGATGAGGCTGGCCTGGCGATCGGTTCGGATGCTCCGGCGGAGACCGAGACGACGACGGGTACGTTCAGCTACACCGCCGGCGACGGCGCCTCGACGGTGACGATCAACGGCGTTGCGGTCGCGGTGGGCGCAACGGTGACCGGCGACTACGGCACGCTGACCATCACGCAGATCAGCGGCACCACGGTGACCTACAGCTATACGCTGGCCAACCCGGTCAACCACACCACCGACGTGACGCCGTTCGAGACCTTCACGGTGAACGTCGCCGACAGCGACGGCAATCCTGCCGACGATGCCAGCGCCTCGTTCCAGATCCAGATCGTCGACGACGTTCCGACCGCCCAGGCGGATGTCGACAGCGTCACCGAAGACGGTGCGCTGGTTGCCAACGGCAACGTGCTGACGGGTGTCGGCGGTGCCGATGCCAACAACACCGACGGTGTCGCCGACGTCCGTGGCGCCGATGGCGCTGCGGTGACGGGTGTTGCGGCCGGTACGCCGGCCTCGACCGCCGGCCAGGTTGGCGCCTCGGTTGGCGGCAGCTACGGTTCGATCACCATCGATGCAGCCGGCAACTACGTCTACACGCTCGACAACGGCAATGCCGCCGTGCAGGCGCTGAGCACCGGCCAGACGCTGACCGATACCTTCTCCTACACCATCACCGATGGCGACGGCGACACCTCGACGACGACGGTGACCATCACCATCAACGGCACCAACGACATCCCGACGGTGACGGTGCCGACGGTGGGCGCGCCCGGGACCTCGGTCGATGAGGCTGGCCTGGCGATCGGTTCGGATGCTCCGGCGGAGACCGAGACGACGACGGGTACGTTCAGCTACACCGCCGGCGACGGCGCCTCGACGGTGACGATCAACGGCGTTGCGGTCGCGGTGGGCGCAACGGTGACCGGCGACTACGGCACGCTGACCATCACGCAGATCAGCGGCACCACGGTGACCTACAGCTATACGCTGGCCAACCCGGTCAACCACACCACCGACGTGACGCCGTTCGAGACCTTCACGGTGAACGTCGCCGACAGCGACGGCAATCCTGCCGACGATGCCAGCGCCTCGTTCCAGATCCAGATCGTCGACGACGTTCCGACCGCCCAGGCGGATGTCGACAGCGTCACCGAAGACGGTGCGCTGGTTGCCAACGGCAACGTGCTGACGGGTGTCGGCGGTGCCGATGCCAACAACACCGACGGTGTCGCCGACGTCCGTGGCGCCGATGGCGCTGCGGTGACGGGTGTTGCGGCCGGTACGCCGGCCTCGACCGCCGGCCAGGTTGGCGCCTCGGTTGGCGGCAGCTACGGTTCGATCACCATCGATGCAGCCGGCAACTACGTCTACACGCTCGACAACGGCAATGCCGCCGTGCAGGCGCTGAGCACCGGCCAGACGCTGACCGATACCTTCTCCTACACCATCACCGATGGCGACGGCGACACCTCGACGACGACGGTGACCATCACCATCAACGGCACCAACGACATCCCGACGGTGACGGTGCCGACGGTGGGCGCGCCCGGGACCTCGGTCGATGAGGCTGGCCTGGCGATCGGTTCGGATGCTCCGGCGGAGACCGAGACGACGACGGGTACGTTCAGCTACACCGCCGGCGACGGCGCCTCGACGGTGACGATCAACGGCGTTGCGGTCGCGGTGGGCGCAACGGTGACCGGCGACTACGGCACGCTGACCATCACGCAGATCAGCGGCACCACGGTGACCTACAGCTATACGCTGGCCAACCCGGTCAACCACACCACCGACGTGACGCCGTTCGAGACCTTCACGGTGAACGTCGCCGACAGCGACGGCAATCCTGCCGACGATGCCAGCGCCTCGTTCCAGATCCAGATCGTCGACGACGTTCCGACCGCCCAGGCGGATGTCGACAGCGTCACCGAAGACGGTGCGCTGGTTGCCAACGGCAACGTGCTGACGGGTGTCGGCGGTGCCGATGCCAACAACACCGACGGTGTCGCCGACGTCCGTGGCGCCGATGGCGCTGCGGTGACGGGTGTTGCGGCCGGTACGCCGGCCTCGACCGCCGGCCAGGTTGGCGCCTCGGTTGGCGGCAGCTACGGTTCGATCACCATCGATGCAGCCGGCAACTACGTCTACACGCTCGACAACGGCAATGCCGCCGTGCAGGCGCTGAGCACCGGCCAGACGCTGACCGATACCTTCTCCTACACCATCACCGATGGCGACGGCGACACCTCGACGACGACGGTGACCATCACCATCAACGGCACCAACGACATCCCGACGGTGACGGTGCCGACGGTGGGCGCGCCCGGGACCTCGGTCGATGAGGCTGGCCTGGCGATCGGTTCGGATGCTCCGGCGGAGACCGAGACGACGACGGGTACGTTCAGCTACACCGCCGGCGACGGCGCCTCGACGGTGACGATCAACGGCGTTGCGGTCGCGGTGGGCGCAACGGTGACCGGCGACTACGGCACGCTGACCATCACGCAGATCAGCGGCACCACGGTGACCTACAGCTATACGCTGGCCAACCCGGTCAACCACACCACCGACGTGACGCCGTTCGAGACCTTCACGGTGAACGTCGCCGACAGCGACGGCAATCCTGCCGACGATGCCAGCGCCTCGTTCCAGATCCAGATCGTCGACGACGTTCCGACCGCCCAGGCGGATGTCGACAGCGTCACCGAAGACGGTGCGCTGGTTGCCAACGGCAACGTGCTGACGGGTGTCGGCGGTGCCGATGCCAACAACACCGACGGTGTCGCCGACGTCCGTGGCGCCGATGGCGCTGCGGTGACGGGTGTTGCGGCCGGTACGCCGGCCTCGACCGCCGGCCAGGTTGGCGCCTCGGTTGGCGGCAGCTACGGTTCGATCACCATCGATGCAGCCGGCAACTACGTCTACACGCTCGACAACGGCAATGCCGCCGTGCAGGCGCTGAGCACCGGCCAGACGCTGACCGATACCTTCTCCTACACCATCACCGATGGCGACGGCGACACCTCGACGACGACGGTGACCATCACCATCAACGGCACCAACGACATCCCGACGGTGACGGTGCCGACGGTGGGCGCGCCCGGGACCTCGGTCGATGAGGCTGGCCTGGCGATCGGTTCGGATGCTCCGGCGGAGACCGAGACGACGACGGGTACGTTCAGCTACACCGCCGGCGACGGCGCCTCGACGGTGACGATCAACGGCGTTGCGGTCGCGGTGGGCGCAACGGTGACCGGCGACTACGGCACGCTGACCATCACGCAGATCAGCGGCACCACGGTGACCTACAGCTATACGCTGGCCAACCCGGTCAACCACACCACCGACGTGACGCCGTTCGAGACCTTCACGGTGAACGTCGCCGACAGCGACGGCAATCCTGCCGACGATGCCAGCGCCTCGTTCCAGATCCAGATCGTCGACGACGTTCCGACCGCCCAGGCGGATGTCGACAGCGTCACCGAAGACGGTGCGCTGGTTGCCAACGGCAACGTGCTGACGGGTGTCGGCGGTGCCGATGCCAACAACACCGACGGTGTCGCCGACGTCCGTGGCGCCGATGGCGCTGCGGTGACGGGTGTTGCGGCCGGTACGCCGGCCTCGACCGCCGGCCAGGTTGGCGCCTCGGTTGGCGGCAGCTACGGTTCGATCACCATCGATGCAGCCGGCAACTACGTCTACACGCTCGACAACGGCAATGCCGCCGTGCAGGCGCTGAGCACCGGCCAGACGCTGACCGATACCTTCTCCTACACCATCACCGATGGCGACGGCGACACCTCGACGACGACGGTGACCATCACCATCAACGGCACCAACGACATCCCGACGGTGAGCCCCTCGACTGCCAGGGTATCTGAAGAAGGGCTTCCTGGGGGCAATCAGGATACAGTCGGAAGCAGCGACACGACGAATTCGCCCACAGCAGTGGGAACGATTGCCGCGAACGACATCGACGGCAATCCGCTGACTTTCACTTTCGGCAGCGGGCCCTCTGGGCTCACGTCAAACGGCGTCCCGATCACATGGACCGGCGCCGGCACAGGCACATTGGTCGGCAGCGCAGGCAGCGTTGCCATCCTCACGGCAACGATCGGCGCGGCAGGAGCATACACTGTCACCCTGTCCGGGCCGCTCGACCATCCGACGGCGGATGGTGAGAATGAGCTGAGTCTGGATTTGACAGTCAATGTTTCAGATGGCACCGCTACGGCGTCTGCGCCCTTGACCGTGGTCGTTGAGGACGACAGCCCGGTCCTAGGAACGTTCGATCCGGCCATCATTCCCAACCAGGTTGGTTCGGTCAGCGGCACCTTCGACCTCGCGGCTGGCGCCGACAAGATCGACCACTTCAACATTACCGGCCCGGCCATTTCTGGCGTGACTTACAGCACGACAACGGCCACCGACGGCACGACAACGCTGTTGGCCGAATCGTCAAACGGTACGGACATCTATTCTCTCATCGTTCGACCAGATGGAACGTACACGTTCAATCTGATCACGCCACAAGCGGGATCAACGCAAACGTATGACCTTACGTCACTGCCGTCCGGTGGTCCAAATTGGCGCGAGACGACCGACGGACGAATCGAGTTCTCTAGTCCTGGTGGGATCAATTCGAGCGGGGCTGGCTTCGGCGTGGCCAATCAATTCACCGGAGGGAACGAATCCTTTACTATGGAATTTCACAACCCTGGCCAGCCTGGCGACCAAAATCCGAACACGAACCCGGAGTTCAATGACGCAGTCACGCTCGCGGTGGCCGATGTCAATGGAGCTGGCGGGACTTACCTTTGGACTGCTACCGACACGGTAAACAACATTACCCGAAGTGGTTCGATCGTTATCACGACGGGCGGAAACTACATAATCGACCCGAATATCAGCTTCAATCAACTGACGATCACTGCCGACAACGTGAGTGGGCAGGGTATCCGAATTCTGACTGCGTCCGTATCGAAGAACATTCTGCCAGCGGACCAGAATTACGACTTCCAGATCGCCGCAGTAGACAATGACGGCGACGTGAGCGGCATTCATACACTCCAGGTCGACCAGGTCGCAATGGGATCCGACGGGACCTACACACTGACTGGCACTGTCGCGGACGACTTCATTGCCGGCAGCACGGCCGCCGACACTATCTCAGGCAATGCGGGCTTTGATGTGGTGGACTACACAGGAAGCGTCGGTGCCATTTCAATCAATCTCGACGAGAGCGGTGACGCGAATGTCGCCACAGCGTTCACAGCCACTCCGGCTGATGGGCGTATCGGCGGTGGCGATGCTGCCGGCGATACGTTGTCAGGTGTGGAGGGACTAATCGGTGGTTCAGGAAATGATGTCTTGGTCGGCAACTCTTCCGCCAACTATCTCGCTGGTGGCCTCGGCGACGACATTTTGCGCGGTGAAGCCGGTGCCGATATCTTGTTCGGCGGCGACGGCAACGACGTACTTATCGGAGGAGCCGGGCAAGACACGATGACCGGCGGCGCCGGCAATGATACCTTCGTCATTGATCCCGAGGGGCTAACTCTTGCACTAGATGACCTGATCGCCGATTATTCGGCAGGAGATACGATCGATCTTACGGACATATTTGCCACGTTTGCTGCCGGCGACAGGCCTGATATCGCCGCGGAGGCCAACTCGCTGGTAAACCTCGTTAATGATGGGACGAATACGAGTGTGATGGTGGATGATAACGGCCTGGCGGCAGGTGGCACTATGGTTGCAGTCGCCACACTTGCTGGCGTTCACACAACCATCACGGTCTTGTATGACGACAATCAGCCGACGACTCCGGTAACCTGATCCAGCAAATGGCCAAGGCTCGAAAACCGCACCAGATGGGGGCGCCGGCAATCTCACGCCGGAGCTGGTGCCGGTATTCGTCGCCGGAGAAACCGAGCTGGCTCCTCCGCACCTGCCGGAGTCGGCAATTGTCCCGCTCGACGACATCATTGCAAACTCGCTATTCGAGGAGACAGTTGATATATCGGACCTATTTCCAAGCATTCTGGAGCCCGCGCCAAGAGAGATGCTCGCGCTGGATTTGCGAGAAGAGGACGGCTCGCTCGATATGGCTGGAGACTTGATCGATCTTCCTGATATGTTCTTCGCGCCGACAGCACCGCTGGCGCCGCCATTGTTCGACGACGACATGGGACACATTGCTTTGTGATAAGGGGAGGCTGTCCACAAATCGGACGGCCATTTTGACAGTGGGACGCTGGCGAGAACTACTCCCAGTAAAGAGAGGGACTATCGATGCTTGACGGACTGAAGCGGTCGGCCATTGGCGGCCTGTGCGTACTCGCCTTTGCCGGGCAGGTGGCGGCGGCGGACCTCATCGACGTGCCGACGGCAAGCTACTGCCGCCTGGCGACGACGTCGGACCTGGCGCTGAACGAAAACATCGGCGAGGTGAAGACCGAGGTGGTGCGCATGATGGACGAGGCTGTGGCTGCCGCAAACAGCTCGCAGTGGCTCGATTCCTCGCGCCCGGTGTTCGTCTGGGCGTCGGAAGCCAAGGTCGCCTGCGGCAAGGCCTATGGTTACCTCAAGACCAATTATCGCGACGAGGATTACCTCAACAAATGCGAGTGTTTCCACAGCCGCATGGTGGAGTACATGAACTAGTTGAGCGGCGACCGGGCCCGCCCTTCGTAGCGGTCGCTTGATGAGCCCCGGCTCCGCATGATGACAAAGCATGTCGCCCCGGCACTCCTGGCCGCCAGCCTGACGTTTTCGGCTGCGGCCTCGGCTGCGGTTCCGGAGCAGGTACGGCCACAAGCTGAAAGGGTAGTCCACGCGCGCGCCGCGGCCTGTGATGGGCCCGGCAACGAGGCAGACAGGGAAGCGTTCCGTGCCCTCGCCGCCTGCGAGGCCCGCGCCAAGGAATTGCCGGAAGAGTTCGCTCTTGCGGTGATGGAGATCGAGAGCTTTTACGATCCCGAGGCGCGCGGCGGCGATGGCGAGGTAGGGCTCATGCAGGTCATGCCGGCGACCGCCCGCCTGATGGGGTTTCGTGGCACGCTCGACGAGCTCGCCGAACCCCGGACCAACATAGCCCTTGGCGTGCGCTACCTCGCCGGCGCATTCCAGCTGGCAGAAGGCGATCTCTGCACGACTGTGATGAAGTACCGCGCCGGCCATGCCGAGACGCGGTTTTCGGCCCTTTCAGTGCGCTATTGCCTCAGGGCCCGGGCGATCCTTGAGCGCGACGGCTTCAAGGTCACCGGCACGGTGCCGGAGGCGACATTTGGTTTCGCGGCCGTGGCTGGGTTGGGCGAGGTCAATGCCAGAGGTTCGGCAGCACCCAAAGGTGTCTGCGTCAGGCGGTCCTTCGTGCCGGGCCCACGCTACATGCGCTGCGTCGAGTACCGACCGGCAGCGCAGGCGCGCCATATCCGTAGCCTCCGCGCCAAGTTGTTCGGTGGCCAACACCAATGGCACACCTCGGACGACTGCAGGAGTGTCAGTTTGTGCCCAACACGGCCACGGTGATCGGACGCTTGTCCACCCGGCCAACTGACCGGTCAATTTTGCAACAGGTGGCGGAACAATTGCTGGTCTGTTCAACGGTCCCTCGCAAAATGACGTGGACATTCCCCCACGCGATAAGCAGGTTGATGGTCGGAGTGCGAGTTTGCGCTCCTGGGGAGGAATGATGAGGGAACCTGAACGGCTGGGGCGTGCCGCATTGCTGGCGCTCGCCTTGGCGCTGCCGCTCGGCCTTGGCGCATGCCAATCCGACACCAGCACCGAAGACGTCCTCGGCTCCGCGTTGGACGGCCAGATCGGCCCGCAAAATACTTCAGTTGCAAAATCAGGACCTGCAAGATCGGGCGAAAGCCTGGGCAAGGGGCCGATCAAGGTGTCGATGCTGCTGCCCTTGTCGGCAGGCGGGACCGCCGGCGACCGCGGCCGCAAGATGCGCGACGCCGCTGCGCTGGCCATGGCCGACCTCGGCAATGACCTATTGACCTTGAACATCGAGGATACCGGTGGCGACGAAACGCGTGCTCGGACCTTGACGACGGGGGCGCTTGCTTCGGGTGCCAAGCTGGTCATCGGTCCTTCCGAGCAAGGCGCGGTGCGCCAGCTGGCAGCCGTATCAGGCGCCAACAGGCCACTCGTGCTGGCGCTCGCCGACAACTACGCCGGCGCACCGGGCGTCTATTCGGTACGGCTCAACGAGGCCGACAGCGCCGCGGCTGGTGCTGCGGCCATTGCCGCCAAGGGCGCGCGCAAGTTCGTGCTGTTCATGGCTGAAGGCGATGCCGGCAAGGTTACCGAAAAACGCGTTGCGAACAGTCTCAGCATCTATGGTGCGTCACTGGCGGTGGCGCTGCCTTTCGGTCCAGCCGGTGGCGGTTCGGACAAGGCAGTTGCAGACATGATGGCACTTGTCGACGATCCACAGGCCATCGTCATCGCCAGCGGCAGCGCCAATCCGGCGCCTCTTGTCTCGGCGCTGAAGGCCAAGGGCGTGCTCGGCAAGAACGTTTCGCTGGTCGGCTCCACTCGCTGGCTCGAGCACGGCATAAGCGACCCGGCACTGCAGGACGCCTACATCGCCACCCTCGACGCGGCCGAGATCGGGCCGATCGCCGACCGCTTCCGCAAGACCTACAATTACGAACCTGACATCAACGTCGCCTATGGCTACGACACGGTTGCCTTGGCCGCCGGCATTGCCAGCGCCATGGGTCCGAAGGGCTTCACCAAGAAGGTGATCGAAAACCCGACCGGCTTCCGTGGATCGACCGGCATCTTCCGCTTCCGCGACGACGGCGCCGGCGAACGGGCAATGCCCTTCTTTCGCATCGAAAACGGCAAGCTGAAGCTGATCGAGAAATCGACGTCAGGGTTCTGACAGCTCATTCGATGCAGGCACGAGCTCTTATTGCAGTGTCTGGCCGCCGTCGGCGAGCAGGGTCTGGCCGGTGATCCACCCGCTCAATGGCGAGGCGAGGAACAGGACTACGTTTGCGATGTCTCCGGGCGTGCCGAAGCGGCCAAAGGGAAAACTCGTCAGCGTCCTGTCGTAGAGGGCCGGGTTCTGAACCCGGCATTTGTCCCACCATCCGCCAGGAAATTCCAGGGAGCCCGGGGCAACGCAGTTGACGCGAATGCCCTTGCCGGCAAGGGCTGCGGCCTGCGACCGGGTGAAATGCATGATCGCCGCCTTTGCCGCCCCATAGGCCGGTGTCGTCGGGGCGGGTGCGAAAGCAGTGCGCGAGGAGATGTTGACGATCGCCGGGTTGGTCCCGTTTTCCAGGTAGGGTTGCGCGGCCGATGATGCACGAACAGTGGCGAGTACGTCGACACTGAGGCTTGCGGCCCAGTCCTGTTCGGTGTCGGAACTGGCCTTGCCGGTGGCGTTGTTGACCAGGATGTCGATGCCGCCAAGCCTGGCAGCGGCTTCCTCGACATACGCCTTGATCGAGGCGTGCTCGGCGAGGTCACAAAAGGCCGCGTGGGCGACGACACCGTGCATTGCGATCCTCTCTCGGGCATCGTCAAGGTCGCCTTTGCCGCGGGCGCAGATCGACACCGAGGCCCCAGCCTCGGCGAATGCAAGCGCGACATGGAGGCCAAGCCCCCTGCTGCCGCCGGCGATGACGACATGGCGCCCTCTGAGATCGAGCTCGAACATCTGATACCCTCCCCGCGTTCTCGCCCGCGAACTTATCTGCAATAATTTCATGCTCAAGGAGAAAATTTCCTTGCATGATCCCTTGGCATCGCCATGCTGGGGCGGGTGTGCATGCCCGACGAAGCCATATTCCATCGCCTGCCTTTGGCAATTGCCGAGGTTGCGCGATGGCCAGCCATGGATGGGAAAGCTGTGGTGTGATGGCACGGAGGCGCCTTGCGAATGTGTGGAAACAACAACAGTGGAACAGGCGAGCTGGCAAATTCGGACATGCGGAAAATGACCACCAAAGAACCGGAAGAGCTGGCGACACTTGAAGCCGATGGGGCTGTTCGCGAAATCAATCGGACTGCGCGCAGGGCTTCGGGCCGCAAACCGAGCCGCAAGACCGAAGGCGTGCAGGAAAAGATCCTCGACGCTGCCGCCAAGGTGTTTGCCCAGAAGGGTTATCAGCTCACCAAGCTCAGTGAAATTTCCGACGCGATCGATCTTCATGTGACGGCGCTGCGTTATCACTTCCCGACAAAGGACGTGCTGGTCGAGGAAATGATCAACAGCCTGACCCGGGAGCTGCATATGAGGCTCCTGGCCACGCTGCAGCAACTGCCGCCGGAAACGTGCTATCGCGCGCGCATCGAGGCAGCGGCGATCACCTATCTCAACACGACGCTGCAGAAGCTCGACTACATCGCTGCGCATGGCAATGTCATCAATCAGGTTCCAGAGGATGTGCGCGAGCGGCATTTCGGGCTGTTGAACGAGACCAACAGGATCTGGCGCGACCTGATGGCGGCCGCTTCCGAGGCAGGCGAACTCAGGCCAGGCATCAATGTGTCGCTCGCCAACCAGGTGCTGCAGGGAACACTGATCTGGACCCGCGAATGGTACCGGCCGGGGGGGCTCACGCCGACCGAGCTCGCCGTGCAGATCCTCGATATCCTGTTCGATGGCATCGCGCCGCGTTAGGCACTGCTGTCAACGTGCAGCGGCCTCTGGGGAGAAATGGGTTTCGAACTTGCCATCGAGCCCTTTGAAGGCATGCGCATCCTGAGGCGGCGGCAGTTGGGCCGAGATGACAGGCCAATGCGCTGAATATTGCCTGTTCACGGCCAGCCACTTCGCTGCCAGCGGGTCGGTATCGGCGAGGATCGCATCGGCCGGGCATTCCGGCTCGCACACGCCGCAGTCGATGCAAACCTCAGGGTCGATCACCAGCATGTTTTCGCCTTCGTGGAAGCAGTCCACCGGGCACACAGCCACGCAGTCGGTGAATTTGCACCGCACGCAGGCGTCGGTCACCACATAAGTCATTTTTCGTCTCTCCAAAGCCGTGGCGGGAAGCTAGCGAACATTTTTCGTACTTCAACATGAAATTTCATGTTCAAGGAGAAAAAAGTCTTGCACCCTGAACCGGAAGTGCGTAGCTCTAGGGTCACGAGCAACCGGGAGGGGTTACTTGGAACTCGATCTTTTCATTTCCGGCATTGGCGGGCAGGGCATCCAGCTCATCGGCAAGTCGCTGGCGCTCGCCGCCATCAAGGATAGCCGGCATGTGATGCTCGCCGGCGAGTATGGCGGCCACATGCGCGGCGGCAGCTCGATCGGCACCGTCGTCATCGGCGCGAAGCCCTTGAAGGCGCTGCCTATCCTTCCGCATGCCGGCTCAGCCATCGCGATGTCGCATCTGTTCTGGGAGCGTGTCGGTTCGCGTCTGCGGCCGGGTTCGTTCGTGCTGGCCGAAGAGACCATCGCGGCCGACCTGCCCGATATGGAAAAGCACAGGCTTGTGAAGCTGCCTGCCACGGCGATCGCCACCGAGCTGGGAAGCCGCATGGCCGCTGGCATGGTGATGCTCGGCGCCTTCGCGGCGCTCACCGGGGCCGTGAAAATCGACAGCGCTGTGGCTGCGATGGCCGAACAGATCCCATCCTATCGCCGCCAGCACATCGAAGCCAACGAGCGGGCGATACGTGCTGGTGCAGCTTCAGTCACGCCGATGGCCTTCGCCGTCGACCTCGACGCACGGGAGGTCGCATGAGACAGGTCACGCGCGGCACGCTCGTCATCGATGCCGACCGCTGCAAAGGTTGCGAACTCTGTATCGTTGCCTGTCCGCCGAGGGTCCTGACCATGTCCAGGACAGGTAACGCCACCGGCTATCTCTATCCCGAACTTGCTCCCGGCTGCACCGGCTGCACCGCCTGTCAGCAGGTGTGCCCCGATTTTGTCTTCGAAGTCTACAAGTACCACGAGCCGATCGTTTCGGGCTCCGACGCCGAAAGGATGCAGTGATGACGATGCGCCTGATGGATGGAAGCGAGGCGATCGTCGAGGCGGCGATCCAGGCTGGCCTGCGCTTTTATGCTGGCTATCCGATGTCGCCGGCGACCGAGCTGCTCGAATACATGGCCGAGAAACTGCCGCACCATGAAGGGGTCTGCATCAATGCGGCGACGGAGATAGAAGGCATCAACATGGCGCTGGGTGCTGCAGCCGGTGGTTTTCGCGCCGCCAGCGGCTCCTGCGGCCAGGGCCTGGCGCTGATGCAGGAGGCGATCGCGGAGGCCGCGCTCAACGAGACGCCGATCGTCATCTTCAACATGGCCCGCAACCAGCAGGATTATTTCCAGGCGACACGCGGCGGCGGTTGGGGTGACTACCGCACCATCACGCTGGCGCCAAAAGATCTGCATGAGGCGGTCGAGCACGCACAACTCGCCTTCCACCTCTCCGACAAGTACCGCGTGCCTGTCATCTTCATGGGCGACAATCTGCTCGCCCGCACCCAGATGGGAACGACGCTGCCGCAGCTTGACCTCGAGCCGCTGCCGCCCAAGGACTGGCAGCTCGACGGCACTTCGGGTGGCACCGGCAAGTCGCGCCAGATCTGGACCTTCGGTTGTGGCAAGACCAACGACCCCGGTCCCGGCCCGAGCAAGCACTGGGAGCGCATCGCCGCCAAGTTCGACGCCATCGCCGAAGTCGAGGCGCGCTATGAAGAGGGCTTCACGGACGACGCCGAAACGCTCGTCGTCGCCTTCGGCTCTGGCGGCAAGTTCGTCGAGCATGTGGTGCGCGAGATGCGCGCCGACGGCCACAAGGTGGGCTACTTCCGCCCTGTTACACTGTGGCCCTATCCGGGAGAAGCGCTCGAGCGGGCGTCGCAGGGCTGCAAGCGCGTGCTGGTGTTCGAGCTCAATGCCGGCCAGATGATCGATGACGTCAGGCTCAACGTGCACGACCGCAAGCTGGTCAAGGCTATCGGCGGCGTCAGCTTCGATGAGTCCGGCCTGAACCTCGGCCCCCTCATGGATGCGACCGTGATCCGCGAGCGCATCGAGCTAGCCATCCATGGAGCCAGCAAATGAGCATCGTCATGACCACGCGCCCGCCCGAGGCGCCCAGCAACAAAGTGGCTTCGTTCAAGCCGACGCTGCTGCAGACCGAGGAACATCATCTCTGTCCAGGCTGCGGCGAGCCGGTGGCCATCCGCCTAGTGCTCGAGGTCATCGAGGAACTCGGCCTAGCTCAAAAGAACGTATCGATCATCGGCCATGGTTGTTACGGCTCCTTCATCATGACGATGGATGTCGACTCCACGCTTTGCCTGCACGGACGCGCACCCGCGGTTGCGACCGGCCTCAAGCGCATGCGTCCGGAGGTCGCCGTATGGACGCTGCAAGGCGATGGCGACATGACCAGCGAGGGTCTAGCCGAAATACTGCATGCGACGGCACGCGGTGAAAACATCACCTGCATCCTGCTGAACAACGGCGTGTTCGGCGACACCGGCGGCCAGATGACGGCGTCCTCCGTCATCGGCCAGCGCACCAAGAACACGCTTGAAGGCCGCGATGCCGCCTATCACGGCTATCCCATCGTCATCGGCGACATGGTGGCGGCGATGCCGGGATCGGCCTTCGTGGCGCGCGGCTCGGTGCACAACGCCGCCTCGATCGCGGCGACGCGGCGACTGATCCGCAAGGGCTTCCAGCGACAGATGGAAAAGAAGGGGCTCAGCCTCGTCGAGATCCTGACCATGTGCCCGACCGGCTGGTTCGTGCCGGCATCTGGTGGCGCGGACTACATGATGGAGTCGCTCGGCAAGACCTACCCGCTGGGCGAGATCAAGGACATTGCGGCTACGGAACAGGCATGATGCAACGGCACGTCCATCGCATACTCGATCTTGCTGTCAGCTCGACGCCGAATGCGCTCGCAGCGTCGCTCGATGAACACACTGTCACGTTCGCCGAGGTCGATGGCGCTGCCAATGCGATGGCAAGGGTCCTCCAATCCCTCGGCATCAAGCGTGGCAGCCGCATTCTGTTTCAGGCCGAAATGACGCTCGACCATCTGGCTTTTTACTTCGCCAGCCAGCGACTGGGAGCCGCCTTCGTGCCGCTGAACCCGGCGCTGTCGCGAGACGAGCTGCTGCCGATCGCCGACTATATCCGGCCGGACCTTCTTGTGCTCGATCCGTCGCGGCAGGACGGCCATCGCTTCTCCTCGGCCTGCGCCGATATTCCGGTGGCGATCCTCGGTGCCGGCGCCGCGGCAACTGTGGGCGTAAACCTTGATGCTCTGACCAGCGGGGCCAGTTGCGACGGACTTCCCGACCTCGGCGTCGAGGAAGAGGACACCCATGCGATCTTCCTGACCAGCGGCAGCACGGGCCGGCCGAAGGGCGTAGTGCTGTCACATAAGGCAAGTTGGCTGCGCTCCTATCTCGGCGCTTCGCGTTTCGTCACGTCCGGTGGCCGTGGCGAACTGATGACGTTCCCGATGTTCCATTGGGCCGGCTGGAACTACCTGATGGAGAACTGGGCGCATCGGCGGGCTGTGCACTTCGTCAGCCGCCCCGAAGGCGACATGCTTGCCCGCGCCATAGACCGCTGGAAACCGGCTTTTCTCTACTGCATCCCTGCTGTCTGGGAGCGGCTGCTCGCCTCCAACGTCGCTTTCGACGCTACGGTGGTGCGCTCGGCGGCGTCAGGCACCTCGCGCTTCGATCCGGTGCTGATGGACCGCATCCGTGCCCGCTTTCCGCGCGCCTATCGCGCTGCCATGTACGGCTCCACCGAGTTCGGCGCGGCACTTGGCCTCAACGATTCCGAGATCGACCGCAAGCCCGGCAGTGTAGGCCTGCCCCTGCCTGGCAACGAGACGCGCATTGTCGATGGCGAGTTGCAATTGCGCTCACTCAGCATGATGGACGGCTATTTCGAATTGCCCGATCAGACTGCCGAGGTGTTCGTCGACGGCTGGTATCGCAGCGGCGATGTCGCCGAGACGGATGACGAAGGCTTCCTGACCATCACGGGTCGCCGCCGCGAGGTCATCCGCTCGGGTGGCGAGACGGTTGCACCTGCCGAGGTGGAGCTCGCGCTCGCCGGCTGCCCGGGCATCCGTTCGGTTGCCGTTGTTGGTTTGCCGGACCCCGTATGGGGCGAACTGGTCTGTGCTGCCGTCGTACTCGACCGCCCGGGCGAATGCCCGAGCCTGGAAGCCGTGCGCAGCCATCTCGGCCAGTCGCTGGCGACCTTCAAGCATCCGCGCCGCATCGTGGCTGTCGACGAACTGCCAAAGACGCCGGCCACCGGACAGATCATGCGCTCGCGCGTGAGGGAGTTGGTTCTGCAGATCCACTGACCGCATTCATCCGGGGAGGAGGAAGCCCCGGTCTTTTGGGAGGAAGACATGCGATTGAACAGAAGACATTTTCTGACGACCTCGGCAGCGGGCGTCTGCGCGCTGGCTATGCCTGGCATCTTGCGCGCGCAGCAGGGAGAAGCTGTACGCCTAGGCCTGATCACCACGTTGAGCGGCCCGGGCCAGCTCTACGGCAACTATATCAAGGATGGTTGCGAGATTGCGGTCGAGCGCCTCAATGCTGCCGGCGGCGTCAATGGCGCGAAGATCGAGCTGGTGGTGCGCGACGACAAGAACTCGCCCGAAGGTGCCGTCACTGCTTTCCGCGAACTGACCGGCAACGGCATCAAGCTGTTCGCCCAGGGCACCTTCACCGCCAACCTGCTCGGCACCTTGCCGCTGCTCGAGGAAGCTGATGTCACCATGGTGATGGTGGGGGCATCGGCGCTTGCACTGACCCATGAAGCCTTCAATCCGCGCGCCTTCCGCCTCGGGTTTTCGTCGCCGATGTGCTTCGGCGGCTATGGCACCCTGATGGCCCAGAAGCACCCGGAGATCGAGAAGTGGGCGACGCTGCGCTCCGACGTCACCGCGCTTGCCGACATCACCAACGCCTTCACCAAGGGGCTGAAGGCAGAAACCGAAAAAGCCGGTCGCAAGGTCGAGGTGCTCGACCCGGTGCTGGTGCCCTATGGCGGCGCCGACTTCCGCAACCAGATTTCCAACATCATCGGGTCGGGCGCGCCGGGGCTGTTCAACGTCCTGCAGGGCGCCGACGCCATCAGCTACTACAAGCAGGCCCGCACCTTCGGTCTCGACGAGAAGTTCAAGGTGCTGTGCGACAGTGCCAACGAGTTCGCCATCGCCAAAGCCATGGGCGCCAACACGCCTGCGTCGCTGTGGAGCTGGACCGGCTGGTACCCGGCTGCCAACAAGGGCAACCCGGTCAGCGACGAGGTCCACAAGGCCTACATCAAATTGCGCGGCGATGAATATCCGAACTGGTACATCGGCGTTTCGCACGACAGCATCCTGACGATCGCCAATGCCGTCGCCAAGGCGGGTTCGCTCGACGCGGCCAAGCTGATCCCGACCATCGAGACGGAGACGCCGCAAGGGGCGCTGGGCAAGATCCAGTTCCGCAAGGAAGACCACGGCTTTGCCGGCGACCTGACCTACATCCGCTTCGGCCGAGACGACAAGAACGCCAATGGCTGGAGCGTGTTCGAGACGGCGCAGCTTCCGGGCGCGGAGTTCCTGGAGAAGGCAACCCCTGGCTCCAAGCTCAACTAGAGGCGGAAAGTACGATGTTCACGCTGGTCAACGGTCTCACGACCGGGATGGCCGTGTTCCTCGTCGCCGCGGGTCTGACCCTCGTCTTCGGGATCATGCGCATCCTCAACTTCGCCCATGGCGCCTTCTTCATGATCGGCGCCTATGTCGCGAGCTCGCTCGTCGGATCGGCGCCGCGTTCGGTCCTGGCGCTGGTTGCCGCGGCCGTGGTTGCGGCGCTGGTGGTGGGCGTCCTCGGGATCGTTGTCCAGCGTTTCGTCCTCCGGCGCATTCAGCATGTCGACGAACACTACATGCTGATCGCCACCTTCGCGGTGATGCTTGTCTGTGTGGGCTTCGTGAAGCTTGTCTGGGGGCTCGAGTTCCTGTCGGTCGACCCGCCTCCAGGCATCGATACCGGAGTCGATATCTTCGGCCTGTTCGTGCCGTCCTTCTCGTTGTTCATCATCGGCTCCGGCATCGTCGTTTTCCTGGTACTCGACTTCGTCATCCATCGGGCCTGGGCCGGCAAGATGATCACTGCGATCGCCCGTGACGGCTGGATGGCAGAATTGCTGGGCATCAACGTTCCGGCGGGCATCATGGCGGCGGTTGGCGGCAGCTTTGCGCTTGCCGGGCTTGCCGGCGGACTGTTGCTGCCCAACCAGACGCTGTCGCCGGCACTCGGCGACACCTTCCTGCTGCTCGCCTTCATCACCGTTGTCATCGGCGGGCTGGGCAATGTCCGCGGCGCCTTTATCGCCGCCATCCTGCTTGGCCTGATCGACGGCCTCAACACAATGTTCCTGCCGGCCTATCCGGGCGTTGCCGTCTATGTCGGCATGGTCGCCTTCCTGCTGATGTGGCCGAACGGCATACTCGGGGAGAGCCGGCTATGAACCGCACCATTTCGGGCGCTCTGCTCGCGGTCCTTGCGGCAGCGCTTGTCCTGCTGCCCATCTGGGCCAATTCCGGGCTTGTGTTCCTCGCCGGCACGACGATGGTTGTCGCCGTCTTCGCACTCTCCTGGAACCTGCTGTTCGGTTATGCCGGCCTGGCCAGCTTCGGCAGCGGTGGGCTGTTTTCCATCGGCGCCTATACGATGGCAGTGACACTGCGCGGCGGGAATGAAGGGCAGTTCCTGCTGCTGATCGCCCTGTCGACGGTCGTTGGCGGAGCGGTGGCCTTTGTCATCGGTGTCGTGGCGCTCAGGCGGTCGACCGGCATCTTCCTGGCCATCCTCACGCTGGCGCTGGCCGAATTGCTGCGCATCACGCTCGCCAAGATCCATTGGCTGGGTGCGGAGGACGGCATCCCAAGCATTGTCCGGCCGAAGGCATCCATCGGCGTCGCCACCGTCGATCTCGCTCAAGGCAACCACTATTACTGGTTCCTGTGCATTGCCTGCGCTCTTCTGGTGGCCCTGTGCTGGTGGATCGCCCACGGCCGCTTCGGTCGCACGTTGCGCACGATCCGGCTGGACACCGAACGCGCCGCGTTCATGGGCGTCGACACCCATCGCTACCGCCTGGTCGCATTCACCATTTCGGGTGCGATTGCCGCCTGTGCGGGCTCGCTCTTCGCGCCCTGGGCCCAGATCGTCACGCCTGACATCGGCAACATGATGCGCTCGACGCAACCGATACTGTTCACCCTTCTTGGCGGTGCTTCGTCCTTCTGGGGGCCGATGATCGGTGCCTTCCTGTTCTCCGCAATCGAGTTCTCGACGCGCACCCTGGTCGGTATCCAGGAGATCATCACCGGCGGCATCCTGCTTGGTGTCGTACTGCTGTTTCCCACTGGCGTGGCCGGTGCCTGGAACGCGCTGGTCGCCCGTCTTGCTGATCCATATCGGGCCGAGGCGAAGGCCACAGCGGCGACCCTCCGGCCGGTGAAGGAGTAGGCGTTATGATCCGGCTGCATTCCGTCGACAAGAGTTACGGCGCGCTCAAGGTACTGCACGGCATCGAGGCGGAGATTCTGGAAGGCGAGACCTTCGCCATCATCGGCCCCAATGGCGCCGGCAAGACGACGCTGTTCAAGGTCATGACCGGCGAAGTCGGCTGCGAGGCGGGCACCGTCGAGTTCCTCGGCAAGGATGTAACGAAGGAACCGGCATACCGCCGCACACGCGCGGGCATGGGCCGCACCTTCCAGATGGCGCGCATCTTCAAGGAAATGACTGCTGAGGAGAACATCGTCGTTGCCATCGAGGCGCGCGCCAAGAACATGGGACAGCGGGACACCCCCTGGTATCAGGTCAAGCCGTCGCGCGCGACCGTGGACGAGGCCGGTGAAATCCTGGCCAGGCTGTCACTGGAGCGCAAGGCAAGGATTGCCGCCGCCCAACTGTCGCATGGCGACAAGAAGCGACTGGAACTTGGCATCACGCTCGCCGGGCGGCCCAAGGTTCTGATGCTCGACGAACCTACCGCAGGCATGTCGCCCAGCGAACGCGTTGGCGTGACCGAGCTGATCCGCAGCATCAGTGGCAAGGGCAGCGGCCTGACCGTCATCATGACCGAGCACGACATGGGCGTCATCTTCGGGCTGGCCGACCGCATCATGGTGATGAACCAGGGTCGCAAGATCGCGGAAGGCAGCATCGACGATATCCGCGCCGACCCTGTGGTGCGCGACGTCTATCTCGGCAAGGAGGCGCATCATGCTTGAGGCAAGCCGCATCAACGCCTTCTATGGCAGCAGCCACATCCTGCACGGCGTCGACCTCGATGTTCCCGTCCTCGGCCGGGTGGCCGTGATCGGCCGGAACGGCGCGGGCAAGTCGACGCTCTTGAAGTCGATCATGAATGCCGGCCCTACCGTCGATGGCGAGATCCGCTGGGAGGGCAGCTCGCTCAAGGGCCTGCCGGCGTTCAAGCGGGCACGGCTCGGCCTGCAGCTGGTACCGGAGGACCGACGTATCTACCAGCATCTGACGGTGCGCGAGAACATCAGGATGGCTGCCTATGCGACCGCCCCCGGCCGTACGCCCATTCCGGCTCAGGAGATCGTCGACCGCTTCCCGATGCTGCAGCCGATCAGCGAACGCGGCGGCGGCCAGATCAGCGGCGGCCAGCAGCAGATGGTGGCGATTGCCAGGGCAATCGCCTGCCGCCCGCGGCTGCTTCTGCTGGACGAGCCGACCGAGGGGCTGGCACCGGCGATCGTCGAGCAGCTTGCCATCAGCGTGCGTGAACTGTGCGAGGCCGAGCAGGCAGCGCTGCTGTTGTGCGAACAGAACATCTGGTTTGCCAGGCAGACAACCGACACGGTGCTGGTGATGGACACCGGCCGCATCGCCTTCCGCGGCAGTTGGCAGGAGTTTGACGCCGACCCTGACATCAAGCAACGGCACCTGGCCGTCTAGCGGCGTCACCCACTCACACTTCCACCGTCCGAACGGACCTGAACCCTTAGCGAGGAGCACGGGGAATGAGTAACCTTACCCAGCAGCAGGTGTTGAGCGTGCATCACTGGACCGACACACTTTTCTCCTTCACCACGACACGCGATCCGGCGTTCCGCTTCGAGAACGGCCAGTTCGCCATGATCGGGCTGGAGCTGGATGGCAAGCCGCTGCTGCGGGCCTACAGCGTGGTCAGCCCAAATTATGACGAGACGCTCGAGTTCCTGTCGATCAAGGTGCCGAATGGCCCGCTGACTTCGCGGCTCCAGCACCTCACTGTTGGCGACAGCATCGTGGTCGGCCGCAAGGCGACAGGTACGCTGTTGCTTGCCAATCTCACGCCAGGCCGCAATCTCTACCTGTTCGGTACAGGCACAGGGCTGGCTCCTTTCATGAGCCTCATCCGCGACCCCGAAACCTTTGTGCGCTATGAGCATGTCGTGCTGGTGCATGGTTGCCGGCAAACAGACGAACTGGCCTACAAACAGCAGATCACCGAGGAATTGCCGGCCAACGAATATTTCGGCGAATTGCTGTCGGAAAAGCTGATCTACTACCCCACCGTCACGCGGGAACCTTTCCGCAACCGCGGCCGGATCACTGACCTCGTCCGTGCAAACACACTTGTTTCAGACATCGGCCTGCCGGAGATTTCAGCAGAAGATGACCGAGCAATGCTTTGCGGCAGCCCGGCTTTTATCGCTGACATGCGCGAGATCCTCGAAGGGCTCGGTATGAGCGAGGGTAACGGCTCGACACCTGGCGATTACGTCGTCGAGAAGGCTTTTGCAGAGAAAGTTTAGTTGGGCTGCGGTGCGGCGGCAGTGAGACAGTCGCTGCCTCAACGGTCGAGAAATGGAGTTCTCGACGATCATAAGGGATGCACGACCCCGCAGGAATGAGGGCAGGTGTAGCAGTACCTCGTCGATTTCGCCCGGTTTTCCACCCCGGCATCTCTACTGCGCCTCGATCTGGCGTCTGCGCCAGGTTGAAGGCGCTTCGCCGCAGCGACGACGGAAGAAGCGCGAAAAATAAGCCGGATCGCCGAAGCCGGTATCGTAGGCGATGTCCTCGACCGGCCGAATGGTGAACATCAAAAGCCGCTTGGCTTCGAGCAAACGCCGCTCCAGCACCACGTCCTTGACCGACATGCCCAGCACCTGGCGCGCGGCCTTGTCGAGCAGGTGCGCGGTCGTCGCCAGTGCCGCGCTTACAGCCTCGACATGGAGGAAGCCAACTTCGAGAAGGCGGCTCAGCTCGCCACAGACGAAAAAGCTCGGAATAGTTGAGATCGGCCTTCATGCCGGAAAGAAAGTACAAGCGAATTTAGCAACTTGTCCCGCGCGCTTGAAACGTTGCATGAGGCAACGTTGATCAGGCTGCCACCGGCGAAAGGACACGCTGGGAGCTGACGTTCCGGGCCTGCCACCTCGCCCGCAAGGCAGGCAACCATTTCGGCCTGCGCGAGGCAGCCTTGCCGGTGATGGAAAAGCTTCGCCGCGAGACTGGCGAAACCATCCATCTGGCGGTGCTGGACGAATGTGAAATCGTGCTGATCGAACGTCTGAAAAGCCCGCATGCGACGCGCCATGTCGAGCCGCTCGGCGGCCGCGCGCCCGTGCTGGTCACCGCCACCGGCAAGGCGATGCTGGCGCAGATGCCGGAAGCCGACATCGAACGTGTCTATGGCGAAGCCGTCAGGGCCGACAGCCAAGCCAGTGCCGTGTCAGCGGCATTACCCCTCAGTGATCTACTCGTCGAGCTGCGCGACATCGCATCGCGCGGCTACGCTACCACGGCGTCGTGGTGCGCCGGCGTGGTTGCAACGGGTGCAGCAATCAGCGGGCCGGACCGGCGCCCGATCGCCGCGATCATCATCTCGACCCCCGCCGCACGTGCGACCGCCGATGCACGCTCCTTGCATGCCCAGCTGATCGTTGCAGCCGTCAGCCAGATCGCCGAGCATTTGAGCTAGGGCCTGCCATCGCAGCCAGCACAGTTGAGCGGCTAGGCTGCCGCCGCCCGCAGTTTGCTCGGCAGGACCTTGAAGTGATCGCGGAAACTTTTCGAGAAATGCGATGACGAAACGAAGCCGCAGGCAACCGCGACGTCCATGATCGGCATCGCCGTCAGCTCGATCAGCTGGCGCGCCTTGGCAAGCCGCAGGCCGAGATAATGCTGCCACGGCGTTGTCGCGAGATGGCGTTCGAACAGCCGTTCGATCTGGCGGCGCGACAGCGAAACCCGCTCCGAGATCTCCTCGAGCGGCAGCGGCTCTTCGATGTGCTTTTCCATAAGCTGGATGATGCGCAACAGCTTCTTGCCGGTGTTGCCGTAGCGCAGGCCGGGTGGCACCGACTGGCAGGCCGCGCCATCACGCCAGCGGTCGGCGGTGACGTGTTGGCAGATGCTGCGCGCCAGCTCGGTGCCGCAGCGCTCCTGCACGATGTCGATGGCGAGGTCGAAGGCCGCCAACTCACCGGCGCAGGTGATGATCTGGCCATCACGCACGAACAGCGCATCGTCGATGGTGAGGTCATAAAAGGTCTCGGATAGCGCCGCCATCTTGCCCCAGTGGATGGTGCAACGGGCGTCGCCGAGCAATCCAGCGTCGGCCAGCAGCCAGGTTGCGGTGCCCAAGGCATAGATCGGGAGTTGGGCGCGGCCGACACGGCGCAGGCAGGCGCGCAGTTGCTGCGAGCCGTGCCGTTCCACACCTTCCCCGGCGCAGATCGCCAATACCGCCTGCGGCTCGAACGGCAGCGCCCTGGCCGCCTCGGCGAAGCTGCCGGAAACCTCAATCGAAATGCCGCTGGCGCTCGCCACCGATCGGCCGTCGAGGCTGACGAGCTTCCAACGGAACAGCTCGGCACCGGCGAGGGAATTCGCGAGCCGCAGCGGTTCGACCAGTGACGACAGGCAGAGCTGGGAAAAGCCCTGCAAGATCAGGATGGAGAACGCGGCAGATGCCTGCGCCACCTGGAACCGCGGCACCGGACGCTGGAAACCCACGCCCGGCCAGCGGGCTGCAACATCGAAGTCCGTGTGCTTGCTTGGCGCGTTCATGTGGCCCTCCCGGCGCATGCGGTAAGGCAGGAGCTCGACTTTTCCCAGGCCAAAACCGACGAGGCACAAATTGACGCAAAATAGCACAATATGCAACATTGCGATTTTGGCAGCGTCACTCCAGGCAGTCCTGGTTCACTGCCCGACAGCTGCCACGGGCGCAGTCATGCTCAACAGCCAGTCACGGAAAGCCGGCAACTTCGGTGACCTGGCTTTCTGTGGCGTGGCAAGGAACCAGTAGGATTCTCAAGGGTGAGGAGATGGGCCTCAAGGAGATCGAGGTCGAGGCCTTCGGCCGGCGCAGCCGGGCAACGGTCGTCGAGCGCTGCGCCTACGATCCGGCGGGCGAGCGCGTCCGAAACTAGCGCCTCGCCGGCACGCCGGTCCGAAAAACGGCCCGCTGTCTCTGTCTCCCTAGCCAGAGCACCGCGCGTCCGAACAGACATGTGCGGCGTTCTGATGTGGCGCCACACTCCACATGCCACACATTGCAACATCTGCTTGCCATAACAGGAGCAATGCCGCCACATAGAGTGCATGTCCGACTCGCAGAACCACAGGGCGCTCGCGCCGCGCCGCCACGATGAGATCCTGAGGCGGCTGGCCACCGACGGATCGGTCGGCATCACCGAGCTCGCCGCCTTCTTCGACGTGTCGCGCGAGACCATCAGGCGCGACATGAAGTTCCTGGCCGAGCGCGGCCAGCTCGACCTCGTCCATGGCGGCGCAACCCTGTTCGAGGCGACCGAGCCGGCCCTGACCCTGCGCAGTCAGGAGAATGCCGGCGGCAAGGCGGCAATCGGCAGGGCTGCCGCAGCGCTGGTCGAGGACGGCATGGTGGTGTTCCTCGATTCCGGCACGACCACGCTCGCCGTGGCCCATGCGCTGACAGGCAAACAGAACCTGACCATCTGCACCACCAGCCTGACGATCGCTTTGCACATGTGCCGCCAGCCGCATGTGCGCGTGCACATGCTGGGCGGCGAGATCGACCCGTCGGAGGAGGCTGCCGTCGGCGTCGACGCGCTCGAAGCCATCGGCCGCTTCCGCATCGACGTCGCCTTTCTCGGTGGCGGCGCGTTGTCGCCCGA
Source organism: Aminobacter sp. NyZ550 (assembly GCF_025628925.2). Taxonomy (NCBI): domain Bacteria; kingdom Pseudomonadati; phylum Pseudomonadota; class Alphaproteobacteria; order Hyphomicrobiales; family Phyllobacteriaceae; genus Aminobacter; species Aminobacter sp. NyZ550. The sequence goes on from NZ_CP114191.1 coordinate 309,340, forward strand.
CGGCGAGATCACCGACTTCACCCGCAACGGCGCCGAACAGCGCTCGCGCATGGCAGCCACCGCGGCCCGCGCCTATTTCGTGCTCGACAGCTCCAAGTTTGGCCGGCTGACGCCGCTGCGCATCCAGCGCTTCGAACTCGCCGCCGGCGTCATCGTCGACGCTCCTCCGCCCGCAGCGATGATCGAGGCGCTGGAGCGCAAGGGGCCGAAGGTGATCGTCGGGGAATAGATGGCGAAGCGCGGCGCCACGTCGCTCCGCCTTTTGCGTGAACGTCAAGTCAGCTTCCGCCGCCGCTCCAGTTCCGCCTCTGTCGGCGTCTCGAACTCGAACGAGCCGGTGACGATATCGCCGTCGCGGACATATTTGTTGACGGTCACGCCCGTGCCGGAAACCTTGGACGACACCAGTTTCAGCTTCGACGGCAGCGCCGCGTCGCCGAACAGGCGCTTGCCCTTGCCGAGCACCAGCGGAAAGATCGAGACGTTGAGCTCGTCGACGAGGTCGCTGGCGAGCAGGGTCTTGAGGAAATCGGTCGAACCCTGGGTGAGGAGGTCCGGCCCGTCTTCGGCCTTCAGCTTGCGCACGGCAGCTACCGCATCCGGGCCGAGCGAATGACTGTTCTGCCAGCCGAGCTTCAGCTCGGGGTTGCGTGTCGCCACATATTTGTTGATGCGGTCGAACAGCGGGCCGATCGGGTCGTCGGCGTCGACATAAGGCCAGTGCGCGGCGAAGATGTCCCAGGTCTTGCGCCCGAGCAGAAGGTCGAAGGGCCTGGCGAACATCCCACCCACCGCCTCGGTCATGGTCTCGTCGAAATAGGGCGCGGCCCAGCCGCCAAATGTGAAGCCGCCGATCGGATCCTCGTCCGGTCCGCCCGGCGCCTGCATGATGCCGTCGAGGCTCATGAATGCACCCACCACGATCTTTCTCATGTCATTCTCCTTCATCACCCCTGCCGGCTTTACGTCTTCAAGACGTTCGGCGGCGGCGCGTTCCGACAGCGCCGCGAAAATTTCTGCCAGCCGCGCCACGCAGCCGCAAGGTCGCCATCAGGCGCGTGATCCAATGTGGCTATTTGTTGCATTTAGTGTTGCATTTTGTTGCGATCAAGATATGGTGACAAGCATCACCTTTGGGAGGTTCTTTCATCATGGCGCAGCAATTCCCGACGCAGGCACGCGTCGTCATCATCGGCGGTGGCATCATCGGCTGCTCGGTCGCCTATCACCTGACAAAACTCGGCTGGACCGATGTCGTGCTGCTCGAGCAGGGCCAGCTGAGTGGCGGTACCACCTGGCACGCCGCCGGCCTCGTCGGGCAACTGCGCAGCCACGCCAACATGACCAGCCTGATCAAATACTCGACCCAGCTCTACAGCGAACTCGAGGCCGAGACCGGGCTTGCCACGGGCTGGAAAAACTGCGGTTCGCTGTCGGTGGCACGCAGCGCCGACCGCATGACCGTGCTGAAGCGCACCGCCGCCTCGGCCCGCGCGCAGGGCGTTGACATCGAGGTGATTTCGGCCAGGGAAGCGCAAGAGAAATGGCCGGTGATGGCCATCGACGATCTGGTCGGCGCGGTCTGGCTGCCGGGCGACGGCAAGGCCAACCCGACCGACCTGACCCAGTCGCTGGCCAAGGGCGCGCGCAACCGCGGCGCGCGGGTCATCGAGCGTGTCCGTGTCACCGGCATCCAGACCAAAGACGGCCGGGCGACAGGTGTTTCCACCGACAAGGGAGACATCGCAGCCGAAATCGTGGTCAACTGCGCCGGACAGTGGGCGCGCAAGGTTGGCGCGATGTGCGGGGTGACGGTGCCACTGCATTCGGCAGAGCACATGTACATCGTCACTGGCAAGATCGAGGGTGTGCATCCGGACCTGCCGGTGCTGCGTGACCCCGACGGCTACATCTATTTCAAGGAAGAGGTCGGCGGCCTGGTCATGGGCGGCTTCGAACCCGAGGCCAAGCCGTGGGGCATGAAGGGCATTCCTGACGATTTCGAGTTCGCCCTTCTGCCCGACGACTGGGACCAGTTCGAGATCCTGATGCAGAACGCGCTTATCCGCGTGCCGCAGCTGGAAACCTCAGAGGTCAAGAAATTCTACAACGGGCCCGAAAGCTTCACCGCCGACAACAACTTCATCCTCGGCGAGGCACCGGAACTGAAGAATTTCTACGTTGGCGCCGGTTTCAATTCGATGGGCATCGCCAGTGCCGGCGGCGCCGGCCGAGCGCTGGCCGAGTGGATCGTCAATGGTGCAGCGACCATGGACCTGTGGCCGGTCGATATCAGGCGCTTTGCCGGCTTCAACAACAATCCGCGCTGGCTGCACGACCGCGTCAAGGAAACGCTCGGCCTGCACTACGCCATGTCCTGGCCGAACCGAGAGCTCGACACCGCCCGTCCCTTCCGTCGCTCCGCGCTGTACGACCGGCTCGCCGCGAAGGGCGCCTGCTTCGGCTCCAAGATGGGCTGGGAGCGCGCCAACTGGTTCGCCGCCCAAGGTGAGAAGCCCGAGACGCAATACGCCTTCGGCAAGCAGAACTGGCATGAGGCGGTGAAGCGCGAGATGAAGGCCACCCGCGAGGCATCAGGCATTTTCGACCAGACCTCGTTTGCCAAGATTTTGGTGCAGGGCCGCGACGCAGCGCGAGTGCTCAACCGCATCTGCGCAGCCGATATCGACGTCGAGATCGGTCGCTCGATCTATACCGGCCTGCTCAACGAGCGCGGCGGCTATGAGAGCGATCTTACCGTGATGCGTCTCGGCCGCGACAAGTTCTTGCTCGTCACCGGCTCGGCCCAGGCGGTGCACGATGCCGACTGGATCTCGAAAAACATTCCCGAGGACGCGCATGTCACGCTGACCGACGTCACCTCGTCTTATGCCGTGCTGGCGCTGATGGGACCACGCTCGCGCGACATCCTGGCCAAGCTGACCTCGGCCGATCTCTCCAATACCGGCTTCCCCTTTGCCACGATCCGCGAGATCGACATCGGCTATGCCACCGCCTATGCCAACCGCATGACCTATGTCGGCGAGCTTGGCTGGGAGCTGATCGTGCCGACCGAATTCGCCATCGGCGTCTATGAGGCGCTGCACGAAGCGGGCCGCGTGCATGGCCTTGCCGACTGCGGCTACTATGCGCTGGAAGCGCTGCGTATCGAGAAGGGCTTCCGCGCCTGGAGCCGCGAGCTGACGCCCGATATCACCCCGTACGAGGCCGGCCTCGCCTTCGCCGTGTCGATGGACAAGCCTGACGGCTTCATCGGCAAGGAGGCGTTGGTCCCCGCCAAGGCCAAGGGCAAGCTCACCCGCCGCATCGTACAATTCACGGTGGACGATGCGGCACCCATGCTCTGGGGCGGTGAACTGATCCTGCGCGACGGCAAACCAGTCGGCGAAGTGCGCTCGGCTGCTTACGGCCACACGCTCGGCCGCTCGGTGGCGCTCGGCCTGCTGCACAACGAGGCCGGCATCGACAAGGACTTCATCGAAAGCGGCCGCTTCGAGATCGACCTTGCCGGTGAACGCTACACGGCAACGGCTCATCTCAAGGCGCCCTACGATCCCAAATCCGAGCGCGTGAAGGCCGACAGCACGGAACTGCACGAAGCTGCCTGATCATTCCCAGACCCCTCCCCCGACTGCCCCTCCCGCCGCGGGAGGGGCTTTTCTTTTGCGTCAGGCTTCCGCCAGCTTCAGCATGGCGATGCCGGCAAGCACGACAATAACGCCACCCAGCTTCAACGGCCCAAGCGTCTCGCCGAACAACACGACGCCCATAATGACCGTGCCGGCTGCGCCAAGACCGGTCCACACCGCATAGGCGGTGCCGACGGGCAGGACCTGAAGTACCTTGCCAAGCAGATAGACGAAGGCTGCCAGCAGAAGCACCGAGACCACCGTCCAACCGGGCCGAGTGTAGCCTTCGGCATGTTTCATCGACACCGCCCAGGCAACGTCGAGCACGCCCGCCACCACCAGAAGCGCCCAGGCAAGTCCCTGGCCCATGGTCAGGCCGCGAGCTTCATGCCTTCGGCCCGCATCGCGTCGCGCACCTTGGGCCGCGCGCCGACACGATCCATGTAGGCGCGCAGTTGCGGGAACGCGGAGAGGTCGACCTTGGCATAGGCGGACCAGCCGACAATGGTGAAGAGATAAGCGTCAGCGGCGGTGAAGGTCTCGCCCATCAGATAGAGGCCGCTGCGCTCCAGATGGCGTTCGACATAAGCCAGACGTTCGGTGATCTTGCCGCGCGCCACCTCCTGCGCCTGGACGCCATATTCGGGGTGGAACAGCCACGGGCTGTACATCTTGTGCAGTTCGGTGGCGACGAAGTTGAGCCAGGACTGCAACTGGTAACGCTCGCGCGTGCCGGCCGCCGGTGCCAGCCCGATTTCCGGCTTAAGATCGGCAAGATACTGCACGATCGCTGCCCCCTCGGTGAGGAGCGAGCCGTCGTCGAGTTCGAGCGCCGGCACATAGGCGTTCGGGTTCACCTTGGTGAAGTCCTGGCCTGCGCCGGTGACATGCGGCTTCCTCATGATGTCGACGCGCTCGATGTCGAGCGGGATACCTGCTTCCAGCGCCACGATGTGGGGCGAAAGCGAGCAGGTGCCGGTGGCATAGTAGAGTTTCATGGTCTGTCCTCTTGGGTTCTGACCTGACGGTCGTTGCTTCAGGGGACAATCTAGAGCTTGCGATCTGGCAACGCTCATTGGCATTTCGCCAACCACGCTTGCATGACTGCAAAGATACGCCGTGCTAGAACGTATGCATGGAAGACTGGAATGAACTCAGGCTGGTGCTCGCCGTGGCGCGTGCTGGCAGCCTCACCTCAGCCGCAGCATTGCTCGGCATCGACCACTCGACGGTGTTTCGCAGGCTCAACGGGCTCGAACAGAAGCTGGCGGTGCGGGTGTTCGAGCGCCTGCCCGGCGGCATCTACCAACTGACACCGGCAGGCGAGCGCATGGCGGCGGCTGCCGAGCGCATGGAGGACGAGGCGCTGGCGCTGGCACGCGACATCGCTGGCGCCGATGGCCGCCTGTCCGGGCGGCTGCGCGTCACCTCGTCGGAAACGCTCGCCTACTCCAGGCTGACCAAGCATCTGGCCGGGTTCCGCGCCGTGCATCCCGGCATCGTTGTCGAACTGGCCATCGAGAACCGTGTTCTCAGCCTGTCGCGTCGCGAGGCCGACGTGGCGCTCAGGCCGATCCGGCCCAGGGAAGGCGACCTCTGGGGCCGCAAGCTTGCCGGCGTCGCCTGGACCTTCTTTGCCTCGCCGGCTTATCTCGACGCCCATGATGGCGCGATCCGCGACACAGCGGCGCTCGGACCGCATGCCCTTGTCGGCTGGGAGGAGACGGCGGGTGGCATCACGGCCGCAGACTGGCTGGACCGCAACGTTCCGGCCGAACGTTTCGTCTACCGCACCAACAGCCTGGTCAACCAGTCGGTGGCGGCCCGGGCCGGCATCGGCCTGGCACTCCTGCCTTGTTATCTCGGCGACGGCGAGCCGGGGTTGGTGCGCGCGCTGGCCCGGCCGATCGAAGAACTCGCCGGCGAACTCTGGATCGTCACCCATCAGGACCTGAAGGGCACGGCGCGTGTCCGTGCCTTCTTCGACGTCGTCGGCGAGGGATTGGCTCGCGAGCGCGAGCTTTTCGAAGGCATACGCATGTGATCGGCTGCCGTCCTGCCAAGACGGCGACCGGACAGCTTTTGACACTTGCAGTCAGCATCAAACAATGGCTCGCTTGTCCGCAATCGGAAGGTGCGGAAGAAGAGAGGAACAACCATGCTGTATGCCATCCTGGCCTATCACGCCGAGGGCGTTGTCGAATCCTGGACCGAGGAAGAAGACGCCGCACTTATGGAGGAACTGCTTGAGGTCAATGATCGTCTCGTCGGCGAAAAGCATCTGGGACCGGCAGCGCGCCTCGGGCCAACCGAAAGCGCGGTCACGCTGCGGGGAAAGGGACTTGGACTGGTCACCGACGGTCCGTTCGCCGAGACGAAGGAGCAGCTTCTCGGTTTCTACGTGGTGGACTATCCCAGCATGGACGGCGCGGTGGCCGCGGCACGCGAGCTGCGTTCCGCCAACCCGACCGCGGTTTACGAAATACGGCCGATCTTGCTCTATGTTCCCGGCGCTGCGATCGCCGTCGACGGCTAGCAGGCATTCTCCTCCGGTTCCGCCTCAGGCCTGCGCTGTCAGGCATTCGGTGATCGTCTGACGTCCGGCTCCCGCCATGGTCTGCAGGGCACGGCGCACACCCGGCGTCTGCATGTCTCCCGCGCCAAGGACCCGGGCAACGAGGCATGCGCTCAGGGCCAAAAGCTGGAGGAAGGTTGATGCCGTTTTCATAGCCATCGCCAGTCAATAGCGACCTGCCCGAAGCCCGGAGGCTTCGGCACATGGTTCGGTTGCTTGGGTCTGCGAATGTTCGGATGGCGGCCGATTGCCGATCTGATCCGAAGTCAGATAATTCCTAGCATGAAATCTTGTTTCACACTAGAGAAAATTTTTGCAAAGTGTTGAACCTGGAACCGCCAGATCGCTAAGACCATGCCTGGGCCGGTGAGCCAATCGTCCGAACAAGAACTGCAACCGATATGGCAAACAGCAGATAGGCAAGCGCCGCCTCCTGGGCGCCTATGGGTAGCCCCACCAGCAGCAGCGTGTCGTTGCCGCCAGGGATAAGCACTGCCCCGCTTCCCATCAGCGTCCCTCCGACGAGGCGGCGAAGCGCGCCGCGGAGGCTTGGCCATTTGATCCTGGTGCGGCCTCTCTCCAACCAGCGACTGCCAACGCTGCCGGCAAACATTGCCACGGTAATGGCTATGGATGCCAATGGAAGCGATTGAGCATGCGACATGCGCGATGGACCAGCCAGGTTTGAGCAAGACGATCGTGGCGTAGGCCACGCCAATGGCCAGCATGGCGCATGTCATCTTGAGATATGCCGTGACGTTGTTTCGCTGGATCACAAAACGGAGGAGGGCAAAACCGACCAGCATCGACAGGGTGACTGGCGCGGCAACCTGAAGAGACATTGACGACGTCATCACTGCGGGCAACAGATTTGCAAGGCTTGCTACAGTCGAGACCGCATACATGCCAAGGAATGTGAAGCCGAACTGGGTATCGCCATTGCCAAGATGGCCGACGCTGCCGAAAGCGCAGGCGCCGTTCACGAAAGCCCCGACGCCGAAGATCACGCCGCCGGTTGCGGTGTAGGCCAACGCCGACCAATGCGCCTGCGGTCCGGACGTCATTTGCCAGGCCGCGTAGATGAGCGCGCCCCAGAGCGTGCACTCGAAGAATGCCACGAAGCGCGCCGGCTTGCGCTCCTGCAGGAGCTCAGTCATCGCGATCACTGCGCAGGTCGAGCTTCTGTTGAGGACAAAGCCGAGCGAAAAGGCCAGCGAGAGCAGCAGGAGCGAGAGGACGATGATCTCCAAGACGGGCAGGCCTCCCAGGCTGGTGGGCAAGACAGCCTAGCACAGGTCGCTAGCGATGCTCATCCCGCAGCCATCGACCTAGCGATATCGAGGAAGACCCGCACCAGCTTGCCGCCGCTGCGCTCCTTGAGGCAGATCAGTGCTTCGTCCATCAGCATTTCGGGCGCAGCGATCGGGATCTGGACCAGTCGGACGTCCTGTCCGAACTCTGCCGCCGATACGAAGCCGACACCGGCGCCCGAGGCGACGATCTCGCGCACCGCCTCGCGGCCTTCCGCCTCGATCGCCGGCTTGAATTCGTAACCCTCCTTCGAAGCGAGGTCCTCCAGCTTGGCGCGGGTTTTCGAGCCGCGTTCGCGCATCACCAGCGGCAGCAAGGACAGTTCGTGCAGCGACAGCGACTTGGCTGTCGCCAGCGGATGATCGGTCGAGACGAATGCTATGATCGGCGTCGAATTGAGCTTGACGATCTCGAAATCGCGGCCGGTCGGAATTTCGCCGAGCACGCCGATATCGGCTTCGTAGCTGTAGAGGCTGGAAATGACCGTCTCGGTATTGCCAGCGCGGACCGAGACCTGGATACCGGGATATTTCTGGCGGAATTGGCCGAGAATGTGCAGCAGATGGTGGGCGGCGTCCGCGACGATGCGCAGCGTGCCTGAGCGCAGCGCGCGGGATTCCGACAAGAGCTCGAGTGCCTGCTGTTCCGTGTCGAACATGCGCCGCGTGATTTCGAGCAGTTGCAGGCCCGACGCCGTCGGCGTCACCTGCTTCTTGTGACGGTTGAACAGGAGCACGTCATACTCTTCCTCCAGCTTGCGCACCTGGTCGGAGATGGCCGGCTGGGTGAGAAACAGCATCTCGGCGGCGCGCGAAAAGCCGCCGCACACCGCGACATAGTGGAAAGCCCTGAGCTGCACGTAGCGCATGTCTGATCCCTGATATCAGAGCAGACTAGCAATAAACTGGAGCGATAGAAACATCGAAACTAACGATTTGATTTATGGCCTGACATGCCGAGGATAGGGCAGGCGCCACCCTTGCGCGCCGCGCGTTGGGAGGCACGGCACCATGCATCTTCTGTATATCCTGCTGCAGCTGGCAGGCGCCATCATGCTTCTGCTGTGGGCCGTGCGCATGGTGCGCACCGGCGTCGAGCGCGCCCATGGCGTATTGTTGCGCGAGGCGCTGCGTGGCGCCACCAAAGGCCGGGTGCGTGCGGCGGCTGCCGGCACCGTGCTTGCCGTCATGTTGCAGAGTGCGACGGCCGTTGCAGTGCTCGCCGCGGGTTTCGCTGCAACCGGCGTGATGACCGTCTCCGGCGGGCTTGCAGTCATGCTGGGCGCCGATGTCGGCTCTGCGCTGGTGGTGCAGGCGCTGTCTTTCGACCTCAGCTGGTTGGTGCCGCTGCTGCTTTTCGCCGGCGCCACGATGTTCCTCAAGGTTGAGGCCCGTATCGTCAAGCAGACCGGGCGCACGCTGCTCGGCATCGCCTTCATCCTGATCTCGCTGCGCATGGTCGGCGAAGCGACCGCACCGATGCGTCACAGCGCCTTGCTGCCGATGGCGATCGACTATCTGCTCGGCGATCCGGTGACGGCCTTCGGCGCAGCTGCACTGTTCACATGGCTGATCCATTCCAGCGTCGCCTCGGTGCTTTTGTTCATGTCGATGGCAGCCCAAGGCGTGCTGCCGGCAGAGGTGGCGCTGCCGATGATCCTCGGCGTCAATCTCGGCGCCGGACTGGTCGCTGTCGGCTTGACCCGCGGCCAGGCAATCGATTCCAGACGCATCCCGCTGGGCAACCTGATCTTCCGGGCAACGGCAGCGGTCGCCATTCTGGTTGGCCTGCAGGCGGCTACCCTGCCGATATCCTGGTTCGGCGAGTCGGCCGCCCGGCAGGTGGTCAATTTGCATCTCGCTTTCAACCTTGCTTTGCTGGTCGTCTGCCTGCCCTTCACCGCGACAATGGAACGACTCGCGCGGTTGATCCTGCCTGATGCGCCGACAGGCGAAGAAACATTCGACCTGATGTCGCGGCGCAAGAGCGCGCTCGACCGCACCGTCATCAAGATGCCTGGCGTGGCGCTGGCGAGCGCCACCCGCGAGGTGCTGCGCATGGCCGAAACGGTGGAGATCATGCTGCGGCCTGTCATGGAGCTGTTCGAAAGCGGCGACAAGGCACGCGTGGCACAGTTGCGTCGGCTCGACGAGGAGGTCAACCGCGCCCACACCGACATCAAGCTCTACATCGCCGAGGTCAATCGCGGCACGATGAGCCAGGACGAGGCGCGGCGCGGCATCGAACTGACCGACCTCGCCATCAATCTCGAACATGCCGGCGACATCATCGCCAAGAACCTTTTGGTACTGGCCGAGGAGAAGAGCGACAAGAGGCTGAGCTTCTCGAGGGAAGGCTGGTCGGAGTTGACGGCCCTGCATGACCGGGTTCTGGCCAACATGCAGATTGCCATGAACGTTCTGGTGTCGGGCGACCTCGAAGCGGCGCGCCAGCTGGTGGTCGAGAAGGAACGCATGCGCAAGCTTGAGCGCGACAGCCATGAACGCCACCTGAAGCGCCTGCAATCGGGTACGGTGCAGAGCATCGAGACCAGCGACATCCATCTCGAAGCGGTGCGGGCGCTGAAGGAATTCAACTCGCTGCTGGTATCCGTCGCCTACCCGATCCTGACCCAGAGCGGCGACCTCTTGGAAAGCCGGCTGGCCAAGACGGCCTGAGCGAATTTGCCCGTGTCATCCAAACATCATTACCCAGACTTATCATTGGATACGAAATAACGATTGTACATATGGATCAGGGGATTCCAAGGTGAGCCATAGGCAATCTCAGGATGACGGCGAGGAGACGAAAAAATGCTGTCCGAACATAAGCTTGCGGCTCAGGCCCCCTTCCCTGCTCCGGCCCCCCTCCCTGCTCCGGCATTGGGTGAACCCTATTTGCTCACCCCCGGGCCGTTGACCACCTCCTATGCCGTCAAGCAAGCGATGCTGCGCGACTGGGGCTCATGGGACGGCGACTTCCGGGCGATGACATCAGAGATGCGCCAGCGGCTGCTCGCCATGCTCGGCGATACCAACAACGAATTCGACTGCGTACCGATGCAAGGCTCGGGCAGCTTCGCCGTCGAGGCGATGCTCGGCTCGTTCGTGCCGCGTGACGGCAAGGCGCTGGTGCTGGTCAATGGCGCCTACGGCCAGCGCATCGTCCAGACGCTCGGCTATCTCGGCCGCGACCACGTCGCCATCGACAAGGGCGACTACATGCCGCCGCGCGGTGATGAGGTGGCTGCAGCCCTCGACGCCGACCCTGCCATCACCCACGTCATCCTGGTCCACTGCGAGACCAGCTCCGGCATCCTCAACCCGGTCGCCGAGATCTCCGAAACCGTCTACGCCAAGGGCCGCAAGTTCCTGGTCGACTCGATGAGCGCCTTTGGTGCCATCCCGCTCGAAGTCGGCGACGTGCGCTACGAGGCCATGGTGTCTTCCGCCAACAAATGCATCGAGGGCGTACCCGGCTTCGGCTTCATCATCGCCCGCAAGAGTGAGCTCGAAGCCGCAAAGGGCCGCAGCCACTCGCTCAGCCTCGACGTGCATGCCCAGTGGGCGCACATGAACAAGACCGGCCAGTGGCGCTACACTCCGCCGACGCATGTGGTTGCTGCCTTCCTCGAGGCGCTGCGCCAACACGAGGCCGAAGGCGGTGTCGCCGGCCGCGGCGCCCGCTACACCAGGAATCGCGACGTCATGGTGGCTGGCATGCGCGAGCTCGGCTTCGAGACGCTGCTCAAGGACCGCTGGCTCTCGCCGATCATCGTCACCTTCTTCTGCCCCGCCCATCCGGACTTTGCCTTCGACCGCTTCTACGAGCTGATGAAGGAAAAGGGCTTCATCATCTATCCGGGCAAGCTGACCGTGGTGGACAGCTTCCGCGTCGGCTGCATCGGGCGGATGGACGAGCATGTCATGCGCAAGGTCGTCGAGGCCGCCGGCCAGTCCCTGCGTCAGATGGGCGTCGACACCGCTGCTCCCCCCGCAGCCGCCATCGCCGAGCGCGCCAAGCTCGCCGCCTGATAACAAGAAGATCACAAAGGACCCCTCCCAATGAACAAGATGACCACGATCAACGTCAGCGCCAACGGCCGCACCTATGAGTGGCCGCGCGTGCCGGCGATTGCCATCTGCCTCGACGGCTGCGAGCCGGCCTATCTCGACGAAGCGATCAAGGCGGGCCTGATGCCGAACCTGGTGAAGATCCGCGCCAACGGCACCGAGCGTACCGCCCACAGCGTCATTCCGAGCTTCACCAACCCCAACAACCTGTCGATCGCCACCGGCCGTCCGCCGGCAGTCCACGGCATCTGCGGCAACTATCTCTACGAGCGCGAGACCGGCAAGGAAGTGATGATGAACGACCCGCGCTTCCTGCGCGCGCCGACCGTCTTCCAGGCCTTCTACGATGCCGGCGCCCGCGTCGCCGTGGTCACCGCCAAGGACAAGCTGCGGGCGCTTCTCGGCAGCGGCCTGAAGTTCGACGACGGCCGCGCCATCTGCTTCTCGTCTGAGAAGTCCGATGTCTCGACAAAGGCCGAGCACGGCATCGACAATGCGTCGGCCTGGCTCGGCAAGCCGGTGCCGGAAGTCTATTCGGCGGAACTGTCGGAGTTCGTCTTTGCCGCCGGCGTCAAGCTGCTGAAGGAATTCAAGCCTGACGTGATGTACCTGACAACGACCGACTATGTGCAGCACAAATATGCACCCGGCGTGCCACAGGCCAACGCCTTCTACGAGATGTTCGACAAGTATCTCGGCGAACTCGACGCCCTTGGTGCGGCCATCGTGATCACCGCCGATCACGGCATGAAGCCCAAGCACAAGGCCGACGGCACCCCTGACGTGGTCTATGTCCAGGACCTGCTCGACGAGTGGCTCGGCAAGGACGCAGCGCGCGTCATCCTGCCGATCACCGATCCTTATGTCGTCCATCACGGCGCGCTCGGCTCGTTTGCCACCGCCTACCTGCCCGAGGGTGCTGACCAGGCCGGCATAATGAAGCGCCTCGCCGCCATCGAAGGCATCGACGTGGTCATCGACAACGCCGCCGCCTGCGAACGCTTCGAACTGCCATCCGACCGCATCGGCGACATCGTTCTGGTGTCCACCGAAAACAAGACCATCGGCACCAGCGAACACCGCCACGACCTCGCAGCCCTCAACGAGCCGCTGCGATCGCATGGCGGCCTGACCGAGCAGGCAGTGCCGTTCATCGTCAACCGCAAGCTTGAGACGCTGCCCAACGAGCCGGTTCTGCGCAACTTCGATGCGTTCTATTATGCCGCGCTTGCCGCAGCACAGGCCTGAGGGAGGACCAACCATGGTCAAGGCTGAAACGACGTTCAAGGTGCGCCACGAGCCGATGCGCATCGCCGGACGCAAGGTCGATGCCGACGGCGTCGTCAACGTCCACTACCCCTACACCGATGCCGTCATCGGCACGGTACCCGCGGGCCGTGCCGAGCACGCCCGCCAGGCCTTTGAAATCGCGGCCAACTACAAGCCGAAGCTGACGCGCTACGAGCGTCAGCAGATCCTGTTCCGCACGGCCGAAGCGCTTGCCACACGCAAGGAAGAGATCTCCGACATCATCACGCTGGAACTCGGCATCTCCAAGGCCGACTCCCTCTACGAGGTCGGCCGCGCCTACGACGTGTTCACGCTGTCGGCGCAGATGTGCATCCAGGATGACGGCCAGATCTTTTCCTGCGATCTCACCCCCCATGGAAAAGCGCGGAAAATCTTCACCACCCGCGAGCCGCTGCGGGCGATCTCGGCGATCACTCCCTTCAACCACCCGCTCAACATGGTGGCACACAAGGTGGCACCAGCTATCGCCACCAACAACTGCGTCGTCGTCAAGCCGACGGAACTCACGCCGATGACGGCGCTGATCCTCGCCGACATCCTCTACGAGGCCGGCCTGCCGCCTGAGATGCTGTCTGTCGTGACCGGCATGCCCGCCGACATCGGCGCGGAAATGATCACCAACGACCACATCGAGCTGATCACCTTCACCGGCGGCGTGCCCGTCGGCAAGCTGATCGCCCGCACTGCCGGCTACAAGCGCCAGGTGCTGGAACTCGGCGGCAACGACCCACTGATCATCCTCAACGACCTGTCGGACGACGATCTCGCCAAGGCAGCCGATCTCGCCGTGGCAGGTGCCACCAAGAACTCGGGCCAGCGCTGCACGGCGGTGAAGCGCATCCTGTGCCAGGAAAGCGTCGCCGACCGCTTCGTGCCGATGGTGCTCGAGCGGGCGAAGAAGATCAGGTTCGGCGATCCGATGGACCGCTCGACCGATCTCGGCACCGTTGTGCACGAGAAGGCCGCCGCACTCTTCGAAAGCCGGGTCTACATGGCCGCCGAACAGGGCGCTGAAGTGCTCTACGACCCCGGCCGCAAGGGCGCGCTGCTGCCGCCGATCGTCGTCGACCGCGTGCCGCATAGGTCCGAGCTGGTCATGGAAGAGACCTTCGGGCCGATCATCCCGATCGTGCGCGCGCCTGACAATGACGACGAGCTGATCGCACTGTCCAACTCCACCGCCTTCGGCCTGTCGTCGGGTGTCTGCACCAACGACTTCCGCCGCATGCAGAAATACATCGCCGGCCTGCAGGTCGGCACGGTGAATATCTGGGAGGTCCCGGGATATCGCATCGAGATGTCGCCCTTTGGCGGGATCAAGGACTCGGGCAATGGCTACAAGGAAGGCGTCATCGAAGCGATGAAGAGCTTCACCAACGTCAAGACCTTCTCTTTGCCGTGGTAGCCTGAAATGCGGCCGCCGGTGCAGCCACCGGCGGCCGCATGCAAGGATGGATGTTCGCCGTTTTGCCGGTCTACGAAGGCCCGATCAGGTGCCCGGACTGATTGCCAGCCCCCGCCGCCGACATCTGTCGCGAACGCTGGCGCTGACGCAGCCTTCTTGCGGACTTGTCAGCGCCAACGAGCTTTGCCCTCTAGAGGCTTTGTCAACGCCGCCATCGCCAATCAGCACCTCACGGCTTTGACGCCATAAGGTGTACATTCTTGCCGCTACGCATCATAACGGCAACGTTGGTTGATGCTGGGTGCTGGCAGGAATGGTGGCGTTGTCGCCCGAACACTTCTCTGAAGGCGGCGCCGATGCGCGCATGGCGCAGGTCAGGCGCGTTCGCGCGCTGCGGCTGCTAGACGATGCCGGTGACCGGCGCCTTACACTGGTCGTTGCGCCGGCCGGTTTCGGCAAGTCCTCCCTGATGAACCAGCGCTACAAGGATCTACGCAAACAAGGCCATCAGGCGGCCTGGGCAGCGCTCGATGGCGACGATCGCGACGGCACCCATTTCCTGCTCGGACTGCTCGGAGTTCTCACTTCGGCCCACATTTTCCCAGCGGCTGCTCAGGATTATTCCAGCCTGTCGCAGCAGCATGTTCTGGGGGTCATCCTGACCCAGCTGCAACGACTGCGCCGTCCGCTCTACCTGTTCCTCGACGACTATCATTTCGCCCAGAGCGAGGAAAACGATGCGACGCTGGCGCGGCTGCTGTTTTCGCCACAGGCGCGAAACCTCAGACTGCTGATCATCTCGAGATCGGAGCCGAGACTGGCGATTTCGGCCATGCAGCTGAATGGTCAACTCACCTATCTGAAGGCCGCCGACCTGCGTTTCTCGGCCGGAGAGGCCCAAAACCTGCTGGCCATGGCCGGGGTCAAGCTCGACAAAGCGCAGGTCGAGGCACTGGTCCACAAGACAGAGGGCTGGGCCGTGGCACTGCAGCTGGCTCGCGTGCTTTTGCGCGACGGAGCCGTGACCGATAGCGACCTGCTGGAATTCAGCGGCACTCAGCTCGACATGGCGCGCTATCTGTCCGAACAGGTTTTTTCTTCGCTCTCGGTCGCCATGCAATCGGCGCTAGTCCGCGTCGCTGCCCTGCCCTATTTCAGTGCCGAGTTGGCGAGCGCAGTTGTCAGTCCATCGGCCGCCGCCGAACTGACCTCCGACATCGCCGTCGGCGGCCTGCCGATCGAGGCGTTGGACGATGGACACAAGCAGTTCAAGCTGCATCAGGTATTCCAGGAATACCTGATGCATGAAGCCCTCTTGCGCGGGCTCGATATCAACCAGATCAGGCGCACTGCCGCACACTGGTATGCGGCTCGCCGTGACTGGGCCAATGCCATTCGCCACGCCTTGCATGCCGAAGACTTCGGCCTTGCCGGGAAACTTTCCGAAAATGCCGGGGGGTGGCGGCAGGTCTATGCCGGTGCCCGCGGGTTACTGCAGCAGTTTCACGCACTGGCAGCGGTGTTGCCGGAGCCGGAAGCCGCCAAGTTCCCACGCAGCTTTCTCGGGCTGGCCGTCGCGGCCGCCAAAGGCGGCAACCTGACGCTGGCAACTCATTATTTTGAGCTTGTCAGTCGGAAAATCGACCGCACCGACAATGTCCTTGTCAACGAAATTCGCCTGATCGGCGCACTCATGGCGCTGTACCGGGACGACCGCATCGAAGCCCTCGACCTGTCACTACTCGAGCGCGACCTGACGCTGCTCGAGCTGACGGAACCGGTACAGCGGGCGCTGACCTATAACCTGCTGTGCTTCCAATACCTGGAACGCAGCGAATTCGAGCGTGCCGAGCGCCACGGCAACCTGGCGATCCAGTACTTTACCCAGGCGGGAGCGCATTTTGGAGCGATGCACCTCTACGCCCATGTGGGGCAGGCACAGTTCTTTCGCGGCGACATGGAAGGCGCGAGTGCGGCCTACGAGCGCCTGGCCAGCGACGCGCAAAACGCCATCGGCAAGGGTTGCGACCTCGACGCGATCGCCCAGGTCCTGCTGGCCGAGACCCTGTCGGAGCGTGGCCTGCATGATGGCGCCGAGCGCATCCTGGAATGGTCGTTGCCACATCTGGAAAAGAACGACTGCTGGTTCGACCTCCTGGCAGCAGCCTATCTGTCCCGCATTCGCGCACGGACGGTCCGCAACGATTTCGACGGCGTCGACGCCGTGCTGGAACAGGCAAGGCGCACCGCACAGCGCCGTGGTTTTCCTCGCCTGCAAAGGCTGGTCGCACGCGAGCAAATGCGTGCGATCATCCATTTCGGCGACATTCAGGGCGCCAAGCGTTTTGCCGACCGTTTCGATCTCAGCCCGGAATCGGCGTTCGACGTCGAGCGCAACCGGCTTTCATTCCGGCTGCGCGGCGAAGTGCCGGCAACGCTGTGGGTTCGCGTCTGGATACAGGAAGGACAGACAGAACGCGCGCTTGACATGCTGCAACGCCTGGAGGTGGCGCAGGAGCGTCCCTTCAGCGTGCCTCGAATGCTCCGGATGCGCCTGCTGGCGGTGCTGGCCGGCATGAAGGCCGGCAAGGCAGAGCGAGCAGCTTCGGTGCTTGACGAAATCCTGCTGACGCTGCCCAGCGCAACCTACCGCGCGGCCTTTTTCGAAGAGGGTCCCGAAATGCTCGCCTTGCTGCGGCGCCGCGCGCAGGAGGCCGGCCCTGACAGCCTGATCGCCCGGCGCGTCGGCCAGATATTTGCACCGGCAGATGCGTCCGCTCCCGGACAAGGCACATCCGAAACGGCGCCCGGTTCCGCAAGCGCACCGCATACGCTGACCCAGCAAGAACTGAAGGTAGTGTCATTGATATGCGGCGGCTTCTCCAACAAGGAGATAGCCCGGCACATGGACGTCAGCGAAAACACGGTGAAGTTTCACGTCCGAAATGTCTTCTCCAAGCTCAATGTCCATTCGCGCACCTCAGCCATTTCTGTCGCGCGCGAGCTAGGACTATTAGCCTAACCGTCATTTTGGGTGGGGCCTTTACCAGGCAGCCCACCCGATTGGTCGGGTAGGCAAGCTTCTTCCACGATGCAACCTTTCCGCATGGGCAGCAGATAGGCGCTGCAGTCATAAAGGTGCGGAATGGAGCAGCAAGTGCGAGCCGTCGATCCCGTGACCCAGGAGATCATCCAGGGCAAGCTACTGTCGATGGTCGACGAGATGGGCATCGTGATGGCGCGGACCAGCATGAGTCCCGTCATCTATGAGGTTCTGGACTTCGCCTGCGGCATCTGCACCCGCGACTGCGACCTGATTGCCCAGACCAACGGCATCACACTGTTCACGGGCACATTCGCCACCCAAGTCCGCAGCCTGGTCGAGAGGTTCGCCGACGACATGGCGCCGGGCGACGTCCTGGTCACAAACGATCCCTATGCCGGAGGCACACATTCCTGCGATCTGGCCATCATGCGCCCGATCTTTACCGAAGGCCGCATCATCGCATTTGCCATCAATGTCGCTCACTGGCTGGACGTCGGCGGCGCGGTGCCCGGCAGCCTGCCTCCGGACGCCAGTTCGGTGTTCCAGGAAGGCCTTCGCCTGCCTTGCGTGCGTATTGCGCGCGACGACAAGCTGTTGCCCGACATGGTCCGCATCATCAGCGAGAATGTCCGTCTGCCGGAAGTCGCGCTGGGGGACCTCAATGCGCAGCTTGCCACGGTGCGCATCGCCGAGCGCCGCATCCTGGAGATGGTCGAGAAATACGGTGCGGTTACCGTTCAGGACGCATTTGATCACCTCCTCGACGTCAGCGAGCGGCGCAGCCAAGACGTCATTGCGGCACTGCCGGATGGCACCTACGAGGCGACCGACATCATCGACGGCGATGGTATTTCCACCGATCCCATCGAGGTGAAGGTCGCCATCCGGATCGCGGGTGGCCGCATGGAAGTGGATTTCACCGGCTGCCCGCCTGCCGCGGCAGGGCCGATCAACTGCGCGCGTGGAGCGCTCAGTTCGGCCGTGAAGACCATCTTCAAGGCGCTGGTGGCACCGCAGGAGCCGTCCAACGAAGGATGGTTCCGGCCACTCTCGGTGATCGCTCCCGACGGAACGGTGTTCACGGCGCAGAAGCCCTCGCCGACAGGTTGGTACTACGAAGGCTCGGTCCATGCCTCCGAACTCGTGTGGAAGGCGCTCGCACCGCTGATGCCTGAACGTTTCTCGGCCGGCTCTTACTCCAGCCTCTGCGTCACCTACATCAATGGCCGGACCGCCGACGGCGAAGAATTTATCCACATCGAGCCACAGCATGGCGGTTGGGGCGGCGCGCCCGGTCGCGACGGCGCCAGCGCGGTCATCGCCCTGACCGACGGCGATACCTACAACTACTCGGTGGAGTTGATCGAAGCCAAGTTTCCGCTCCACGTCCGCCGCTACGCGCTCAATGTCGAAGGCGGGGCCGGCGCAGGCCAGTGGCGCGGTGGCTTCGGGGTCGTGCGTGAATACGAGATTCTGTCCGGAGAGGCCGATATCCACAGCGGCTTCGGCCGCTCGCGGACGCCGCCCTGGGGCATGGACGGCGGCGGTTCCGGCAGTCTCAACCGGCTCGATGTCGTCGACCAGGAGACAGCGAACACCGTCACCTATGGCCGCCTGTCCCACCGCCGCGTCGTCAAGGGCGACCTGTTGCGCATCGCTACCGGCGGTGGCGGCGGCTGGGGCGATCCAGCCATGAGAAGCAGGGACGCGATCGCCGAGGACATCCGCTCGGGCTACATCAGCGCAGAGCGAGCGGCATCGGAATACAATCACCGGGGCACGGCGACGAAATGATCAGACTTGCAACCGATGTCGGCGGCACCTTCACCGATCTCGTCGGATATGACGAGAAGACGGGCAAGGTCTTCACCTCAAAGAGCCTGACCACTCCGCAGGACCAGTCGATCGGCGTGCTCGACGTGATCGACCGCGCAGAGAGTGCCAGCGGCCTGGACACAGACAAGGTCCGGTTCTTCGCCCATGGCGGAACGACGGTGATCAACGCGATCACCGAACGCAAGGGCGTCAGGACCGCCCTCGTCACCACAGCCGGGTTCCGCGACGTGCTCGAGATCGGCCGAGGCAACCGCCCGGACCTCTACAATCTGCAGTTCCACAGCCCCGAACCGTTCATCCCCAGGAAGCTGAGGACCGAGGTCCGCGAACGGGTTGGCGCGGACGGACGGGTCATCGAACCGCTCAATGAAGACGACGTGCGCGAGGCTGCGCGCCTGTTCCTTGAAGAGGGAGTTGAGGCCGTAGCGGTCATCTTCCTGCACAGCTACGCCCATCCGGATCATGAGAAGCGCTGTGCCGAGCTGTTGCGCGACCTGCTGCCTGATGTCACCGTCTGCGCCAGCTACGAGATCTCGCGGCAATGGCGCGAGTATGAGCGCACCAACACGGTTGCCCTCAACGCTTATGTGCAGCCGATCATCCAGCGCTACTTCGCCAACCTCGAAAAGGCGCTTGCCGCCAAGGGCGTGTATTCGGCCTATTATGCCATGCTGTCGAATGGCGGGGTCGCAACGTTCTCGCAAGCCGTCGCCAGTCCGCTGACCCTCGTCGAATCAGGTCCTTCGGGCGGCGCGGCCGGCGCAGCAAGGATTGGTGCGATCCTCGGCGAAAGGGATGTGCTTTATCTCGACGTTGGCGGCACCACGGCAAAATGCACGCTCATCCGTGACGGCAAGCCCAATCTCGATGCTGAATACAAGCTCGAATGGGCCCGTACCTTCCCCGGCTACCCGGTCCAGGTGCCGGTGGTCGACATCGTCGAGATAGGCTCGGGCGGAGGCTCGATCGCCTGGATCGACGCTGCCGGCGGCCTGCGGGTTGGCCCGAAAAGTGCCGGCTCCGCGCCCGGACCTGCCTGCTACGGACTAGGCGGAACCGAGCCGACTGTCACTGATGCCAAGGTGGCCATCGGGCTGCTCGACCCTGCCGCATTCGCCGAAGGCGCCATGACCCTCGACGTCGAACTCGCACAGCAGGCAATCGCCGGGCTGGCCGGACCGCTCGGCCTGTCGGTGGACGACGTCGCCCAGGCCATCATCGACGTTGCCGAGTCCAACATGATCAATGCGCTGAAGCTGGTTACCGTCCAGCGCGGTCACGACCCACGCGATCTTGCTCTGGTCGTCAGCGGCGGCGCCGGGCCGATGTTGGGCGCTCGCCTTGGTCGCGAACTCAATGCCAAGTCGATCATCATCCCACCGCATTCGGGCATCTTCTCGGCCTGGGGCATGCTGGCCGCGCATCCACGCGCCGACATTCGCAAGACGTGGTTTTCGCCGCTCGTCGCCTCGTCGCTCGGCGAACTGGCCAAGCTCTTCACCGACATGGAAGGCGAGGCGCTTGCCTATTTCGACCGCGACAGCACGGACGGCGTCACCTTCAGCTACACGGTCGAAATGCGCTATCACGGACAGGAGCACAGCGTATCGACCCGGTTCACACCGTCGATGCAACTGGTCGATTTCGCCGAGGCTTTCCACAGTGCTCACGAGACCGCCTATTCGTTCCGCCTGCCCGATGCACGCATCGAGGTGACGAACCTGCATCTTCAGGCCGAGATCGCCGGTAACGTCATCGACTGCCCGCCGATCGACAATGACGGCCGCACTGTCGCCAAGGCACGAAAGGGCGAACGCAAAGTCTATTTCGGCAACGATGGCGGCTGGAAATCATGCGCTGTCTATGATCGTAACGGCCTGCCCTGCGGTGAGCGTCTGAGTGGCCCGCTGCTTGTCGAGGAGCCCACCACGACAACGCTCGTGCATGCAGGGCAAGTCCTGGAGGTCACCGACCGGGGCATCATGGTAATCACCGAAGAGGTCCGCTAGTCCATGGCCATCTCGATTGGAATTGACGACGTAACCAGGACCTTTGGCACGGTCAAAGCCCTGGAGCGCGTGGGTCTCAAGATCGAGGCCGGCGAATTCTTTACATTGCTCGGCTCGTCGGGTTCGGGAAAAAGCACGCTGCTTAAACTGATCGGGGGGTTTGATCGCCCCACCACCGGCCGTGTCCTGTTTGATGGGCAGGACGTTACCGACCTGCCGGCCAACCGCCGCCCGTCAAATACCGTCTTCCAAGACCTCGCTTTGTTTCCCCACATGACCGTGGGCGACAACGTCGCCTACGGTCTGAAGGTGAAGGGTGTGGCTGCCGCTGAACGCAAGAAGCGCGTGGACGGCACGCTTGGCCTGGTCGATCTGGCAGGATTTGCCGAACGCAACGTCAACCTGCTCTCTGGCGGGCAACGGCAGCGGGTCGCTCTGGCACGCGCGCTCGTCATGGAGCCGGGCATCCTGCTTCTCGACGAGCCCTTGACCGGACTCGACGAAAGACTGCGCCAGCAGATGCGCGACGAATTCGGCAGGCTGCACAAGCGGACCGGTTCGACCTTCGTGCTGGTCACCCACAATCAGGACGAAGCGCTGAGCCTCAGCGACCGTATGGCCATCATGCATAAGGGCAGGCTCGAGCAGGTCGGACGGCCGGCCGACTTCTTTGCCGCTCCCGCCAATGATTTCGTCGCACGCTTCGTCGGCATGGAACGCGTCCTCAAGCCTGAAAGGCTCGAACGCAGCGGCGGCGACACAGTCGCTGTCATAGCCGGTGAGCGACTGGTTCTTCCAGGCGCTCGCGACGTCGGGGAAATGGGACTCCTGGCGGTTCGTCCCGACCGCATTTCGCTCGCGAACGTGCATGCAGCGCCCGGAAGCTCACTTGCAGCGACCGTGGCCGGACGCCAGTTCCGCGGCCGGTTCTTCGACTTCTATCTTGAGCTCGGCGATGGCCAGAAGCTCGACGCCGAAATCCCGGTCGAGTTCGCCGACGCCTGGCCCGAACCGGGCAATCCGGTGCGGCTCGAATTCGCCGGAGGTGCCTTGGTGCCCGTGCCCGCATCCTGAACTGCGGCGAACCGTGACACCTGATCATCCTGAGAAGATCTTCATAAAAAGAAGGGGTAACGCGATGACAAACAGCATGAATTCCTTGAACGGCGCGATGGCGAGCAACATCAGCCGACGTCAATTGCTCAAGACGCTCGGGGCGGGAGGTGCGGCATTGGCGGCCGGATCCATGTTTCAGCCGATGTCGGCACTGGCCGCGGGCGATCTGGCATTCTGGGCGACCGGCACGCTTGATGTCGGCGACGACTGGTCGCGGGCAGCTGACGATGCGGGCCTGAACGTTGCCTTCACAGACAACGGCAACGACCCCGGCCCTGCCGTCGCGCGACTTGTCGCCGGCAACGCAAACGACCTCTTCGATATGGGTGGCCTGCAGGGCGGCGCCGAGAAGGAACTCGCTGTCCAGGGCGCAATCGTTCCCTGGGACCTGTCGAAGATCCCCAACTACGAAAGCGTCTGGCAGTGGGCAAAAGACATCCCCTACCTGCACCATGACGGAAAGCAGTACGGCCTGCCTGCCGTCATCAACGCCGACTCGATCATCTATCGCCCCGACAAGCTGGGTAAGGTCGACAGCTACGGCGTCATCTTCGATCCGAAGCTGAAGGGCCAAGTGGCAATGGAAGACGCCTGGATCAACAGCGCCGTCTTTGCAGCCATGTACCTGAAAGAGACGGAAAACCAGAAGATCGGCAATCCGGGCAACCT
Organism: Aminobacter sp. NyZ550; assembly: GCF_025628925.2. Lineage (NCBI taxonomy): Bacteria > Pseudomonadati > Pseudomonadota > Alphaproteobacteria > Hyphomicrobiales > Phyllobacteriaceae > Aminobacter > Aminobacter sp. NyZ550. The sequence continues at coordinate 332,341 of NZ_CP114191.1, forward strand.
GACCGCGGACGAGCTTGGCCTGGTGATGGAGTTCCTTATCAAGCACAAGAAGGATGGCCAGTTCCGCACCTTCTGGAGCGGCTGGGAGCAAGGCGTGCAGCTTGTCGGCGATGGCGAGGTGCTGGCCATGACCGGGTGGGAGCCCATCGTCTACGAAGGTCGCAAGCGCGGTCTGCAGGTCGAGTACGCCGCACCCGTCGAAGGCTACGAAGGCTGGGGCAACAACCTCGTTCTGCTGAAAGGCGCGGTCGACCGCGGCCTTGGCGACGACGCCCACAAGCTCGCCAATTGGCTGCTCGACGGCTTCTATGGCTGCACGCTTGGCGAACAGCGCGGCTACGTCGTGCCGAGCGATCGCAATGTTGCCTACGCCGAGGCAAATGCGAGCCAGTTCGACCCGTCAAAGGTCAAGGCACTGGCCGAGCACGTCAAAGCCAAGTTTAGCGGCAAGGTAGCCTGGCAGAACACGCGCCCGGACAATTTCCAGCTCTACGAAGAATGGTGGCAGAAGCTGCGTAACGCCTGATTGCGACCAACAGCGGCGGGAGCGGTTCGCGCTCCCCCGCCTTTTTCTGGAAACCAGATGAAATCGCCCGGCCTTCTACTCGCACTCCCCACCGCACTCATCGTGCTGCTGCTGGGCTTCGTGCCTCTGATCGTCATCCTCGTCTGGAGTTTCTGGACCTGGGATCCCGCGACCTACTGGATCAGGCCGGAGTTCAGCCTGGCCGGCTATGCAGCGATCCTCGAGGCCGGGCGCTGGAGCGTCATCGTCGGATCGCTGGGCAAGGCGTTTCTGACCGCCGCGATATGTGTCGTCATAGGCTATCCCGCCGCGATGGCAGTGCATTTTCTGGCAAGCAGGCGGACTGCACTGCTGCTGATGGCGCTGTTCACCATTCCGTTCTTCACCTCATACATGATCCGCGCCTTTTCCTGGCGGCTCGTGCTCGGCCGCAACGGCCTTATCAATGGCTGGCTGATGGATCTCGGGATCGTCGACCAGCCGCTGGACTGGCTGCTGTTCTCCAATTTTGCCGTCAATGTCGGCCTCGTCGCCTCATATCTGCCCTTCGTCATCTTTCCGCTGATCCTGTCGATGCAACGCGTCGAGCCATCGCTGCTCGCAGCCAGCCAGGATCTCGGCGCCGGCTTCTGGCGGACCTTCCGCTCCGTCCTGCTGCCACTGACCCAAGCCGGCATATTTGCCGGGTTCCTCTTCGTCTTCGTCATGGCGGCGGGCTCGGCCACAGAAGTGCAGATGCTCGGCGGTGCGGCCGCATCGATGATCTCGGTGATGATCAACGACGTCATGCGGGTTGTGAACTTCCCGCTGGCCTTCGCAATCTCGACCCTGGTGCTGATCATCCTGTTCGGACTGATTTTCATCGGCAACCGACTGTTCAAGCTGACCAGCCTGTTCGAGGGATTCACATGGTAGCCGGTTTCGAAAGCCGCCCGCTTAAGGCCGCCATCTGGCTGATGACTGCCATAGGGCTGGCGATCATCTATCTGCCGCCGCTCTACCTGGTGGCGGTGTCGTTCAATCCGGCGCTGCAGCCCGCTCTGCCGCCGCTGTCCGACATCAGCCTGACCTGGTATTTCGCGCTCGCCAAGGAACGCACCCTGATCAGCGCATTGCAGGAATCCCTTCTGGTCGCGACCATCACCGCGCTGGTGGCAACCGGTCTCGCGCTGTTGTCGGCTCTGGCCTATATGGATCTCGGCAAATGGCGCTCGCGCTGGTTCATGTTCGTGCTGTTGCCGATGTTCATTCCAGGGATCATCCAGGGCCTGTCGCTTTCGGTGATCTTCGGGCGCATCGGACTGAAGCCGTTCTGGGGCACGGTGGCTGCGAGCCATCTGTTGTGGGCGCTGCCATTCGCCTTCACCGTCATCCTCACCAGCATGGCAGCCGTCAGGCGTTCTTACCTGCTTGCCGCGTCCGATCTCGGCGCTTCCTGGTGGCGGCAGCTGGTCGACGTGACATTGCCACTGATCAAGCCAGGCCTGGTGGCTGCCTTCATCTTCTCGTTCCTGCTGTCGCTGAACGAATTCGGCCGGGCCTTCTATCTGGTCGGACGGCAGAACACGCTGCCATTGGCGATGTTCGGCAAGATGAACTCAGGCGCCTCGCCGACGATCTATGCCCTGTCGGGCTCGATCTTCCTGGCTTCGATATTGGCGGTGTCGTTCGTGCTGCTGGCAGCGCAAGCCAAGGATCGCAAACTGCGGTAGAGCACGGTCGGCCCGCCGCTTTGCGGAGACTGGCTGTGTTGATGAACCGATCGATGCCGCCAGCCGACCCGCACTGCCGGCTACAGGTTCAAGGTGCAGGAACTCGGCGGTAACTACCACCGATCAGCCTCAACGAACTGTCCGATGACGATGTCGCCATGGCGGCCGATTCGGCTGTCGCCGGCGCGACCAAGAACTCGGGCGACGAGCCGATCGCTGCACCATCTTCGGCCTCTGCTCAGGCGTCTGCACCAACGATTTCCGCCGCATGCAGAAATACATCGCCGGCCTGCAGGTTGGCACGGTGAATATCTGGGAAGTCTCGGGATATCGCATCGAGATGTCGCCATTTGGCGGGATCAAGGACTCGGGCAACGGCTACAAGGAAGGCGTCATCGAAGCGATGAAAAGCTTCACCAACGTCAAGACCTTCTCTTTGCCCTGGGTCTGAGCCTTGTCTTGAGCCGGCAAATCAGATGAGTGTCGATGAGGGAGCCTGGTGCTCCCTCATGTGCTTGGAGGGGAAATGCTGTTGCCTAACGCCGGCTCGTACTCGACCGGGACACTACCCTTGCCTGCGACCTTCCTGAAAGCCTGAACGCATGTCCGGCTTTGCCCTTACCATCGTGCTGGTGGCAGCCTTGCTGCATGCGAGCTGGAACGCCGTCGTCAAGGCCGCAACCGACCGTGCCGTCGTCCTGGCAGCAGTGTCCGCCACCCATGCCACGCTCGGGCTCTTGTTGGTGTTCTTCGCCACGCCACCGTCGCAAGCGAGCTGGATCTACATCTTCCTGTCGACGGTCATCCACTACGGCTACTACGTCTTCCTGTTCCAGTCGTACCGGCTGGGTGATCTCAGCCAGGTCTATCCCATCGCCCGCGGACTGGCCCCGGCGCTTGTCGCTTTCGGTGCCTATGTGATGATCGGCGAGACTCTGCCGCCCTTAGGCTGGGTCGGGCTTGGCGCGATTACCTTCGGCATTGCCTTCCTCGCCTTCCAGCGCGGCGCAGCCCATGCCGATCCGCGCGCCGTCGGCGCTGCCGCCATCAACGGCGTGCTGATCGCCTCCTATTCGGTCATCGACGGCATCGGCGTGCGCCTGTCCGACAGCCCGTTCGGCTATATGGGCTGGCTGTTCCTGCTCGAATTTCCCGTCACGCTGTTCGTGCTGTTCCGACGCCGCGGCGCAACCCACACGATCGATCGCAAGACGGTCACGCTCGGCCTCGTCGGCGGCCTGGGCGCCGTCTCCGCCTACGGCCTCGTCATCTACGCCAAGACGATCGCGCCTCTGGGCGCGGTCTCGGCCGTACGTGAATCGAGCGTCATCATCGCAGCCCTCATCGGCCTGTTCATATTCGGCGAGCGACCGTGGCAGGCCCGCATCTTTTCAGCCGTCATCGTTGCCGGCGGGGTGATCGCACTCGCCTTCTCAGGCTGACAGGCCGGCAAGCTTTTGCGTTTCGGTGCAAAAACCAACGCCCGTGCACAAGCATGCGGCAGCCTTGTCACATGCCTGTCGCAACCCTGTGCATCACATAAGCTCAGCCTACCAGATCATAAAAAGAATAGATTTTACTTATTGACCGCCCGTTCCCACTATCGACCATGGACGAGGCGCAAACGGGCACAGCCAAAACGCGGCCCGACAAAACCTCTCCCAATCAGAACGTGCCTAAGCGATTCAAATGGGAGCCACTTCAATGAACCAGAAGAAAACCTTCGCGCTTGCCGCCTTTGCGACGATGCTGATGTCATCGGCGGCCTGGGCGGAGACGGAGCTCACAGTCTACACGGCCATCGAGGCCGAAGACCTCAAGCGTTATGCCGAGACGTTCAACCAGGACCATCCCGACATCAAGCTGAACTTCATCCGCGACTCCACCGGCGTCATCACCGCCAAGCTGCTCGCTGAGAAGGACAATCCGCAGGCCGACGTGGTCTGGGGCCTCGCCGCCACCTCGCTTCTGGTTCTCAAGTCCGAGGGCATGCTGGAAGCCTACGCGCCCAAGGGAGCCGACCAGCTGAAGCCCAATTTCGTCGACAGCGACAATCCGCCGAGCTGGGTCGGCATGGACGCCTGGGCAGCCTCGATCTGCTTCAACACCATCGAAGGCCAGAAGCTTGGCCTGACCGCGCCGAAGAGCTGGAAGGACCTCACCAAGGCCGAATACAAGGGCCATGTCGTGATGCCAAACCCGGCGTCATCAGGCACCGGCTATCTCGACGTATCGAGCTGGCTGCAGCTGTTCGGCGACAAGGACGGCTGGACCTATATGGATGGCCTGCACCAGAACGTTGCCGCCTACACGCATTCGGGCTCCAAGCCGTGCAAGATGGCAGCCGCAGGCGAGACGGTGATCGGCATCTCCTTCGAGTTCCGCGCCGCCAAGTCGAAGGCAGAGGGTGCGCCCATCGACATCATCATCCCCGAAGAAGGCATCGGCTGGGACATGGAAGCGTCGGCAATCGTGGCCGGCACGTCCAAGGAAGAGGCTGCCAAGACCTTGCTCGACTGGTCGGTCTCGAAGAAGGCAAACGAGATGTACAATGTCGGCTATGCGGTCGTCGCCATGCCCGGCGTCGCCAAGCCGGTTGAGCACCTGCCGGCCGACATCGAGGCCAGGATGATCAAGAACGACTTCGAGTGGGCGGCCAACAACCGCAACGCCATCCTCGAGGAATGGACCAAGCGCTACGACTCGAAGTCCGAGCCGAAGAGCTGACCTCCATCAGCCACCCTCGACAAGCGGGCGTCGCCTCGGGCTGCGCCCGCCCCTTGCCCCCAAGCCGGATGGTTACGATGAGACACGAAACCCTCGCCGGGCAGCCGCGAATTCCGACTGAAGTGAGCGCCATGACCGCCGCCAGCCCGAACGTGAAGCCTGCCTATCTCAGAATCGCAAACGTCTGGAAAGCCTTCGGCGAATTCCATGCGCTGAAGGACATATCGCTCGACATCAGCGAGGGAGAGTTCGTCTGCTTCCTCGGCCCGTCGGGTTGCGGCAAGACCACGCTTTTGCGTGCCATCGCCGGCCTCGACCTGCAGACCCGCGGCTCGATCCAACAGGGCGGGCGCGACGTCTCGACCCTGCCGCCGTCGCAGCGCGATTACGGCATCGTCTTCCAGTCCTACGCGCTGTTCCCCAACCTGACGATCGCCAAGAATATCGCCTTCGGCCTCGAAAACACCAAGCGCCCGCGTGCCGAGATCGAGGCTCGCGTCACCGAGTTGCTCAAGCTTGTCGGCCTGCCCGACCAGGGCAACAAGTACCCGGCCCAGCTTTCCGGCGGCCAGCAGCAGCGCATTGCTCTTGCCCGCGCCATTGCCATTTCGCCCGGCCTGCTGCTGCTCGACGAACCGCTGTCGGCACTCGACGCCAAGGTGCGCACCCATCTGCGCCATGAGATCAAGGAATTGCAGCGCAAGCTCGGCGTCACCACCATCATGGTCACCCATGACCAGGAGGAGGCGCTGTCGATGGCCGACCGCATCGTGGTGATGAACCACGGCGTCATCGAACAGATCGGCACGCCGACCGAGATCTACCGCCACCCGGCGACCCTCTTCGTCGCCGACTTCATCGGCGAGGCCAACAAGTTCGAGGCCAGGGCGTCGAAGGGCACAGTCGGCTTCGGTGCGGCGACTTTCAATTGCGCACAGAACGGCTTCGACGAGGGCGCGCCGGTCATCGCGGCGATCCGCCCCGAGGACGTCATTCCGCATGCCGCAGGCTCTCTCGCCAACGGTGCGACCGCCAACACCATCGACGTCACCATCAGCGAGATGGAATTCCTGGGATCGTTCTGGCGCACCCGGCTGCACGGCCACGCGCTCGGCAACGAAACCCTGATCGCCGATTTTTCGATCAATGCCGCGCGCCGCCTGTCGCTGACAGAAGGCGTGGCGCTGACGGTCGAACTGCCGGCCGAACGGCTGCTGATCTACCCCAGGGGTGCCTGACATGGCGATGGCTCTCGACTCTGCCCTTCCCGTCGGCCGCAGCCTCCGCCTCAGGCTCGACCGCGACGAGCTGATCAAGCGCGGCCTGATGGTCGTGATCGCGCTTTATCTGGTGGTGGGGCTGGCAGCGCCCCTGGCGATCATGCTGTCCAAATCGTTCTCGACCTACAGCTTCAACCTCGCCAATTTCGAGTTCCAGGTCAGCGACAAGGACGGCAACTGGGGCCAACCTGTCACCGCGGCAGCACTGAACGAGAAACTCGATGCGGTACCGCCGGCCAAGCTCGCCACCAACTCCGACGGGCGGCTGCAGGCGACGAGCTTCTTCCCCGACTTCAGCTTCCGCAGCCCGGTGAAGTACAAGATTCGTGGCACGACGTCTGATGCAACCTATCTCGTCGGCCTCAAGCCGCAGACCGGAACGGAATGGCAGGAACTCACCTCCAACGACTTCCGCCGCGTGATGCTCAGGCCGTCACGGGCGCTCGGACTTGAGAACTACGCCGCCTACTTCTCGACGCCGACGCTGTTCCGCTCGATCGAGAACTCGGTGTTCATCGCACTCGTCAGCACCATCATCACCGTCGGACTGGCCTTCGGTTTCGCTCATGCGCTGAACCGCAGCTGCATGCGCTTCAAGGGTGTTTTCAAGCTTGTTGCCATGGTGCCGATCCTGGTGCCGTCGCTGCTTCCCGGCATTGCCCTGATCTACCTGTTCGGCAACCAGGGCATGCTCAAGGATCTGCTGATGGGGGCCTCGATCTACGGCCCGCTCGGCATCGTCGTCGGCTCGATCTTCTTCGCCTTCCCGCATGCGATGATCATCATCTCGACGGCGCTGGCGATCTCCGACCAGCGCCACTACGAAGCGGCCGCCTCGCTGCGCGCCAGTCGTTGGCGCACCTTCTGGACGGTGACCATTCCCGGCGCCCGCTACGGCCTGATCTCGGCAGCCTTCGTCGTCTTCACCCTTGTCATCACCGATTTCGGCCTGCCCAAGGTCATTGGCGGTCAGTACAATGTGCTTGCCGTCGACATCTACAAGCAGGTCATCGGCCAGCAAAACTTCGAGATGGGCGCGGTCGTCTCGGTCATCCTGCTCGTCCCTGCCATCGCCGCCTTTATCGTCGACCGCATGGTGACCAAGAAGCAGGTGGCGCTGCTGTCAGCGCGCTCGGTGCCCTACCAGCCCAAGCCGAACCGCGGATTCGACACGCTTTGCCTCGCCTGGTGTTCGCTGATCGCCGTCTTCATCCTCGGCATCATGGCGACCAGCCAGTTCGCGGCACTGGTCAAGCTCTGGCCCTACGACCTCAGCCTCGGTCTCAAGCATTTCGCCTTCGACCGCATGGATGGCGGCGGCTGGGGTTCGTACTACAACTCGATCCGGCTGGCGGCGCTGACGGCGGTCATCGGAACGGTCATCATCTTCGTCGGCGCCTATATGGTCGAGAAGACCGACGGCTTCCGCGCCGGCCGCACGGCGTTCCAGTTCCTCGCCATGCTGCCGATGGCAGTGCCGGGCATGGTGCTCGGCCTCGCCTACATCTTCTTCTTCAACGATCCGGCCAACCCGCTGCATGCCATCTACGGCACCATGACCATTCTGGTGGTCTGTACAATCACCCACTTCTACACGGTGGGACACCTGACGGCGCTGACCGCGCTCAAGCAGATCGACCAGGAGTTCGAGCCGGTGGCGGCTTCGCTCAAGCAGCCCTTCTACAAGCTGTTTGCGCGCGTCACCGTGCCTGTCTGCCTGCCGGCCATCCTCGACATCTCGATCTACATATTCGTCAACGCCATGACGACCGTGTCGGCGGTGGTGTTCCTCTATTCCAAGGACACGACGCTGGCCTCGGTGGCGGTGCTCAACATGGACGACGCCGGCGACGTGGCACCGGCGGCCGCAATGGCGATGATGATCTTCTACACCAATGCCGCCGCACGCCTGATCCACCTGTTCCTGTCGCGGGTTCTGATCAAGCGGACGCAGGCGTGGCGGATGCGCTGACACTCAGCCTTTGGCGCGATCCGGATGGGCTTTGGCGAAGGCCTCGAGGCCTTCGCAGCGGGCGGAAATCTCCGGCAGCCGCTTCAGGCCCGAAATGTCGACGTTCCAGCGCCGGGCATTGTAGACCTGCGGCACCAAGCAGATGTCAGCCATGGTTGGATTATCGCCATGGCAGAAGGCGCCGGTAGCCGGGTGGTCGAGCAGCTTTTCGAAGGCTGCCATACCATCGCCGATGAACTTCTGCATCCAGGCGTCGCGCGCCGCCTCGCCATTCGGGACCAGCCGCATCAGCTCGGCGATCACACCGGTGTTGCAGACAACGTGGATTTCCATGGCGATGGCATAGGACAGCTGGCGCACGCGCTGGCGGCCGAGCGGATCGGAGGGCAGGAAACCGGCATGGCGGGTCTCATCGAGATATTCGATGATCGCCAGTGACTGGGTAAAGGCATGGCCGTCGATGTCGAGCACCGGCACCAGCCCCTGCGGATTGCGTGCCAGATGCTCGGGCGACTTCTGCGCCTTGGCCAGCAGGTCGACCGATACCGGGCGATACGCCTGACCCAGCATGTTGAGCGCGATGCGTACCCGGTAGCTCGCCGACGAACGCCAATAGTCGAACAGGACGGTCTCGCTCATCAGACCTTCTCGTATTTCGTCACGGTCTGCTCGATGGCACCGAAGATCGACTGACCTGTCTTGTCGTTCATCTCGATGCGGACCTTGTCGCCGAACCTAAGGAACGGCGTCTTAGCGGCCCCCGTGTGGATGGTTTCTATGGTGCGTATCTCGGCGATGCAGGAATAACCCGCGCCGCCTTCGGCGACGGGTTTGCCCGGTCCACTGTCGAGCTTGTTGGACACGGTGCCCGAACCGATGATGGTTCCCGCAACCAGAGGCCTGGTCTTGGCAGCATGCGCCACCAGCTGGCCGAAGTCGAAGGTCATGTCTGTGCCGGCATTGGCGCGGCCGAACGGCTGCCCGTTAATGCTGGTCAGCAGCGGCAGGTGCAGCTTGCCGTCGCGCCAGGCGTCGCCGAGTTCATCGGGCGAAACGGCGACCGGCGAGAACGCCGTTGACGGCTTGGACTGGAAGAAGCCGAAGCCCTTGGCGAGCTCGGCCGGGATCAGGCCGCGCAGCGACACGTCATTGACCAGCATGACCAGGCGGATGGCATCGCGCGCCTCATCTGATGTTGCCCCCATTGCCACGTCGTCGACGATGACTGCGATTTCGCCCTCGAGGTCGATGCCCCAGGCTTCGTCGGCCATGACGATCGGGTCGCGTGGGCCGAGGAACGAGTCCGAGCCGCCCTGATACATCAGGGGATCGGTCCAGAAGCTCGCGGGCATCTCGGCGCCCCGCGCCTTCCTGACCAGCTCGACATGGTTCACATAGGCTGAGCCGTCGGCCCACTGATAGGCGCGCGGCAGCGGCGAGGTGGCATCGTGCTCATGAAAGCGCATGGTCGGCTGCGAGCCGGTCTCGATGCCCTCGGCGACATTGGCGAGGCGCGGACCGACATGGGCCCAGTCGTCAAGTGCCGCCTGCAAGGTGCGGGCGATGTGGCCGACTTCCGAACAGCGTGTCAGGTCGCGGGAGACCACGACAAGGCGGCCGTCGCGGGTGGAATCCTTCAGCGTGGCGAGCTTCATCTACGTCCTCACTTGATGCTTCACTTGATACCGGGCGTGCCGTCGAACTTGCGCTCGAGACCGTCCCAGCAGTCGATGTAATTGTCCTGCAGCGTCTCCAGTTCGGCGGCGAACTTTGTCAACTGCTGCGGGAAACGCGTCTCGAACATGAAGGCCATGGTATGGTCGAGCTTGACCGGCTTGAGCTCGCCGTTCGAGGCTTTCTCGAAACCCATCGCATCAGGGCCATGCGGCAGCATCATGTTGTGCAGGCTCATGCCGCCGGGCACGAAACCTTCCTCCTTGGCGTCGTACTGGCCATGGATCAGACCCATGAACTCGCTCATGATGTTGCGATGATACCAGGGCGGGCGGAAGCTGTGCTCGGCCACCAGCCAGCGCGGCGGGAAGATGACGAAGTCGACATTGGCGGTCCCTGCTTCTTCGGTCGGCGCCGTCAGCACTGTAAAGATTGACGGGTCCGGATGGTCGAACAGGATCGCGCCGACAGGCGAGAATGTCCTGAGGTCGTATTTGAACGGCGCATAGTTGCCGTGCCAGGCGACGACGTCGAGCGGCGAGTGGCCGATCTCGGTGACATAGAACTTGCCGCACCATTTGACGTGTACGCGGCAGGGCGTTTCCTTGTCCTCATAGGCGGCGACGGGCGTCTTGAAATCGCGCGGGTTGGCAAGGCAGTTGGCGCCGATCGGGCCCCGGTCCGGCAGCGTGAACTTGGCGCCATAGTTTTCGCAGACATAGCCGCGGTGGAAAGCGGCATCGCCCAGGCGCGAAACCTTGAACATCATGCCGCGCGGCACGAGGCAGATCTCCGACGGCTCGACGTCGATGACGCCCATTTCGGTGAAGACGCGGATGGTGCCCACCTGCGGCACGATCATCAGCTCACCATCGGCGTTGAAGAAGTAGTCGTCGACCATGTCGCCGTTGAAGATGTAGGCATGCGCCGCCATGCCGACCTGGGTCATCGCATCACCCGCCGTCGTCATGGTGCGGATGCCTTCGATGAAGTTCAGCTTGTCCTTCGGCTCCGGCAATGGGTTCCAGCGCAGCTGGCCGAGCGGCAAGGAATGGTCGTCTAGGCAAGGTGCAGTCTTCCAGTGCGGATAGCTGGCATTGGAAAAGCGCTTGGTGTGCCGAACGCTCGGTCGGATGCGGTAGAGCCAGGAACGCTCGTTGGTGCCACGCGGGGCGGTGAAAGGCGAACCCGACAGCTGCTCGGCATAGAGGCCATAATTGCACTTCTGCGGACTGTTCTGGCCTTGCGGCAGCGCGCCCGGCAATGCCTCGGTCTCGAAATCATTGCCAAAGCCCGGCATATAGCCGGTGGCAGTCGCGAGTGACGCTTGTTTGGTGGCCTTGTCCAGCATGTCTTGCACCTCCCTGGCGGACGTGAGAACGTCGATATGGTTGCAAGTGTAACCGTCGATTTTGTAACTATCAAAGGATTGAGATGCCGGACGCATTCGATCTGGAGAGCTTTTTGCCCTATCGGCTGAACCGGGCGGCGGAGCTGATCAGCCTGAGCTTTTCCAGGGAATACAAGCAGCGTTTCCAGATGACGCGGCCCGAATGGCGAGCGCTCGCCGCCTTGGGCAGCGTCGGCAGCATGACCGCGACCGAGATCGGCACGCATTCCAACATGCACAAGACCAAGGTCAGCCGCGCCGTCGCAGCACTCGAGGAGCGCCGCTGGCTGAAGCGCCGGGAGAACGAGACCGACCGGCGGGTCGAACATCTGGAACTGACGGCAGCCGGCCAGAAAGCCTATCGCGAAATCGCTGACCTCGCCCACACCTATCAGGCTACCCTTGAAAAGGCGCTCGGCACGGGTGCCATCGAGCGCATCGAAGCAGGACTGGCCGATGTCGAGCGGGCGCTGTTGGCCAAGCGGCGTTAGTCCGCTCCCCACAAGGGGGCGGGAGGGCGCCCGCGTCGCGCTTTGCGCGCCCTACCCGATCGGCAGCGGCCCGAACTGCTTCAGCGTGTTCAGCACGATCGCTGTCTTCACATGCTGTACGGAATCATGTGGCAACAGAACCTCGTTGACGAAGCGCGACAGGTCCGACAATCCCCGCACCACGACCTTTATGTGGTAGTCCATCTCGCCGGTCAGCGAATAGGCCTCAAGCACCTCTGGCAGGTCGTTGACCAGGCGGGCGAAACGCTGGGCGTTGTCGCGGTTGTGGGTGGCAAGCGTCACCGAGATCACCACCAGCAGATCGAGCCCCAGTCGCTCGCGGTCGAGCATGGCCTGATAGCCGCGGATGAAGCCTTCCGCCTCCAGCCGGGCACGCCGACGCGAGCACTGCGAAGCTGACAGCGCGATCTTCTCCGACAGTTCGTTGTTGGTCAGCCGCCCGTCGAGCTGCAGCGCGCGCAGGATCTTGAGGTCGAATTGGTCAAGCACGTCATTCATTGCATATACCTCCACATCCATGCACGTTCCGCGCATAGATCGACCCATAGGAGGCCAGAATGCAAGCACATTGCATGGAATCGAGGGCACAATATGCACTACCGAGTTTTGAGGAGGAATTTCTATGGGTCCGTTCCCGCACGATGCGCCCCCGGCCAGGATCAGCGACGACAACCCGGCCGGCACCGACGGCTTCGAATTCGTCGAATTCGCCCATCCCGAACCCGAGAAGCTGGAAGAGCTTTTCGCCCGCATGGGCTACCAGCCTGTGGCTCGCCACAAGACGAAGAAGATCACCGTCTGGCGCCAGGGCGACATCAACTACATCATCAACGCCGAGCCTGGCAGCCACGCCATGCGCTTCGTTGATGAGCACGGCCCCTGCGCTGCCTCGATGGCTTGGCGCGTGGTCGATGCCAAGCACGCCTTCGACCACGCGGTGTCGAAGGGCGCTACCCCCTACACCGGCACGGACAAGGCGCTCGACGTGCCGGCCATCGTCGGCATCGGCGGCTCGCTGCTCTATTTCGTCGACAAATACGGCACCAAGGGCTCGGCCTATGCCGCTGAATTCGACTGGCTCGGCGAAGCCGATCCGAAGCCTGCGGGCGTCGGTTTCTATTTCCTCGACCACCTGACCCACAATGTCTATCGCGGCAACATGGACAAGTGGTGGGACTTCTACCGCGAGCTGTTCGGCTTCAAGCAGATCCATTTCTTCAACATCGACGGCCGCATCACCGGTCTCGTCAGCCGTGCCATCACCTCGCCCTGCGGCAAGATCCGCATTCCGCTGAACGAGTCCAAGGACGACACCAGCCAGATCGAGGAATATCTGAGGAAGTACAAGGGCGAAGGCATCCAGCACATCGCGGTCGGCACCGACGACATCTATGCCGCCACCGACCGGATCGCCGACAAGGGCCTGAAATTCATGCCCGGCCCTCCCGACACCTATTACGAGATGTCGCGCAACCGCGTGCATGGCCATGACGAGCCGCTCGACAAGATGAAGAAGCACGGCATCCTCATCGACGGCGAAGGCGTGGTCGACGGCGGCATGACCAAGATTCTGCTGCAGATCTTCTCCAAGACCGTGATCGGGCCGATCTTCTTCGAGTTCATCCAGCGCAAGGGCGACGAGGGCTTCGGCGAAGGCAACTTCCGCGCACTCTTCGAATCCATCGAGGAAGATCAGATCCGCCGCGGCGTGATCTCCCAATCTGCCGCCTGACCGGCAGATTCAAACAGGCCTCTGTTGGGGCGGGTTGCACGCAGGGCAACCCGCCTTCTTTTTTTGCCGCCAGCTTGATCCAGCGCAAGGAACGCTGCCGCCCCGCCTGCAACAGTTGCAAAGGATGAGGGTGTCTCGTGAATGTGGGAGATAGCAGCAATGAATACGATACCGCAGTCGTACGAGCTCTGGCGAACAGTCGTGCTCCGCTTCAAGGACTGGCGCCAGCGGCGTGCCGCGGTGTTGGAGATCAGCGAACTCGGCAATGACGGCGAACGCATGCTGGCAGAGTGCGGGCTATCGCGGTCGGACTTCAGGCAGGCCATGCGTCTTGCCTTCGCCTCAAAGATCCTGCTGCCCGAGGCCATCAAGTCCAAGGGCATCGACGCAGAGACTTTCGAGAACCGCTACCCGGAATGGAACCGCGACATGCGCCGGACCTGCATGATGTGCCCGGCACGACGCGTCTGCAGCGACCGGCTGGAAACCAGAGATTTCGAGGCATCCTATCGGAATTTCTGCCCCAACGCCGGCAATCTCGACGCCTTGGCCGGCCGCGGCGATTGCAGGCTGGCGAGCTGAAGAGTCAGACCTTCGGAGCCATGAACCAGCGTATCCGCGCCCGTCGATAGGCATCCGGTATCGACAGCGCCCAGACGAACAGGCCGCCGGCATGGCGGCCAAGGAACGATGTTTCCGGCGTCGTAGTGACGTAGGACAGCACGGAAAACAGAACGACAAAAAAGGCGAAGGCGAGCCCGCGCGTCGCGTCGCGTACCGCGACGTGGCCGGCACCGGGCAGCACGACAGCCAAGGCCAGAACGACATAAGGATTGATCGTTTTTGTCATGGAACCCTCAAGCCGCTTGATAGACGGGAGCGACGATGTCGTCTTCGACCAGCAAGGCGCTCAGCGTTTCAGCTTCGTCAATGGCCAGTGCCACCAAGTCAGCGGGAATCGCCGTCAGCGGAAAACGCACCTGCCTCAGCACCTTGTGCGCACCAGGCTCGCCCTGCGCGGCCTGGCGGATGATACGGGTGCCACGCGGCGTGATGACGGCTTCCTTGACCTTCGGGTCGGCAAACAGGCTGCGGAACAGCGCCGAAACGCGCTCCACCTGCCATGCCGTTGCACGGCCATCGCCGCGCATCAGCAGCGAGGCGTCAGTCTGCGCCGGTGATAGCCATTCCGGCATGTCATGGACCAGAGAGTAGTATTCCGCGCCTGTCGGCCGGGCGAGCGCGCCGATTGTCGGCCTGTTGCGCTCCCCGCTTTCGCTGAGCGTCACCCTGAGCCACAGCTGCGGCAGTCGCCGCGTGACCATCGTGTCGGCAATGAGCTCGATCTTGGCTCGGCGGCCATCGCCGATCCGACCGACGAGAACCGGAAACTGGTCTGGCCCGAACGAAATCTGCGAATTCTCAAGCAGCCGGGCCGCGTCATCGAGCAGCCTCCTGCGTTCGGCGAGGGCGCCGCGATGCTCACGGACCGCGCGCGTACCGATCCAGCCGCAGGAAACTGCGACGAAGGCAGAGAAGGCAAGCGTGGTGAGCATCGGCAACGCCTTGTTTTTTGGAAGATGGCGGCGCGGAGATCCGCGCCGCCATGCCTGGTCAGTAACCCTGCGGCTTCGGCCAGGGCATGGTGAACTGGTCGCCGCGGCGCACGAACTGGTAGCGCCGGAAATGGAACCAGAGCGACGCCACGATGTAGAAACACATCATCGCGCTGAGCTGCGTGCCATAGCCGAGGAACACCGCGAAATAGGCCGTCGAGCACAGGATCAAGAGCACGATGGTCGGCAGCGGGTGGAACGGATGGACATAACCGCGCTTGATCGTGTCGAGCGGCCACTTGTTGCGGAACATCACCATGTTGAAGGTCATGAAGGTGTAGCCGAGCAGGCCCGACAGGATCGAGAAGGTCACGACCTGGTCGAGCGGTGCGCCGAGCGCGAAGATCAACGCGATCGGAACAAGGAAGACGATGGAACGGTAAGGCGTGCGGTAGACTGGGTGCACGGCACCGAACCAGCTCGGCAGGTAGCGGTCGCGGCCCATCGAGAACCAGGCGCGCGAGGCATCGTTGATGCAGCCGTTTGCCGATGCAAGCGTTGCAAAGGTGGTGCCGACAAACAGCAGGATCATCAGTGTAGTGCTGCCGGTGACGCGCGCTGCATCGAACAACGGCGTGCCGGCCTGTCCGAGATATTCCCACGGAATGAGGCCCGAGCAGACATACCAGGTCATGGTCGCGGCGATCAGCAGCGTCATGATGCCGGCCATGGTGCCGTAAGGCAGCGACCGCGCCGGCGAGCGCACTTCCTCTGCGGCCTGGCAGGTGCCTTCGATGCCGAGGTAGTACCAGAGGCCGAAATGCAGTGACGCGACGATGCCGACCCAACCGTAAGGCAGCGGATCGGAGGTCACGGCCGAGAAGTCGAGCGGCACACTGGAGGCGCCGAACTGTACCGAGATGAACAGCGTGATGATCGCAAGGAAGGCAATCGCCGTGATGATCAGGTTGAAGGTCAACGTCGCCAGCACGCCGCGATAGTTGAGCCATGCCAGAAACATGATAGCGAGGATGATGAAGGGTTGCTGGTTGAGGCCACTATGCCCCTGCATGCCGGCCACCGTGTCGAGCAGGAAGCCGACAGTGATCGCGTTGGCCGCTTCCAGCATGGTGTAGGCCATGACCAGGAATAGGCCTACATTGAAGGCCATCAGCGGGCCCACGATATGCTTGGCCTGCGCGTACTGGCCGCCGGCCGCGGCGACCGTCGAGGTCACCTCGGAGTCGATCATGGCGACGCAGGTATAGAGCAGGCCGGCCACCCAGCAGGCGATCAGGCCGGCGATCATGCCACCTTTGCCGACCGAGAAGTTCCAGCCCATATATTCGCCGACGAGAACGATGCCGACGCCCAGCGCCCAGATATGGGCGGGGCCGAGCACGCGCAGCAGCTGGAGCCGTTCGGGCTCGGCTGCGGTTGAAGTCACATTTGCCATCGTCGTCCCCTCAAATCTCGTGGCGTTCTGCGGTCGCCTCGATCTCGCCTTCGCGAGAGGAGATCAGCAGCTCGTTGTCATAGGTGCTGTCGATGCGGACGAGGTCGATGAGCATCAGGACGCCAAACAACGCGGAGAGCGCCCAGGCCGCGTATTCCAGAATGTTCCAGATATCCATTGTGGCCTCCCCTAGCGCTTCTTGTCGCCGAAGCGCTCGTCGATGACTTCGCGGTATTCCTTGTCGGACAACCGCACGACCATGACGAAGTAACCGATGACCAGCACGACCATGACGATCAGCGCGCTCCAGCTGAAGCTGTAGTCGAAGCGGGCGGTGATGATGTCATTGGCGGCCGCCGGATCGGTGATGCCGAGGGCAGCCCATTGCTGCTGCTCGGCGGCGTTCTGGCCGAGCGCTTCCCAGGTCGGATTGGCGATCGGATTGGGCACTTTGACGGCGCCCGCCAGACCCAGATAGAGGGGAACGTAGAGCGCGCCGATGGTCAGGACGAGCAAGGTCACGACGTCGAAAATCTGGCCGGCGAGACTCTGTTTCGGAGGTTTGTAAGCCATTGAGCGCTCCTCAGCCGCGCCGACGACGCATCTCGTCGAGATGCTTGAGGTCGAGGCCATAGATGAAGTGTTTGTCTTCGACATAGTGGCGCAGCATGGCGACGATGGCCGCCGTGTTGAAGATCAGGACCAGCCCGCAGGCGATGGACAGGATGATGCGGATTTCCGGCAGCGCGATGTAGGACCACACACTGAACAGGGCAAACAACATGGTGCACCACAGCACCACGACAAATGCCACGAGGCCCGCTCGATCACGCCCGTGCATCTTGTCGATGCGCTGTTCGAGAGTCGCGTCCCCGCGTTGCTGACTTAAAGTCGCTTCCATTTTTCCTCCTGCACCACGGCCGTTTTCGGCTTCATTCTGGTTTGCTTCTGCGGGAAATTAATTTCCCCTGAGGAATGTCTGGCAAAGTTAATTTCCTGTCAAGTGACGACCGCGCGCACTTGTCGCACCACGACTTTCGACGAAACCCAATGTCATTGAATCGATTGGATTTTGTTGGCCCGACGCGGTGTCGGAAATTTTACGCCAGAGGTCGCTAACGGGCGGTCCGCATTGCCCAAACGGGCGGGAGCGTCCCTGCACGTTATGTTTTCGCAGAGTGAGCGGCAAAGAGAGTCGGCTGACGTTCGCGGCAACCTCAAACGCCAGCGGCGGCAGCCAGTAGGTGAAGCCGGTTGCCGCCAATCACTATGGGAAGGTGGGGATCAGGCGCCTGATTTGACCGAGACCAGAACGAAGCTTGCAGGCCCTTCCTTCTTCGTCTTGTCTGTGACCAGCAGATAGAGATCGCCACCAAGGCCGGTCAGTCCTTCGAAGTTGTCAGTGAGCAACTGGCTGACCCCCGGGTCGAGATTTTCGACAGCGCAAACATTGGCCTCGCCGCATGTATTCGGATCGAAAACCCTGAGGCGGCCGATGCTTGGCGCGCCCTTCTGTTGGCGCGTCCGTTCAATCAGCAGCAGGCGACCTTCCGGCATCGGCTCGATTGCCTTGAGGTTGCTGCGCTTGGGCTGGAAGGTAGCGAAGCTCCAGCGCCTGCCGTCGAGGCCATGGATGGTGTGGGTGTCGCCCGGCTCGCTCAGCAACGCCTCCTCCGGTGCAGTGACCACACCAAGCGAACCCGCGATTGCCACCGCTTCGAGGCGGCTGTTGGCCTCGCTGTACTTTGCCGCATCGGCCAGTGCTTCCGGCAGTTGCAGCGCACCGAGCACGGTGCCGTCGGGCTTGACCCGATGGATAGCCGGCCCATCCTCGAAGGCGACGAGAAGTTGGGTGTCGCCCTGCTTGCCGTTGTTGCCATTGCTGACGGCCAGCCCCTCTGCGTTGACGACCTGTGGGGCCACGCCTGCCCTCAACGGCACCGACTGGACGGGCTCCAGATTGGCGATCCTGCCGTCCGCGATCTCGAGCCGGAAGTGATGCAGCACGCCGTCGTCGGAGACGGCGTAAAGCAGCTTCTCGTCGGCATCCCAGGCAAGGCCGGACAGTTCGTTGATCGATTGGCCGTCCGGCGCGGTTGCCGGAGCAGGCCTGCTGTCCAGCACTGCAAGTTCGGACGAACCTGCCATGACGGGGGCCGCGAGCACGAGGGCTGAAGCGCCGAGCAGCGCGGCGGTAAAGTGCTTGATCATGTCTCTCACTCCTATTGGATGTTTGGCTGGTGCAGGGCTGGACGATCGGTCACGCTGCCAAGCTTGCGCAGCGCCGGCAGGAAGCGGTTGTGCTTGGTGCCGGGGTTCAGCAGCGCGGTGGCGACGCAATATTTCGAGCAGCGCTTGGTCGGGTGCTGGTGCAGCGCCCTGAGGATGCCGTCGGCAACGCCATTGCCATTTGCCGACTTGGTTTCGAGGATGAACAGGTTGGGGTCGACGGCACGACGCGCGCCGCCGGCAAAGAACTCGAGACCGGTGTCGATGGTCATGCGTTCGCCGCCCTGCCGGGCCACCAGCGTCATGCGGCGATAGCGCATGTCGAGGACACGGGACAGTTGATGTGGGAAGGCCTGGCCGTATTGCGCGTCGTAGACCTTGTCGATGAAGGTCACTGCCTCGTCGTCGAGTTTGCCGAAGCTCTCGACGTCGAGGTCGAGGCGCTTCTTGACGGTCATGCCGCGCTTGTCCTTCAGCTTCACTTCCAGAAAGCATAGCCCCGCCTCGACATAGCGCCGGATGCGCACCTTGGCCCGCTGCCGCCGGCCCTGGTGGTGGTCGAAATAGCTGCGGCGCCCGGCGTCGTCGAAGTAGCAGGTCTCGTAAGTGAAGGCGCGCCGGCCTTCGATCTCCAACATGTCGAAGACCTCGGTGAAAGCGCCGGCGGCCTGCATCAGCACGGTGCCGTCGACAACATATTTGTTGTCCAGCCGCTCCAACATGGCGGCCTTGCCGTTCAGAGCCTTCAGGCTGATCGGCGCGAATCCGCCTGCGATCAGCACGTCAGTGCTTGCGATAATGGACATTGAGCTTCGCCATTTCCGTGATGTAGTCGAGCTGCAGCACCTGGTAGGACAGCACGTCGACGCCCAGCCGCTGGGACAGCTCGCAGCGCATGGCAGCGGGGTCCGACAGCAGCGCGACATTGATCTTGTCGAGCGACACCTTGGTGCCGCTGACCGACTGCAGCATGCGGGGATGATCGATGACGAAGGCACCGACGAGCACCAAGGCAACCGTCACCGCCACGAAGGGCAAGGTCGTGCCCTGGACCGAGCAGATGACGGCAACCGCCACACTGCCGAAGAAGTAGGTCATCTCGGTCTTCGACAGCGGTTCCGAGCGGAGCGTGAACAGCGCCAGGATGGCGAACAGGCCAAAGCCGGCGGCGACGCCGAACTGGACGGTCGACAACACGGTCAGCACGGCAAAGACGAAGATGTTGAATAGCGCCGCGGCGGTGACCAGTTCCTTGTCGCGATAGCGACGGTAATACATGCCGAACAGCAGTGCCGACATGCCGGTCAGGTTGATGCAGAAGCGAGCGAGTTCGGCCGCGAAGGGCGTCTGTAGCAACTGTGCGATCATTGCCCTCTCCCCGTCGTGGAAGAAGGCCTTCGTAGTGCCTGACGAGGCGAGCAAGGGATTGGCATTTGCGGTTCTCCTGAATTGCGCCGCCGAGCGGCTACGTCAGGAAAAACGGGCGTTGCGAGAACCTATTCCATCGCCGGCAAACTATTTTCAATCTCGGCGTGAAACCTGCAAATCGGCATGAAAACAGTATGATACGAGACGCCTCTCGCGCGTCGCCTGCGGCTCAGCTCCGACAGATCGTTCGCGCGTTGAGCAGGCCCCAGCCAAACACCGGATCCTTGCCGGGCTTGCCGAGATCCTCGGCACCCTGGCGCAAAAGCGTCTCGACCTCGCCGGCCTTGAGCTCAGGATTGGCGGCCTTGACCATCGCCACTGCCGCCGTGACAAAAGGTGCGGCAAAGGACGTGCCGGTCTTTGATGAGGCACCCTTGACCGAGGCCGCCGTCCAGACCTGGACGCCGGGTGCTGCAATGTCGATATGATCGCCGGCTCCGGCCCGCCGGTAGGGATTCTTGCGCCGGTCGATCGCCGTTACGGCGATCACAGGCTCGTAGGCGCCGGGGTAGAGCGGGGCGGCGCGCGGGCCGCCATTGCCGGCGGCCGCGACCAGCACGATGTCGCGCATTGCCGCCGCTTCGACCGTTCGTTCCAGCAGAAGGTTAGCCGGACCCGTCAGGCTCATGTTGATGACGAGCACCCCCTTGCCCGCCAGCAGGTTGATCGCCCGCACAAGATCGTAGACGGCGGACCGGTCGTCATTGCCATTGCGCTGGAAAGCATCCACCGCAACGAGTTCGCCGCCGGGCACGAGGCCCGGCGTTCGGCTTTCCGCCGAGCCTACGAGAAGGGCTGCCACCGCGGTGCCGTGCTGGCGCCCGGACTCAGGCAGGTCACCAGCCGCCAGTCGGATCGTCTCGATCCGCCCGCCGGCAAAGGCGAGATGTTCCTCATTGATCGCCGTGTCGATGAGTCCGATCCGCGTCGATGCCGTGCAGCGATCCGGCATGTCAGATGCCTCCGGCCAGCCGACGACATGGCGCGCCAGGCATTGTTCCGCGCCACAAGCTTCGGCACGGTCCTGGTCGGGGCGGTAGAAATGGTTGAAGTCGACGACCGCATCGGGTGCCGTGGCCGCTACCTCGGCACGCGCCGCTTCGAGCGTCGTGCCGTTGGGAACAGTGAGCTTGACGATTTCGGCTCCAACGAGCGGAACATCGGCCCGGTCGCTGATGCCGTAGCTCGCGGCGGTCAGGCGCGTGATCGAGGCCTGATCGAGGCCGATTGCCACGATCTCCCGTGGCGCCTCGCGCACAAGCGCGGGCGCTGTACGGACCACCTTGCGTCGTGGCTCAGGCTTGCCGAAGAGATCGAAGAGATTACGCCCCTTCCCCGTTCCCGGCGCGCTGGAATCCCTGCTCTCCGAGCGGCTTCCGCCGCCATCATCATCGTCGTCATCGGCCAGCGCAATCCCGCCGCCGAAAACCTCTCCCCGCATGGGAGTGACCACGGACGCGCCAAAGGTCGCGCCGCCCAGCGCCACCGCGAACACAAGCGCAAGGGAACCTGACGGGCGCTTCAGCTTCATGGTTTGTCCTTTCCCTGGCGATATGGCGCGCTGATGGCAATTGTTAGCGATCCACATCAGCCTTTCGTCATCCCATATCATTTTGACTACATTTGTGCATTTTGAGCCCAACGGACGGGAGACCGGTTTATTCCATCACCTCGCCGATTTCCGCGGGAGAGACAGGATAGGACTGCATGAAGGGTGACGATGTTTCGGTCAGCGATCGGCTGATCGCTTTCCTACCCAATCTGCGTCGGTTCGCCATCTCGCTGTGCCGGTCGCGTGATCTAGCCGACGATCTCGTGCAGGCGGCATGCGAACGAGCGCTCGCCAACCAGGACCGGTTCGAAGCGGGCACCCGCTTCGATGCCTGGATGTTCCGCATCCTGCGCAACCTGTGGATCGACCAGGTGCGCCGGACCAAGACGGCCGGCCCGCGCGAGGATATCGACAACCGCAACGACATCGTCGGCGTAAGCGGCGAGCATGACGCCGAAGCCCGGCTGACGCTGAAAAGCGTGGCCGCGGCAATCGACGAGCTTGTTGACGATCAGCGCGAGGTCTTGCTGCTCGTCTGCGTCGAAGACCTGTCCTACAAGGAGGCGGCCGAGGTGATGGGCATCCCCATTGGTACAGTGATGAGCAGGCTTGCCCGGGCCCGCAAGAATCTTGCAGAGGCGGCTGGAATAAACGCCGCAACCGACCGTTCACCGGGTAAAGGTGGGAAGGCATGAACAGGCGCGATTTCGACGACGAAACACTGATGGCCTTCGCCGACGGCGAACTCGACGCCGAAACCACGGCGGCGATCGAGGAGGCTATGGGCAGCGACGATGCGCTCGTTGTCCGCATCGCCACCTTCCTGGAAAGCCGCGCCAAAGCGTCAGCGGCGCTGAAGCCGCTGATCGACGAGCCGGTTCCCGAGGCGCTGACGCAGTCGGTGCAGAAGATGATCGAAGAGGCACGCATGCGCGAAAACGCAACTGCTGAACCAAGCCAGCAGCCTGCTTCAGACAACGTCGTGACCTTCCAGCCGAAGGCAGCACCAAGCAAGGTCGGCTCGAGCTGGACGCTGCCGCTCGCGGCATCGCTTGCCGCCGTCATCGTCGGCGCCGGCGGCTATCTCGCCGGCAAGGCAGGCATGCCAGTTGCGGCCGGCCTTGCCATTGCTGGGATTACCGACCCGGCGATGATCAGAACGCTCAATGCAACGCCGTCAGGTAGCGATGTGACTGTCGGCGACACGACTGTACGGCTCGTTTCCAGTTTCCGTGATGGCGCCGGCGCGCTCTGCCGCGAGTTCGAGCTTCACCGCGCGTCAGGCTCGTCCCTCGTTTCGATCGTTTGCCGCGCCGGCCAGCAGTGGGACGTAAGGCTTGCCGTGGCGGCACCGGCTGCCGGACAGGACTATGCTCCGGCCGGGGCTTCGGAAACTGTCGATGCCTATCTGTCCACGACCCAGGCCGGGGCGCCGCTCTCGGAGGCTGAAGAAAAACAGGCCCTCGGCTTGCCCTGAACGGCTCTATCGGGTGCCCGTCTGCGGGCCGCGCTTGCGTTCGCTGGCATAAAGCGCGACTGCCATGGCGCGGTTGCGCACGCCCAGCTTGTCGTAGAGATTCTTCAGGTGATACTTGACCGTGTTCTCGGAGATTCCGGTCCGCGTCGCGATCTGCAGGTTGGTCCAGCCGTCGGCCAGCACGCCGAGCAGCTCGAGTTCGCGCGTCGTCAATCGCGACAGCGGCGTCTCGTTGATCTTGGCGACATCGATGTAGGGGATACAGATGCGGCCATTGGCGACCGCAAGCAGCGTGTCGAACAGGATGCAGGGATCGTCGAACTGATAGCAGAAACCCTGCACGCCCAGGCGCACACATTGCTTCAGGATGCCGACGTCGTGGTCGTTGGAAAAGATCACCATGCGCGCGGTGAGCTGTCGGCGCTGCAACTCGGTGAGAACCTCGCTGGCATCCATGTCGGACAGCTTCCAGGCAACGATCGCGACATCGAATGCCGGCTCAGCCGAGGCCACCGCCTTGATGAAGGCATCACCGCTCTGCACACCCTCGACGAATACAAAACGTTCGTCGCGGCTGATCATGTCGCGCAAAGCCGAAATCACAAGCGGGTTGCGCTCGGCGATCAGGACATTGAGCTTCTTGTGTTGCGCCATCAGCCAGCCATCGACATCGTACCTTGGCGCATTCCAATCGAATTCGCCAAGGTGCGCCCGCTCTGCAGCGACAGATTTCAGTCGTAGATTCGGAATCGGCTGACCAAATCGTGCGTTTCCTCACGAACGGCAGCTTCGATCTTGGCGTTGCCTTCCTCGCCATTGGCCGCAAGCCCGTCGATGACGGCCATCGTCATGCGGCCGACCTGGCGGAACTCCTCATTGAGGAAGCCGCGCGTCGTGCATGCCGGTGTGCCCAGGCGAACGCCTGACGTGACCATCGGCCCCTGCGGATCGAACGGGATGCCGTTCTTGTTGCAGGTGATGTGGGCGCGACCCAGAGCAGCTTCCACAGCTTTGCCGGTGAGGTTCTTGCGCCTGAGATCGACGAGCATCAGATGCGTGTCGGTACCACCGGAGACGATGTCGACACCCCCTTCCTGCAACGTCTCGGCCAACACCTTGGCATTGGAGACGACGTTGGCGGCATAGACCTTGAAATCTGGCGTCAGCGCTTCGCCGAAGGCAACCGCCTTGGCAGCGATGACATGCATCAGCGGGCCGCCCTGGAGGCCGGGGAACACCGCCGAGTTGATCTTCTTGCCGATCTCTTCGTCGTTGGAAAGCACCATGCCGCCCCGCGGGCCGCGCAGGGTCTTGTGCGTGGTCGTCGTCACGACGTGGGCGTGTTCGAGCGGATTGGGATGAACGCCACCGGCAACCAGGCCGGCGAAATGCGCCATGTCGACGAACAGCTTGGCGCCGACCTCGTCGGCGATCTCACGGAACGCCTTGAAATCGATGATGCGCGGATAGGCCGAGCCACCGGCGAGAACCACCTTGGGCTGGTGCTTCTTGGCGAGATCACGGACCTCATCCATATCGATGCGATGGGTGTCGGTCTTGACGCCATAGGAGACGACATTGAACCACTTGCCCGACTGGTTGACCGGCGCGCCATGTGTCAGGTGACCGCCCGCGGCGAGATTCAAACCGAGGAACGTATCGCCCGGCTGCATCAGCGCCATGAACACCGACTGGTTGGCCTGGCTGCCGGAGTTGGGCTGCACATTGGCGAAGCTGCAGTTGAACATCGCCTTGGCGCGTTCGCGTGCCAGGTCCTCGACCTCGTCGACATATTGGCAACCGCCATAGTAGCGGCGGCCCGGATAGCCCTCGGCATATTTGTTGGTCAGTACCGAACCTTGTGCCTCGAGCACCGCCCTGGAGACGATGTTCTCCGACGCGATCAGTTCGATCTCGTCGCGCTGGCGCTGCAGCTCACGCCCCATCGCGTCGCTGACGGCGGGGTCAGCCTGGGCGACGCCGGTGCGGAAGAAGTTGCGGGCGCTGCCGATGCCGGGTCTTGTCGGGATATTCATGGGCTCCTCCTAGCGGTACCTCAAGGCACCTGAAATCTGGGTCATCCGGTCCAGCCGAGACCGGCGGAAATGCAGTTGATGGAAAGCAGGAGCGCGTTAACGGCCCGCTTCGGGTTGACGGTGGCGTCGTCCTGGGCGCGCACCTCGCGCAGCAGTTGGACCTGCAGGCGGTGGATCGAGTCCATCTGCGGGCGGATGCGGTCGAAATGACGTTTGAAGGCCGGAAAGCGCTCGGACAGTTTCAGGCCGCCATTGACCTCGGAGATCATCCGCCTGGTCAGCGCATATTCGGCCGAGATCTTGGCGTAGATGCGCTCGCCGACCTCGCGGTCCTGGACCAGCCCGGCATAGAGCTTTCCGATGTCCATGTCGGACTGGTAGAGCCCCTTGTCGACCTCGTCGATGACCAGCCGGAAGAAACGCGAGCGCTCGAACATCTGCCTGAGCAGATCGAGGCCGGCGTCGCCGCGGACATTGACGAACGAGTTCAGCGCGCTGCCGATGCCATACCAGTTGGTCAACAGATGGCGGTTCTGGCTCCAGGCGAACACCCACGGGATGGCACGCAGATCGGAGATGTCGCGGGCGCCGAAACGGCGGGCCGGACGCGAGCCGATCTTGAGCAGCGCCAGTTCCTCGACGGGGCTCGCCTGATTGAAGTAGTCGATGAACCCCGGCTCGTTGATCAGTCCGGAATAGGATGCCTGGGACATGCCGGTCAGGGCTTCCAGAGCCTCGCTGAACTCCGGTATGTCCTTGAGCTCGGCCTCGTTCTGCGACTTGACGCTGTGGGCGAAGACGCTCGCGGCGAGGATCTCGAGCTGATAGAGCCCGGTGCCGCGATTGGCGAACTTGGACGACACCACCTCGCCCTGCTCGGTGACGCGCATCGCGCCGCCAATGGTCCCCGCCGGCTGGGCGGCGATCGCCCTGCCCGTCGGCGCACCGCCGCGGCTGACCGAACCGCCGCGGCCATGGAAGAAGCTGATCTTGACCTTGCGCTTGATGCCAAGTGCCGTGATGCGCCGCTGTGCCTTGTTGAGCTCCCAGTTGGAAGCGAGGAACCCGCCGTCCTTGTTTGAGTCGGAATAGCCGAGCATCACCTCCTGGCGGTTGCCGAAGTCACGAACCGACCGGCGAACGATCGAGACGCCGAACAGCTGATCGAGAATGTCTGGCGCGGCACGCAGATCGGCGATGGTTTCGAACAGCGGAACGACACGCAGCGCGATGGTTCCGCTGCCATCCATGGCCGTTGCAAGGCCGGAATATTGTGCCAGCAGATAGACGGCGAGCAGATCGTCGCTCGACCGGGTCATCGACAGGATGAAGGCACCGACAGCGCCACCATTCAAGCCGGCCGAAGCCTTGCGGATGACGTCGAACAGATCGAGCAGCTCCTGCGCTTCCTCCGACAGCGCCAGCCTGTCAACCTCCAGCTGCTCGCCGGAGTTGAGCGCCGCCCTGATACGCTGCGTCCATTGCGGCGTGTCGGGTGCGGGTGCTGCGGCCGGGTCGGCGAGCTTGAACAGCTCTGCCAGCACACGATTCACCACCGTCGAATTCTGGCGGATGTCGAGCGAAACGGTACGGAAGCCGAAAGTCTCCACCTGCTGGCGCAGCGGCCGGACGAAGCGTCTGGCAATCAGCTTGCCGCCAAGCTGGGTCAGCACGTTTTCAAGCTCATGCAGGTCGGTCTTGAAGCCCTCCGAGCGTGTGTAAGGCTTGGCAGAGGCTGCGCCGCGCATTGCCTCCAGCCGGTCGAGCATGGCACCGGCGAACTGGCGCAGCGGCTCGTCGGGATTGCGCGCCACGATCTCCGAGGCATTGCCGGAGCGATGCAGCGCATGCCCAAGCGCCTTGATGAAGGTATCGGGAATGTCGACGACATTGGCGCTGATGCTGAGCACGGTGACCAGCTTGCGCACCTGGCCGATGTACCAGCCGACGATCGCCTGGCGGCACTCGTTGAGCGCATAGGCCGTGATCTTTGCCGTGACGTTCGGATTGCCGTCGCGGTCGCCACCGATCCACGAGGCGTACCGCATGAAGGACGGCACCTTGATATCGTATTCGGGATAGTGACGGGCCAGCGCCTCTTCGACGCTGTCATAGAGCTTGGGCGTCGCTTCGAAGATCACTTCGCGGAAGAAGTGCAGGCCCCAGGCGATCTCGCGCTCGACCGACGGGCGCTCGAGCCGCAGCTCGCCCGACATCCACAACAGCTCGATCTCACTCTTGAGATCGTCGATCAGCTGTTCGCGTTCACGCGGCGCCCAACGTTGCTGCTCGAGCTCGGTCAGCTTGCGGTAGATGCGGCGGTGGATTTCGAGAACCGTGACGCGCTTGGCCTCGGTCGGATGCGCCGTCATCGTCGGGCCGACGCAGAGCTCTTCGAGGGTAGTCTGGATCTGCTCGGCCGGGTAGCCGCCGGCTGCTATTTCGCCCATCACATTGGCAAAAGAGCCGATGACCTCGTCGGCCCCGCCCATCTGTTCGAGTTCGCGACGCGAGCGCATCGCCAGAAGTTCATTGGCGATGGCAACAAGCTGGAACCAGATGCCGGTGGCCTGCAGCGCGGCAATGCGTTGCCCGCTTTCGAGCGCATCAAGGCTCACGCGGCCGGTAAGAACCTCCGCCATATCGGGCTCGCGTTCGCTGACGACAGAAAGCAGCACCCTGAACAGCAGGCTGCGCACGTCTTCGCGAAAGCTGAGTGGTCTGCTCTCCTCCAAGCGACACCCATTCATCTCGAGTTGTTTCCCCGTGCCGTTTCGTTGAGCCGGCTGTCGGGAAAGATGCAGTTTTCCTAACTGACAGCAGACAGTTTTTGTGCCGGCTTGAAAACGCCCCGGACGGGTAGATTTCCCATTCGTTCGGGTGGTGCCGAAACTGGCCGAACGATGATCTCCAAGCCCAGATTGGACTATCGCCGCAAGCACACGATCAGGATGTTGGCGTGGATTGGTCCAGCGCGTTTTGCAGTGGACGCGATTTAACTCATGTGCAAATATGTTGCATATAAGGCAAGTACGGGAGGCGCGTGAAAGTGAGGTCCACTACCCTGATCCGCATCGCCGCAGCACGATCCAAACGAGATTGAAGAGGAACATGCACATGCAGAAAGTGCTGCCGGAACTGTATGAAGGCCACGCGCCCATCACCCTCCACAACGCGTTCCATGACGCGCTCGAAGCGCTTGAGGAATGGAAGGAAGGCAATGAAGAGCCTCTCGTAGCCGTCGACGGCTACAACGTCCCCATCAGCCACATCTTCGCGCGCATGAGCGCGTGCACCGACCTGTTGCCGCTGCGCACCCGCGACGTGCTCGAAACCATCGTCGACAAGGGTTCGTTCCGCGCTTCGGGAGGCTCGCTTTATGCCGATGGCGCCAAGCTGGTGATGCCGATCTGCGTCGAGCGGCTGACACTGTCGCTGCTGCGTCCGACAGCCTCGTTGATCGAGCTGCGCAAGGCCTGCGAGGCCTGATCCAATCCTCTCCGAACGACCTTTTGCCGCGAACGCTCCAGCGTTTGCGGCAACATCATTTTTCGCGACTGAGTTACAGCCTGCCCTCGCGAACCAGCGAGCCAAGCGAAAAAAGCCCCGCTCGCTGGAACAGGGCTTTGTATCTCCTGGAACGTTTGGCGCGTCAGGCCGCCCGGGCGCTCG
Organism: Aminobacter sp. NyZ550; assembly: GCF_025628925.2. NCBI lineage: Bacteria > Pseudomonadati > Pseudomonadota > Alphaproteobacteria > Hyphomicrobiales > Phyllobacteriaceae > Aminobacter > Aminobacter sp. NyZ550. The sequence continues at coordinate 361,272 of NZ_CP114191.1, forward strand.
CCGCCTCGACGCCATATTCCAGCGACGAGTCCACGATGGTGTGCCACAGGCTGTCGGCAAAGCTGGTGAACACCAGCATGTTGTAGACAGGATGCCCGTCAGCGCCATTTGCGTCGCGCCACAAGTTGACTGCCGTGTGGTCGACCGACGTGTTCGCCGCTGCGCCGACCGGAAAGGCCAGGTCATGCAGATCGAGCGACGAGAATTTGGCGATGGCGTCGCGGCCACGTGGGCCTGAAACCCGGATCAAGCAGCGGCCATCCGACTGGTCGGACAAAGATGCTGATCCGGCAAAGACCTGCACCATGGCCGCAAGCTGCGACGCCTCGTCGGTCCGGGGCGCAATGACCGTGAACTGATCGGGGCCCGACCAGATCAGCGTCGCCGTCTTGCCGGTGACAGCCTTGGGCGTAGCCGGCGCCTCGATGCCGAACAGCTTCTTGGCGGCTTTGGCCGTCTCTGCTGCCTTGCCGCGCCGGGCCATGACCTGCACCAGCACGATATCGCGCACTTCATTGAGCGTCACGCCGGCATGTGCGCCGGCGGCGCCATGGCGGCCGGGAACAAGCGCCTTCTGCAACGGCGATTGGGTGTTCCAGAGATAATCAACCACGCTGGCGCGCTCCTTCTGGATCGTAGAAGACTGGGTTGCAGATTTCGGCTTCGTAGTCTTCGCTGCGCAACGGGTCGTGGATGCGCACGACTTCGCCGAAACGCTCGCGGCCGCGTTCGACCAGGCCAAGGCCGATCCACTGTTCCAGCATCGGCGAATAGCAGACCGAGGTGACGTAGCCCTGGTCGGTTTCCGGACCGGGGATCGCGCCCTTGGGAACGACATGGGCGCCGGAGCGCAGGCGACGCTTCTGGTCGAGCGGCTTGATGCCGACGACGACCTGGCGGTCAGGTGCCGTCAGTGCTTCGCGACCGGCCATGACGCGGCCGATGAAGTCCTTCTTCTTCGACATCATCTTGCCGAGGCCGAGATCGTCGGCGGTCGTGGTGCCGTTGAGCTCGGGGCCGGCGACGTGGCCCTTTTCGATGCGCATCACACCCAGGGCTTCGGTGCCATAGGGCGTGACGCCCAGGTCGCGGCCGGCGATCATCAGGTTCTGCGCCATGGCAGCGCCATAACGAGCCGGGACCGAAATTTCGAAGGCGATTTCACCTGAGAACGAGATGCGGAACAAGCGGGCAGTGACGCCGCCGCGCAGCTTGACCTCGCGGGCGCCCATGAAGGGGAAACCTTCGTTGGACATGTCCTCGGACGGATCGACAAGTTCCTGGAGCAGCTTGCGGGTGTTGGGCCCAGCAATCGAGAACTGCGCCCACTGGTCCGAAGCCGACGACAGTTGCACGTCGAGTTCAGGCCAGAGCACCTGGCGGCAAAATTCGAGATGCGCCATCACAGGGCCGGCCTTGGCCGTGGTCGTGGTCAGGAAGTAGTGGTCTTCGGCGATACGCGAGGTCGTGCCGTCGTCCATGACAATGCCGTCCTCGCGCAGCATCAGGCCGTAACGCGCCTTGCCCACGGCAAGCGACGAAAAGGCATTGATATAGACGCGGTCGAGGAAGGTGCCGGCGTCCGCACCGCGGACATCGACCTTGCCGAGGGTGGAGACGTCGCAGAAGCCGACGCCGTTGCGCACGGCCAGCACTTCGCGGGTCACCGACTCCAGCCAGTCCTTTTCGCCCGGCTGCGGATACCACTGCGCGCGCTTCCACAGGCCGGTGTCGACGAAAACCGCGCCCCGGGCAGCAGCCCAGTGATGCGACGGCGTCAGGCGCCAGGCATGGAAGTTTTCGTCACGGTGATGGCCGGCGAGCGCGCCGATCGCCACCGGCGCATAGGGCGGACGGTAGATCGTCGTGCCGGTCTGCGGGATGGTGCGGCCGGTGGCTTCGGCCATGATGGCGAGGCCGGTGATGTTCGACGTCTTGCCCTGGTCGGTCGCCATGCCGAGCGTGGTATAGCGCTTGAGATGCTCGACGCTTTCGAAACCTTCGCGCTGCGCCAGCGTCACGTCCGACGCGGTGACGTCGTGCTGGAAGTCGACGAAGGCCTTGCCCTTGGCCTTGACCTGCCAGAGCGGCGAGATCGCATAGACTTCGTCGCCGGCTTCCGACGCCTCGCCGGCATTGCCGGATGCGCCGCATTCGGCGGCGGCGGCTGCACCTGCCGCATGACCATCACGCAGGCAGGCACCGAGCGAGAACTCGCCATTGGCGGCACCGGCAGTGGTCATGCCCTTCGGCGAATCGCCGGGAACGAAGGCGGCGATGTCGTCGCGCCAGACCGGCCGGCCACGATGGAAGCAGGACAGTCCGACATTCGGGTTCCAGCCGCCGGAGACGGCGAGGCAGTCGGCGTCGATCTGCTGCGTACGGCCGCTGCCGTCGGTGACGACAACGCCGCGCACGCCGTCGACGCCACCCTTGACGTCGGAGACGCCGCCCGAAAGCACGCGCAGGTCGGAAAGCTCTGCCAGCGCCTGGTATTCCGCCGGCACCTTGCCGCGCGGATCGATCACGGCAGCGATGTCGCCGCCGGCCTGCTGGATCGCCTCAACAGTGCGCCAGCCGTCGTCATTGTTGGTGAACAGCGCCACCTTGCGGCCCGGCATCGCCGCGAAGCGGTGGACATAGGTGCGCACGGCGGATGCCATCATCACGCCCGGACGGTCGTTGCCCGGGAAAACGATCGGCCGCTCGATGGCGCCTGCCGTCACCACAGAACGCTTGGCGACGATGCGCCAGACACGCTGGCGGACCTGATGCGGACCCGGCACCGGAACATGGTCGTTGACACGCTCGAGCGCGGCATAGACGCCGCCATCATAGACACCGAACAGCGCCGTGCGGACCATGATGCGGACATTCGGAAGGGCTGTGAGTTCGTCGGTCGTACGCCGCACCCACTCCTCGGCATGCATGCCGTCGATCTCGCCACCGTCGCTGAGCAGACGACCGCCGAGACGGCTGTCCTCCTCGACGAGGATGACGCGCGAACCGGCGCGGCCAGCCGCCAGGGCAGCCGAAAGACCAGCGGCACCACCACCGATGACGAGCACGTCACAATGCGCCCAGGCCTTGTCGTAATGGTCTGGATCGGGCAGCACGGCGCTCTTGCCGAGACCAGCCGCACGGCGGATCAGCGGCTCGTAGACCTTCTCCCAGAACTTCGCCGGCCACATGAAGGTCTTGTAGTAGAAGCCGGCAACGAAGATCGGCGCGGCCAGCTGGTTGATCGACATGAAGTCGCGGCGCAGCGACGGCCAGCGGTTCTGGCTCTGGGCAACCAGCCCGTCATAGAGCTCCTGCGTAGTGGCGCGGGTGTTCGGCTCCTTGCGGGCGCCGCTGCGCATCTCGACCAGCGCGCTCGGCTCTTCGGAGCCTGCGGTGATGATGCCGCGCGGGCGATGATACTTGAACGAGCGTGCGACCAGCTTGACGCCGTTGGCAACGAGCGCCGAGGCCAGCGTGTCGCCGGCAAAGCCCGACATGACCTTGCCATCGAACGAAAACTGCAGCGGCTGCTGGCGGTCGATCAGGCCGCCGCTGCGCAGGCGATGCGACTGGCTGGCTGAAGCTGCCTGACTGCGGGCGCTGGTCGGCGCGCCCTCGAGTGCGGCCGTCCTGCCGAGCGGTTCGGATCCGGAATAGCCCGACATCTTTATTCTCCTGCCTGCACCGGCTTGGCCGCGCCAACGCCTGGGGCTGCGGTCACCGATCTGAATTCATGCGTCACCGTGTTGCGCTCGGCGATCAGCCACGAGCGACAGCCACCACCGTGGTACCAGTACTCGCGCATGTAGCCGGCGACGTTGTCGCGCAGATAGACGTAGTCGTAGAAGGCATCCTCGACGCCCTCGGGGCTTTCGCCGCTATCGACTGCGAAGTTGGGCCGCTTGGGCGAAGCGTCGCCGAGATAGGTGAACTCGCCGTTCTCGCGTTCGCCGCAGAAAGGACATGCAATACGCATTCCGCCAGTCTCGCTTTCAGTGCAGGTTGGGTTGGGCGCCCTGGCCCTTTTCATCGATCATCGCGCCGCGGCGGAACCGGTCGAGCCGGAAGCGTGCCGCTTCCGGATGCGGTTCGTCGCGCGCCAAGAGGTGGGCGAAGACGAGGCCCGAAGCCGGCGTCGCCTTGAACCCGCCATAGCACCAGCCGGCGTTGAGGTAGAGGCCATCGATCGGCGTCTTGTCGATGATCGGCGTGCCGTCCATCGACATGTCCATGATGCCGCCCCACTGGCGCAGCATGCGGACGCGGCCGATCATCGGCATGACCGCCATGCCACCTTCGCAAACGTCTTCGATGACGGGCATGTTGCCGCGCTGGGCGTAGGAGTTGTAGCCGTCGAGGTCGCCGCCGAAGACAAGGCCGCCCTTGTCGGACTGGCTGATATAGAAGTGGCCGGCGCCGAACGTGATGACACCTGGGATCAGCGGCTTGATCGCTTCGGAGACGAAGGCCTGCAGCACATGGCTTTCGATCGGCAGCTTCATGCCGGCCATCGCCGCCACGCGGGAGGTGTTGCCGGCGACCGCCATGCCGACCTTGCCGGCGCTGATCTTGCCGCGCGACGTCTCGACGCCGGTGATCTTGCCGTTGTGGTCGCGCACGAAGCCGGTGACTTCGCAGTTCTGGATGATGTCGACGCCGCGCTGGTCGGCGGCGCGGGCGTAGCCCCAGACGACCGCGTCATGGCGGGCGGTGCCGCCGCGGCGCTGCATCAGGCCGCCCATGATCGGGAAGCGCGGGCTGTCATAATTGAGGAACGGCAGTTCCTTGCGGATCTGCACCGCGTCGAGCAGTTCGGCGTCGATGCCGTTGATCCGCATGGTGTTGCCGCGACGGGCAAAGGCGTCGCGCTGGGCATCGGAGTGGTAGAGGTTGATGATGCCGCGCTGGGAAACCATCGCGTTGTAATTGAGATCCTGCTCCATGCGCTCCCACAGCTTCATCGACATCTCGTAGAAGCCGGTATTGCCGGGAAGACCGTAGTTGGAGCGGATGATGGTGGTGTTTCGGCCGGCATTGCCGGAGCCGATCCAGCCCTTTTCCAGCACCGCAACGTTGCGGATGCCGTATTCGTTGGCGAGGAAATACGCCGTCGCCAAACCATGGCCGCCACCGCCGATGATGATCACGTCGTAGTGGCTCTTGGGCGCCGGATCGCGCCAGGCCCGGGTCCAGCCCTTGTGGCCCGACAATGCAGCCTTGGCGAGTGAGAAGATCGAATATTTCATCGCATGTGTTCCGGCGAAATGTGAGGTGTATCCGAGGCCCGCGCCCGGCCTTCAAGACCGGGCGCGGTACCTGTTTGGGTGCCTCAGACGTCCAGCGTGTGGTCGCGTTCCCACTGGGTGAAGTGCGACGCGTAGGAGTTCCACTCCTGGTGCTTGAGCTTGATGTAGGCGGCGGAGAACTCCTCGCCCATCGCGGCCTTCAGCTCGCTGTCTTCGTCATAGGCGCGCAGTGCGTCGAGCAGGTTGAGCGGCAGCTTGGCACCGTGGGTGACGGTGTGGCCCTCGCGGTACATGTCGACGTCGCTGCGCGGACCGGGATCGGCCTTGGAGCGAATGCCGCTGAGGCCGGCGGCGATGATGATCGCCTGCATCAGGTACGGATTGGCCGCGCCGTCGGGCAGACGCAGTTCGAAGCGGCCAGGGCCGGGCACACGCACCATGTGGGTGCGGTTGTTGCCGGTCCAGGTCACCGTGTTCGGCGCCCAGGTGGCACCGGAGACGGTGCGCGGTGCGTTGATGCGCTTGTAGGAGTTGACGGTCGGGTTGCAGATCGCGGCGAGCGCCGAAGCATGCTTCATGATGCCGCCGAGGAAGTAGCGGCCCTTCTCCGACAGACCCAGTTCCATGTTCTTGTCGGCGAAGGCATTGGACTTGCCGGCAAGATCCCACACCGAGATGTGGGCGTGACAGCCCGAGCCGGTCAGCCCCTGGAACGGCTTCGGCATGAAGGTTGCGCGCAGGCCGTGCTTTTCGGCGATCGAGCGAACCATGAACTTGAAGAAGGAGTGCTTGTCGGCGGTCTGCAGGACGTCGTCATACTCCCAGTTCATCTCGAACTGGCCGTTCGCGTCCTCATGGTCGTTCTGGTAGGGCTTCCAGCCGAGGTCGAGCATGGCGTCGCAGATTTCGGCGATGACGTCGAAGCGGCGCATCACGGCCTGCTGATCGTAGCAGGATTTTGCAGCGGTATCGTACTCGTCGGCGATCTGGTTGCCATCCGGCGTCGTCAGGAAGAATTCCGGCTCGACGCCGGTCTTGACGCGCATGCCTTCCTTGGCGGCTTCGGCGACAAGGCGCTTCAGCGTGTTGCGCGGTGCCTGGGCAACGCCCTTGCCTTCCATCAGGCAGTCCGATGCGAGCCAGGCCACTTCCGGCCGCCAGGGCAGCTGGATGACCGAGAGCGGATCCGGCACGGCAAGCATGTCGGGGTGCGCCGGCGTGAGGTCCAGCCAAGTCGCGAAGCCGGCAAAGCCGGCTCCGTCCTTCTGCATGTCCGAAATGGCCTGGGCCGGTACCAGCTTGGCGCGCTGGCCGCCGAACAGGTCCGTATACGAGACCATGAAGTATCTGATGTTGCGAGCCCTTGCGAACTCTTTGAGATCGGTCACCTCTGACTGATCGATTTTGGCTTCGAAGGCCGTACCCATGAATTGCTCCTCCCAATCCTCGTGGTTTTAAAAGGGACCCTTACCAGGTACCCAGCTTGTCCCCGCAAGCGGCACGCCAGCCATGGCGGCAGCTTCGATCGAAAGAGCGCAGAGATCTTCAGGCTCGAGATTGTGCAGGTGATTTTTGCCGCAGGCACGGGCGATCGTCTGTGCCTCAAGCGTCATGACCTTCAGATAATTCGCCAGACGGCGACCAGCCGCGATCGGATCGACGCGCTTCATCAGCTCGACGTCCTGCGTGGTGATGCCGGCCGGGTCCTTGCCCTCGTGCCAATCGTCGTAGGCACCGGCGGTGGTGCCAAGCTTCTGGTATTCATCCTCCCAACGCGGGTCGTTGTCGCCGAGTGCGATAAGTGCCGCGGTACCGACCGATACTGCATCGGCACCGAGCGCCAGCGCTTTGGCCACATCCGCACCATTGCGTATGCCACCGGAGACGATGAGCTGAACCTTGCGGTGCATGCCGAGATCCTGCAGCGCCTTCACTGCCGGACGGATACAGGCAAGCGTCGGCTGGCCGACATGCTCGATGAACACTTCCTGGGTTGCTGCCGTGCCGCCCTGCATGCCGTCGAGCACGACGACGTCGGCACCGGCCTTCACGGCAAGGGCCGTGTCATAATAGGGGCGTGCGCCACCGACCTTGACGTAGATCGGCTTTTCCCAGTCGGTGATCTCGCGGATTTCGAGGATCTTGATCTCGAGATCGTCCGGACCGGTCCAGTCGGGGTGGCGGCAGGCCGAGCGCTGGTCGATGCCCTTGGGCAGCGTGCGCATCTCGGCGACACGGTCGGAAATCTTCTGACCCAGGAGCATGCCGCCGCCGCCTGGCTTTGCGCCCTGGCCGACAACGATTTCGATGGCGTCGGCGCGACGCAGGTCACGCGGGTTCATGCCGTAGCGCGACGGCAGGTATTGGTAGACGAGCTGCTTGGAGTGGCCGCGCTCTTCCTCGGTCATGCCGCCGTCGCCGGTCGTGGTCGAGGTGCCGGAGAGCGTTGCGCCACGGCCCAGCGCTTCCTTGGCCGGGCCCGACAGCGAGCCGAAGCTCATGCCGGCAACCGTGATCGGGATCTTCAGCTCGATCGGCTTCTTGGCGAAACGCGTGCCCAGGACGACTGACGTGTCGCACTTTTCACGGTAGCCTTCGAGCGGATAGCGCGAGATCGAGGCGCCGAGGAACAGAAGGTCGTCGAAATGCGGGACCTTGCGCTTGGCGCCGGAGCCGCGGATATCGTAGATACCAGTCGCTGCGGCGCGACGGATTTCGGACATCGCGTATTCATCGAACGTGGCCGACTTGCGTGGCGTCGTCGGAGGATTGTGATAGCTCATAGTGTTCCTCAGTAAGCGTCGGCGTTGTCGATGTTGAAGTTGTAGAGCGTCCGCGCAGAACCGTAGCGCGAGAACTCTTCCGGCTTGACGTCGGTGATGCCGGCGCGATCAAGCAGGTCCTTCAGGATGGCAATGTGCTCGGGGCGCATTTCCTTCTTGATGCAGTCGGCGCCGAGGCTCTTCACCGAGCCGCGCACGAACAGGCGGGCTTCGTAGATCGAGTCGCCCAGCGCATCGCCGGCATCGCCGAGGACGACGAGGTTGCCCGACTGGGCCATGAAGGCCGACATGTGGCCGATATTGCCACGGACGACGATGTTGATGCCCTTCATCGAGATGCCGCAGCGCGACGAGGCGTTGCCTTCGATGACGAGCAGGCCGCCGCGGCCGGTGGCGCCGGCGTACTGGCTGGCGTCGCCCTTCACGATGATCGTGCCCGACATCATGTTTTCACCGACGCCGGGGCCGGCCGAACCATGCACGGTGATCGTGCTGTTCTGGTTCATGCCGCCGCAATAGTAGCCAACGGAACCCTGCACATCGATCGAGATCGCGTGTTCGGCGCCGACGGCAACGGCGTGGCTGCCCTTGGGGTTGAGAACCTCCCAGTTCGATTCACCGGCGGCATCCTTCACATTGTGAAGAGCCTGGTTGAACTCGCGCAAAGTGATCTTGGACAGATCGAAGGTCTTCGGCGCGTAGTTGGCCTGGTGCAGAGGCGCGGTCGCAAGATTTGTTGAATGCATAATCTCAGTGCTCCCAGAAATAGACGGTGGACGGCTCGGGCTCCCAGACCTTGGCGTCTTCGATGCCTGGCAGATTGGCGAGGGCGCGATACTCGGAGCCGAAGGCGACGTACTGGTCGGTTTCGGCCATGACGGCGGGCTTGCAGGAGATCGGGTCGCGGACGACGCCGAAGCCGTTCTTGGTGCCGACGACGAAGGTGAAGAAGCCGTCGAGGTCGTTCAGGCTGCTTTCCAGCGCCTCACCGAGGTTCTGGCCGTGCGCGATCTTCGAGGACAGATAGGCTGCGGCAACTTCGGTGTCGTTTTCCGTTTCGAAGCGCATGCCGTCGCGGATCAGCTCGCGGCGCAGGTTGTTGTGGTTCGACAGCGAGCCGTTATGCACCAGGCACTGGTCGGGGCCGGTCGAGAACGGGTGCGCGCCGAGCGTGGTGACGGCGGATTCGGTGGCCATGCGGGTATGGCCGATACCGTGGCTGCCGCTCATCTTGGTGACGTCGAAGCGCTTCACGACTTCGACCGGCAGGCCGACTTCCTTGTAGATTTCGATCGCTTCGCCGGCGCCCATGACACGGACGTTGGGGCGCAGTTCGGCAAGTGCCGCACGAGCTTCCGCGACCTTTTCGGTCGGCACGTCGAGCACGGCGTGGGTCGACTTCACCGTCGACGAAACCTTGGCGCCGATCTTCTTGCCGAGCTCGGCGTCGAGACCCTTGAAGTCCACATCCGGATTGGCCGACTGGATGGTGACCTTGGCATGACCTTTTGTGCCGCCGCCGTAGATGGCAATGCCGGCGCTATCGGGGCCACGATCGGTCATGGTTACAAGCATTTCGGACAGCAATGCGCCCAATTGGGGCTCCAGCGACTTGTCCTTCAAAAAGAGTCCTACAATTCCGCACATCCCGGTTTCCTCACCTGATTGGCTGCCTGTGACAAAAGCTAGCAGGTTCCGGATGCCAATTCAACTGTGATGAATTTTTTATTCCTGTAGAAAAACAACGGGACGGATGAAGAACCGCATTGCGGCCACGCTAGCCCCCCCCGGCGCGGCCCTGACGCCCGGGCGTCAACTTGCTGCGAGCAGCCATGTGGATAGCAGGAATTTCAGGAAATGAAGCTGCGTGCAGCATCAGTTAGATGGCCACGTTCGGACAAGGCACCCCGCTACGAAGGTGAAGTCGAACAGGCCAAGTCCTGTCAGTGGTGGTCGACAACCCCTTTTCCCTAGCTATGGAGCCTCGACAGGCTGTCCTCGGTTAGACCAAGACGGCTGATTGGTGTTTTGGATTTAGGCTGCTGTGATGCCCGACAAGCCCAGTTTGACGCGGCCGCCAGTGAGATCGGCTATTTCACAGCGCTCAAGGCCGAGCAAGAGGCATTTGCGCAAGTGAGCTTTTTGCTCGACGCACTATCGACAACATAGGCGGTCTCGCTCACCGGCGTGGCAGGCAAGCTTGATGCTGTCATGCGAAGCCCGCGGACGATTGCTTGTCATTTCCGTGGCCGCAAATCCGCGCCTCCCGGTACGATCTGCTTCGGATTGGCCGCAAGATGCCCAACGGAGAGTGTTTTTTGCGCGAGTTCGGCCCTCGTTGTTAGGCCGACGGAGCCGGTCAAGTCTTACGCTTGGTTGGGAGCTGCGGCCCTGACCGGCTTTCACGATTGCAGATCTTCGCGACGAAGCGCACGTAGTGGCAGCGGCCTGTCAATCCCGGACGAGCTGTAGAGCCAATCTCGCGATTTGATGCTATTCCGCCGACACACCGCTGTATTATCCAGTCCTACGCGAAGCTGCTCCGTAGAATTGGGCTATTTGGCTCAGACGGTCGTCGGGCCATTATGCCTGTCATGACTCGACAACCCTTTCACACTTCCAACGAACGCCAAGGCATAGGTAAATATACCCGGGTAAATATACCCGATCTGTACGACTATCAGCAGGCCGAAATCCGCAGCCAAAGAGGCCGCCGTGCCAGACGACTGGCCGGACACCGTTCCCCTCAGCGAGGCGGAGCTGTGCGTTCTGGAGGCTCATCTGGGAAAGGAGCTGGACAGACTGTTCGGTCCCCTTCCCTGATCAAGGGAGGTCCGCGCAGTGAAGAAGACGGCTAACCCCGAATTGGAGAAGAGATCCTTTCACCCGGTAGTATTCGTGCTGCGCCCTATCTGCGTGTCTCGACTGGACGGCAAGCAGACAGCGATCTTTCGATCCCGGTCAGCGCCGCCAGATCGAAATGTCGCGGGAGGGAGCGCAGTGGGCAACCTGACCCAATGACGGCTACGATCCTAGCCGGTAATAAGCGATCGAAATGCTTGGCTGCACTCTATCGTGCATGGCAGTTATGGATTCACTGCGATATACGGAGTGCGTTGCGAGGACGGGGGAGTAATGGCTAATCGTGGCACCTATGCTGGGCTCCAAGCCCTACGAGCCATTGCTGCGTTTTTCGTATTAATTCAACACAGTTTTTATTTCGCCTCCGTATCGAACCGAGTAAGTGTTGATTGGTTCTATAAACTGCAACTCGGAACCATCGGCGTGTTCATGTTCTTCGTCATCTCCGGTGCGGTGATGGCCTTTTCGACCACTACCGATACGGCAAAGAAGTTTGCACTCTCCCGGGTGCTAAGGATCTATCCGACCTACCTTCTCGCGCTATTGGTCGCAGGCATAATCCTTTCGCTTGCTGGCTCGGCGCCAGTACTGTCAAAGGACTTTTCGCTTTTGCTTATAGCCACAGGTCAGCTCAACAACACCTTCCAAGTGCCATACTGGACATTGATCTACGAAGTGCAGTTCTATGCCGTGCTTTGGGTTGCGATGTTGGCCGGAACAACGCATTACACTCGCGTCTGGCTCATGATCGGGTGGGCAGCTGTCATTCTTGTTTCTGGGGCTGCTGGTATTGAGGTACCAGTCGCCAACCCAACTCTGGCCCAGATTGTCCTAGCACCAGTCAACATATTCTTCACATTCGGCTACATACTAGCATCATCGATGATGACGAAGGACTACCTGCCCTTGGCGGTTCTAACTCTCATTGTCTCCGTAACATCGCTGATCTTCGGTGGGTGGCCAGCGCCATATTTAGGTTTGGCAATGCTCTGCGTATCGGCCGTCGCGCTTGGGATTTCCGCCAGTCCCAAACTTGTTCCTAGCTGGCTCGAAAATGCGGGGAACTCATCATATGGGTTGTACCTGCTGCATATGCCAATAATCAGCGTTTTCTCACCGGCGATCACCGGTTGGTCAGTCGGGGCCGCAGTCTGCTTGTTGCTTGTAATTGGAGGATGCGCGGGCCTAGCCTTCGGCGCCGCTGATCAAGCGCTATATCAACGTTTTCTGAAACCGCTCGCCAGAGACATTCTGGCACCTATCTCCCCTAAAAATGACGATCTGCCAAACCGCGCCGGATTGCTATGACTGAAGTTTCCATTTTGCTCCCCACTTTCTCCCGAAACAAAAATGGCATGCTGTCGAAGTCGATCGAAAGCGTGCTTGCACAAGACTTCCGGGATTTTGAGCTACTGGTCGTTGATGATGGTTCGAGCGACGGCTCCGACGACACCATTCGCCGCTTCTGCGCACTTGATCCTCGGGTCAAGCATATTCGCTTTGACCAAAACGTTGGTCTGCCGGCGCTAACGACTGCAGAGGCATTAGTTCAGAGCGCCGGACGGTACATAGCTTGGCAGTTCGATGACTGCGAATGGAAGCCCGATCTACTTTCAGTGCTCCATGAGCATTCTCTCGAGTCTGGAGCTGGTGTCGTATACGGCAGCGCGTTGGTCTCTAGTACAGCCGGCATGCGGTCTCTTGGCGAAGCTTTTTCACGGGAACGATTGCTCGAAGAAAACTACATCGCCAACTGCGCGACGCTGATCAAAAGAGAGGTCTTTGACAGATGTGGCTGGCTTGACCCCCATGTCCTGCTCAAGCGGATCTGCGATTACGACATGTGGATTCGAGCATCCGCCCATTTCCGTTTTAGTTTCACCGATGTGGTGGTTGCTGAAGAGCATGGCGGCACGCTTGCCGATTCTCTCGGTAATAGCGTCTTCCTGAGCAAATCGCTGTCGGACGAATATCGATCGTTGGATCGCGACCAGTTCCTGAAAATTGGTAACCGCTCCAATTGGAATGCGTTCTCAAAGCCGCCTTGCGTCAATGACGAGAATATTGAAGACTTCTGCTATGTCGTGGTGCAGCACGCCATGGCCACCGGTCAGATGCACGTCGCAGTCGAAGTACTATCGGGTGCGGGATTCTTGGCGGCATCCCCCGAAAGCATCTGCAAGTGGTTTGGCATGCAGATCAACAAGCGAGTCTTGGCTCAACAGGCCGAGATGACCCGATATGTCGACCGCCTGGAATACGGGAATGCCGAGAAGAAGAAGTACATCAAGAAGCTCGAAGACCAAGTAGCCGAACTCAGGTTCGCACTTCAGAAAAGCCAACCCCAAGCCAACTCTGTCTAATCTGATCAAGCAGGTGGTATGAGGTCCCCGAATGCCTCGCGATCCCAGTTGTGCGAAAACCCGGGGTCTGGCTCGCGCCAATTTTCGCCGTACACTACGGAAATATATCGTTCGAGATCACGAGGCACTGCGCAATCCTGGCCGAACAATTGCTTCGTGCCCGTCGGGAACACATCATCCATCTTCAAAACGCGCCTGGGCCCTGGATACGACGTGAAAAGCCCGTCCTCCTCCACCCCAACGAAGACATCTATGCAGTAGCCGCCAGGAAGAGCCACATGTCGGTGGCTGACATAGCTGCCTTCACATACATATCCGGCAGTGCTCAAGGTATCCTCCACAGCCTTCACGGCAGCGGTGATAGAGCCGTATTCAGCTAGGGGCATTGCGACGATAAGGTCCAGATCATCATCGTGTGGAATGAGATCATTACTTCGCGCGATCGCCAATGCGGCCCCATAGCCTAGGCAGACGTTCGGAGATAGCTTGTCCGCGATAGTGGCGGTGACTTGGTTCGCAAACTCAAGGTATGCCGCCTTTTCGGCGCGAGACCAAAAACGAAACGACCTCATGAAACCATGGGCGGTCCATTCGAGTTCCCGTTCTTTCAAGAAGGACTCGTTGATCAGCGGTCTTAGAGCCGTGATCCCAGCCTGAGTAGCCCCCATTTGCCAACCCTTGATGGCAAGGTTGTAGGCCTTGGCCGGATCGAGCCCACATCGCAAAGCACCCGCGATTGCGAACGCAACGACTTGGGTCGCTGGATCTAGCAGCTGAACTTGTTCAAGAAAGCGCTTCGGTGACGTGTGCCTAGCCATAATTCTAACTGCGTGACATGCAACCAGCTGTCAACATAACATCGAACATTTCAGCTATCGAATCTAAGCCATTGTTGATATTCGTGGCTGGCTAACTACCTGCTAGACGCGAGAACGAGAAATTGACACAATCATTGATTGAAGATCAGGGCGAATACTGGGATCGTTTCTACTCGGTCGACTCAGCACCGCTCCTACCTTCTCAGTTCGCTGTATTCGCGGCTGGGGAGGCGTCAGATGCCCATTACGTAGTCGACTTTGGGTGCGGAAATGGCCGTGACAGTTTATTCTTTGCCGGTACAGGTCGCAAGGTTATCGGGTTCGATGCTAGTTCTGAAGCGATTGCGGGGTGCCGCGAGAAGGCCGCCAGACTAGGTGCCCCTGCTGACTTCAATGTAGCAAACATCGCCCACGACGAGTGCGAAAAGTTGGTACTATCGAAGTTGGGCAATTCGGATAATGTACTCGTCTATGCTCGCTTCTTGTTGCACGCGATCCCCGACGCTACCGAAGCTGCGCTTCTATCCCATGCACGCAGCATACTGTCTCAACGAGAAGGCATGTTCGCAGTAGAATTTCGTACACACCGGGACCGCCAACAAACCAAAGTGACCCCGCAACACTATCGACGTTTCGTCGACCCGTTCGACTTCTTAAGTCGGGCCACAGCAAGCGGCTTCGCGGTGAAGTATTTTGTCGAAGGTTTCGGCTTCGCCAAGTATCGCGATGACGATGCACACGTTGCGCGCTGCATCCTGACACTTGCAAAATAGCAGCCCCTTTCCGGGGTAGCACCTATCGGGTCTGCAGCGTCATCCGAACCAGGCCTTCTGCATTTGCCTGCCTGGGTTCAAACCCTAGGGCGAGATAAAGGCGGATCGCACCTTGATTCGCCTCCTTTACATCAAGAAAGATGTTCGAGAGACCGCTTGCCAAAGCATGTGCAAGCAACACAGTGCAAGCCTCCTTTGCAAACCCCCTGCCTCGATGGCTCGCCTCCCCAACCATGAGGCGTCCAAATTCGGCGCTGCCCGCGACAGCATCGACGTTGTAGATTGAGAGCGCGCCGATTTTCGGCCCGCCCTTTTCTGCGAGGACCCAGTTGAAGTCCTCAGGAGACGTCAGTTTCGACCCGAGCCAACGCTCATGTCCCTCTGCAGTGAACTTGTGCTGGCTCACGAACCAAGCCGCGATGTCCGGGTCATTTCGCCAGCGCACGATGGAATGCGTATCGGCGAAAGACATGGGAATGAGTTGAACTCGCTTGCCCTCGATAGACCGGCGAAAATCGTCAGGTACGAACACCGCCACTGTCTCAATGTACCGCGAGCACTTGCTTAAGCGTCTCGCATACAAACATTACGTCTGCCCGCGTCAGTCTCAGATGCATTGGCAAAGAAATGACCGAGTCGGAGAAACTCCGTGCACGCTCACATGGCTTCCCCTGGTTTGCGTACATCGTGAACTCCGAATTGTCCCGATAGTGGACACCTGGGAAAACGCCAGCACCATTCAATGCCATTAGGACTTCGTCTCTCCGTGGTACTCGAACTTGGAAAAGATGCCGTGAGGACTCGCACCCCTCAGCAACAGGGACGAAATCAACTTCGCCACTTAGCGCTCCTTCATACCAAGTAGCGAGTTGCCGTCTGTAAGCGTTGTCTTGGTCCAAGTACCTTAGTTGGACTAACCCCATCGACGCCATGATCGAGTTGCCGTGGTCCTTGAAGCCCAAACTCGGAACATCATAGTACCACTTATACACGCCGCCGCTTTGCGACCTTGTAAACGTGTCCTTGTCAATACCGAGCCACGAAAGTTGCCGAACGAGCTTGTCGAGATCCCCATCCTGAAAGCAAACCATCCCGGAATCTGCCGTAGGCAAATTCTTGACCGCCTGGAACGAATAGACGACTGCATCCGCTTCCTGGCCCGGCGTTACGCCCCGAAGCCGGGTGCCGGCCATGTGCGCGGCATCAAGAATCAACTGAAGCCCACGTTCACGGCATATCTGGACGATGCGGTCGTATTGACCTGTGTTGCCGCCGAGGCCCACGAACATCACCGCTCGTGTGTTTGGCGTGATAGCGGCTTCGACGCTGTCCGGGTCTAGGCAGCCGAAATGATCGACATCCGCGAACACCACCCGCATATCCTCGTAGAGAATAGCGTGATTGGTAGAAACAAATGTGATCGGCGTGCTGATGATCTCATCACCGTCGCTCCAACCGTGCTTTTGCTTCAGGAGCTTGACCGCGTAGCGGAGCCCGGCCGTTGCAGAGTTGAGATAATGCGCATGAGGGAGACCGGTGTACTCTTTCCACCGCTCTTCAAGATCCAAGGTCTTAAACCCCAGTCCGGTCCACCCCTTTTCGAGGCATTCGCGAATCTCCTCGAGACATTCGTCGACGCGAAATGTCGGCACAAAGAGCTGGATATTTTTCTTAGTTGCGGTCACGATTTTCCCTCGCACGCGTCGGATTTACCAACCAACTACAAGTCGGTTAGAAGTTAAGCCACGGATGGCGCATTTGGACCTGCAGCAACACATCTGCAGCATTCCTGTTAGTATCAGTCCGCAACATCGAGTTGCCGTGAACTCGGTACCTGCAAAGCAACTCGGGAACGAAAACCGCGTCAATACCGCGTTCAATCAACTTGCACCAAAAGTCATAATCTTCCCAGCCACCTTCGATGTGAGTGTATCCGCCTACCTGCTGGATCACGTCCTTGCGGACAAGCGCCATTGCATCTACGTAATTGCCGTTGATGAAGGTTTCTTTGCGCCAGATGTCGCCGTCGCCAATTCGCTTGAGATCGCCAAAGAACTCCAGCTGAGAATAGGCGGCGCCGCCCCCAGTATCGTCGAGTGCTTCCTTTAGGCGAGCAAGTGCACGAGGATATATTTCATTGTCGGCATCGAGAATGAAGACGTACGGCGCTTTGGCATAGTTGCATGCGGTATTTCTCGTACTGGCTAGGCCCCTGTTTCTGGAATGGCGTATTAATGAAATGCTGACAAAGCGCCCCGCATTTGCTTCCATCCAGGTAGCAACCACCATTGCACCATCATCTGTAGAGCAGTCATCGACAACTATAAGCTCGACGTTTTTGTAGATCTGCGCAGCAACAGAATCCAGACACTCCACAATGAACGTCTCGTAATTAAATAAGCTTATCGCAACGGCGATTGCGTCATCGGGAACGTTAGCCGAACCACTGCTAAAAAGAACGTCGAATTTGTTGACGGGCAGCGCTGTCATCGGTTCGCCTCAAGAAATGCGAGTACGCCCCGGGCCTGTCGATTGACTGCGTGGTCGCTCGCAATGGTGGCCGATGCTTGCCGACGAACCTTCTGGGCCTCCAACTTGCCATCCGGTTCATGAAGTAACCAGTCGATAGCTTCCGCCATGTGCCGCGCATCGCACTCCATGTAGTGGACACCTGCCTTGAAACCTGGTGCAGGTAAGCCACGCTCCGTCAGGACGAGGCTCCCGGAGCACATCCCAAGTTGGACAATTCGAAACCACTCGAACGCGCCAAAAAAGTCTCGGTGCAAATTCAGGGTAATCTTCGAATGCGCCGAAGCATGGGCTGCTAGTGAAACGAGTGAACGGTCTGACCCCGCGATCGGCCCGCGGTTCAATCGCCGATAGTAGAAATAGCAGCGATGTTTTGCCAGCGTTGATGCGCAACGCGCCAGCGTCTTATCCCTATGAGGACTTTCTGCACCCACAAAACAAAGGTCCAACGCCCTCTCTTGGAGTTCGTCCTCAACGTTCGGCACCGCCTTTGCCGATGAAGGCAGTGCTTTGAATAAGGGATGCTCGACAAACGAACCGTCAAAATTGGCAACTTCCAGCCCAGGATTCGGCACATAGTGCGTGCATGGCACGCCACTTTGTTCCAACAAGCGCATGGAATGAAAATACATATCGACTACCCCCTTGCTGGCAAGCAAGTAGGGGAACGATTCTGCATACCAAGAAGTCTGGATTTGCTCCGTTGAGAGCATAAATGACGAGGTCAATATCTGATCAGTTCGCCACTTGGCTCCGCGAGTCTGGTAGAAGAATTCGTGAGGCGCGACTATGATCCGGTGATCGCAGGCTTCTCCAACTTCACTGTTTTCGTCGCGGAGAACTGCATCTGCCCCTGCTCGGCGCAGACCGGAAACAAGCTGCATTGCAACGTTGTGCATGAAAAAATTGCCAAGGGCGCTATAGAGCACCACAATCTTGGGTCGCCGACTAGGCGTGTCGGTGAGTGGCTGGAGCGCCTGATGGTCGCTTGCTTCTCCGACGATTTGTCCTACATGCTTGGCTATACGCAGGGGGTCAAAGATCTGCCGCCCTTCGAAGCATCCGTATTTGAGCATATGCTCGTACGGCTCCATCCCAACAGAAGCCACATCAGCGTTAATCCTCAAATACACTCCGGGATCGAACAGCGAATAATTCGTAACGCGGCGAGCGGCAGTCTTGATCGTCGCGCTAAGAGGATCTTTTGCATGTTCAGCGGCCCCTTTCGCAATTTTGGGGGCTCTATCTGATTTCAACCACCGCATCCAGCCGCATCTCTTACTTGATCTTGGATTTAAAGGGGGGTGATATTCGACCATAGTGCGCGTTGCAACCGCTAACGCTACGCTGGCGTCCTCAATGCACCGGCTTTCAGTGTGCCAACAGCCCTATGGAGGTCATCCACTTGGCCGGGAACTGCTGAGGAGGGCAGAGCCAGACATACGCTGCCCGCCCCATGAATGACAGCTGAGATGAGAAACTGGCCGAAGTGTTGGGGCGGAGCAATGCCCAAATAGGAACCCTCTCCGGGCTTCACGTGCTCTTTGGTTCTGAGTTTCGAGCCAGGCGTACGCCTGGGCCGCCACCATTTGCCGGAATGAACTCGATGCCGGCGGTCTCGAACGCTAGCCGAATTGCGTCGATCGTCGAACTCTTTAGCTGTTCGCCCCGTTCAAGACGGGCGATCGTATCAGGCGATACCTCTGCGTTTCGAGCAAGGTCTCGCGTTCCCCACCCCAGCGCGACGCGCGCCATTTTGCATTGAACTGCATTCATTTCGTAACGCAGATACGATTTGTGTTGATCTTCGGGCCAATTACCATTATCGTAACCCTGCTACGATTCTAAATGTTAGCGGCCGCCAAGGGTGTTCAACCGCCGTTGGTGACCCAACCATAATCTAAGCTGTTTGGAGCTCGGATCATGACTGATTCCGACCATAGCATGAGTTTTCGGCGCGTCACGCGGCGGCTGGCGCTTGGCGGCTTGTTTGTTGCTGCGGGCGGTTGGGCCCTTGAACCGGATGCTCTGGCTCGCGCGACAGCGGCGACGGACGTCATGCCGCCTCCAGCACCAGACCCAGCGGTGGAGGTGTGGCGCGATTGGAATGCCACATATGAGCAAGCAATGTGCCGCTGTGACCGGCTGCAGGAACTCGAGGCAGCACTTGCCGAGCGAGTGGATGCGCTGTGGACGGTTGTGAGCGTCCCTGGCGGTGAGGAGACCATCGTTTGCTCGAAGGCAGCGCTGGATCGGATTATCGGCGAGCGAACGGACATGGCGGAGATCCGCGCCAGGGCCGAAGCTGAACTCGACGCGCGACAAGCACATTTCGAGGTGGTTGCGACGGAGATTGGCTATTTCGCGGGACTCAAGGCTGAGCAAGAAGGCTTTGCAAATGTCGAGGCACTGTTGGCCGCTCTCGCTCAGACACCAGCCGTCTCGCTTTCAGGCGTTGTCGGAAAGCTCGATGCGGTGTTGCGCAACGGCGCGAACTGGGAAGATCGTTCGGCCTTTCCCTGGCCACAGATCCACTCGGCGCGTGAGGACCTGATTCGGATCGGGCGCCAGCTGACACCGCATGCGTTTTTCCCGGGCGGGTAGACGGTGAGGCTTGTCTCTCCCCTGCCCTACCGGACAATTCGCCGGGTGGCTTCATTGCATTTGGCTTCACGGCGGAGCCGGTCAAGGTCAAGGCGGGTTGGCGCCAAGGCCTTGACCGGCGTTTTCAGCGTCGCGACAGTCGGCATCCTCCCTCCACAAAGGAGAGGGCGCCGAATGCAGGTCATTGCGCTCCACGTTGCTACCACCGCATTTTCCCCCTTCCCGGCCAGCATATCTGGCAGCTTCATCCCCGCTTCGACACAACGAAGCGAGGAAGCCTATGGCGGAAGACAACATCACGGCAGCCGACGCGCTGCACTCTCCGGGCGAGGGCACCAACAGGCCCCAAACCCATCCGGCGATCCTGGCTCTCGCCTGGCTGATCGGCCGCGGCATGGCACGCGAGCGCTTTGCAAACGCAATGGACGCCAAAGCCGCCCCCAACTCTCACGCGGCCAAGGCAGAACCACCGGGCGAAAGAGCCTGCGACGGCAACTCCGACACCAGCTAGACCGAGAGCATTGTTCATGACCATGCGCGTAGCACTTTATGCCCGCTACTCTTCCGACCAGCAGCGGGCAGCCTCGATCGAGGACCAGTTCCGGCTCTGCCGCGAACATGCGGCGCGCGAAGACTGGGAGATCGCCGGCACCTACCAGGATGCCGGCATTTCCGGAGCAAGCCAGATCCTGCGGCCCGGCATCCAGAAGCTGGTCCGCGACGCCCAATGCGGGGTGTTCCAGCTGGTGCTGGCCGAGGCCCTTGACCGCATTTCCCGCGACCAGGCCGACATCGCAACACTCTACAAACATTTGAAGTTCGCCGGCGTGCCGATCGTCACTCTCGCCGAGGGCGCGATCTCCGAACTGCATGTCGGGCTCAAAGGCACGATGAATGCCCTGTTTCTCGGGGATCTCGCAATGAGGACCCGGCGCGGATTGCGCGGCCGCGTGGAACTCGGCAAGTCCGGCGGCGGGCTGTGTTACGGCTATCGGGTCGTCAGGCGCCTCGGCGAGCGCGGCGAACAGGTTAAGGGTGACCGCGAGATCGACACTGCTCAGGCAGAGGTTGTGCGCCGCATCTTCCGGGAGTTTGCCGCAGGCATCAGTCCGCGCGCGATCGCCAAGAAGCTCAACGACCAGGGTATATCAGGACCCGCGGGCAAGCTGTGGAACGACACCACGATCCGCGGTCATGTCAGGCGCGGCACCGGCATCATCAACAATGAACTCTATGTCGGTCGGCTGATGTGGAACCGCCAGCGCTATGTGAAGGATCCCGCAACCGGCAAGCGTGTCTCCCGCCTCAATCCGGAGAGCGAATGGATCGTCACCGACGTGCCGGAGTTGCGCATCGTCGGCGACGAACTCTGGCAAGCCGTCAAGGCGCGCCAGAGCGAGATCGCCGATAGCCTCGTCAACCTGACCGAGGCGGCCCGCGCTCACCACCAGCGCAACCGGCTGAACAGCGCCCGCCGGCCAAAGTCATTGCTCTGGGGCTTGTCTATTGCGGATGCTGCGAGGGACCCTACTCCCTGCGCAGTGTCGACCGCTTCGCCTGCTCCAGCCACACCAGCAATGGCTCATGCCCGGACAAGCGCACCATAGCGCGGAGCGAACTGGAACAGCGGGTGCTCGCCGGCCTGAAGAACCGGATGATGGCACCGGAGGCAGCCGCGGTTGCGATGAGGGCCTACGCCGAGGAGATGAACCGTCTCAACCGCGAAAGCCGCGCCAATGCCGACGGCTGGAACGCAGAACTGGCGAAGTTGGAGAAGCAAATCCGCAGCATCATCGAGGCGATCAAGGCCGGGATGTTTCATGTGAGCATGAAGGCCGAGATGGACGCGCTCGAGATGCGCAAGGCCGATCTCACGAACCAGCTTGCAGCAGTACCGCTGGACAAGCCGGACCTGCTGCCGAGCATATCTATGCGCGGAAGGTCGCGCAGCTGACCGAGGCGCTCAACCATCCTGACGACCGGCCGCAAGCCGCGACAGCGCTGCGTTCGTTGATCGAGAAGATCGTTCTGACACCTGGTGCAAAGCGCGGCGAGATCGAAGCTACGCTGTATGGAGAACTGGGCACGATCCTGAGCTGGACCGAGCGGCAGGCTGTTGGGCCTGCAAACAAAAACACTCCCGGAGCAGGGCTCACGGGAGTGTCGTTATTAATGGTTGCGGGGACACGCAACCAACACTAATGGCGACTGGTTGAGCGCCCTATCCCGAAGCTAGCCGTGCCTAGGCTATATCAATCTGAGTGCTCTCGTAGCCAATTTCGGATTGAGCAATTCCACTTTGAACCAAGTCCAAATCTGCAGGTACAGATTCGATTCCTGCCGGGAACCAGAACTCGGACCTGTGACCTCTGCCTTCGAGGCGAAGGTCGACAAAACCATAGATGCAAAGTGATCAGGCTGGGCGAGGGAGAAAAAGCTAAAATCTTGCCTCGCCGCCTTCAGTCGCCGCCGCGGCCGCGCGGATAAGAAATAATCGACAGATATTTGATCGGAAGATGGGTCAGTTCCTCCGGGCCGTGTGGCGCATCGGCATCGAAGAACAGGCTGTCGCCCGGTGTCATGCGGTAGAGATTGTTGCTGTGGCGGTAAACGACCTCGCCCTCCAGCATGTAGAGGAACTCCATGCCGTCATGCTGGAAGGTAGGGAAGACGTCGGAATCTTCCGACAAGGTGATGAGATAAGGCTCGACCGTCACGCCCGATGTGTCGGAACCGATATGGCCGAGCAGCGTATACTGGTGCCCGGCACGCGTGCCGCGGCGTTCGACATCGACGCCCTCGCCCGACTTGACGAAAACGGCGTTGCGCTCCTCCTCGAAGCGACGGAAGAAGGCGGTGACCGGCACGCCGAGCGCCCGCGATAGCGCCTGCAATGTCGTCAGCGATGGCGAGGTGATGCCGTTTTCGATCTTGGACAGCATGCCGAGCGAGATGTCGGTGGCCGAAGCGAGATCGGCGACGGTGATGCCGAGCTTCTTGCGGAAGGCCCGCACCTCGTGGCCGATCGCCACTTCAAGCACTTTTTCGCGCGTGTCGCGGACGGCGTGCGGATCCTGGTGCAGCGGCGGCGAGACGTGAGACAGCGCGGACTTTGCGGCACCGGCTGAAACCGCAGCCGACATGGCCTTGCCATTCTTCTTCGAATGCCCGTTCTTTTCCGCTGCCTTGTCCTTGCTCATATGCCGCCGCCTGCCTCTGCTCGCTGAATCTATTTCACCGAGAGTAAACATTTTCGGCGGCGCGTTCAACAGATTCTGACAAACGCAGCAATGCGGTCAACAGGCCAACGACTGGCCGAGCGCAGACTGGACAGGTTTCGAAGAGCGCAGTCGCGGCTACTGCATCAGCAGTATTTGCAGGTCGGCGACATTGGTGCCGGTGGCACCGGTCATCAGCAGATCGCCCGACGATGCCAGCGCATGATAGGAATCGTTGTTCTGCAGATGCGCCACCGGGTTGCAGCCGAGCTTGCGCATCCAGGTGGTCGAGCCGGCGTCGACGATGGCGCCAGCGGCATCCGTGGGGCCATCGCGGCCATCGGTGCCACCGCTCAGGAAAACCCAGGGGCGCTTGATCGAGGTCCACTCATTGAGCAATGCGAAACGCAGCGCCAGTTCCTGGTTGCGTCCGCCCTTGCCGTTGCCGGCGACGCGAACCGTCGGCTCGCCTCCGGCAACGATCGCGACGGGACCGCGCTGGCTGGCGGCGAACACCGCCATGCGGTGCAAGGTCTTGGCGACATCTGATACGTCGCCGCTCAGCCAGTCATCCGCCTTGACGACGACCGGATAATTGGCCTCGGCGCAGTACATCACCCTTTGCAGGCTGATGCCATTGCTGCCGATGACGATGTTCTCGACATGGTCGAAGCTGGTCACGAGCTCGTCGCGTTCAACGAGCAGGTCGAGATGCGCCTTGAGCGCCGGCGACAGCGTCCTGACCAGACCATAACGGTCGAGAATGGCGATGGCCTCGGCCTGTGTCGCCGAAGGCCGCGCGGTCGGACCGCTGGCAACAGTGCCGACATCATCACCGGGCACGTCGGACAGGATGAGCGACAACACCTTGGCCCGCGAGGCGAGTTGGGCGAGGCGTCCGCCCTTGAGCCGCGAAAACAGTTGCCTGACGGCGTTGATTTCGCTGATGTCGGCGCCGCAGCGGATCAGCGTGTCGTTGAGCGCGATCTTGTCGGCGAGCGCAATACCGGCGGCTGGAGCGCAGGTGAGCGCTGAACCGCCGCCGCTGACCAGCACCAGCACCAGGTCGCCCGGTTCGGCCGACAGGGCAGCGCGTTCTATGTGCTCGGCGCCCCTGATGCTGCCTTCGTCGGGCAAGGGGTGACCGCCTGATATCACTTCGACGCCTTCGATGTCGGCCAGGTTCTCGAAATTGGTCACCGCAACGGCGGTAACAAGCTTGTCGCCAATGAAAGGCAAGGCCGCGCGCGCCATCGGGCACGCCGCCTTGCCAAAGGCGATCAGGATGACGCGCCTTGCAGCGGCGATCTCATCCGTTTTGGTTTCAAGTGTGGAAATGACCGCCTGCTCGGGATCGGAAGCCGCGATGCCTTCGCGAAACAGGGCGGTTGCCTGCGCGCGAAGCTTGACCAGTGCCGAAACCGAGCAGTCGAGATACATCACACCACCTTGTCGGGTAAGGCGCGGCCCTCGAAGAAGGCGGTCAGATTGTCCACCGCCTTCATGCCCATGGCCACGCGGGTTTCCTCGGTGGCGCTGCCCAGATGCGGCAACAACACCACATTTTCCATGCGCATCAGGGCGCCGGGCACGTCGGGCTCGCCATCATAGACGTCGAGACCGGCGCCCCTGATCGTGCCGCTGTCGAGCGCGGTTACCAGCGCCTTCTGATCAACGACGTCGCCGCGCGCCGTGTTGATCAGGAACGCACTGCGCTTCATCGCGGCAAGCCGGTCGGCGTTGATCAGGTGACGGTTCTCGGCACCGCCGGGGCAATGCAACGACACGAAGTCGGACGCGGCCAACACCTCTTCGATGCTTGCCAGCTGGCGCGCGCGCATGGCGCGGGTTTCCTCATCGTCGACCTTGGAGCGATTGTAGAATACGACATCCATGTCGAAGCCGAAATGCGCGCGCTTGGCCATGGCCTTGCCGATACGGCCCATACCGATGATGCCGATCGTCTTGCCGGTGACCTTGGCGCCGATCATGTGGGTCGGGCACCAGCCTGCCCACTGGCCGGCGCGAACCTGGCGCTCGCCCTCGCCCGCCCGCCGGGCGACCGAAAGCAGCAGGCTCATACCGATGTCGGCGGTGCAGTCGGTGAGCACGCCAGGCGTGTTGGTCACCACGATGCCACGGGCGCGAGCGGCGTCCGTGTCGATATGGCTGAATCCGACACCAAAATTGGCAAGGATCCTGGTGCGGATGTCGGCATCGGGGAAGACCGACGCCGGCAGCTTGTCGCTGACGGTCGGCAGGATCGCGTCAAAGTTCAGGAACGCTGCCTTGAGCTCGGTCGGGCCAAGCGGCGCATCGCCCTGATTGAAGGTCGTGTCGAAGCGTTCCGCCAGGATCTGCTCGACTGCCGCGGGCCAGCGGCGGGTGACGATAACGCGAGGTTTCATTTCAATTCCTTGGTCATGCTTGGAGCGCCACGCGTCGCTGTTGAACGCGCAAGGCGCACTTTAGCAGTTCGAAACGACACATCATGCGATGGATCATCGATAATCGGCCGGTGCACCAGCCGGACAGAGGGGAGCCGGTCGGCGCCGGCTCCCCGAAGGCCAGGTCAGGCGGCCTTCTTCTGCTGCTCGAGCACGCTGGCGACAGTCGGGCCGAAGGCTGCCGGGGTCGGCACGATGGTCACGCCGGCCTCGCGCAGGATTTCGACCTTCTCCTGGGCGGATTCGCCGAAGGCCGAAATGATGGCGCCGGCATGGCCCATGCGCTTGCCCTTCGGCGCCGAAAGGCCGGCGATGTAGGCGATGAGCGGCTTGCGCATATTGTGCCTGGCCCATTCGGCGGCCTCGGCTTCCTGCGGACCGCCGATCTCGCCGATCATGACCACGGCATCCGTGTCCGGATCGTCTTCGAACAGCTTGAGGATGTCCTTGAAGGACGAGCCGTTGATCGGGTCGCCGCCAATGCCGACCGAGGTCGAAACACCGATGCCCAGCGCCTTCATCTGCGAGGCAGCTTCATAACCGAGCGTACCCGAGCGGCCGACGATGCCGACACGTCCCGGCAGGTAGATGTTGCCGGGCATGATGCCCATCAGCGCCTGGCCGGGGGTGATGACGCCGGCGCAGTTCGGGCCGACAAGGCGCATCCGGTCTTCATAGCGGAAGCGACGCATATAGCGTTTGACCCGCATCATGTCCTGGGAGGGGATGCCGTCGGTGATGCAGACGCAGAGTTTCAGGCCGGCTTCCGCCGCTTCCATGATCGAGTCTGCCGCGAAGGGCGGCGGCACGAAGACGATCGAGGCTTCGGCACCGGTCTCGCGCACGGCACCACGGACGGTGTTGAACACCGGAATGCCCTGGTGGACCTGCCCACCCTTGCCCGGAGTGACGCCGCCGACCACGTTGGTGCCGTAGCGCTTCATGTCATCGGCATGGAACGAGCCGATCTTGCCGGTCAGACCCTGGACGATGACGCGCGTCCGGCGATTCAAGAGAACTGCCATTTCGACCTCCCTTAGTTCTTTTTTGATTTCGAGTAGGCGCGCATCGCTTCGACCGACTTTTCGGCCGCCTCGGCGAGCGTCTCGGCGACGATCACTTTTTCGCCCGACTCGGCGAGAATGCGCCGGCCCTCTTCGACATTGGTTCCGGCGAGCCGCACGACCAGAGGCACGGTGACGCCAACTTCGCGGATAGCCTTGATCACGCCCTCGGCCACCCAGTCGCAGCGGTTGATGCCGGCGAAGATGTTGACGAGGATGGTCTCGACGTTCTTGTCGGCGAGCACGGCGCGGAATGCCTTGGCAACACGCTCCGGCGACGCACCGCCGCCGATGTCGAGGAAGTTCGCAGGCTCACCGCCGGCGATCTTGATCATGTCCATCGTCGCCATGGCGAGGCCGGCACCGTTGATGATGCAGCCGATGTTGCCTTCGAGGCCGACATAGGACAGACCACGGTCGCTGGCGAAGGTTTCGCGCGGATCTTCCTGCGACTTGTCGCGCAGCTCCGAAATCTCGGCGCGGCGGAACAGGGCGTTTTCGTCGAAGGACATCTTGGCGTCGAGCGCGATCAGATTGCCGTCCTTGGTGATGACGAGCGGGTTGATCTCCAGCATCGAGGCGTCGAAGTCGCGGAAGACTCTGTAGCAGCCGAGCAGCGTATCGACGGCCTTGCCGATCAGGCTGTTGTCGAGGCCGAGACCGAAGGCGATCTCGCGGGCCTGGAACTGCTGCATGCCGGCGCCCGGATCGACGATGGCGCGGATGATCGAGTCGGGCTGCTTTTCGGCGATCTCCTCGATCTCCATGCCGCCCGAGGCGGAGGCCACGATCATGACGCGCTCCGACTTGCGGTCGAGCACGATGCCAAGATAGAGCTCCTGGCGGATGTCGACGGTCTCCTCGACATAGAGGCGCGACACCAGCTTGCCTTTGGGGCCGGTCTGATGCGTCACCAGCTTGCGGCCGAGCATGGATTCGGCAGCCTCGGAGACCTCGTTGTCAGTGGTGCAGATACGGATGCCGCCAGCCTTGCCGCGGGCACCGGAATGGATCTGTGCCTTAACCACCCATTTGCCGCCGCCGATCTCGCTGGCGCGATAGGTCGCCTGCTCCGGGCTGTAGGCCAGGCCGCCGCGCGGGATCTGCACCGAGTAGCGGGCGAGCAGTTCCTTGGCCTGATATTCATGAATATCCATGTCGAACTCCTCCTCAGTTTGGCAGGCTGTTGCGCGACCGCGCCGACTGCTCGATTGCGTCGTGCATGACCAGGACGTTGCGGGCCATACGTTCGGATGCGGCGTCAATCATCTTGCCGTCGAGAGCTGCGGCACCCTTGCCCTGCTCCTCGGCTTCCTTGAGCACTTCGATGATGCGGCGGGCGCGGGTGACTTCCTTCTCCGGCGGCGAGAACACGGCGTTGGCCAGCTCGATCTGGGAAGGGTGGATTGCCCACTTGCCCTCGATGCCGAGGGCTGCCGCACGCTTGGCGGCGGCGATGTAGGCCTCCGGATCGGAGAAGTCGCCGAACGGGCCGTCGATCGGGCGCAGGCCGTAGGCGCGGCAGGCAACCGTCATCCGCGACAGGGCGGCGTGCCACTGATCGCCGGGGTAATCGGGGTTGAGGCCACCGATGCTGACCGTGCGCGCCTTGCAGCTGGCGGCATAGTCGGCAACGCCGAAATGCATCGCCTCGAGCCGACCGCCATAGGCAGCAATGGCCTCGACATTGGCCATGCCAAGTGCTGTCTCGATCAGCGCTTCCAGGCCGACGCGGGTCTTGAAGCCTTTGGCCATCTCGATCTGGGTGACCATGGCGTCGACCGTATAGAGGTCGGCGGGCACGCCGACCTTGGGCACCAGGATGGTGTCGAGCTTGTCACCTGCCTGTTCCATCACGTCGACCACGTCGCGGTACATGTAATGGGTATCGAGGCCGTTGATGCGGACCGAAATGGTCTTGCCTTTGGCGCGCCAGTCGATTTCGTTCAGCGCCTGGATGATGTTCTTGCGCGCCCGCTCCTTGTCAGGCGGCGCCACCGCATCCTCGATGTCGAGGAAGATGTAGTCGGCTTCGCCGTCGGCGGCCTTGCGGATCATCTCCGGATTGGAGCCCGGAACGGCGAGCTCCGAGCGTTGCAGGCGCAGCTTGCGGAGGTGGTGGAGTGTATGGCTCATGCGATCCTCCCTCAGGCTGCCTTGGCGACAGCCGGCTGAGCCGACAGGCGATAGTGTTCGAGTGCGGCACCGACGCCAGAGCCCGGCTGAACCTTGACGCCGCAGTCGCGCAGCGACATCTCGGCGGCCGAGATCGCACCGCACATCATCACTTCGTTGACCCAGCCGAGATGGCCGATGCGGAACACCTTGCCGGCGACCTTGTTGAGGCCGACGCCGAGCGAGGTCTGGTAGCCGTTATAGGCGCGGCGGACGATGTCGGCGCTGTCGATGCCTTCCGGAACCACGATCGCGCTGACCGTGTCGGAATTCCACTTCGCTTCCTTGGCGCAGACGCGCAGGCCCCAGGCGTCGACCGCCTTGCGCACGCCGGTCGCCAGCCGGTGATGACGTTCGAAGATGTTGTCGAGCCCTTCTTCCTGGATCAGGTCGAGGGCAGCGCGCAGGCCGCGCAGCAGTTGGACGGCCGGCGTGTAGGGGAAGTAGCCGGTGTCGTTGGCGCGAATCTGGTCCTCGAACGAGAAGTAGCAGCGGCTGAATTTTGCAGTCTTGGCAGCGTTGAGGGCCTTCTGGCTGACCGACAGGAAGCCGAGCCCGGGCGGCAGCATGAAGCCCTTTTGCGAGCCGGACACTGCGCAGTCGACACCCCACTCTTCCTGGCGGAAGTCGATCGAGCCGACCGACGACACTCCGTCGACGAACAGCAGCGCCGGGTGCTTGGCGGCGTTGAGGGCGGCACGCACGGCGCCGACATCGCTGGTCACGCCGGTTGCGGTTTCATTGTGGGTGACAAAGACCGCCTTGATGCGGTGCTCCTTGTCGGCTGCCAGGCGTTCGGCATAGATCTCGACGGGAACGCCCGTGCCCCATTCGACATCGACGACGTCGACATCGAGGCCGAAGCGCTCGGCCATGTCGACCCACAGATGCGAGAACTGGCCGAAGCGCGACATCAGCACGCGATCACCGGGGCTCAGCGTGTTGGTGATGGCGGACTCCCAGGCGCCGGTGCCCGAGGACGGGAAGATGAAGGCGCGGCCGGTCTCGTTGCGGAAGACCTTCATCAGATCGGTGAACAGACCGCGCGTGAAGGTCGGATAATCCGGCGCCCGCATGTCCTCCATCGGCATGTTCATCGCCTGCCGGACACTCTCCGGAACGTTGGTCGGTCCTGGAACGAAAAGCTGATTGAAGCCGGCCATGAAAAGTCCTCCCGAATATTGTTGCGGCGTGGCGCCTGTCTGTGGCTTTCGGGAGGATCATCGGTTTTGCACCGCCGGCTCACAACACCTGCCGGGATAGATTCGCGGACCTTTGGGCGTTGGACCGGGCCTACTCTTTCAGATGTGCCGACCCCCTGTCGGATAGGGTGAAACCTACCCGGCCACCGCATGCATGGCGCCAGTTCCGCTCACGCAAACTTGTCAGCAAGGGGGCTCGTCCTGCCGCCGCTTAGGCCGATAATGGACCGGAGAAGGAACCGCCCATGGACATCAAGACCCTCGGCTTCCTCATGGCGACAGCCCTCCATCTGTTGCAGCCTTTGGCAGCTATGGCGGATGAGGCACCGCCGAAATCGGGCAATGCCGTCTTTGACCGCGCCGTCGAGCTCGTCATCGACAATTTCCACGACGCCTCGGCGCTGCCACGGTTCAGCGCAGCAGTCAGGCAGGAAATCGGCACCGGGCCACTCAACGCGAACAGTTCGGAGACGCGGGTCGACAAGGCGATCGATACCGTGCTTGCCAGTCTTCAGGCCTCCCATACCGGCCGTTTCGAACCCGACACGATCGCCTATTTCGAGCTCGCCGACATCTTCCGCTTTGCCATCCGCAACGACATGCGGCGGCTGTTTCCGCCCGACGGCCAGGTCAGCTATCCCGGCATCGGCATGATCGCCGAACCGCTGGCAGGGTCGCTGTTCGTCAGCGACGTCTATGACGGCTCCCCGGCGGCCCGGGCAGGGATCCTGACTGGCGACGAGATCCTTTCGGTCGACGGCGCGCCCTATCATGAGATTGCATCATTCAGCGACAAGGTCGGCCGCACCGTCGAGATCAGGCTGCGCCGGAACGCCGGTGCCGAACCCACGACCGTCAAGGTAGCGGTGGAGCGGCTGCGTCCGCTCAGGACATTCGAGCAGGCGATCGAGGCAAGCGTCGGCGTCTCCGAGCAAAACGGAAAGCGCATAGGCTATGTCAGGCTCTGGACCCTTTCGGCACCTGATGGTCTCGACATCGTTGCCCGTGAAATGGCCGACGGTCGCCTCAAGGACGTCGACGGCATGGTCGTCGACCTGCGCGGCCGCTGGGGCGGCGGCCCTTCCGATGCGGCCGAGCTGTTTGTCGGCGACACACCGACATTCCGGCTCATCCCGCGCAAGGGCGAGGCGACACTTGCCAATATGCGCTGGCAAAAACCTGTTGTCGCGATCATCGACGAAGGCGCGCGAAGCGGTCTGGAACTGTTCGCCTATGCGTTGAAGAGCAACGGCATTCCGCTCGTCGGCGCCCGCACCGCCGGCGCGTTGCTGGCCGGGCGTGCCTATCTGCTGCCCGACGACAGCCTGCTCGAAGTGGCGGTCTCCGACGCCGTCATCGGCGACGATGTGCGGCTGGAGGGGATCGGCGTCGCACCCGACATTCCGGTGGCTTTCAGCCTGCCCTACGCCGCGGGCCGGGACCCGCAGCGCGATGCCGCCCTGCGGGAGATGCAGCGCATCCTTGCCGGCGGCTGAGCACCATCATACCCCCGTCGTCGGACGATGCCTGGTGCCGTCGATGAAGCGCTCGTAACGGAAGGCCTGCGGATCGACGAGCGGCGCATTGCCCATCACTAGATCGGCGGCCAGCCTGCCTGCGGCCGGGCCGATGCCGAAGCCATGGCCGGAAAAGCCTGTGGCGATGACCAGCCCAGGCAGCGATTTGACAGGCGAAATCACCGGCACCGCGTCAGGCGTTGCGTCGATGAAGCCGGCCCAGCGCTGCAGCGTGGGCACCCCCCTCAACACCGGAAAGACCTTCTCCATGTTGGCGCGGGCAGCCTCGAGAGGGGCAACCGCCGGTTCCGGATCAAGCGTGCGGTGCCGCTCATAGGCACTGCCCTCGCCTTCCAGCCTGGGGGAGAGCCCGAAAGGGCCGCCGAGGAAATCACCGAAGCGCAGGCCGATGGAGCGCCACTCCCGCGACAGGATCGGCAGGAAGTCGGTGAAGTAGCGAAAGCTGTCGGGGTTCACGTGGTGATAGCTGATGGTGCCGTTGGCGATGGTGTAGCCACCGTCGAGGCGCTTGCGGTAGGCAAAACCTTCCGTCCATGCGGCACCATCGGGGCCGCCTTCAACAGGACCGGTACGCATCACCGACGAGCGCACGGCAAGTTGCGGCAGGCGGATGCCGACCGATCGACAGAGGTGGCTCGACCACGCGCCGCCGGCGACGACGACGGTGCTCGCCCGGATCGGTCCGTTCTCGGTCACCACGCCCGAGACGCGGCCCGCTTCGGTCTCGATCTCGCGCACCGCGCAGCGCAAAAGGATGCGGGCGCCGGCACGCTGAGCGGCACGGGCGATCGCGGGTGCTGCTTTCTGCGGCTCGGCCCTGCCGTCGCTCGGCGTGTGCAGTGCTGCCCTAAACGTCTTTTGCGCGCCGGGCATGAGATCGGCCAGCGCTCTTCCCTCGATCATCTTCGAGTCGAGCGCATAGTCGCCGGCGCGTCCCACCCATTCGGCATGGTGCTCGACGTCGCTTTCGTCCTGGCAGAGATACAGGATGCCCGTGCGGCGAAAGCCCACATCTTCGCCGACCAGCTCTTCGATGCCGCCCCACATCTTCAGCGCTTCGACGATCAGCGGCAGCTCACGCGGGTCGCGGCCCATGCGCCGGCACCAGCCCCAGTTGCGGCTCGACTGCTCGCCGGCGACGTGACCCTTCTCGCAGACGACGACCGAAATGCCCTTCCTTGCCAGGAACAGTGCCGCGCTGACTCCGATGATACCGCCGCCGACGATGACGACGTCGGCGCTCTTCGGCTGGCTGTCGCCAGCGGGAACCGGATCGACTGGAGGCCCCATTCATTTCTCCCCGATGTGCCGACGGGGGTGTGCCAACCCGTCTTGAAAATAACATACAGTACTGTATGCATTGGCGGTCAAATCTTGCAATGCCGCCGAAGCTATCCGGCGATCGAACCGGGGGGAAGAGCCATGTCGCCGCGAAAGATTATCATCGACACCGACCCCGGCCAGGACGACGCCTTTGCCATCCTGTTCGCGCTTGGCTCGCCCGAACTCGAGGTGGTCGCGCTGACCACCGTCGGCGGCAACGTGCCGCTGGCACTGACCTCGCGCAATGCCCTGCAGATCGCCGAGCTCGCCGGCCGCTCCGACGTGCCGGTCTATGCCGGCTGCTCGCGCCCGATGGTCAAGCCGCTCAAGACCGCCGAATATGTCCACGGCCCGACCGGCATCGACGGCTGCGTCCTGCCGGAGCCGAAAAAGCCTCTGCAGGACAAGCATGCCGTCAACTTCCTTGTCGACACGCTGATGGCCGCTCCCGAAGGCGAGATCACCGTCTGCACGCTGGGGCCCATGACCAATCTCGGCATGGCGATGGTGATGGAGCCGCGCATCATCCCGCGCATCCGCGAAGTCGTGCTGATGGGCGGCGGCTTCTTCGAGGGCGGCAATGCCACGCCTGCCGCCGAATTCAACATCTGGGTCGACCCGCATGCGGCTGCGGTCGTGTTCGATTCCGGCGTGCCGGTGACCATGGCCGGCATCGACTGCACCTACACCGCCCAGATGACGCCGGAATGGCTGCAGCAATTGCGTGCGCTCGGCACCCGTTCGGCAATCGAAGCCGCCAATATGGCCGATTTCTACCGCCAGTACGGCTCGCACAAATTCCCGACCGAGGCCCGGCCCATCCACGACGCCTGCGTCACCGGCTACCTGCTCGCACCGCATCTCTACGAGCAGAAGCAATGCAACGTCACCATCGAGTTGATGTCGCCCGAGACCATCGGCATGACCGTCGTCGACTGGTGGCACGTCACCGGTCGCCGCAAGAACTGCAACGTGCTGCGCCGCATCGACGCCGATGGTTTCTTCGCGCTGATGCTGGAGCGCTTCGGCAACCTCCCCTGAGGAACGACGAGATGAAGCGCAGCCCAACGTCTCCCGAACGATCGGCCAGGTCCGAAGCACGGAAAACGCTGTCGCGCGAAGCGTGGATTGCCGCTGCCATCGCTGCGCTGGAAAAGAAGGGCATCGCCAACGTCAAGATCGATCACCTGTCGAAACAGCTGAAGGTCACGCGCGGCAGCTTCTACTTCCACTTCAGGAACCTGAAGGATTTGCTCGACAGCCTTCTCGAGGAATGGCGTCAGCGCAACTGCAAGCCGTTCGAGGCGCTCATCGACCAGGAGGTCATCGACGGCCCGGCCTTCTTCGACGCGGTAACCGGCGTGTGGATCAGGGAGGACCCGTTCAGCCCGCGGCTTGATCTCGCCATCCGCGACTGGGCGCGCGGTTCGGCAGTGATCGCCCGCAAGGTGCAGGCACAGGACGATTTTCGTATGGCGCTGCTTGTCCGGGCTTTTACCGCGATGGGCTATGACCAGGACGAGAGCCTGATCCGCGCCCGCATCACCTATTTCCAGCAGATCGGCTACTACGCCACTCACTTCAAGGAGCCGCCGGCGGACCGCAAGCGCTTCCGCTCGCTCTACACCAAGATCCTGATCGGCTCCGACTAGACTTCAAGGAAGCGAAATGTCCCTGCCAGTACCTTACCTGTCCGCCCGAACGCTGACCGTCGTCAAGAAAATCGACACCACGGGTGCGGCACGCGTCGTCAATCTCGGCCTCAACGAAAGCTGGCTCGGATCGGCGCCCGGCGTGGTCGAGGCTATTCGGGAGGCAGCTCCCAACGTCTATCGTTATGCCGACCCGAACTGCGGAACGATGCGCGCGGCGATCGGCAAGCAGTTCAATCTCGACCCCGCCCGCATCGTCTGCGGCAACGGCTCGGAGGAATTGCTCGATGCCGTCGGCCGCGTCTATGCACGCGCCGGCGACGAGATCCTGTTTCCGGCCTATTCTTTCCTGCAGTTCGCCATCGTTGCCTATCGCCTCGGCGCCAAGGCGGTCGAAGCACCGCTTGGCCCCGACTTCTCTGTCGATGTCGATGCGCTGCTGGCCGCCGTTACGCCCAAGACGCGCGTCGTCTTCCTCGCCAATCCCAACAATCCCACCGGCTCGGTGGTGCCGATGGACGAGGTGGCGCGGCTGGCGCGCGAACTGCCGTCACACGTCGTCCTGGTGCTCGACGCCGCATATGCCGAATATGTCGACCCGGCCGAGGCGGTCGCGACCTTCGAGATCGCCGATCACCACCCCAACGTCATCGTCACCCGCACCTTCTCCAAGGCCTACGGCCTGGCCTCCGCACGCGCCGGCTGGGCCTATGCCTATCCGGAGGTGGTTTCGGCGCTGAACAATGTCCGCGGCATCGGCAACGTCAACGGACTGGCGCAGGTGGCGGCTACTGTCGCGGTCGGCGAACAGGACTTCGTCCAGCACGTGCGGACCCGCACCGCCGAAGAACGCGACTATCTCGAAGGCGAACTGCGCAAGCTTGGCTTCGAGATTTCGTCGAGTGCCGCAAACTTCGCCTTCGTTCGCCTGCCCGGCGCCTATGCCGGTTGGGCCCAGGAGACCGTGGCGCGGCTGGCCAGGAAAGGTTTCATCATCCGCTCGAACGAAGACTACGGCTTGCCGGAATGGCTGCGCATCTCGATCGCCGACCGGGCCGATCTCGATGAAATGCTCGCCCTGTTGCGCATCGAGGTACGTGCCGCCAACGGCTAGGTCGCAACAAACCCAGCTGCTTTGCGCCGGGAGGGCGAAGCGTGAACGGTGTCCGCACCTAGGTGGTCCTTCTGCTGTGTGGCTCCAGTTCTGGTGAAACCCAACCTGGCAAGACCAAGCCGGACTTCATGTGCCCCCATGAACAGCTTCCACAAGAGCCCGGTTCTGTGGTTTTCGATCATTGCGACGATGGGGCCCTGGTTTATGGCCAGATAGGTCCGGGCATACCAGTTGCGGTTTTCGCAGAACGCATCGACAAAGCCGAAACGACCCCAGATACGATCCCTCGGCTTGGTCAGGAAACCGCGTAGGGCGGCCATCGCCTGGTCGGGCACATAAGGAAAACTGGACAGGGCCGCACTCGGCGTGATGACCCCGACATCCCTGTCAGGAGCATGCGCGATGTAGGCAGTCGGCCCGTGAGACGCGGTAAGCCCCCAGCAATCCGCGCCATAGCCTTTGTGACCATGCGGGTTGAGCACGCAATGCTGGTGGTTGATCAATGCGTGGCAAGTATTTTGCTGCCAATAGTCGGCATAGCGATCACTGAGACCGTTGGGATCGAGCCCGCAAAAGGAGTAGTGCGCGAAAAAGAGCGGTCCGCCAAAGTTAGGTCCAAGCTGCAGGACGATTCCGTTGTAGTTACGCCCGTTTTCAAAGGTTGGGGCGCGAGCAAAACCGTCGTGGTAGCAATCCGGATCAATGGCATGATGCTGCGATCCCGCCGCAAGAACGAATGCAAGTAGGCACTCGTTCCAACCCTCGATCGGATTGTTCATGGCCCAGCCATGTCTGGGGCTCCAGTGCCAGTAGAGCTTGCCTTTCCGCGCAAACCAGTCCCACTCGGCCTGAGCCAGCAGCGTGTTCACCCGAGCGCGAAAACGCTGCTCCTCGCTCGCAGTCTGATCAAGATATTCGCGGGCACAAATCAGGCCCTGAAATAGAAACGCCGTCTCGACGATGTCAGCGCCATCGTCCTTTCGTCGGAACGGAATGGTGTCGCCCGTACTGCCGTTGATGAAATGCGGCAACATGCCGTGGTAGCGCGGCGAGCCCTCAAGCAGATCGAGCATCCGATGCAATCGATGAAGGGCTTCAGCGCGATCGACCCAGCCGCGCTCCACCGCAACGATGATGGCCATGATCCCGAAGCCGGAACCACCGATCGCCACGAGATCGTTCGGCGCATCGCCAGCGGTCTTCTGGCGGTCGCGGGCAAGACCGCTGACCGGATGGGCACCCTCCCAGAAATAGCGGATCGTCTGCCGCTGCACGATATCGAGCAGCGCGTCATCAGCAAATTCGAGCGCATCGTTTGGAAGGTCGGGCGTCCGACAGGAGGCAAGAATCATGAAGCCAGTATGCAGCCAAATGCGTCGTTGAGACGCTCATTCGCGCAAGCTAACCAGACGCACCCCAATCCATACGCCCTCGGCGCTTGACTTTGCCCAGCGCAAGCAATTCCAAATGCAACGCGCCACGTATTACGTGGCTCTGCTCTTTGCCATTTCAGAATCGTTTGCCGCGCGAAATATTTCACAACCGCATAGACGGGAACTTAATAAAGGCGCAGGGTCGATTGTCGGCCGCTCGTCTTAGGGCGCGGCTGATTGAGGGCGGCCATCGTGCCCTAGCCCCAACTGAAAGGAGGACACCCTTGTCTTCCAACTGTCTGAATTCCGAAAACATGAGCGCGATCGGCGCCCCTGATTAGAGCGAACCGATTTCCAGGCGATGGACGTTTGGGTTCCAATCCGCAGGAAGCCAAAGCTACGCCTGGGACCTAGCGCCTTGGTGGCTCACCATTCGTTGGGCGCCCTTCGGCAATCTGATCTTCCCGACGACATTGTATTGGAGCAACCGATGTCACTTGCCTTTCCCAACAGAAGCCGCAGTTATGACGCCGCGAGAAAAGCCATACGTTTCCTTGGATACGACGGCACGTTCGAAGTTCCGTTTTTCGTCGAGGTTCAGGCGCTCAAAGCCAGCCAGCCGGCGGTTGACAATGAAACGCGATATCTTGCCGCCTTCGATGCAGCTCGCATCTCAATCCAGGACGTCGCTCGTGAAGTCTATTCTCACGGGCGCAAGCGCCTGTATGTGCTGACCGCATACGACTTTAAATGACGCGCTTCCGACCGGCCTGAGGTCGGCTTTTGTCGGAGCCGCCACAAGGACGGCTCCGACAGGGACAGCTAGGCCTTGGTTGCGGCAACCGCAGTCGATGGCTCGCGGCCTGCACTGCGGTGCTGCCACCAATCACCGAGCAGGAGCAGGATCGGTGCTGCGATGAAGATCGACGACGTCGTTGCGATGAACACGCCGAAGACCATCGGGACGGCGAAGTTCTCGACCGCGCTGCCGCCCCAGATCGCCATCGGCAGCATCGACAGCAGGATGGCGACGGAGGTGTAAATACAACGCGCGAACACCTGATTGATGCTCATGTCGATGATCTCGCGCAGCGGCATCTTCTTGTACAGGCGCAGGTTCTCACGCATGCGGTCATAGACAACCACCTTGTCGTTCACCGAATAGCCGATGATGGTCAAAAGCGCGGCAATGGCCGTCAGGTTGAAGTCCAGCCCGAACAGCGCGAAGAAGCCGACCATTTTGGTGGTATCCAGCACCAGCGTGGCGATGGCGCCGATGGCAAAGTTCCATTCGAAGCGCCACCAGATGTAGACCAGCATGGCAAGGGCTGCCAGCACCACCGCCATGATGCCGGACTGCGCCAGCTCGCCGCTGACCTTCGGTCCGACCACTTCGGTGCGTTCGAACTTCACGCTCGGGTCGAGCTTCTGCACCGCTGACTTGATGGTGTCGACGGCAGCGGTCTGCGCCGCCTCGCCGCCCTCCTGGCGCTGGACACGGATCAGCACGTTGCCGTCGCTGCCGATCTGCTGCAACGCCACTTCGCCGATGTTCAAGCCGCCCAGCGTGCTGCGCAGTTGCGCCAGGTCGGCCGGCGTCGACGTCGCGATCTCGACCTGGATGCCGCCCTTGAAGTCGATGCCGTAATTGAGACCCGGCTTGAAGAACAGGCCGATCGAGGCCAGCGACAGGAAGATCGACATGCCGATACCGAGATAACGCGCCTTCATGAACGAGATCGAGGTCTTTTCCGGGAAGAAGCGGACCAGCGGTTCGATGGTGATGGTCTTCAGGCGCCTGCGGCGAACGACTGCCGCCATCAGGATACGGGTCACCGAAACGGCGGTGAACATCGACAGGCAGGTGCCGAGGAACATGGTGATGGCGAAGCCACGCACCGGACCGGAGCCGAACGTGAACAGCAGGCCGGTGGCGATCAGCGACGTCACATTGGCGTCGACAATCGTCGAGTACGCGCGCTTGAAGCCGTTGTCCAAGGCGGCGAAGGCGCTGAGCCCCTTCTTCGATTCCTCCCT
Source organism: Aminobacter sp. NyZ550 (assembly GCF_025628925.2). Classification (NCBI taxonomy): domain Bacteria; kingdom Pseudomonadati; phylum Pseudomonadota; class Alphaproteobacteria; order Hyphomicrobiales; family Phyllobacteriaceae; genus Aminobacter; species Aminobacter sp. NyZ550. The sequence goes on from NZ_CP114191.1 coordinate 400,396, forward strand.
GATGCGTTCATTGATCAGGATGTTGGCGTCGACGCCGAAGCCGATGCCGAGAATGATGCCTGCAATGCCAGGCAGAGTCAGCGTGCCGCCGATCAGCGTCAACACACCGAAGGTCAGGATCAGGTGCAGCAAGAGCGCGAAATTTGCGATCATGCCCCAGGTGCCATAGAGCGCCACCATGAACAGCACGACGGCCACGAAGCCGGCGATGCCGGTGTAGATGCCCATCTTGATGACGTCGCCGCCCAGATCGGGACCGACGGTGCGCTCTTCGATGACGGTCAGCGGTGCCGGCAGCGCGCCGGCGCGCAGCAGCGCCGACAGCGTCACGGTCTCTTCAACGCTGAAGCTGCCGCTGATCTGGCCGGAACCGCCGGTGATCGGTTCGCGGATGTTTGGCGCCGACAGCACCTTGCCGTCGAGCACGATGGCGAATGGCTTGCCGACATTGGCGGCGGTGATCTCGGCGAACTGGCGCGCGCCGACGCTGTCGAAGCGGAACGAAACGAGCGGTTCCTGAGTGCGCTGGTCAAAGCCGGCGCGCGCATCGGTGAGGCGTGCGCCATCGAGCGCGACACGGTCCTCGACGGGATATTGTGCGCCGGACTTGGCGTCGGGCAGCATGGTGACGCCACGCGGCAACGGTTCGCCATTGGCGACATTGGCCACCATGTGGAACGTCATCTTGGCGGTGCTGCCAAGCAGCTCACGCAAGCGGGTCGGATCCTGCAGGCCGGGTAGCTGGACGAGCATGCGGTCGCTGCCGACCCGCTGGATCGTCGGCTCGGCAACGCCGACCTGGTCGACACGCTGGCGCACGATCTCGAGGCTCTGCTGAAGGGCTGCGTCGAGCTTGTCGCGCTGGCCAGCCTCGGTCAGCACGACCTTGATCTGCTTGTCGGCAGTGGTGACCTCGATGTCCGGCGTGCCGCCGCCAAGGCCGAGGCCGCCACTGACGGGAACAGCCAGTGCCTGCAGCGTTGCCAGCGCCTTTGCGCGCTGCGCATCGTCGACGATGTTGACGACAATGGCATCACCGGCAAGCCGCGCCGCGGATGCGTTGATGCGCTCCTTGCGCAGGGCGCCGCGCACATCGTCGAGCAGCGAGCGCAGGCGGTCTGTCTTCAGTGCCGCCGCATCGACTTCAAGCACCAGGTGCGAGCCGCCCTGGAGATCGAGGCCGAGCGTGACCTGCTGTTTCGGGAACCAGCTTGGCAATGCCGCCAGTTGCTTGGCGGTCAGAACGTTGGGAAGCGCGGCAATGATGCCGGCCAGAATGATGATGGTGTATGTCCACACCACCCATCGGGAGGTCCGCATTTGATCTATCCTGCAAAGGCCGTCGCCGCGGCGTCGGGACGCGCGGACGACGGCTGTTCGTTCAGCGGCGCGGCGTCGGGCCGCACCATTCACAAATGGTCAGGAGATTGCTGGCGGCGCGCGAGCGCCATAGGTCGGCCCAGACGGCAAGACTTCCGTCTGCAAGACGAGATCGGCCTGCGGACGGGCAATGGCCATCGCAAGCATGTCCATCCTGGGAGGGATGATTGCCGACTTACCGTCATCATGCTGCGGCGTCGCCTTGACGCTACGCCAATCGACGACGACGAACGATCGTTCGGGAATGGCGGGGCCGCCATGCCGTCCGCGGGCGTCCATCTGACCCGAAGCGGGCTCTGTGGCACCCGATGCCTGAGGCAGGCTGTCGACCAGCGACCCGCCAAGCATCACCGCCAAGCACAGCAGCATGGCCGGCAATAAGCCGGTCGCAAGCGATCTATATGCCTTGGTCTGGTGCATCAGGCGGTGGCGCGGTCCGCGATCTCTGGGGCTGAATTGCCCAAGAAGTCTCCCAGTAAGGCATTTTGATGGATACGCCAAGCAAGTCTCGCTGCCTGAGGCGAGCACACCGGTGCAAACGCAAGGCCTGTTGCCTGATCAGGCGTAGAGATAGCCGACCCCGCGAATGGTCTTGATCACCTCGGGCTTTGTTGGGTCAGTCTCGATCTTCTTGCGCAGCCGCGAAATTCGGATGTCGATGCTGCGGTCGAACGGATCCCAGCCCCGATCATGCGCAAGTTCGAGCAACTGGTCACGGTTGAGTATCCGCCCCCTGTTCTCGGCGAACACTTTGAGCAGCCGGAACTCCATCGGGGTGATCGCAATATCAAGGCCATCGGCGTCGAACAGCTTGCGCTGCTCAAGGTCCAATCGACAGCTGCCGAACTGGGCGCTCTGGGGCCCGAGGGCATTTTCTGCAACACGATCCCTGCCCGTTGTCCTGCGCAGCACGGCCTTCACCCGCGCCAGCAGTTCGCGCAGGTCGACCGGCTTGCCGATATAATCGTCGGCACCGATCTCGAGACCGACGACCCGGTCGATGATCTCGGCCGAGCCCGTGAGCATGATGATCGCCACCTCGGAATGCTCGCGCAGGTAGCGCGCCAGCGAGAGGCCGTCTTCGCCGGGCATGCGGATATCGAGGATCACCACATCGACGGGCTGGCTCTCGACGATCTGGCGCAAGGCCGGCCCGGCATCGGCTGTCGTCACGGCATAGCCGTGGCGTTCCAGATATTCCGCGACCATGTCGCGGACATCGGGCTCGTCATCGCAAACGACGATCTGCGAAATGGCAGTCACCGGGTCCTCACCTCGACTGGAAAACTACCTCGCTTCGGCGAGGGCGGCAAATCAAACGGCATCATTCACGCCTGCCTGACGACCAGGCCCGAAACAAATCGGCGCAGTTCGATCGGCTTCACCGGCTTTTCCAGATAGGGCCGCTTGGTGGCGCGCAGGAACACCTGCGCGTCGGGGCTGATCGTGTCGCCGGTCAGGAAGGCGAGCCTGTCGACTTCGGCCGGGTGGTAGTCGGCGATGTAGTTGTAGAGCCGCCGGCCATCCATGCTCGGCATCTTCAGGTCGCTCAGGATGACGGCAAACGTCCGCTTCCTGAGCTGTGTCAGAGCCTCTTCGCCCGAGCGCGCGACGACGACAGTGAAGCCGTCGCGCATCAGGACCTCGGCGATCAGGTCGGCAACCTCCCGCTCGTCGTCCACCACCAGGCATGAAAGCCCTGCCGAGTTCTCCGGCTCGTCGTCTGAAGGTCCTGATGTTTCGACGAACCGGTCGGAAGCCGGCAGCGAGACGACAAAGGTCGAGCCGCCGCCAGGCATGGTCTCGACCTCGATCGTTCCCTGATGGGCCTGGATGATACGATGGCAGAAGGACAGGCCGATGCCCGTGCCGGCGCCCACCTCCTTGGTGGTGAAGAACGGCTCGAAGATGCGCGGCAGGATTTCTTCCGCAATCCCGGGGCCAGTATCGGTGACACTAATGGTGATGTTGCCGCATTCCGGATGCCGCCCCGTCGAGACCAGTATCTTCCTTGGCCCCTCCCAGTGGTGAAGCGCGTGCTCGGCATTGACCAGCAGGTTGATCAGCACCTGGCTGAGCTGATCGGGGTCACCCCAGATCGCCGGCAGATCCGGCTCGAGATCGAACATGAGCTGGATGTCGGAAGACCGGATCGAATAGTTGACCACTTCGAGAGCTGCCGAAACAACCTCGTCTATCGACACATTCGTGGCGCGCGTCGGCTGCTGCCTGGCCATTGCCAGGAAGGTCTTGACGATACGGGCGCAGCGTTCCGCTGCCTTGCTGATCTTGTCGGCTCGCTCGACCGTCTTAGCGTCGACCGATGTTTCCTTCAGCGTCAGCGACATGCCGAGCACCACCGACAGCGGATTGTTCAGCTCATGGGCAACACCAGCCAGTAAGCCGCCGAGAGCCGACAGCTTCTCGTTCTGGTGCAGCTTCTCGCGCTGGTGCTCGACCTGCTTCTGCAACTCGATGCGGTCGCTCAGGTCGTGCGTATGGGAGACGATGACCTGCTCGCCATGGAAATCGATCAGTCGCGACGAGATCGAGCACCAGAATGTCTGGCCGTCGCTGCGCTTGAGCTGTGTTTCGAATTCATCGACAGCGCCATCACGCAGCAGGCGTTCGACATATTCGTCGCGATGCGCCTGACTGGCGAAGTGATCGAGCGCGCCAACGACATCGCCCAGCAACCTCGTCGTCGCCGGGCTGCTGTAGAGCTGCTTGCCGTCGTGGGCGCGCGTCATCTGGATGCTGACGGGGCTGGCCTCGAGGACCCTGCGCACGAGGTCGTCTGCTTCCTTGGCCGCCAGTTCAGCTCGCTTGCGCTCGGTTATGTCGAGGCGGGTGACGACGAAGCCGCCCTCTCGTGTCGGGCTGTTCGAAACGAAAAACCAGCCGCCGTCTGCATGCTGGAATTCCTGCTGGCGATACTCGCGCCGATCCCTCGCCCGCTCGGCCAACCACTCGTCGATCTTGTCGCCGGGAACACGGAACTGGCTGCGTTCGGCAGTGACGCGCAGGAAGTCGAACCAGTTCACCCCGGGGACCAGCACGTCGGCGCAGATGGCATGCATCTTCCGATACTGGCTGTTGGCCAAAACAAGGCAATCGTCCTTGTCGTAAAGCGCGAACCCTTCGGCCAGCGACTCGATCGCGTCGGTCAGGCGGTTGTTTGCCTGGCGCGTCTGTTGCTGCGCCATGATCATGGCGTTGATGTTCGTGGCGTTGGAAACGATCACCTTCTTGCCCTGGAAGTCGATCAGCCGCGCCGAAAGCGAGCCCCAGAAAATGGTGTCGTCGGAACAGTATTGCCGCACACGGAAGTCGTCGATGCTGCCCTTGTCCAGCAGGGTGCTGACCAGAATTTCCCGGTCGGCCGGGTTGACATAATAGTCAGCGATGTGAGGGCGATCGCCGTAGAGTTCCCGGCTGGCGGGATTGGCATAGAGCGTCTCGCCTTCGATCGTCGACATGCGTGTCGGCGACGGGCAAGCGTCCAGCACCCGTTGCATCAGCGATGTCGCCTCGCGTACCGCTGCTTCGGCTTTCTTGCGCTCGGTGATGTCGAGCACGCCGATGACCAGCGACGGGCGCGAACGAAAGACGCTCCGCCGCCAGTTCGTCGAGCACCAGACATTTGAGCCATCTTCACGCTGCATCTCAATCTCGCAATCGCGCAAGATGTCGTTGCCGTGGACATGGCGACAGGCCTGATCGAATTCGTCCGGGTTCACAAAATGGTCGGTGAGGCGCTGTTGCTGTTGCGGCTGCCATTTGCGGCCAAGCAGGTGCGACCCGTCGAGGCTCTCATAAAGGATCTGTTTGCTTTCTTCGTCGACGACCCAGACCGGCAGCGGATGGCTGTCGGTGATACAACGGAAGATCTCGGCGCTGTTGAGATGTGCGATCTGGGCCAGCTTCATTTCGGTGATGTCGGTGCTGATCAGCGCGATGCCGGTGCCAAGGCGGGGGTGGCTCGTCAGCAGTTTCCAGGCGCCGTCGAAGGTTTGCGCCTCGATCGGCGGCACGTTCGGCTGCCGCCAGCGCAACGCGGCGCGCCGAACGAAGTCATCGGTCTGTTCCACAACAAGACCATCGAAGCTGGCAAACTGACGAAGAACCCGGGCGACCGCTGCGAGGACATCCATCGGCGGCTGCTCACCGCGCGGCTGGGCAATGCCGCCGAAAATCTCGGCATTGGCGTCGACAAGCATGTCGTCGCTGTCGAAAAGCGCGTAGCCCGTCCGAACATTCACCGCCGGATCGCCAGCTCGCATGATCGTCTCCTCAATCCTGAGCGCGGCCACATCACGGCGGCGTGAGCGCGGCGGATGATTACAAGCCCTCTGTTTCGGTATGAGGTCGAAACTCACTCACTTTGTTTCAATTATTTCGGCATGAGAGCCATTTTCGCGCAATCGCGCGAACAAACGAAACCTTTTTCCTAGACTCAGAAAAAGCGTCGAAACAGGCCTGAGCTAACTTCCGCCATGTCGACTTCGTTGGGTCGGCTCCGGCATGCGGAAGCATCCAGTCTATCAAAAACCCGCGGGATGTTGATAGGCGGCCCATCCGCAGGCGAGGCGCCCGGCAAGGTCGAGAACGCGAACGTCCCCCAAGGAGACATGAGATGCGATCGACCATTCTAGCCTTTTGCGCTGTTCTGCCGACCTTCGGCATGGCGCATGCTTTCGACATCGCTTCCAGCTTTCAATTCCCACCCGCCGGGATGATGTCGTCACTGCACGACCCTGCTAACGCAACGTCCCCGCAGATCGTGAAGAAGCAGCGAACCGACGTCTATTCACGCGTATCGCTGGGCGCGACACCAGGGCGGCTCACGTCGCGCCGCCTGTTCAGCGGCCTGCCACTGTCAGCAACGGGCGACAACGGACGCGGCTCGATCGGGCTTTCGTCAGCAGCTTCGATGGCGGCTGACGTCCCTGCTCGCCCGGGCAGCCGTCATGCGCCCTGCGGCAACCCGCAGATCGACTAAACATCGCCACTGAAACAAACGAAACACTTCTCCCGATGCCGGGAACATGCCCGAAACAGGAGAGGTCTAGATCCGTATCGCCGACTTGGCACAGCTCAAAGGAGTTCCAGAACATGACTACCCTGACCATCCGATCACCCGCCGCCGGCCTCGTTTCGTCGCTGGCTTCGCGGATCGCGGCCGCCCATCGGGCATTCTGGCGGCATCGCGCCCATCGCCGCGCGGTGTGGAGCCTTGGGGAACTTGACGACTACCTGCTCAAGGATATCGGCGTGGCTCGCTCTGAAATCCAGTCGCTTGTCAGCGATCCATCCGGTGACCGGAAGCGCGGCCATGAACACGATGTGGAATAGCGCCAGTTGGAAGTCCGATCCCGGCGACGTCTGCCGGCCCGTGCTCAGCGAGGCTGTGTTCTCCCCACCCGTACTCGCGTTGCATGGCTCCACGAATACGGGTGGGCTGTGGCAAGGCACCGCGGACTACCTGCGCGGCCGCCACCGGCTAATCGCGCCTGATCTGTCCTGTCACTGCAGCAGATGGACAGCCCTTGGTATCCCCGCTGTTGCGGGCGCTCTTCTTGGCGCGATGTCGGAGCCGATGCACCTTGTCGGACATGGGCATGGTGCGGCAGTGGCGCTGGAGATCGCGCTGATGCGACCGGAACTGGTCAAAAGCCTGACGCTGATCGAGCCCGCACTGTTCCATCTGCTGCGCGCCGGGGCTCCGTCAGATCTGGCCTTGTTCGCCGAGCTTGCCGGCATGGCCGAGAAACTGGCGACAACAGCACGTGCCTCCGGCCCGTCAGCCTGCATGCGCGCCTATATCGACTTCTGGCATGGCGCAGGGGCCTGGCGCCGGACCAGCGAAAGCCTCCGGCAAGAGCTCGTGCGCCATGCGGATCAAGTGGTTCGGGATCTTGCCGCAGCACTTGCAGCAGCCTGGCCGGCAAGCCGCTGCCGCCGGCTCGATTGCCCGACACTTGCTATAATGGCACTGGACAGCCCTGTCGCCAGCTTGCGTGTCACCGAAATGGTGGCCGAAACCGTTCCCGACGCACGGCTCGCCATGGTTGCCGATGCCGGGCATATGGCGCTGCTGACCGACCCCCACATCGTCAATCCGATGATTTCAGCACATTTGCGAGCCGCCGACCGCGTACCCTCCGTCCTAAAGCCGCGGCGTTCTAGGGTCAAAACCCATAAAAATGTTGGCATCGCTGCGGGTACGACGGTGCCGAATGGGCCAAGTCACGACGCTCGCAGGACCCGTTTTTGGTCTGATTAAACTGATCCAGAAGCATGTCATTAATACTCGCCGGGTCCGACATCGTCTCCAGCGGCAGCAGCAATCCCGTGCCCAAGGCGCGCAGGCGCTCGGCAGGGGCTCCCATGTCGAACGTGCAGACCGGATAACCTGCCTCCAGCGCTATGGACAGCGTATAGGAATAGGTCTCCGGCCAAACGGAGGGCAGCAGGGCGACATGCGCCTTCACATCGTCTAGCGCGTTGAATACCTCATCCTCTTTGTAGCCGCCCGTAATCTGGATCTCCGAGGAGCCATTAAGCTTGGGGCTACTCGTGAAACCGACGATCGAAAACGCGATAGGAAGCTCGCGGCTTCGAGCATCGTCGATGCAGGCTTCCAGAATGCGGGCTCCCTTGTGATCACCGATGGCACCGATGGTCACGACTTTCAGCACCCCGCCCTCGTAGGGAAGCGCGACCCTGCGTGCAAAAGGCCTGTCCGGTTCGGCGTGCGGGCGCAGGACGATTTGGCGACCGGGATGGTAGCGGCCCATTCTCAGAATGACGTCGCGGCTTGGCGCGACCACTTCATCTGCGCCCGCGACAAAATCACTGTATCGCCGCCGCCAGCCATCAATGTCCGTCATATCAGTAGATTGCCAGTCGGGGTGAATGGTGTTGGCAGATTTGGGATTTTCGCCGATGCACCGGTTGCACTGCTCGGATCCTGTTTCACCGCAATAGTGCCCCGAGCTGTCGATCAGGTTTATCTGGGGGCAGACGGGCACATAGTCATGCAGCATGACGCCATAGGTTACGCCCAGCTCGCGCGCCAGATCCGGAACCAGATCGAGGATCTTGCTTGACCAGCGAACCGTGCTGTGGACCTCGATATGCGAAACGATGCCCCGGAGTTGCTCGGCAAGCGTCGAAAGGCTGCCTTCCACCGCAAAGGGTTCGAGATTTGCGAAATCGCCCTGCGATGCGACATTGGTGATTCTGAACGCCGTGCCATCCCGCACGGGCACGGCACAAAGCAGCGCTTCTCCGCTCGACATGCCGGCAGCCGCACGGTCAGCAAGGTAGCGATCGATGCCGCCACCCCAGCCGTGGGTAAAGCAAAGCACGACACGAGCAAGTCGACCCTCGACCAGACGGGCGATGTCCAGCCGTGCACGCGCAGCTTTGGCGGGATCGGCAGAGAGGTAACGCGCGACAGCGCCGGGGTATTGAGGGTGCTTCTTGACCAGCGCGCGGTAGCCGTCCTTCTTGGCCTGTGCAGCCCCCGAGCTGAATGACGTCTCGCCTGAATGGAAGACAAAGACATCCAGCGCGTGCAAGTTGCGCATGTTCTGCCCCTCGGCCCGAACGCAGAAATCATTCTCCTCGCCATAGCCGCGGCCAAAGGTCTTGACGTCGAAATCGCCGATCTTCGTGAATGTTGCGCGCGTAACATACATGCAGAAGCCGACACCCGTCGGCACCTCGACTGCGGTGCCCCGGTTTGCCGCAGCCGCATACTCGTCGATCTTGGCAAACGGAACATCCAGTTCGCCCGGATTGTCCTTGCAGAAATTCGGATAGCTACAGATCGTGCCGTTGTTGGTGAACGGCGTCACAGTCGCCACCTCGCCACCCGTGACGTGATCTTTAAGCCGGTCGAGCCAGTCGTTGAAGACCAGGGTATCGCTGTTCAACAACAGCACGTCACGATCGGGGTGCAGGGCGATGCCGCGGTTCACTGTCGCGACAAAACCCAAATTCTTCTGGTTTCGCAGCAGCGTGATGAGGCCCATCCCGGCAAGCCGATCGAGCGCGCGCGACAGCTCGGGCTCCGGCGAGGCATCATCGACAACGATCAGCTCGAGATCGGTCCTGTTCGTGCTCATCAGCACCGACATGATGCAAGCCAGCGTGTCGTCGTAGCCGCGATAGACGGGAACAATCACGTCAACCGTGGCAGACGACGCGACGGGAGCAGCGATATGAGCGGCCAACGCCTCGAAATCACCCCAGTCTGGAGCTGCCGGGCGAAATGACGGCTTGAAATGGTCGTCGCGACCGGCGCCCTGAAGATGCTGGCTTAGCAGCATCTTCGTCCTGTCCGCATTCGGATTGGCATTGAGATAGGATGCGGGATCGAAGTTTTCGTTCGGCCACCTGCCCTCCTTCTCGCCACGCTCGATGTAATGCAGCAGCGGGTTTCCGCCCCAGTTGCGGATGTCCGCATTGTTTTCAAGGTAGTAGGAGGTATCAAAGCCCTTGCATGGATCGCGCCCTTCATAGGCGCCGAAAAGCACATAGTGGACCACCGGCTCATGCCGGGAGGCGCCGACATCCGGGTAGCTGTCCTTGTACCACTTGCGGTCAAACAGTCCCGAATTGACCAGAGTTCGACAGATCTGCGCCAGTTCCGAACGTCCGAACTTGCGCGCCAGGGTTCCCAGTGCACTTCGCCGACGTGCGGCCAGCTGTCCGTCCGAAATATATTCAGACAGGCGGTCAAGGCGAATGCGATACAGGCTGGCTGCCTCATTGAGCCGCACGATTTCGCTTCGGTGTTTAGCAGCTTCGGCCTGAAACCTGGATGCAGCGGCCTCGGCCTCGGCCAGCGCGCGCTGTACAACCGCCAGCTGTTCAATGAGGGGCCGGTCGGGGTCCGCATCATCCGAATAACGGAATGCGGCCGCAGCTTTGGCTTCGGTCAGCGCCCGCTTTGCAACCGCCTGCTCTTCATTCAGAGCGTCCTTGCGGTCACGGTCAGCATCATCGGCATGCCGAGAATTTGCGTCGGCCCGAGCTTCCGCAAGCGCACGCTTTACAACGGCCAGTTCTTCATTGAGGGCAACCCAGTTCCGATCATGGTCCGTATCGTCGCCATAGCGCGGAGCAGCAACAAAGTACGGCACCAGCTCATCTATGCCATCCACCCTCTTGCACACGCTGGCGCGACCTTGCGACGGGGCTTGATGATCTGCCGGCAGAAACAACAGCGCAGTCTCGTGTGCAACGCCGAATATGTTCTCCGGATCCCCATTGCGGTTTTGCGTGTTGTAGGCAGACGTTGATACAAAGTACGAGACGTAGTCGTGCGCGGACATCACATCAAATAAGCTGGAAGCATGTCCTATGGAGTTCACTTCGCAAAAGATCGCCGGCTTGTCGCGATCGATCGTCTTGGAGGCGCCTTTCAGGGCAAAGGACTCATAGCCTTCAATATCCATCTTAATGAAAGCAACCCGGTCGAACTCATAGTCATCGATCGCCCTGACTTCGACGGCGATGTCATTTGAGCCAGCTACGCTCCTTACCGACTGTGCGCCGGCATTCACGTTTCGATCGTCAGGCAGCCTCCCGATATATGCACGTCCGGCCCTCTCGCCGATGGCCCTTGGATGAACACTGATCCGTCCTCCAAACTTCTCCGCATTGCACGACAGCAAGCCCGCCAATTGTGGCTGCGCTTCAAAGGAATGGACCTTCACATCATTGCTAAGGCTGGCAAATGCACGAGCGTGAAGTCCGACATGGCCGCCAACATCAAGGACCAAGCTGCCCGGCGAAATGAACTGGGCAAGGAAGTCGATCTCGATCTGCGCCCATTCGCCATACTTGGATAACGAATCTGCAATTGGACGGTCGTGTGTCTTGATGAGCACAGGCCCATATCGCGTGGAGAACTCTGTTGTCCCCGTGGTCGCATTCATTCAGCAGCTACTCTTTTGAAATCCCTTGCATGCGCACCTCCGACCAATCAGCTATCCGAAGGCGAGTCGAAAACCTATCCGCTAACATCGACTAACGAGTATATATCCAGCGCATCCGCTCCGGCCAAGTAGACATTGTAAAAAGGCGCTGCTCCCGACATGGCATCGGCGGCGATCGCCCAACACGACAAGCGTCGCTATCGGCTCGACAGAGCCAGGACGGCGCACTTACGCTTGGCTGCAGTGATCGCGACGATCATCTCCCTGATTGACCTACGCCCAATCGTCCCGCGCCTGTGCCTGGCCAGCCTGCACGGCTGCGATGGCACGATCGCTGTTCAAGCAGAACACGCCTGCCCTTTCCAGCCGGCAAGCAGCGTTTTGTTTCGCTTTACCGGCGGCGACTGAAACAAACGAAACACTTATCGCTGTGTTCTGAAAACCGCTCGAAACGGGGCGCCGCTAGAAGTGGGACGTCGCCGATGTTGGCGTCACCTCCCAAGAAAGGAACTACCAAATGAAGAAGATCATCCTGGCTGCCGCATCCCTCGCCTTGATGTCGGGCGCAGCGCTCGCGTCGTCGAACAACGGCGTGGTCATGAAGTTCAGCCCGGCATCTCGCGTCATTACCCTCGACAACGGCCACAGCTTCACCGTGCCGCGCGACGTCGGCCTTCCTAATATCCAGATCGGCGAGAAGGTTTCGATCGGGCTCAACGATGAAGGAGACAAGGTCACCAGCGTCCTGCGCTGAACGCCACCTCCCCACCGCCAAAGGCAGCTTGATGTTGCCGCAAAGCCATGGGCCGCCCCTGCCCATGGCTTTTTTGCTGTTGGCCGCCACAGCGGCAGGGCTGCGCCGAATACTCCGCCTGATTAGGCGGCCGGCGTCTGGCCATTCTGCTGCTGGCCCTTGGCCTTGGCGTGCCAATCGAAATCGATAGAGCCTTCCTCGGCTTTGTGGAAGAACTGCGAACACACCAGCCAGCCCTTGAGCGGTCGCAACAGTGCCATGCAGCTCAGCACGGTCAGCGGCAAGGTGATGAACAGATGCACCCATAGCGGCAAGCCGAAGGCCGTCTGGAACCATGCGCCGAAGGCGAGCGCCGGCACAGCGGCAATGGTCATGGCGAAGAAGGCGGGGCCATCGGCGGGATCGGCGAAAGAATAGTCGAGCCCACAGACCTCGCAACGCGGCGCAAGCTTCAGGAAGCCCTGGAACAGGTGCCCCATCTGGCAGCGCGGGCAGAGCCCCTTGATACCCGTCTTCATCGGGTTGTCGGTGGGGGTAAACCCCTCTGCCGTATATCTGGACCGAGACATGCGCGTCTCCTTCTTGCGGGTCGCAAACATGCGGGCAACGCCACAGCGCGCCCCTACGCCCCGACACATAAGGCGCTTCAGCCTTGCCGGCAAGGTGCAATATGCATATAATTCACATACATTCCTGACAATTGATGAATGTATGGACCAATTGTATGGAGAACGAGCGCGCCGTAAGACGCCTGCGCGGGTCCGCCACATGGGGCAAAATGTCCCCCGGGGTGCGTCGACTTTCCGCGCTGCGCAGATCAAGATGGGCGTCTATTGCAAGGTGTGAGCAATACCTGACGACAATCGACGAGTATTACGCTTCGACCAGCAATCGCGCTCAAGCCGATTGTACATGCAAGAGAGGTCCTTGATGTTCGGCCTAACCGCACTCGAACTGGCCCGCATACAGTTCGGCTTTACCATCTCCTTCCACATCATCTTCCCCGCCATCACCATCGGGCTCGCAAGTTACCTCGCGGTGCTGGAAGGCTTGTGGTTATGGAAGCGCGATACCGTCTACCGCGATCTCTACCATTTCTGGTCGAAGATCTTCGCCGTCAACTTCGCCATGGGCGTCGTCTCCGGCCTCGTCATGGCCTACCAGTTCGGCACCAACTGGAGTTACTTCTCCGCCTTCGCCGGCTCGGTGACCGGGCCGCTGCTCGCCTACGAAGTGCTCACCGCCTTCTTCCTCGAGGCCGGCTTCCTGGGCGTCATGCTATTCGGCTGGAACCGGGTCGGCCCTGGTTTGCACTTCTTCTCCACCATCATGGTTGCGGTCGGGACGCTGATTTCGGCAACCTGGATTCTCGCCTCCAACAGCTGGATGCAGACCCCGCAAGGCTTCGAAATCGTCAACGGCGTCGTCATCCCGGTGAACTGGTTCGAGATCATCTTCAACCCGTCATTCCCCTACCGCCTGGCGCACATGACCGTCGCCGCCTACCTGGCGACCGCCCTTTTTGTTGGTGCGTCGGGCGCCTGGCATCTGCTGCGCGGCAACGACAACCGCCACACCCGCACCATGATGTCGATGGCGATGTGGATGGTGCTGGTTTCGGCGCCGGTGCAGATTCTGATCGGCGACCTGCACGGCCTCAACACGCTGAAACACCAGCCCGCCAAGATCGCAGCACTCGAAGGCCATTGGGAGAACAAACCCGGCGAAGCCGTGCCGCTGACCCTGTTCGGCTGGCCCGACATGGAGAAAGAAGAGACGCTCTACGCGATCAAGGTTCCGAATCTCGGCAGCCTGATCCTGACCCACAGCTGGAACGGCCAGTTCCCTGGCCTCAAGGAATACGCCAAGGAGGACCGTCCGAACTCGACCGTCGTATTCTGGAGCTTCCGGATCATGGTCGGTCTCGGCATGCTGATGTTGCTGCTCGGTGCCTGGGGGCTATGGCTGCGCTGGCGCCAGCAACTCTATGAAAAGAGGCTGTTCCTGCGCTTCGCCACCTTGATGGGCCCGGCCGGTGTGATCGCCATCCTTGCCGGCTGGTACACCACCGAGATCGGCCGCCAGCCATGGATCGTCTATGGCGTGATGCGCACCAAGGACGCAGTGTCGAACCATTCGGTGCTGGCGATGAGCACCACCCTCATTGTCTTCGTCGTGGTCTACTTCATCGTCTTCGGCATCGGCACGAGCTACATGCTCAAGCTGGTCGGCAAGGGCCCCGAAGTCGACGAGCATGATCCGGGCGACGACGATATGAGCGGCCGGCCGGCGCGGCCGCTATCTGCCGCCCACGAACAGATCGACATGTTCGCGCAGACTCACGCCGACAGGAAAGGCTGAACCGATGGGCATCGATCTTCCAGTTGTCTGGGCCGTCATCATCGCCTTTGGCCTGATGATGTATGTCATCATGGACGGGTTCGATCTCGGCATCGGCATCCTGTTCCCCTTCGTTCGCGACCGCGAGCAGCGCGACACAATGGTCAACACGGTCGCCCCGGTTTGGGACGGCAACGAGACCTGGCTGGTGCTCGGGGGGGCCGCCCTGATGGCTGCCTTCCCGCTTGCCTATGCCGTCATCCTCAGCGCGCTCTATCTGCCGCTGGTGCTGATGCTGCTCGGGCTGATCTGGCGCGGGGTCGCCTTCGAGTTCCGCTTCAAGGCCGACCAGCATCACAGGGCATTCTGGGACAAGGCCTTTGCCGGCGGCTCCTATGTCGCCACCTTCTTCCAGGGCGTGTCGCTCGGTGCCTTCCTCGACGGCTTCAAGGTCGAAAACAACACCTATGTCGGCGGCGCGCTCGACTGGGTCACGCCTTTCAGCCTGTTCACCGGCTTCGGGCTGATTGTCGCTTATGCACTGTTGGGCAGCACATGGCTGATCATCAAGACCGAAGGCGTTCTGTATGACCGCATGGTCGCTTTGGCGCGCCCCATAACGCTTGCCTTGCTGGCCGTCATCGGCATCGTCAGCCTGTGGACGCCGTTCGCCCATCCCGACATTGCCGAACGCTGGTTCAGCTTCCCGAACATCGTCTTCTTCTCGCCGGTGCCGATCCTGGTCCTTGTCGCCACCTGGCTAATTCTGCGCAGCCTGCAGGGCGCACCACATGCCGGACCGTTCATCCTGGCGCTGTTCGTGCTGTTCCTTGGCTATAGCGGCCTCGGCATCAGCCTGTGGCCGAACATCATCCCACCTGACATCACCATCCGCGAGGCCGCCTCGCCGCCGCAGAGCATGGGCTTTGCACTGGTCGGCGCCCTGTTCATCATCCCCTTCATCCTCGGCTACACCGCATGGTCTTATTACGTGTTCCGCGGCAAGGTGAAAGCCGGCGAGGGCTATCACTGATGGCCGCCCCCTCGCAGGCACCGGTATCGTGGCCGAAGCGGATCGGCTGGCTGATCCTCATCTGGACAGTCAGCGTTCTGGGGCTCGGTGCCGTAGCCTACCTCTTCCGCCTGCTGATGAATATCGCCGGCCTTACCGTGTGAATTGCGGAACGATCTGATGTACAGCGACGTCTCCGAGGCGCCCGGCCCGCGCCTGCTTCATGACCGGATCTATGCCGGCGACATTCTTCGCTTCGGCGCACTTGTGCCGATGGCCGACCTCGTCAGCTTCACCCAAACCTTCCTGGAGGATGCGTTCGCGCCCTTCGCACCGGAGGAAATACATCGCCACCTGTCGCATCACGAGCAGACGGAGAGCTTCGCCCAGCGCCAGCGCGATTTCGCCCGGTCGCCGGAGGTCAGGCGGCTGTGGCGCGATGTCTTCGAGGCCTGCGGTCTGGAGGCGGAAGGGCTCGCACGAGATACCCTCTATCTCAGGTTCCAGCCGCACCAGGATCCGGGGAGCGTCGTGCCGCGTGCCCGCACCACCGCCACCATTGCCTTCCACCGCGACACCTGGGGTTCCAACCTCTATGCCCAGACCAATTGGTGGGCGCCGGTCTACGACATCGATGAAGGGCGCACCTTCGCGATCTACCCCTCGCTCTGGGATCGTCCGGTCGCGAACACCAGCGCCGACTTCGACCTTGCCGCGCTGCTGGAGCGGTCGAAGGCTGGTGGTCGCAACGCTGTCGACGCCGACGCGGCGATACCTCATCTGATCGAGGAGCTTGAGGTCGCAGACGCTACGCCGGTGGTCATCGCACCGGGTCAGATCATCGCGTTTTCCAGCGCTCATGCCCATGCCGGCGTGCCGAATTCGACCGGCCTGACCCGTATCTCGCTCGAAACACGCACCTTATGGATCGACGATGTTCGTTCAGGTCGCGGCGCGCCCAATGTCGACGGCTTTGCGCGCTGGATGTCGCCCGGCATGTTTCGCCGGGTGAGTGACGAGGCCCCGCTGCATCAAATCCTTGGCATGAACCGGATCGAGCGTTTCGCCGGCCCACTGCCGAGCGCCATCCCCTAGGGCTACACGACCATCGACGACACCGCCGACTGCTGCACGAGCAGGTCAGCGACTGTCCCAAGGCTTGCGGCAAGCGACGCCTGATTGGGCGCCGCACCCAAACCAAGGCGCACTGCCTCGGGTGCAGGCCCCGAAACCGAGAACGCATCGCTGGTGACGACGCCGATGCCGGCCGAGCGCAGGCGCGCGGCAAAGTCGCTCCGGCTCCAGCCAGATGGAAGCTTCAGCCAGACGTGGAAGCCTTCGGCATTTGCCTGCACAAGGCTGGACGGCAGCAGTTGCGACGCGATCGCTTGCCGCTGCCTGGCTTCGCTTCGAATTGCCGCCAGCACGGATTGTGCAACCCCAGTCTCGATCCAGCGCGTGGCAAGCGAGGCCGTCAGCGGCGAGGCCATGCCGGCGGTGGCGCGGATGGCGCCGGCTAGATGGGCTGCCGTGCGCTCCAGCGGCACCACCACATAAGCCACGCGCAGCGCCGGCGCCAGGCACTTGGCCAGGCCGGCAATGTGATAAGTGATTTCGGGTGCGAGGGCCGCGAAAGTGGCCACCGGATTGACCGGCAAGGCGCCATAAGCGTCGTCCTCAACGATCAGCACATTGTGCTGGCGCGCGATCGCCACGATCTGCTCGCGCCGTACCTGCGACAGCGTCGTTGTTGTCGGATTGTGCAGCGTCGGCGTGCAGTAAAGCAGCTTCGGCGCGCGCTTGCGGCACACATCTTCGAACGCTTCGGGAATCAGCCCTTCCTCATCCATCGCCACGCCGATGACGCCGATGCGCAGATGCTCGGCAACGGCAAGCAGGCCGGGATAGGTCAGAGCCTCGGCGCAGATGGTTTCGCCCGGTGCTGCCAACGCCCCCAGCAGCGCCAGCAACGCCCCTTGCGCGCCCGGACAGACCATCAACCGACCAGGGCCGATATCGCCCAGACGCGGCGCCAGCCACATGGCGCCCGCGGCGCGGTCGCGCAGCGTGCCGCCGGCTTCCTGGTAGCGCATCAACAGGCCGAGCCCGTCGCCGGCCTGCAGTTCGGCGATGCCGTCCCACATCTTTGCTGCGAGCTCCGGATCGTCGAACCGCGGCGGCAGGTTCATGCTCATGTCGACGATACCGGTCACCGTCGACGGCGAGTTGGACGGACGACGCATCCTGACATAGGTGCCCTGCCCGACCCGACCTTCGACCAGCCCGCGCTTGCGCGCCTCGGCATAGGCACGGCTCACCGTGGTGAAATCGATGCCAAGCTGGTCGGCAAGTGTCCGCTGCGGCGGCAGCCGAAAGCCGCCGGGCAAGCGGCCAGACGCGATGTCGACCGACAAGGCGTCGGCAATCGCCAGATACAGCGGCCCGTCGGCCTTCGAGATCGCGGGCGACCAGACGTTGACTGTCATGGTGCAACAGGTTCCATCATCGTTGTCCATATATAGGCATAATGTATGCCCAAGGCCACCATCAATGCGTGGGTCTGGTTGGCTGAACCCCCAACTGTCCGATCCGCAGATACCTGTGGCTCAATCGCGCCCCGGTGGACGACGCCGAATTCGCATGGGATCATTCTGAAACCAATTGTTTAGGCTGGCTCCGGCCTGCCCACTCATGTGGGCGGCCATGAGAAGACAGGCCGTCTGCGCGACTTGTCGAGACGCTAACCAGGCAAGTTGTTGGCCGGCCTTGCGATCACTCCAAGGGTTGGCTCGTCGATCGGATTAGGAGTCGACCGCGAACCAAGCGTGGTCGTCCCGCAGTCGTGGGTTCGCTAAGGTATATCCGTCTCTCGTATGAAAGCTCGAACCGTTTCAATGTCCCACGACAGTGGGCGATCGTCGGCATAATGCGCGACACGTTCACGAACCGATCGATAGATCGCATCCGTCCCAGGCGCGCGCGTTTCGTCGCCAGCCAGGAAGTCATGCGCTTGGGCTGCCGCCATCAATTCAATTGCCAGGATATATTCGGCGTTGTCGATGACCGCCAGCAGCTTGTTGGCGGCAACGGTCGGATGGGCGAGGAAATCTTCCTGCAGTCCTGAGGTAACGCCGCCGTCGGTCGCAGCCGGAGCCGCGAGGCGGCGGTTCACGTTGCTCAACGAGGCCGCAGTGTACTGCGCGATCATGAAGCCGGAATTGCAGCCGCCTTCGCTGGCGAGAAATGCTGGCAGATTGTTGACGAGAGGGTTGACCAGACGATCAATCCGCCGTTCGCTCATCCCCGCCACCTGAGCCAGCGCGATCGTCAGGCTGTCGGCCGCCTGACCCAGTGCCGGCGCAACGGCATGAGCCTCCGAAAAGACCAGCGGGTTTTCCAGCGTACCCGACACCGCGGGATTATCAGTAACTGAAGCCAGTTCGCGATCGACAAGTTGCGCCGAACGCTCCGTCACTTCAAGCGCTGCACCGTGCACATGAGGCACGGCACGAAGGCTGAGTGCGTCCTGCGTCCGGCGCCCGCGTGCCGCGCTTATCAGGCCGCTGCCTTCGAGCAAAGCACGCAGCGTTACGCCTACTGCCTCAATGCCGGGTGACGGCCGCATAGCAAGCACTCGCTCGTCAAAGGCCTCCATCTGACCACCCGCGGCTTCAAGCGTCAGGGCCGCCGCAGCATCAGCCCAGCGTAACAGCCGTTCGACGCGCGCCAGCGCTACACACAGGAGCCCAGTTGCGCAGGCGGTGCCATTTACCAGGCTCAGACCTTCCTTGGCGCCAAGCACCAATGGCTCAACTCCAATGGCGGCCAGCGCATCACGGCCATTCATTCGGCGCCCGGCCACTTGCGCCCTGCCCTCACCGATCAGAACCAGCGCAATGTGGGCGTTGTGCGTGAGATATCCCGCTGACCCTCGTGACGGAACTTCCGGAATGCAGTCACGTTCCAGGAAGCGCAACAAGTGCAGAACGATCTCAGGGCGCACGCCAGAGTGACCATGTGCAAAGTTGGCCACCTGCGATGCGATAATGGCCCGGACGCTGTGCTCTGGAACTGGTTCGCCTACCCCGCAAGCATGACTGAGGATAATGTTGCGCGACAGTCTTTCCTGCAAAGCTGGTTCGACCACCGTGTTCGAAAGCGCGCCGACCCCAGTGTTCACACCGTAAGCACGCACGCCGTTCTCAACGATACGCTTCACGATACGATTGGCATGTGCAACGCGTTCCCAGGCGGCTGGGGCAAGAGCCAGCATCTCACCTGAGGCAACCCGCGCGATATCGCGCCAATTTGGAGGGGTATCGATTGATATTACCATGGCATGCTCGCGAGATGGCTCATTGGTGACAGATGGCAGATGGCTGGCATTGGATTTGAGACGAGCCGCGACAACGCATCGGCTCGCACCAGTATTCCTCTGTCGGTGCCAACAGGCTGCAGACGCGCCTCCGCCAACTTGAGGTTCGCGCGCTGGAGCGAAGGTCATTCCTGCAGTCGCATGAGCAGCCATTGTGACGCCTGCCCACGCTAGCGTTTTTGATAAATGAGCGGTTCCGACAACCAGGCTACGAAAGCGACCTGGACCGGTCGAAAATGCTGCACCAAGGGCTGCCAGACAGGCTGGGCGGAAGATAGGTGTCCTCCACTCCAACCCGGAAGCGGGTGGGCATACCAACTCCGGCGCTACAACTCGGCTCAAGGCATTCTGACCACGACGCCCAAGCTGTCCGGCCGCGCCAGCAGCGGTCGGACGCCAGATCGAGCGCCCGCCTCCCTCACTTACACGTGCAAAAGCCCTGATCTGCCGGTTAAAAACCGCAATCGACAGGCTATTCCTTGCAGCCTCCCGATCAATCTGATTCCCTGAGCCGGTCCGATTCGGGCAGGGGCGCTGCGCAGGAAACGGAACCATGAACACTTCCAAGAAACCTGAGATCTCGGAAATGAGGCCGAAGCTGACCGTTATCGGTGTCGGCGGCGGTGGCGGCAACGCCGTCAACAACATGATTGCCGAAGGTCTTGAGGGCACAGAGTTCATCGTCGCAAACACCGATGCTCAGGCGCTGACCATGTCGAAGGCCTCGAAGCTGGTTCAGCTCGGCGCGATGGTGACCGAGGGTCTCGGTGCCGGCTCCATGCCGGAGGTCGGTCAGGCGGCAGCCGAGGAATCGATCCATGAAATCATGGATCAGCTCTCCGGCACGCATATGTGCTTCGTGACCGCCGGCATGGGCGGCGGCACCGGAACGGGCGCCGCACCTGTGATCGCACGGGCAGCACGCGCGGCAGGCATCCTCACCGTTGCCATCGTGACCAAGCCGTTCACCTTCGAAGGCAAGCGGCGCATGCAGATGGCCGAACAAGGCATCGAGCTTTTGCGCCAGGCCGCCGACACGGTCATCGTCATTCCGAACCAGAACCTGTTCCGCATCGCCAACGCCAAGACGACCTTCGAGGATGCGTTCGGCATCGCCGACAAAGTGCTCTACTCCGGCGTCAGCTGCATCACCAACCTGATCGTCAAGGAAGGCCTGATCAATCTCGACTTCGCCGACGTGAAGACGGTGATGCGCGACATGGGCCGCGCCATGATGGGCACGGGCGTCGGCAGCGGCGAAAACCGCGCCAGCAAGGCGGCCGAAGCGTCGATCGCCAACCCGCTCATCGACGAAAACTCGATCAAGGGCGCCAGGGGCGTGCTGATCTCGATCTCGGGCGGCATGGACATGACGCTGTTCGAGGTCGACGAAGCCGCCACCCGCATCCGCGAGGAGGTAGGTGATGAAGCCGACATCATCGTCGGCGCGATCTTCGACAATTCGCTCCAGGGTCAGTTCAAGGTGTCGGTGGTCGCCACTGGCCTGGCAGCCCCGACCTCGCAAGGCGAGCCGGTCGTCAACATGCGCGGCGAGCCTGCACCGGGTTCGATGCAGCCCTACCACTGAGGCCGAAGTGCCGGACCCCGGCCGCCGACGCGGCCGGGGGGCCAGATAGGCTGGCTCAGTCCCTGTTTCTTGTCATCTCGGCGGCAAAGGTGAAGTGGCGCATCACCAATGCCTGCAGGTGCTCGGACAAGCCGGCTTTCTCCACCGCCTGGCGCATGCATGTCAGCCAGAGATCGCGCAGTTCCGGACCGATCGCCACATGCGCGTGGATTTCCTTCAGCCGCGAATGCCCGTGCTTCTGAACGTAATAGCTCGGACCGCCGAAAAAGCCTGAGAGATAGTTGAACTGTTCCTCACGCGAATGCGCGACGCCATGCCCCCTGCGATGCAACAGATGCAGCTCGGCTGCAGCCTCGTCCTGCTCGACGATGTCGTAGAAGATTTCGACCAGCCGGCGTACGGCCTCTTCGCCTCCCAGCTCGAGATAGAGCGAACGCCCCTTTGGCTGTACAGTTTCATTCACGACAGGCGACCTCCTCCCAGTTGCGATCCGTGTCGCACTGACTGTCCGGACATCCGGCATCGCATTGTCAAAGCCTAGCAGCAGAGCCCCTGACGACAAGGGTGGCATACTGCGACTTATTAGCCATCACTCATTCGTCCCATCACTCATTCGTCGGTGACGATGATGTCCATCGGAATGTCGTGCGGCTGCGGATAGATCGTGGCGATCCGGCTGCCTGCGTAGCCGACGCCGACAACGAGCGGTCGCTTGGGCATCGCGGCAAGGGTGCGATCGAAAAAGCCGCCGCCATAGCCCAGCCGGTAGTTTGCCCCGTCGAACCCCACGACCGGCGCGATGACGACATCGGGCAGGATCGCCGGACCATTGGCGGGAACCAGGATGTTCCAGACACCGCGTTCGAGCGGATCGCCCGGCGACCAGGCACGGAACTCCAGCGGCCAAGCCTTCTTGATGACGACAGGCAAGGCGATCCGGCCGCCGCGCCCGATCACCCGGACAGCCCAGTTGCGAAGATCCGGCTCGCCGCGGAAAGGCCAATAGACACTGACGATCCGGCCGCTGACCTTGCCGATTGCCAGGTCGAGTTCGGCAGCGATGCGCTCGGAGCGAGCCTTGCGTTCCTCGGGATCGGCAAGCAGTCGCTCGTCAATCAGGCGCGCCCGCTCCGCCTTGCGCCATCGCGCGACATCAGGCCACGCATCCATGGGAGCCGTATCAGTCCGGTAGCCCGGTTCCAGTTCATGCATGAAGCAAGGAGGCGAAGCGTATTCGCGCGTTTCGGGAGGAGCGCCTTTTTGGTCAGACATCATCTTCGTGTCCCGTCTTGGCGGCGAGATCGATCTCGACACGGAAAAGCTGCGCTCCGTCACTCCGAAAGGCAAACGGATTTAAATGCTGCATTGATGCAATTTTTTTGCACTAATGGCGTATGGATATCGACCGCGCCCGCACGTTTCTCGAGATCGTTCATTGCGGCAGCTTCCTCAGGGCCGCCGACCGGCTCCATGTCACCCAGACGACCGTCAGCGCCCGCATCCGTACGCTCGAGGACGAGCTCGGCCGCCAACTGTTCGTTCGCAATCGCAACGGCGCGCAACTGACCCCGGCCGGCCGCGAGTTCGAGCGCTTCGCCCAATCCTTCGTCCAGATCTGGGAGCGCGCCCGCTACCAGCTGGCCATCCCCTCCGGGCGGACAAGTGTCGTCGCGCTCGGAGGCGAGCTCAGCCTGTGGAACCCGCTGCTGCTCGACTGGCTGGTGTGGATGAAGAATGCCAGGCCCGAGATTGCCGTTCACGCCCATGTCGGCGTGCCGGACCAGTTGCTCGACCAGCTCAGGAACGGGGTGCTCGACATCGCCGTGCTCTATGCGCCGAAGCTTTTGCCCGGCTTCAAGGTCGAGATCCTCCAGGAAGAGCAGCTCGTGCTGGTCAGGACCTTGCCCGGCAATGGCAGGCCGGAGGCCGACACCTATGTCTATGTCGATTGGGGGCCGCTGTTCGCCGCCCAGCACGATGCCAGCTCGACGGCGTTTGGCGAGCCCGGACTTGTCGTCGGTCTCGGCCCGCTCGGCCTGAGCTACATCCTGCGCGCCGGCGGAACGGGCTACTTCCGCAAGGGCGTGGTTGCCCCGCTGATCGCCGCGGGCGAGCTGGAAACCGTCGAAGGCGCGCCCGAATTTACCTATCCGGTCTACGCCGTCTGGCCCGAAGCCAACGAAGCACGAGCCGACGTGCAGGAGGCGCTGGCTGGGCTGAGGCAGACTGTCCGGTAAAGGAGCGCCCCAAGGCAGGGGCGCCCGCAACGCGGGTCATGCGCTGCCGATGACCCGCATCAACCGCAGATCGTGACTGCGCCGATGTTGCCGGCACGCGGCCGCAAGGGCAGCACCAAGAACCTCGATGTCGGACACTTCATGAGGCCGCCAGCCGCAAGGGCAGCCATCGGGGCAGGCATGAACGTCGGCCACTTCGCGATAGATCGACCCGACCGCCTGCGCGGCCAGCCGCATCACCGCAATCGGAGACAGGCCTGTCTTGTGCATGACGTCGCAAAACTCATTCATGATCGTCGCGCGGATATGCGCCGACGCCTCTTCACTGCGGCGTTCGATCTCGGCCATCTTTGACACTCGATAGTCTCCATCTGATATGTTGTCCCGCGACAGTCCGGCCCTTCCTCAGGCAGGACGGCGCAGACCCATCGGGACGGTTTTGTCCTGATCCAAGACGAAATCGGAGGCGATTGTCCGCAGCGCCCGGCGCGCTGCGTCTAGCTTACGCATCGCCTCGAACATCGTCTCGCGGTCGGCGCGGTGGCGCTCCAGCTCAACCGCGAAAACGGCATTGCCCACACTGTGGGGTTCCGGCACGGCATTGACGCGCTTCAGGCTCAGATCAGCCTGACGCCTTGCCCGGCGAACCTGGGCGCCCAGCGCTTCGACCTCGGCGAACGTCTCGCGATATCGGCGCATCCCATCGCCCTGCGCCTCGCCGGCATCCTTGAAGGGGTTGACATGCATCATGACCTGCTGACCCCTGGCGCAAGCTCGTTGTCGCGGATGCGCGGAAAAGTCTCGCGACCAGCGATGACGACCGGCTCTTCCGCGGCATAGGATTCGGTCGACAGCGGCCGGATCTCGACGCCCTTGCCGTATTGCAGTTTCTGCCAATGCCCAGGTTGTGGGCGAGCTATGTCATGACGATCGCAGGCCTGCGCCACCTGCTGGTCGCGCACGCCAAGCTGCACGGCGATCTCGGTCATCGGCCGTGACCAGACCAATTGATGAAGCTCGGCCCGCGTCAGTTCGACAGCTTGGCTGGTCGCACGCTGACCCAGCCCGCTGATCCGATGCGTCCCAACATTCATCGCCGAAAGAGCTATTGCCACGACCTGGTCCCATCGTGCCGACGGTGGCCGTTGCGGCCGTCCTGTCCCGAGCACAACCGGACCATATAAAACATGACTATTAATATCAAGTTTAGTTTGGCCCCGAATTTTGCTCTGTCGGCGACGGCCGGAGCCTTCGCCGACGGGCATGAGTTTGCGCACCGAAGCCTTAGGCCGCGTGGCCCGGCGCGTCGTCGTCCTCCGCCTCCGGCTCCGATTGCTCGAAGCTGGCTTGCCAGGTCGTGATCCTTTGGCGGCGTGCTTCATCTCCCAGGCACTCGGCCAGACGGACCTTCTGTCGCAGCGCGACACGCAACGCAGCCCGGACATGGCGCCCGGCAGGCGCCTGGCCGGCGTCGAGGTCCCTGCCCGTCTCCAGCGCGTCGTCGACATAGGCCTTGCCGGCGCGAGCCTCGGCGGTGCCGAAACGGCTCATCAATTCCTGAAACTCGCTATGCAGGGTCGGGTCGAACGGCCGGTCCTTGCCCAGCGGATCGATGACCGGATTGCCCGGATGCAGCGAGCCGACTGGCAACAGGCCAGATGGGATCGGCGTGTTGGCCGAATGCGTGCGGCCTCCCTTCAGAAGCTTCGGCAGCAGATGGGTATGCGGTCCCTCGGGAGAAACCCCGCCCGTGTCGGGTCCACCGATCTTCTGGTAGACCTCGACACGGCCGATATTGGTCAAGGCGATCCGATGCGGATGGACGGCAAGGATCGCCGGCATCGCCTCATTGCCATGCTCGAACAGCGAGCGGCCGAGATTGGCGCGCAAGACGGCCAGCAGCCTTGGCTCGCTGGTGCGGATGCAGAAGTCGCATTGTGGCAAGGACAGGCCCATGTCGAACAGGATGCCGGTGCGGTCGATACCCCGGATCGCGTGATCGTCCGGCCCGATCTCACTCAGCACGCTCCTGCTGCCGCGCCGCGCCTTGGCTTCAGGAAGGCACAACGCCACCGCCTGGCTCCAGCGATGCCGCTTCGGACTGAGCGTCTCGTAGGCGACAGGCACCAGTTCGCTCAACGTGCCGCGATCGACACGAATACCGCCCCGCCGGGTAGCCCGGGTCAGCAGGTAGGTGTCGTCTATCACCGCAACCTCGCCGTCATCCTGATGGAACTCGGCAATGGCGCCAAACGTGCCCATGCTCCATCCGCTGCGCCAGTCGGTCAGGTGGTGACGCAGCAACTGCTCGAGGTAACTCATGGTCGTGCTCCGGTATCGACGGCAACGAGATCGAGCGGCTGGACAACCAGCCCGCCCGCTGTCTCGCCGAAGAAGGCTTCGACGCCATAGACGTCGCGCAGGGTTTGGGCGGTCAGCACTTCATCAGGCGGGCCGTCGGCGACGATCCTGCCGGCGTCGATGAGCAGCAGTCGGGTGCACCAGCGGGCGGCGAGCCCGAGGTCGTGCAGCGAAGCCACGACGCTTCGTCCGCTGCTCGCGAGATCGGCAAACAGGCGCATCAGCGTGATCTGGTGCGATGGGTCGAGGCCCGATGTCGGTTCATCGGCGAGCAGCAGCGGCGTCTCTTGTGCCAGCGCCCGGGCGATCAGCACACGCGCCTTTTCGCCACCCGAAAGCTCGGTCGCAGCGCGGTCCCGAAAGCTGTCGACTTCCATCTTGCGCATTGCGGCGTCGATGGCGTTGCGGTCGGCAAGGGCGAGCGAGGCGAAACTTGGCCGATGGGGCGAGCGACCGAGGCCGACCAGCATCTCGACCGGCACGGCCCAGGCGATCTCGCGCTCCTGCGCAACGTAGGCCATATGCCGAGCGCGCTCCCTCGCGGAGACATGAGCGGCGGCGAGCGCACCCAACGCGATTGCGCCGTCTGCCGGTGTCAGTCCGAGCAATGCGCGCAGCAAGGTCGACTTGCCGGCTCCGTTCGGGCCGATAAGGCCGACAAACTCACCCGCCATGACGGAAAAGGACACGCCTTTGAGCACCGGCCGGCCGCCGAGCGACGCCCTGAGATCTTGAACATCGAGCAGCATCAGGCAAGCTTCCTTCTCGTGCGATAGACAAGCCACAGGAAGAACGGCGCGCCGACGATTGCGGTCAGAACGCCGAGCTTGAGGTCGCGGCCGGGCGCGACGAGCCGGACAAGGATGTCGGCGGCAAGCAGCATGCAGGCACCGCCCAGGGCGCTCGCCGGCAGCAGCCGCGACGGGCGCGCGCCGACAAGCGGCCTCAGCATGTGCGGGATGACGAGGCCGACGAACCCTATGGCACCCGACACCGCCGTTGCGGCACCGACGGAGGCCGCCGTGCCGAACACGGCCAGCAACTGCACGCGGCGCATGTCGATGCCCATGCTCGCCGCCGTCTCGTTGCCAAGCGTCAACGCGTCGAGCGCCCGGCCGAGCGCCGCCAGCATCGCCCAGCCGACCAGCATGAACGGCAAGGCGAGCCAGACATGGGTCATCGACCTGTCGGTCAGCGAGCCGAGCGTCCAGAACATGATCTCGAGCGCGGCGAACGGATTGGGCGACAGGTTGAGCGCCAGCGAAGTCATCGCGCCGGCAAAGCTCGACACGGCGACACCTGCTAAGATGATGGTCAAGGTGCTGCCGCGCAGGCCGGCAAGTGCCTGGACCACGACGACGGCGAGCACGGCGGCAGCCAATGCCGACAGCGGCAAGGCAAGCGGGAAGACAATCGTCAGGCCGGAATAGATGGCGATCACCGCGCCCAGCGAAGCTGAAGCGCTGACGCCGATCAGGCCGGGCTCGGCCAGCGGATTGCGCAGATAGCCTTGAAGTGCCGCGCCGGAAAGCCCGAGTGTAGCACCGACCATCAGGCCGAGCAGCGCGCGCGGCAGGCGGATCTCACGCATGATCAGCTCGATGGCGCCGGCCTTGTCGGAAAACAATGCAGCGATGCTGTCGCCGAAGCCGAGGCCCGCCGGACCGACGGTGAGCGAAAGCAGGAACAGAATGGTGGCCAGGATGGCAAGAACGGCAAGCACGAGCCTGTAACGGGAGATGTCGCTCACTTGGCGTCCCCCTCGGCGGCATCGCGCAGCAGGCGGGCGGCTTCAAGTGTAAACGGCGCGCCGCAAATGGTGTATCGCGACGGCACCGCCACCGCCCTGCCCTGCCCGGAGACCGCCCGATAGGCCGGGTGGACGAAGTTTTCCTGGGCGAGTGCCGGGGCGCCATAGTCTTCGCCGCCACCGACGACCAAATCTGGTTTGGCCAGCACTAGCATCTCCAGCGGCAACCGCGCCGTGCCGCTGAGCCCGAGCTTGTCTGCAATATTGACCAGTCCGGAAAGCTTGACGATCTCGTCGACGAGCGTTCCGGTGCCCGAGGTGTAGCTGTTGGCGTAGTAGGTCGCGACGGTCTTGCCCGAGGCGCTTTCCCTGCCCAATTCGGCGACGCCACGATCAAGCGCGGCGACAAGTTTTGCCGCTTCTTCGCGCCGCTCCAGGACCTCTCCCATGCGCAGGATGTTGGCCCTGATGTCGGCAATGGAGCTGTCCGGCGCGAATTCCTCGACCCGGATGCCGAGGCGCCTCAGCAACTCAACCGTCGTCCGTGTCGTGTAGGCTCCGGCGAGTACCAGGTCAGGCTGCATCAGAAACACTTCCTCGGCAAGGCCATGATTGACGGCAAAGCCGTTGGTCCGATCGGCCAGCACCGACGTGTTGGGATCGCTTGCCAGATAAGACACTGAATGCAGCTGCCCCTCGGCCGCCAGAAGCATCGCCAGCTGGTCGGTGCAGACATTCATCGACACGACGCGCTTCGGCGGCACGGCGGCTGCCGGCGCTGATGACAACGCGGCCAGCCCCGCGAGAGCGGACAGCCACGCTCGAAACCGAGCACAGCTGAGACGATTGGTGGGCATGTTACCTCGCATCAGAACACACGCGTGAAGCTCAGATTGAAGCTTCGGCCCGGCGCGCGATAGTTGGTGACGGTCGAATAGTGTTCGTCGAACAGGTTCTCGACCGAAAACTTCAGGCTCGCCCGCTCGTCGACCGTGTAGTTGGCGGCGAAATCCACCGTCACATAGTCCGGCAGCTTGACGGTGTTGGCGGCATTGGCGTAGCGCGCCGCGCCGTAGAGCAGCTTGGCGGTGAGGTCGAGGCTGTCGGTCGCGGCAAAGCTCACCTCGGCGGCCGCCTTGAAGCGATCGCGATAGGGAATGTAGCGGCCGTTGTCCTCATTCTTCGGCGAGCGGTAGTCGATCGAAACCTTGCCACTCCAGCGCTCGTCGAACGCATGCGACAGGCTGGCCTCGATACCGGTCACCTTGGCGCGCGCGACATTGAACGGCAGGTAGGTCGGCGGGTTGGAGGCGATCGCGTCGGTCAGCCAGGTCTGGTAGAAGGCGACGTCAAGCTCGGTCCCCTCGCTTGGACGCCAGTTGATGCCGATCTCATAGGACCGCGACTTCTCCGGCTTCAGGTTGGGATTGGAGTAGTTGGGGTAATAGAGGTCGCTGAAGGTCGGCGCCCGGAAGCCGGTGCCGTACGAGGCGCGCGCCACAAGCTCGGGAACGAGCTCGTAGCTGGC
The DNA here is from genome assembly GCF_025628925.2 of Aminobacter sp. NyZ550. Classification (NCBI taxonomy): domain Bacteria; kingdom Pseudomonadati; phylum Pseudomonadota; class Alphaproteobacteria; order Hyphomicrobiales; family Phyllobacteriaceae; genus Aminobacter; species Aminobacter sp. NyZ550. The sequence continues at coordinate 429,674 of NZ_CP114191.1, forward strand.
ATCGATGTTGTAGGTGGTGGCGCCTCCGAACTGTTCATTGTGATCGTAGCGCAGACCGCTGTCGATCGTCAGCGCGCCATAGTCGAGCGAGTACTGGCCGAACACCGCCGCGAGGTCGCGCGAGCCGACACCGAAATCGACAGTCGAAGCCACCTCCTCGCGATAGGCCTCGGCACCGCCGACCAGGACATGCCTGACTTCACCTGTTTCAAAGGACTTTTCCGTCGACGCGAAGATGCCGTAGCGCCTGGTGTCGAATTCGCTGCTGCCCACGACGCCGTCACGGACATTGTTCGAATAGTCGAGGTTGCCGGAAAGTTCGACGGTCGAGCTCCAGCTGTCGGAATGCTTCACCCGTGCGCCGATCCTGCCGGCGAAGGTGTCGGTGTCAACTTCATTGGCGGAAGGCGGGGAGGCATCGTACTGGCTGCGGCCCCGGGCAAACAGGCCATCGGCATATAGCCGGCCCCAGCCATATTCCTTGGCGACTGCGACGTTGAGCGAGCCTTGCAGTAAGCCATCGTCGTCAGGCTCATGTCCCCAGGCCAGCGGCGTGGTGAAGTCGTAGCCGCGCGTGCCTAGGATGGAGCCACCGACGGAGTAATCGATGCCGTCCTCGGTGCGTCCGCGCAGATCGCCTGAGAGATAGCCACCCCAGGGATGCGTGACGCCCGAGGTGATGCTGCCGCAGGTGTTACGGCCGTCGGCACACTGGCCGCCCTGTTTGGTGATGATGTTGACGACACCGCCGATGGCATCGGCGCCATACTGCGCTGAGTGCGGTCCCTTGGCGATCTCGATACGCTCGATCGACGACAGCGGAATGTTGAAGATCGAGCTCGTACCGCTGGTCGCCGACGAACTGCGGACGCCATTGACCAGCACCAGCGTCTGGCCGGCCGACATGCCGCGCAGATAGACATTGGACGAGGCCCCCTGGCCGCCATAGCCGATGATCGAAACGCCGGCATAGTGCTTCAGCAACGACGGCAGGTCAGCTGCCGCGGACTTTCGCAATTCTTCCTCGTCGATCACTGTGACCGACGACGTCGGGCGAACAAGCGCGGTTTCGCGGCGCAGCGGCGTAACGACCAGGCGCGGCAGCACGGTCACGCCGCCTGCAGCGGGCGCCTGCTGCGCGCTGGATGGTGTCGGGATGGCCAGCATGATCGCGCCGATGCCCAGGATAAGTCTCTGCATTTCTGCCCTCAAATGGTTTGGGGGGCGCGACAAGGATCGCACCCGGTTTCCAAACCGCAGGCAAGACAGGTCGGCAGGCAGACTTTGGGACAAGATTGACCCGACGGCCTTCCGCATGCGGCAACACTTTCGATGTCACCGCCACGAGCGACCGCGCCTGACCACACCCCGTGGACAAGCATGGGTGACTGGAACGGGCAGGTCTCCTGACTTCCGTGTCACAGCCTTTTTCCGCCTTCCCGAACGCGCGAATGCGTTCAGTGGCATGATGGAAGAGGCTCAACGGTTACAGTTGCGGGGGCAGTCGCGGATTTGGCCTTCGGCCTCACCGTGTTCCCTTTTCATCCGCCTCTCGGCGGAACCGATTCCGAGGCGGACGCTACTCAGGGATGCCGAGGCTTGTCAATCGCAATCATGCGACCGTCCATAAAATATATTGATTTTCAACTAGATAGGATCATTGGACACGGACAAACAGGGCAACTTGTGCAATCGCCCCGGACGCGGCAAGCCCTGCATGGGACCGCCAATTGGACGGCACTGCCCCTGGTGGACAGAGGCCACCTGCACATTGCCAACGGGGTCGCGGAAACTGAACCGACGATGTGCGCGCTACGGCCATCGACATCATCTTCGGCCGCGTCGGTATCATCCGCGCATGTTCAGCCGAGCAAGGTCCTTGTCAGCGCATGATCCTTGTCGGCAAGCCCGTCGATGACGCTGAAGTGATGCCGGTCGGGCTCGACCACTGTAGCGGTGGTGGCGCCAAGCCCGGTCCAGATATTGGAAAGCAATGCGTTCTGGCGCAGGAACTCGGCGCGCTCGCCACCGCCGACCCAGCAGGTGATGCGGACGTTGTCCACCGGCCGCAGCAGCGCCGGGCTTTCAGCCAGCGCCTCGGTCTCGTCGATGTGGAGCGTCTTGTTCATGCCGGTGTTGATCAGCGGCCTGAGATCATGAACTCCCGAGAGCGAAACGACATGACGGATACGAGACTGCACATCGGGCGCAAGCGGCGAAGCAGCCGCGACCATGCGCGACACGAGGTGTCCGCCGGCGGAATGACCGGTCAGCATGATCGAGCCTTCGACCAACGCGGCTGCCTTGCCGATCGCCGCACCGACCTCGCGCACGATATCGCCGATCCTGACTTCCGGGCACAAGCTGTAGGACGGCATCGCCACCGCGTAGCCGCTGTCGATGGAACCCTTGGCGAGATGCGACCAGTAGCTCTTGTCGAGCGCCATCCAGTAACCGCCATGGACGAAGACGACGAGCCCCTTCGGCGTGCCTTCAGGCAGGAACAGGTCAAGCAGGTTGCGCGGCCTGTCACCATAGGCGATGTCGAACTGCGCTCTCTCATCTGCCGACAGGGCGTCGCGAAACGTCTGTGCCGGTTCCACCCATGCAGCAGGCCAACGATCGCCACCGGCGATGTTGGCGCCATTGGTGTAGGCGTTGTCCCAATCGGCGATATGGCGTTCGAGCATACGGGCATCCCTCCAAGGCGGCAGCAATCCAGGCGCATAGCAATGGCCAGCGTGCCGGATTGCGTCAATGGGCCAGCGGCAGAAACTTTATGCTTGAAATAATTTTGGTCCGGTGCAATTCTCAGCCATCAGTCGAGAACGTGGGAGGTCTCGCTGTGCCAGACGCCGATCGCATGTCGATCGTGCATAGCCGCGGCCTGTGCCGAACGGCTACCCGTTGCGGCGCAGCACCTTCCCCCGAAGTAACGCATTCCAACGCACGCATGGCGCTTCCGTCATGCCGATGAGCAGGTAGGGGACAGCCGCAGAATGCTTGGACCGTCAGCGCATATCGACACCTTCACGCGCGATAACCTGCCACCCCAGGACCAGTGGCCGACCTTTCTGCTCGACGGCTTCGACTATCCCGAGCACCTCAATGCGGCCGTCGAGCTGACCGATCGCCTGGTCGAAAAAGGCCTGGGCGACCACACCGCGCTGATCGGCAACGGCCGACGCCGCACCTACAAGGAGCTGTCCGACTGGACCAACCGACTGGCGCATGCGCTGGTCGAAAACTACGGCGTCAAGCCCGGCAATCGGGTGCTGATCCGCTCGGCCAACAACCCGGCAATGGTCGCCTGCTGGCTGGCCGCGACCAAGGCAGGTGCTGTCGTCGTCAACACCATGCCTATGCTGCGCGCCGGTGAGCTCGCCAAGATCGTCGACAAGGCAGAGATCACGATTGCGTTGTGCGACACGCGCCTGATGGACGAGATGATCGCCTGCGCCAAGGACAGCGCCTTCCTGACCAAGGTGATCGGCTTCGACGGCACCGCCAACCACGACGCCGAACTCGACCGGGTCGCGCTCGACAAATCCGTCATCTTCGAAGCGGTCAAGACCGGCCGCGACGACGTCGCCCTGCTCGGCTTCACCTCGGGCACCACGGGCGTGCCGAAAGCGACGATGCATTTTCATCGCGACCTGCTGATCATCGCCGACGCCTATGCCAAGGAGGTGCTTTCGGTCACCTCCGACGACGTCTTCGTCGGCTCGCCGCCGCTGGCCTTCACCTTCGGTCTTGGCGGCCTGGCCATTTTCCCATTGCGCTTCGGCGCGGCCGCGACCCTGCTCGAGCAGGCAACGCCGCCGAACATGATCCACATCATCGAGACCTACAAGGCGACGATCTCGTTCACCGCGCCGACCGCCTATCGCGCCATGCTGAAGGCCATGGACGAAGGCGCCGACCTGTCGTCGCTGCGCGTCGCGGTCTCTGCCGGCGAGACCTTGCCCGGACCGGTGTTCGAGGAATGGCTGGCCAAGACGGGCAAGCCGATCCTCGACGGCATCGGCGCCACCGAGATGCTGCATATCTTCATCTCCAACCGCTTCGAGGACATGAAACCCGCCTCCACCGGCAAGCCGGTCGGCGGCTATGAAGCGCGGGTCGTCGACGGCGACATGAACGAGGTGCCACGCGGCACTGTCGGCAAGCTTGCCGTGCGTGGCCCGACAGGCTGCCGCTACATGTCCGATGACAGGCAGCTCGAATATGTCCGCGACGGCTGGAACCTGACCGGCGATGCCTTCATCCAGGACACCGACGGTTTCTTCCACTTCGCCGCGCGTTCCGACGACATGATCGTCAGCGCCGGCTACAACATCGCCGGTCCCGAGGTTGAAGCCGCCCTGTTTTCGCACCCCGAAGTCGCCGAATGCGCCGTCATCGGCGCGGCTGACAGCGAACGCGGCCAGATCGTCGAGGCCTATGTCGTGCTGGTTGCCGGCGTCGCCGCCGACGCCGCGACCGTCAAGCGCCTTCAGGATCACGTCAAGGCGACGATCGCGCCTTACAAATACCCGCGCTCGGTGAAGTTCATCGACGCCCTGCCCAAGACCCAGACCGGCAAGATCCAGCGTTTCCGGTTGCGTGCGGAGAAGATGAATTGAGCAAGCCTTACGATCCCTCCGTCGAGGGCGCGCAGATGTCGTTCAAGGACCGCATGTCCTACAGCGATTATCTGCATCTCGAAAAGATCCTCGACGCTCAGGCGCCGCTGTCGACCGCCCATGACGAGATGCTGTTCATCATCCAGCATCAGACGTCCGAGCTGTGGATGAAGCTCGCTTTGCACGAGATCGGCTCGGCGATCCGCTCGATTCGTGCCGACAAGCTTGAGCCCTCGTTCAAGATGCTGACCCGCGTGTCGCGCATCTTCGAGCAGCTCAACAGCGCCTGGGATGTGCTCAGGACGATGACGCCGAGCGAATACACCGAATTTCGCGACTCGCTCGGGCAGTCCTCGGGTTTCCAGTCCTGGCAGTATCGCGCCATCGAGTTCATGGCCGGCAACCGCAACACAGCCATGTTGCGCCCGCACGCCCACCAGCCCGAACTCAGCGAAAAGCTCGAGGCGGTTCTCGCCCAGCCTTCGCTCTATGACGAGGCGATCCTGCTGCTTGGTCGCAACGGCTTCGATATCGGCGCCGACGGCAAGCGCACCGACTGGCGCGAAACGCGCAGCGAAAACGAAGAAGTGCTCGTCGCCTGGCAGGCGATCTATCGCGATCCGCAACGCTACTGGATGTTCTACGAGCTGGCCGAGAAGCTTGTCGATTTCGAGGATTACTTCCGGCGCTGGCGCTTCAACCATGTCACCACGGTCGAGCGCATCATCGGTATGAAACGCGGCACCGGCGGCACGTCTGGCGCCTCGTATCTGAAGAAGATGCTGGAGGTTGAACTGTTTCCCGAACTCTGGAAAGTTCGCACCCGGCTCTAGGACTTCAAATCAAATAATCGGGAACACTTGGGAGGAGTAACCTAATGAAGAAAATCATTGCGGCAGGAATTTTCGGCCTATCGTTGGCGGCATCCGGCCTTGCCTATGCCGAACCGGTGAAGATCGGCGTCATCACCACGCTTTCGGGCGGCGGTGCGGGCCTCGGCGTCGACATGCGCGACGCGTTTGCGCTGGCCATGAAGCAGTCCGGCAACAAGGATGTCGAGCTGGTCGTCGAGGACGATGCCCAGAAGCCGGAGATCGCCGTCCAGCTCGCCGAAAAAATGATCCAGAGCGACAAGGTCGACCTGTTGACCGGCATCATCTGGTCGAACCTCGCAATGGCCGTGGTGCCTAACGCTGTGGCGCAGGACGTCATCTACCTGTCGCCCAACGCCGGCCCGTCGGCGCTCGCCGGCGCCAAGTGCAACAAGAATTATTTCAACGTCGCCTACCAGAACGACAATTTCCACGAGGCGATGGGCCAGTACGCCAACAATGACTACAAGAAGACCTTCATCCTCGCGCCCAACTATCCGGCCGGCAAGGATTCGCTGACCGGCTTCAAGCGCTATTACAAGGGCGAGTTGGCCGGCGAAGTCTACACCCAGGTCGGCCAGACCGACTACGCCGCCGAGATCGCCCAGATCCGCGATTCCGGCGCCGACTCGGTGTTCTTCTTCCTGCCCGGCGGCATGGGCATCTCGTTCATGAAGCAGTACGCCCAGTCGGGCGTGAACATTCCGGTCATGGGCCCGGGCTTCTCCTTCGACCAGGACATACTGCCGGCGGTCGGCGACGCAGCCCTCGGCGTCAAGAACTCGGCGAGCTGGTCCAAGGATCTCGACAACGAGGCCAACAAGCAGTTCGTCGAGGCCTTCCAGGCCGAATACAAGCGCTTGCCCTCGGTCTATGCCGCCCAGAGCTGGGATACGGCAAACCTGATCCTCTCGGCGCTCGGCAAGGCCAGCGTCAAGGACAAGGATGCCTTCCGCGCAGCACTCAAGGCCGCCGATTTCAAGTCGGTGCGCGGCGAGTTCACCTTCAACACCAACAACCACCCGGTGCAGAACATCTACGTGCGTGAAGTGATCAAGGAAGGCGACGTGCTGACCAACAAGATCGTCGCCACTGCCTTCGAGCACCACAAGGACGCCTACGCCGACCAGTGCAAGATGTAGGATGGGTTCAGGCCCGCTCGTTGCAGGCCAGCCTTGTAACGAAGCGTCCGACCCCCACTCCGCCTCGCGGCGCTCGGCACCTCTCCTCCTCATAAGGGGAGAGGAAAGGAGCCAAGCCGCAGCGGCTTTTCCTCTCCACCGTCGAACGGGGGAGAGGTGGTTTGCGAAGCAACCCGGAGTGGGGGTCGAATTCCCTCAGCGGCGCATTTGAAGAGTTGTAGGCGTCCCGCCACACTGAAACGACAATCCAGCCAGCGAAAGCGTCCCCTTGTCCATAGCACTGCTCCTCGAGCAACTTCTCAACGGGCTGCAGCTCGGGGTGATGCTGTTCCTCATGGCCGCCGGCCTGACGCTGATCTTCGGCGTCATGGGCCTGATCAACCTCGCCCATGGATCGCTCTACATGATCGGCGCCTTCGCATGTGCTGCGGTCGCGGCTGCCACCGGCTCGTTCTGGATCGGCCTGGCGGCGAGCCTCGTTGCTGCGGCAGCGGCCGGCGCAATCATCGAAGTGACGGTCATACGCCGCCTCTATGACCGCGACCATCTCGACCAGGTGCTGGCGACATTCGCGCTGATCCTGATCTTTTCCGAAGGCACGCGCTGGCTGTTCGGCTCGTTCCCGCTGTATCTCGACATTCCGCCGCTGCTGCAAGGCGCAGTCCCCCTGCCCGGCGGCGGCCAGTACCAGCTCTACCGTCTCGCCATCATCGGCGTCGGTGTCGTGGTAGCACTGGGCCTGTATGTGCTGATCTCGCGGACGCGGCTCGGCATGCGTATCCGCGCCGGCGAGTCCGACCGCGAGATGATCGCCGCACTCGGCGTCGATATCCGCACCCTTTACACCGTCGTCTTCGCACTTGGCGCTGCACTGGCCGGTCTTGCCGGCGCGCTCGTCGGCGCATTGCAGTCGGTGCAGGTCGGCATGGGCGAGCCGGCGCTGATCCTCGCCTTCGTGGTCATCGTCATCGGTGGCATCGGCTCGATCAAGGGCGCCTTGTTCGGCGCCATCCTGGTCGGCGTCGTCGATACCATGGGGCGTTTCCTGCTGCCCAAGGCTCTGGCGCTGATGATCCCCGCCGCCCAGGCCGGCCCGATAGGTGCAGCACTTGCCTCGATGCTGATCTACATCGTCATGGCGCTCATCCTTGCCTTCAGGCCTAGCGGCCTGTTTGCGACGCAGTCGTGAGGACGTCATGACCAACGCACCCATCATGACCCCCGAAACCATCGTCAACGTCAGCCTCGCATTGCTTTTGCTCGGCTTGCCGCTGGTGGCGCAGACGATGGGCGAGCCGTTCTACATCACGCTCGCAACGCGCATCGCCATCCTGGCGCTCGCCGCCGTCGGCCTCAACATCGCACTTGGCCTTGGCGGGCTGGTGTCGTTTGGCCACGCCGCCTTCTTCGGCCTCGGCGGCTATGCTGCCGGTATCCTCGCCACCCATGCCTTTGACGGCGTGCCGCTGTTCGCCGGTATCCCCGGCACCGCATCGATGCCCATCATCTGGCTCGTCGCGGTTCTCGTCTGCGGCATGATCGCCTTGCCGATCGGCGCCATCAGCCTGCGCACCGCGGGCGTCTACTTCATCATGATCACGCTCGCCTTCGCGCAGATGATCTACTACTTCGCCGTGTCCTGGCCGGCCTATGGTGGCGAGGACGGGCTTTCGATCTATGTGCGCAACGAATTCCCCGGTGTGAACACCGCCCAGCCGCTGTCCTATTTCCTGATCTGCTATGCAGTTCTGATGCTGGCGCTCGGTCTGTTCTGGCTGCTGCGCGGCTCGCGCTTCGGCGCGTCCTTGCAGGCGGCCCGGCAGAACGCAACGCGGCTGTCCGCTGTCGGCATCGCTCCATTCAACATCAGGTTCGTTGCCTTCGCGATCTCGGCAATGGTCACCGGCCTCGCCGGCGCGCTGTTTGCCGACCTCAACAAATTCGTCAGCCCCTCCATGCTGTCCTGGCATATGTCGGGCGAACTGATCGTGCTGATCATCCTGGGTGGCAAGGGCCGGTTGTTCGGACCCGTCGCCGGGGCCATGCTCTATGTCCTGTTCGAATTCGCCCTTGGCGGCATCACCGAACGCTGGCAGTTCTTCCTTGGGTTGATCCTGCTCGGTGTCGTTCTGTTTGCCCGCGGCGGGCTGCTCGGCCTGCTGGCCGGAAAGGCGCGTCATGGCTGAGCCGATCCTCGAAATCCGCGACCTCCGCAAGACCTTCGGCGCCCTGAAGGCGACAGATGGCGTCAGCCTTGAACTCAGGCCCGGCGAGATCCACGCGCTGATCGGGCCCAACGGCGCCGGCAAGAGCACGCTGATCCACCAGATCTCCGGCTCGTTGCGGCCGGACAGCGGCAGCATCCGCTTCCTCGGCCAGGACATGGCCGGGCTCGACATGGCCGCGCGCGCCCGTCTCGGCCTCGGCCGCAGCTTTCAGATCTCGTCGCTGGCGCAGGAGTTTTCCGCCCTGCGCAACGTCATGCTGGCGGTGCAGGCACGCCAGGGCACGAGCTTCCGATTCTTGCGCCCTGTCATGAGCGACAAGAGCCTGACCGAACCGGCAATGGCGATGCTGGAGCGCGTCGGTCTCGCCGGACGCGCCCACCTGCCCGCTGCCGAGCTGTCGCATGGCGAACGCCGTCAGCTCGAGATCGCAATTGCGCTGGCGCTCGGCTCAAAGGCCTTCCTGTTCGACGAACCGATGGCCGGCATGGGTCCGGAGGGCTCGAAAGCGCTGACCAGGTTCCTCGACGGTCTGCGCCATGAAGCGCCGATCCTGCTGGTCGAGCACGACATGGATGCCGTCTTCGCCCTCGCCGACCGAATCTCCGTGCTTGTCTACGGCCGCGTCATTGCCACCGGCACTGTCGACCAGATCCGCAACGACCCCGAAGTCCGCCGGGCCTATCTCGGAGAAGCCGCGTGAGCCTGCTCGAACTCAAAGGCGTCGAAACCTTCTACGGCGCATCGCAGGCGCTCTTCGGCGTCTCGCTCGACGTCAAGGAGGGCGAGGTCGTGGCGCTCATGGGCCGCAACGGCATGGGCAAGACGACGACGATCAACTCCATTCTCGGCCTGGCGAAGCCGCGCTCCGGTTCAATCAGCTTCGCCGGCCGCCAGGTCGCCGGCATGCGTCCACATCGCATCGCCCGCTTCGGCCTGGGTCTGGTTCCGGAGGGACGGCGCTGCTTTCCCAACCTGACCGTTCTGGAAAACCTGCTTGCCGCAGCGCGCGGCAGCGAGTGGACACTGGAAAAAGTCGTCGAGCTGTTTCCACGCCTCGGCGAACGCCGCGATCAGTATGCCAACACGCTCTCGGGCGGCGAACAGCAGATGCTGGCGATTGGCCGCGCGCTGATGACCAATCCCAGCCTGCTCATTCTGGACGAGGCGACCGAGGGTCTTGCACCCGTCATCCGTCAGGACATCTGGGCGGCGATCCGCAAGCTCAAGGCTGCGGGTCAGTCGATCCTGGTTGTCGACAAGACGCTGTCGGAGCTGCTGCCGGTGGCCGACCGCTGCTTCGTGCTGGAGAAGGGCGTGACCGTATTCGAAGGCACGCCGGACCGGCTGACGCCTGACATCCAGGACCGCTATCTCGGTGTATGAAAAAGGGCGGCATCTGCCGCCCTTTTCGTTTCCATTCGACCTGAGATCAGGTCACTGCCGACTTGACGGCAAAACGGGCTTCCTTCCAGGCGCCGGTCCGCATGATGTCTTCGAGGATCTCGACCGCCTGCCAGACGTCCTTGAAGCCGACATAGAGCGGCGTAAAGCCGAAGCGCACCGTAGCCGGTGCGCGGAAGTCGCCGATGACGCCGCGCGCGATCAGCGCCTGCATGATGGCATAGGCGTTGTCGTGCTCGAACGAGACTTGGCTGCCGCGCTTCGTGCCGTCGCGCGGGCTTTCCAGCTTGAGGCCGTAGGCGCCGCACTTGGCCTCTACCAGTTGGATGAACAGGTCGGTCAGGGCAATGCTTTTCTTGCGCAGCGCTGCCATGTCGACGTTGTCCCAGTCATCGAGCGCGCCCTTGAGCGCCCGCATGGTCAGGATCGGCTGGGTACCGCACAGGAACCGGCGAATGCCGGCGTCCGCCGCATAACCCTGCTCGAAGGCGAAGGGTCTGGCATGTCCCCACCAGCCGCTCAGCGGTTGCTGAACGTCGGCGAGGTGACGCGTGGCGGCGTAAATGAAGGCCGGGGCGCCGGGACCGCCATTGATATACTTATAGGTGCAGCCAACGGCGAAATCGACATTGGCACCGTCGAGATCAACCGGCAGGGCACCTGCCGAGTGGCAGAGATCCCAGACGATCAGGGCACCTGCCGCCTGGGCCTTTCTGGTCAGCGCCGCCATGTCGCGCAGCTCGCCCGACTTGTAGTTGACGTGGTTGACGAGAACCACCGCAACCTTGTCGTCGATCAGCTCTTCGATGCTTGGCGCATCGACGCCCTCGAGCCGGAGCACGGCACCGGCCCGCGTCGAGGCAACGCCTTCCGCCATGTAGAGATCGGTCGGGAAGCTGTTGCCTTCGGCGACGATGACCGAACGGTCGGGTCGCATCGCAAGGGCTGCATGCAGCACCTTGTAGATGTTGGTCGACGTGGTGTCGCAGACAACCGTCTGGCCAGGTGCAGCACCGATCAGGCGGCCGATGCGGTCGCCCAGCTCGGTCGGCATGTCGAACCAGCCGGCGGTGTTCCAGGCGCGGATCAGATCCTGTCCCCACTCCTTGGAGGCAGCTGCCTGGAGCTCGCAGAAGGCAGCATGCGACGCGGCGCCCAGAGAGTTGCCGTCAAGATAGATCACTCCTTCCGGCAGGATGAAGCGATCACGCATCGAACGCAGCGGGTCGACAGCGTCCATCGCCTCGACAGCGGCGAGATCGGGAAATGCAGTCATGATGCGGGCTATCCTTGATTATTCGCGAACGGTTTCGCGTGCTTGTGCCGGGCCCCGGCTGCGACGCAGGCTTGGAAGTGCAAGCATGGCGAGCACGAACAGGCCGGTGGCGAGCTTCAGATCGGGGGGCGGCATGCCGGCGGCGAGACAGAACGAGACCAGTTGGTAGTAGACGACAGCGCCGACGAACGGAGCAGCGAGCTGGCGCAGCACAGTCTGCTTGCCGACGATGGCTTCGCCGATCATCAGCGCGGCAAGGCCGTTGATCAGGATGCCGAGGCCCATATTGACGTCGGCAAAGCCCTGGCTCTGCACCATCAGCGCGCCGCTGGTCGCCGAGAACGCACTGGCGAGGCCGACGCCGCCGATGGTGGCGACCCAGACATTGATGCCTTGCGCTTCGGCCATGTCGGGATTGGCGCCGACGGCGCGGATCGCGGTGCCCTTCTCGGTCTTGAAGAACATGTTGAGCAGGATGAAGACGATCGCGCCAATGAGGCCGGCAACGATGATCTTGGCGGCCGGAAAGCCGGGCTGGACGAACGGCGCCCAGTCGAAAACCGTCGGCGCGCCGAACACGGACAGGTTCGACTTGCCCATGATGCGCAGGTTGATGCTGTACAGCATCGTCATCATCAGGATGCCGGCGAGCAGCGTGTGGATGCGGAAGCGCAGATGGATGAAGGCGGTGCAGCAGCCGGCGAGGAAACCGGCGATCAGCGCCACGGCAAGCGCCGTCAGCGGAGAAGCACCAGCCGCCAGAAGCACGCCGCAGACGCAGCCGCCGAGCGGGAATGCGCCTTCGCTGGTGAGGTCGGGGAAATTGAGGGTACGGAACGGAATCATGATGCCAAGCACGACAAATGCCAGGATCAGGCTCTGCGCCAGGGTGACGGGAATGAGCGAGACGAAGCTCGTGAAAACGGTCTGGATAAAGTCCATGATGATCAGCTCGCCAGCAACATGCGGTCGGTTTTCACGGAGAAATGGCCGATCAGGTCGACAACCGTGACCTTGGCCTTTTCCTCGCCGGAGATTTCGAGCCGAAGTTTGCCGGCATCAAGCATGATGACGCTGTGACCGAAATCGACGGCATGCTGCATGTTGTGCGTCACCATCAAAGTGGTGAGCTTCAAGGCATCGACGGCACGCACTGTCGCCTGCATGACGATGTCGGCGGTGCGCGGATCGAGTGCCGCAGTATGCTCGTCGAGCAGCAGCAGATCCGGAGAGCCGCCGACCGCCATGATCAGCGACAGCGACTGGCGCTGCCCCCCCGAAAGCAGTTCGACGCGGGTGTCCAGGCGATTTTCGAGACCGAGGCCGAGAAGTGCCAGACGCTCCTTGTAGGCCGCGAGGCGTGAAGCATTGAGCCCCTGGCGCAAGGTACGTTTCTTGCTGCGCAGATCTGCGAGCAGCATGTTTTCGGCGACCGTCATCGAGGCGGCGGTGCCTTTCATCGGATCCTGGAAAACGCGAGCCAGGCGAATGGCGCGCTTGTGAACGGGCATGCCGGTGACGTCGTCACCATTGATCAGGATCTGGCCGGAATCGAGCACCAGCGCCCCCGAAATGGCATTGAGCATGCTGCTCTTGCCGGCACCGTTGGAGCCGATGACGACGCCGAATTCACCGGTGGCGAGCTTGAGGCTGAGGCCGTCCAGCGCGACTTTTTCGTCGGCCTGGCCCTTGTAGAAAACTTTACGTGCAGATCGGATTTCGAGCATCCGTCCCTCCCGGAAAAGGTAACGGCGCCTTGGAGCGCCAGGGCGCTCCAAGTTTCTGAACCTGCGCATCGTGCCTCTTGGGCCGATGCGCCAGACGCCGCTACCAGTATTGACGAAGTCGAGTGTTAGTCGACGATGCAGCCGCAATCAGCGAGCGCCGCGGGGATCTCGATGCCGAAGGCGGCCATGGCCTTCTTCGAGATCGTCGCGGCATGGTCCTCATAGGCCGGGCGCGACGGCGCGATGGTCTTGGGGTCCTTGCCCTTCAGGATTTCGGCGGCGATCTTGCCGGCGTTGATGCCAACCTGCTCGTAGTTCACCGCGAAGCTGGCAGGCACGACACCGTCGCGGACTGCATTGTCGTCGGCATTGACGACCGGAATGCCAGCCTGGCGGGCCGCGGCGGCAACGGCCGGGATAGCCGGCTGGATCAGGTTCGAGGTCGGGCCGTAGATCACGTCGACCTTGCCGGCGAGCGAAGCGATGCGCTGCTGGATGTCGTTGACGTTGTCGATACCCACTTCGACCACTTCGAAGCCAGCGGCAGGCGCTGCTTCCTTGATCTTTTCGACCAGAGCGACGTCGTTGGCTTCACCCGGATTGTAGGGCACGCCGAAACGCTTGGCGTTCGGCAGCAGCTTCTTGGTGAATTCCATCACCGCCTTGACGTCCTGCAGGTCGGTAGCACCCGTCATGCCTTCGTCGCCGGCTTCCCACGACGGGACCAGCTTGGCGGCGACCGGGTCGGTCACAGCCGAAAAGACGATGTTGATGCCCGAGCCGGCGAGCGCCTTCTTGGCGATCTGCGACACCGGGGTGGTGACGGTGTACATCAGCTTGGGCTGTTCGGCCTGCAGCTTGGCGATCATCTGGGGAACCAGCGACGCGTCGAAATTGGTGTGGCTTTCGGTGAAGACGACGTCCTTGCCGTCGACATAGCCATTGTCAGCCAGTGCCTTCTTGAAGCCGGCGACAGCGGCGTTGAGCTGCGGGTGTTCGCCAAAATTGGCGACACCGATCTTGATTGGGTCGGCAACGGCTGCACCAAGGCTGACGGCAAGCGCGCCGGCCAGAACCAGGCCCGACATCAGACCGGATTTCAAGTTTCTCATCGATTCCTCCCAGATTGACTGCGCCGCACCCCTTAGCGGCGGCATGGAGACAATCATGAGCAGTCCGGAGAGCTCTGTCAAACATTATATATAATTCTTGCCATGAGCCACCATGATATATAATTTTTGCAGAGACAGGGACGAATGACGATGCAGGATGATGAGAATTCGACCAAGACGGAAGCAGCCTACCGGCTGCTGCGCCGAGACATCCTGACCACCCGGCTGATGCCGGGCGCCCCCCTCAAGCTGAGCGCGCTGCGCACGGCCTATGGCGTTGGTTGGACGCCGCTGCGCGAGGCATTGTCGCGGCTCGAGGCTGAACGGTTGGTGACGGCGATTTCCAATCGCGGCTTCACCGTCGCCTCGGTTTCACGCCAGGAGCTGGAAGATCTGGCGCGAGCCAGGATGGTGGTCGAACTGCCGCTTCTGCTGGAATCGATCGAGAAAGGCGGCAGCGATTGGGAAGAGGCTGTCGTTACAGCGCATTACCGGCTGTCGCGCTGCAAGACCGCAGTCGAGGATCCTTCCGATGCCTCCGTCGATGACTGGGACGAGAAGCACGAGGCGTTTCACTCGGCGCTGCTAAGTGCCGCCACGTCGAACTGGCTGCTGCGCTTCCGCTCGACAATCTCCGACCAGCTCCGGCGCCATCACAGGTTCCTAGGACTAGCACCAACCTTGCGCGCGGCCGCGGGCCAGAAGCAGGGCTACGAAGAGGCAATGGCGGCCCTTAACGAGGCACAGTCGATCGGACCGCACACCGCCCTGATGGAAGCCGCACTCGACCGCGATCTCGAAAAGGCCAAGGCGTTGATGATCGATCACATCGGCTACACGCTGCATGTCTATGTCCACACCGAGGACTACAGCGGCAGCAGACACGCCGCCCGCGCCGGCAGCCTCAGAACACCCTCGGCCGCCGAATGACCGCCCCCTATCGCCCGTCTCTGGACGAGATCAGCGCCGCCCGCGCCCGAATCGCCTCTCATGTTCCGCGAACGCCGCTGGTCCGCCTCGATCTCGGCCTGCCCGACCGGCAGATCTTCCTCAAGCTCGAGACGCTGTCACCGATCGGCGCGTTCAAGCTGCGGCCGGCGCTGAACGCCCTTCTGTCACGCGACCGCGAGACGCTCGCCCGGGGTGTCGCCACCACGAGCTCCGGCAACATGGCTTATGGCATGGCCTGGGCTGCCAACAGGCTCGGCGTGCCGATGGCAGCCTACATGTATGCGGGCGCGCCGCAGACAAAGATCGATGGCGTGCGTCGGCTCGGCGGCGAAGTCCGCTTCATCTCCATGGAAACATGGTGGCAATACATCATCGGCGCTGACCGGCCCGAATTTCCGGAGCTTCTGATCAACCCGGTGTCGGACCAGGCGGTGCTGTCGGGCAACGGCTCCATCGGCATGGAAATTGTCGAGGACCTGCCCGAGGTCGACGTCGTGCTGACGCCTTATGGCGGCGGCTCGATGACCACGGGCGTGGCGAGCGCCGTCAAGGCCTTGCGACCCGAGGCAAAAGTCTTCGCCGTCGAGGACGAGAACGCCGCCCCTGTGACGGCGGCTCTTGCGGCTGGCCGCATCGTCGACATCGAGACGCGCCCTTCCTTCATCAAGAGCATCGGCGGCCCGTCGCTTGTGCCGCAGCTTTGGCCCATCGCGCGCGAGCTGATCGACGGCGCGGTGTCAGTCAGTCTGGAGCAGGTCACCGAAGCGATGCGGCTGCTGTTCGCCAAGTCCAAGGTCGTCGCCGAGGGCGCGGGCGCGGCCTCGCTGGCTGCGGCGCTGACCAGCGAGCATGCCAGGGGCAACATCGTATGCGTAATCTCTGGCGGCAACATCGATGCCGCCGCTTACTCGGCGGTTCTTGCCGGCAACATTCCTGCCCCTTGAACCTTTCAAGCTTGTACTATCGCGCGAAACGGCACTACAACTGCCCGAGAGGATAGCCGGCGCACCGGCCGCGGCGAGGAAAGACCCTGACACAGATGGAAGAGCGCAAGGATACAGCCGGCGCCGAAGGCTGGGTGGACGGCGAGACCAAGGTACTCGAAGCGCCTGCGGATCACGGCACCGAGCTTCGCCTTTGGCTGCGCCTGTTGACCTGCTCGACGCTGGTTGAAACAGAAGTGCGCCGCCGCCTTCGCGAAGAGTTCGATTCCACCCTGCCCCGCTTCGACCTGATGGCACAGCTCGAACGCGCCCAGGACGGCATGGTGCTGGGCGAAGTGTCCAAGCGCATGATGGTATCGCCCGGCAACATCACCGTCCTGGTCGAGCGTCTGGCCGAGAGCGGCCACATCAGCCGCACCACCTCGCCCACCGACCGCCGCGTCCAGATCATCGCGCTGACGCCCTTCGGCCGCGCCGAATTCGAGAAGATGGCCGCAGCACATGCCGACTGGATCGGCGACCTGTTCGGCACTCTGTCGGCCAAGGACGGCGGCATCCTGCTCGACGAACTCGGCAAGCTGAAGCGCTCCATCGTCGCGTCGCTGGCCAAGGGCAGCTAGGTTCTTCGACGCAATTCCTGATGGAAAACCGCGTTTCTGAATTGCTCTATGCCCGAAACCGCGCGCGATAATCGCTCGGCGTCAGCCCGACGATGCGAGCAAAGACCTTGCGGAACGCGCCAGGGTCGCCATAGCCGACCTCCCACGCCACCTTGTCGACCGTCTGCGTGGTGAATTGCAGCAGTTCGCGCGCCTTGCCGACGCGCAGGCGCTGGCCATATTCGGTCGTCGTCAGCCCGGTCGCCTTCTGGAAGCGGCGCAGGAACGTGCGCTCTTCCAATCCAGCCAACGATGCCAGCACGGCCAGGTTCAGCTCCTTGCCCTCGCCCGCCTGCAACCAATGCTGGACCTTGAGGATGGCCGCGTCGCCATGGCTGAGCCGCGGCGCAAACGCGCTGTAGTAGCGCTGCTCGCGTCCGGGAGGATCGAGCGCCAGTATCCGGGCGGTCTCGATCATCACGGTTGGCCCAAGGAAGCGGTCGACAAGCCGGAGGCCGAGGTCGGTCCAGGCCATCAGGCTGCCGGCAGTGATGATGTCACCGTCATCGATGAGCAGCCTGTCGGTGTCGAGCCTGGCCTCGGGGAAACGCGACCGGAATGCCTCGTCATAGACCCAGTTCGTCGTCACCGCCCGCCCGGCCAGCAACCCGGTCTCGCCGAGCACGAAGGCGCCGGCACAGACGGACGCCAGCACGCTGCCAGCACTATGGCGCTGGCGCAGCCAGCCGGCGAGCGACGCGATAGTCTCTCGCGAAATCGGATCGCCGAGCGCCGGCGGCACGACATAGACCTCAGCTACGCCTGAAGCGTCGGGATGGGTGTCGAACACCCGCTGAGGCGCATGCTCCGCCTGGTCCGCGCGCCAGTGGCTGACGCGCAGCTGGTTCGGCGGCATACCATGGCTCTTGCGGTTGGCGGTGCGGTTGGCGAGCTCGAACAGGTCGGTCATGCCAAGCACCGCCGACATCTGCGCGCCGGGGTACAACACCAGCCCGATCTCGATGACGCCAGCTTTTGCCATTTGTCGAAATCACCCCTTGTTATGTCGATATCGCCAATGGGTCGGCACCATAATCCATTGCATCCTGCAGGCAACATTCTTCCCAACAGCAAAGGCATCAGGGACATGAGCAAACGCGCAGTGATCGCCATCGACATCCAGAACGAATATTTCCCCGGCGGCCGCATGCCGCTCGTCGGCATCGAGCAGGCAACTGAAAACGCCGCCCGCATCATCGCAGCGGCGCGTGCCAAGGGCGACACCGTCATCCACGTCCGCCATCTCTCGAAGGCCGCCGACGCTCCGATCTTTGCGCCCGGCACGCCGGGCATCGAGATCAACGCCACCGTCGCCCCGGCCGACGGCGAGAAGGTCATCACCAAGAACTTCGTCAATTCATTCCGCGAGACCGACCTCAAGGCGACACTCGACGCCAAGGGCATTGAGGAAGTCGTCATCGTCGGCGCGATGAGCCACATGTGCGTCGAAGGCGCCACCCGTGCTGCGGCCGACTTCGGCTACAAGACATCGGTCGTCCACGATGCCTGCGCCACGCGCGATCTCGAGTTCAACGGCAAGACGGTGCCGGCCGCCCAGGTCCACGACGCCGTCATGGCAGCGATCGCCTTCGGCTATGGCGAACTCGTGGATACCACGACGTACCTGTCGCGCTAGTACATTCAGGCCTTCGGCCCCGGTCGCGCGCTCGCCGACCGGGGCCTTTTTGCGTTCACTTCCAAAATAACTTTAAGCTTGAAGTTTTTTTTGAAAGCGTCCATGGTGCCTCCATGGTCAGGGTCGGGCACGCATGTCCACTTGACCGAACGGCTTCAGGAGGAGGACGGCATGCGCATTGTCTGTATCGGTGGCGGACCGGCCGGTCTCTATTTTGCCCTGCTGATGAAGAAGCAGCACCCCGAGCATCAGGTTACCGTCGTCGAGCGCAACCGTCCCTTCGACACCTTCGGCTGGGGCGTGGTCTTCTCCGACGCCACCATGCAGTCGATGCGCCGGTGGGACCCGGCTACCGCCGAGACCATCGAGGACGCCTTCAACCACTGGGATGACATCGAGCTGGTATTCAAGGGTCGCAAGATCCGCACCACCGGCCACGGCTTCGTCGGCATCGGCCGCAAAAGGATGCTGAACATCCTGCAGGAGCGCTGCATCGAGCTCGGCGTAGAGCTGGTGTTCGAGACCGACGTGCAGGGCGACCATGACTTCCCCGAAGCTGACCTCATCATCTCGTCGGATGGCGTGAACTCGCGCATCCGGCACAAATATGCCGACATCTTCAAGCCCGACATGGTGATGCGGCCGAACCGCTACATCTGGCTCGGCACCGACAAGCGCTTCGACGCCTTCACCTTCGACTTCCAGCGCACCGAGCACGGCTGGTTCCAGGCGCACATCTATCGTTTCGACGACAACACCTCGACCTTCATCGTCGAAACCACCGACGAAGTGTTCAAGGCGCATGGCATCGACGAGATGGACCAGGATCAGTCGATCGCGTTTTGCGAGAAGCTGTTTGCCGAGACGCTCGAAGGCCACAAGCTGATGACCAATGCGCGCCATCTGCGCGGCTCGGCCTGGCTGAATTTCGGCCGCCTGATCTGCGACAAGTGGAGCCACTTCAATGGTCAAAGCCACGTCGTCCTGATGGGCGACAGTGCCCATACCGCGCATTTCGCCATCGGCTCCGGCACGAAGCTTGCCATCGACGACGCCATCGAGCTGACCCGCCAGTTCGACCTCATCGGCCACGACAAGGCCAGCATCCCGGCCGTGCTCGAAGCCTATGAAGAAGTACGCCGCGTCGACGTCGCCCGCATCCAGAATGCGGCGCGCAACGCCATGGAGTGGTTCGAAGTGGTGGGCACCCGTTATGCCGACACGCTCGAACCCGAGCAATTCATGTATTCGATGCTGACCCGCTCGCAGCGCATCAGCCATGAGAATTTGCGCCTGCGCGACAAGCACTGGTTGGAAGGTTTCGAGCGCTGGTTCGCCGAGCGCGCCGGCGTGTCGCCTGCCCCCAACGGCTCGGTACCACCGCCGATGTTCACGCCGTTTTCGATCCGCGGGCTGACGCTGAAGAACCGCATCGTGATGTCGCCGATGGCGATGTATTCGGCCACCGACGGCCTGCCCGACGACTTCCACCTCGTCCATATCGGCGCCCGCGCCATGGGTGGTGCAGCACTCGTCTTCCCGGAGATGACCTGCGTGTCGCCAGACGCGCGCATCACGCCCGGCTGCCTCGGCTTGTGGAATGACGAGCAGGCGAAAGCCTTCAAGCGCATGGTCGACTTCGTCCACCAGCAGACGCCGGCGAAAATCGGCATCCAGATCGGCCATGCCGGCCGCAAGGGCGCGACCAAGGTTGCCTGGGAAGGCATCGACCAGCCGGTGACCTCAGGCGGCTGGCCGCTGATCTCGGCCTCCGCCCTGCCTTATCTCAAGCACTCCGACATGCCGCGCGCCATGACCCGCGAGGATATGGATCGCGTTCTGGCCGATTTCGTCAGCGCCACGGAACGGGCCCGCGACCTCGGCTTCGACATCCTCGAACTGCATGCCGCCCACGGCTACCTGCTGTCCTCCTTCCTGTCGCCACTGACCAACCTGCGCGACGACGTATATGGCGGTAACCACGAGAACCGCGCCCGCTATCCGCTCGAAGTGTTCCGCGCCATTCGTGCCGTCTGGCCTGAGGACAAGCCGATCTCGGTGCGTCTCTCCACCCATGACTGGTACGAAGGCGGCAACACGCCTGAAGACGCGGCGATCTTCGCCAGGATGTTCAAGGACGCCGGCGCCGACATGATCGACTGCTCGTCGGGCCAGGTGGTCAAGGAAGAGCAGCCAGTCTATGGCCGCCTGTTCCAGACGCCCTTCTCCGACAAGATTCGCAACGAGATTCAGGTGCCGACAATTGCCGTGGGTGCGATCTCGGAAGCCGATCACGCCAACTCGATCATCGCCGCCGGCCGCGCCGATCTCTGCGCCGTCGCCCGCCCGCACCTCGCCGACCCGTCTTTCGTCATGCATGAGGCGGCAAAGATCGGCTATGCCGAACAGGCCTGGCCAAAGCAGTATCATTCGGCCCGTGCCCAATATGTGAACAACCTCGCCCGCGCCGCGGCGGCTGCTCCCACGGGCAAGGCATGAGCATGGCCAAGCGTCACGCCCTGGTCACCGGCGCCGGCAGCGGCATCGGCCGCGCCATCGCACTGGCGCTCGCCGCCGACGGCCACGGCGTCAGCCTGTGCGGACGGCGTGCCGCGCCGCTCGAGGCGGTGCGCGACGAGATCGCCAAGATCGGCGGCGAGGCCTTCGTGCTTGATGGCTTCGACGTCACTGAAGCGCATTCGGTCGAGGCAGGCATCGCCAAGGCGATTGCGCATGCAGGCGACATCGCCGTGCTGGTCAACTGCGCCGGCGAAGCGCCGTCGGCACCGTTCGACAAAACCGACCTGGCATTGTGGAACCGGGTGATGGGCATCAACCTCACCGGCACGTTCCTGGTCACACAGGCAGCGCTTGCTTCGGTCAAGCGCGCCGGCAAGGGCCGCATCGTCAATGTCGCCAGCACCGCCGGCCTGACCGGCTATGCCTATGTCTCAGCCTATTGCGCCTCAAAGCATGGCGTGGTCGGCATGACGCGCGCGCTGGCTCTTGAGCTTGCCCGCACCGACGTCACCGTCAACGCGGTTTGCCCCGGCTTCACCGACACGCCGCTGCTCGACGGCGCCGTGGAAACCATCACCGGCAAGACCGGGCGTTCGGCCGAAGAGGCACGCGCCACGCTCGCCCGCGTCAATCCGCAAGGGCGGCTGGTGACGCCAGAGGAAGTGGCCGACACCGTGCTCTGGCTCGCCTCGGAAAAGGCAACCGCAATCACAGGCCAGGCGATCCCGGTCGCCGGCGGCGAAGTTCTGGGAGGATGACCATGACCAACCCGATGCAGGACAAGAAGCATCCCTTCCAGGGCCACAAGGCTCAGCACTTCAAGTTCGAGACCGATGCCGACGGCAAGGTCGCGACGATCACGCTGAACCGCCCAGAGAAGAAGAACCCGCTGACCTTCGAGAGCTACGAGGAACTCGGTAACCTGTTCCGCGCCCTGCACCGGGCCAGCGACGTGCGCGCCATCGTCATCACGGGTGCCGAGAACAACTTCTGCTCGGGCGGCGACGTCTTCGAGATCATCGAGCCGCTGACCCGCATGCCGATGCATGACCTGCTCGACTTCACCCGCCTCACCGGCGATCTGGTGCGCCAGATGCGCGCCTGCCCGCAACCGATCATCTCCGCCGTCGACGGCATCTGCGCTGGCGCCGGTGCGATCATCGCCATGTCGTCCGACTACCGCGTCGCAACCCCGGAGGCGAAGACCGCCTTCCTGTTCACCCGCGTCGGCCTGGCCGGCGCCGACATGGGCGCCTGCGGCATCCTTCCGCGCATCATCGGCCAGGGCCGCGCCGCCGAACTTCTGTTCACCGGTCGCGTCATGACCTCGACCGAGGGCCATGCCTGGGGCTTCTACAATGCGCTGCATGAGCGTGGCGCACTGCTCGCCGAGGCGCAGAAATTCGCCCGCAACCTGGCCGACGGCCCCTGGTTTGCGCATGCCATGACCAAGAAGATGCTCGACCAGGAATGGGCGATGGGCATCGACCAGCTGATCGAATCCGAAGCGCAGGCCCAGGCGATCTGCATGGCGACCGGCGACTTTCGCCGCGCCTTCGAGGCTTTCGCCGCCAAAGCCAAGCCCGAATTCAAGGGGAACTGAGCCATGGCCGCGCATTTGATGCCGACCAGTGCGCCAACCCGCGACCACCTCGACTGGCCGTTCTTCGCCGACCCCCACCGCGCGTTGGCGGCTGAACTCGACGCCTTCATCGCCAGCGGCGGGCTGGGCGAGATCGACCATGGCAATGCCGACGGCGCCTGCAAGAAGCTGGTGGCGGCGCTTGGTCAGGCGGGTATCCTGCGCCACTGCGTGCCGGCGGCCTTCGGCGGCGCGTCGGACGTGATCGACAGCCGCTCGCTCTGCCTGATCCGCGAGACACTGGCCTATGCCGACGGTCTCGCCGACTTCGCCTTTGCCATGCAGGGACTGGGCACCGGCGCGATCAGCCTGTCCGGTACGGACGAACTCAAGCAGGCCATCTTGCCTAAGATTGCCCGAGGCGAACTGATCTCGGCCTTCGCCCTGACCGAGCCAGAGGCCGGCTCCGACGTTGCCGCCATGAGTACCAGCGCCCGCCGTGATGGCGACACCTATGTGCTCGACGGCGAGAAGGTCTTCATCTCCAATGGCGGCATCGCCGACGTCTACACCGTCTTTGCCCGCACCGGCGAGGCGCCCGGCACGCGCGGTATCTCGGCCTTCGTCGTCTATGCCGACACGCCGGGCTTTTCGATCGCCGAGCGCATCGAGACGATCGCCCCGCATCCCCTGGCACGCGTCAGGTTCGACGATTGCCGCATCCCGGCATCCCAGCTGTTGGGCGAACCGGGCGAAGGCTTCAAGATTGCCATGCGCACGCTCGACATTTTCCGGCCGTCAGTGGCTGCCGCAGCCCTCGGCTTTGCCCGCCGCGCCCTCGACGAAGCCGTAGCGCACGCCAGGTCCCGCAAGATGTTCGGGGCGACGCTGGCCGACCTGCCGACCGCTCAGAGCACGCTGGGCGAGATGGCGACTGCCATCGACGCAGCCTCGCTCTTGACCGTGCGTACTGCCTGGCGGCGCGACGTGCAAAAGCTGCCGATCACCCGCGAGGCCGCCATGGCCAAGATGACGGCGACCGAGAACGCCCAGTGGGTCATCGACCAGGCACTGCAGCTGTTCGGCGGCCGCGGCGTGCGTGTCGGCGAGATCACCGAGCGCCTCTATCGCGAGATCCGTGCGCTGCGCATCTACGAAGGCGCCACCGAAGTGCAGAAGCTGATCATCGGCCGCGAGCTGATGAAGGCCTCGAGGTAGGAGAGCTGACGTGCCCTTCCGTACCTCAAGGCCGCTGCGTTTCGGAGACTGCGATCCCTCCGGAATCGCCTACTTCCCGTCTTACCTGAACATCCTCGTCGGTGTTTTGGAGGAGTTCTTCGGCGATGCCGGTGCGCCGTGGAAAGACCTGATCGCCGAACGGCGCATCGGCACGCCGACGGTGCGACTGGACCTCACCTTTGCCCATCCGGGCTTCCATGGCGACACGCTCGACTTCGAGCTGTTCGTCCGCCGCATCGGCCGCTCCTCGCTCGATCTCGAGCACAAGGTTTCGGCCGCCGGCACGCTGCTCTGGAGCGCCCGCCACAGCGTGGTCGCCACTTCGCTCGATACCCACAAATCGCTTGCCTGGCCGGATGACCTCCGCGCCGCGCTCGAAAGCCGCCTGGAGACTTGAGATGCATGAGATCCTGCAACCCGAAGGGTGGGCCAAGCCCATCGGTTATGCCAACGGCATCGCCGCGAGCGGCCGCACCATCTTCGTCGGCGGCCAGATCGGCTGGAACGCGCAGTGCCAGTTCGAGACCGACGACTTCGTCGGCCAGGTGCGCCAGACGCTGGAAAACGTCGTCGCCGTGCTGAAGGCCGGCGGCGCCGAGCCGCACCACATCACCACGATGACCTGGTACTTCACCGACAAGAAGGAATACACCGAGAACCTGCGCGGCCTCGGCCAGGCCTATCGCGACGTGATCGGCCGCCACTTCCCCGCCATGGCCGCCATGCAGGTGGTCGCGTTGGTCGAGGACCGCGCCAAGATCGAGATCCAGGCCACCGCGGTCATCCCGGCATAGCCATGAGCGCGACGCGGTTTTCGGAGAGCGTTTCGGGCAGCATCCGTGACGGCGTGCTCGTCGTCATCATCGACAATGCGCCCGTCAACGCCACCTCGGCGCATGTCCGGCAGGGGCTGGTCAAGGCACTCGACCATGCGTCAGCCGTTGGCACCGTCATCGGCGTCGTCATCACCGGCGCCGGCCGCACCTTTGTCGGCGGCGCCGACATCAGGGAGTTCGGCAAGCCACCGGTCGAGCCGACGCTTCCCGAGGTCATGCAGCGCATCGAGAATTGCAGCAAGCCGGTGGTTGCTTCCGTCAATGGTGCTGCCCTCGGCGGCGGCTGCGAGATCGCGCTTGCCTGCCATGGGCGCGTTGCCGGCGAGGCGGCGAGTTTCGGTTTGCCCGAGGTCAAGCTCGGCATCGTGCCGGGCGCCGGCGGCACCCAGCGCCTGCCGCGCCTCATCGGCACCGTCGCGGCAATCGACCTGATCGGCAGCGGCCGCACAGTCAGGCCTGATGAAGCCATCAAGCTCGGCCTTGTCAACGGCGTCGCAGCCGATCATCTCGCGGCAGCCGTCGGCCTTGTCCATCAACTCGCCGGTCAGTCGCAAAGGCGCACGGGCTTGCTCGATGTCCCGATCGCCGAATTGGCCGCCGTCGAGGCGGCGTCAAAAAAGGTCTTGTCCAGATCACGCGGCCAATCGGCACCTGCCGAGGCCGTTCGCCTTGTCCGGCTGGCTTCGGAAAGGACTTTCCGGGACGGTCTCGCCGAGGAGCGCGCCACCTTCCTGCGCCTGCGGGATTCCAATGAGGCGGCAGCCCTGCGCCATGTCTTCTTCGCCGAGCGGCAAGCCGGCAAGGTCGACAAGCTTGAGGGCATTGCCCCACGCAGGATCGAGACGGTCGGCATCGTCGGTACCGGTCTGATGGGCGCCGGCATCGCGGTCGCAGCGTTGACAGCTGGCTACCGCGTCGTCGGCATCGAGCAGACCGAAGACGCCGCCACCAAAGGGCGCGAGCGCATCGCCGGCATTCTCGACAAGGCGGTCCAGTCAGGGCGCCTTGCGGCGACAGTTCGCGACGGATGCCTTGCGCGGCTGGCCGTGGCTGCGAACATCGGCGAACTCGCCGCAGCAGACCTCGTCATCGAGGCGGTGTTCGACGATCTCGCGGTCAAGACCGAGCTGTTCCAGCGCCTCGACGGCATCGTCAGGCCGGATGCGATCCTCGCAACCAACACCAGCTACCTGAACCCCGACGAGATCGCGGCGGCGACTGCTCACCCCGGGCGCGTGGTCGGCCTGCACTTCTTTTCGCCGGCCAACATCATGCGCCTGGTCGAGGTCGTCGACTGCAAGGCAACCGCGCCCGACGTGCTCGCTTCCGCACTGGCCTTCGCCAGGAAACTCGGCAAGCTGCCGGTGGTCTCAGGCGTAACCGAAGGCTTCATCGGCAACCGCATCTTCTCGGCCTATCGCCGCGAGGCGGAGTTCATGGTCGAGGACGGTGCAGCCCCCGAAGAGGTCGACGCCGCACTTGAAGCCTTTGGCTTTCCGATGGGCATCTTCACCGTCTACGACATGGCCGGGCTGGAGATCGCCTGGGCGCGGCGCAAGCGGCAGGCGGCAACGCGCGACCCAAACGCGCGTTATGTCGAGATCGCCGACAAGCTTTGCGAAGCCGGCCGCTTCGGCCGCAAGACAGGCAAGGGCTGGTACGACTATGCGTCTGGCGAAAAGGCCGTCGACCCAGAGGTCACTGCGCTGATCGCCGCCGCACGCGCGGCCAAGGACATCTCGCCCCGCCGCTTTACGGTCGACGAGATCGTCGACCGGTTGCTGCGCGCCATGGCCGACGAAGGCGCTGCCTTGCTCACCGAGGGCATCGCCGCGCGATCGAGCGACATCGATCTGGTGATGATCAATGGCTACGGTTTTCCGGCGCACAAGGGCGGGCCGATGTTTGCAGCCGAAACGCACAAGGACATCATACCATGACCGAAGCATACATCGTAGGCGGCGTCCGCACCCCGATCGGCCGTTATGGCGGCGCGCTTGCCTCTGTGCGCCCTGATGATCTCGCCGCTCACGCCATTCGCGAAGCGCTGGCGCGGCACCCCGGCATCCCCGCCGACCAGATCGATGAGGTCGTGCTCGGCTGCGCAAACCAGGCCGGCGAAGACAACCGCAATGTCGCCCGCATGGCTGGCCTGCTTGCGGGCCTGCCGGTATCGGTGTCCGGAACGACGATCAATCGCCTTTGCGGTTCCGGCCTCGACGCGGTTGGTTATGCAGCACGCGCCATCAAGCTCGAAGAAGCTGACATCATCATTGCCGGCGGCGTCGAAAGCATGTCGCGCGCGCCCTTTGTCATGCCCAAGGCTTCAAGCGCATTCCAGCGCAGCACCGAGATCTTCGACACCACCATCGGCTGGCGTTTCGTCAATCCGTTGATGGAAAGACAATACGGCATCGATTCCATGCCTGAAACGGCCGAGAACGTCGCCGCCGAGTTTTCCATTTCACGCGAGGATCAGGATCACTTCGCCCTGCGCAGCCAGGCTCGTGCCGCCGCAGCGCAGAAGAGCGGCCGTTTTGCCCGCGAAATCGCTCCTGTCACCATCAAGGGCCGCAAGGGCGAAGCGACCGTCGTCGAGCACGACGAGCATCCGCGCGAAACGACGATCGAAAAGCTTGCGGGCCTTTCGGCACCCTTCAGAGATGGCGGCACGGTGACCGCCGGCAACGCGTCGGGCGTCAATGACGGGGCCGCAGCCGTCATCATCGCATCGGCACGCGCCGTCGAACGCCACGGTCTCAAGCCGCTTGCCAAAATCGATGGCATGGCGACCGCAGGCGTTGCCCCGCGCATCATGGGCATCGGCCCCGTCGCCTCGACGCAAAAGCTTCTGGACCGCGCCGGCCTTGTCATATCAGACATCGATATAATCGAACTCAACGAAGCCTTTGCCGCACAGTCGCTGGCATGCATGCGCCAGCTCGGCCTTGCCGACGACGCGGGCCACGTCAATCCGAACGGCGGCGCCATCGCGCTTGGCCACCCGCTCGGCATGTCGGGCGCACGTCTGGCACTGACCGCAGCACTGGAACTCGACCTGCGTGGCGCAAGACGCGCGCTGGCCACCATGTGCATCGGTGTCGGCCAGGGCATCTCGCTTTTGATTAGCCGGCCGTAGCAGGCGGCGCGCCTCGTTCGTAACCGTCAGCCAGCAGCCCTGCGCAGCGGCTGGCGCAGGATCGCCGAACCTCCCGCCGCCTGGACGGCAAGGCTGCCATAAGTGATGCCGGCGGCAAGGCAGGCTTGCTCGGACTGACCCGAAAGCCATGCGTCGATGAAGCCTGCATTGAAGGCATCGCCCGCGCCCGTCGTATCGACGACAGGGACCTCTTCGGCCCGGCGGTGCAGCAACTGGGCAGCGGCCTTCAACCACGCGCCTTCGCCGCCCGCTTTCAGGGCCACGATCGGGAAGTCCCTGGACAGGATCTCGATTGCCGCGATCGGATCGTTCTCCTGCGTAATGGCGGTGGCCTCTTCCATGTTGGGCAGGAAGATATCAACGCCGGCGCAGCGATCGAGCAGTTCGGCTTCGTAGATCAGCGTCTCGTCCCAGCTCGGATCGAGCGAGACGGTCAGCCCCCTGGCCTTGGCGCGGCTGACCAGATCGGGGATCTCGTGCAGCGTGGCATATTCGGCGATGTGCAGATGGCCGGCGTCGCTCCAGTCGAGTGCGGCGTCAAGCGTCGCCGGCAGCGCGGTCCCAGCACGCCGCGACAGGAAGGCGCGGTCGTTGCCGATCACCGAGGCGACGGTAACCTGCGGCCCGGCACCGGGCGAATGCTCGACGAAGCGCAGGTCGACATTGCTGGCACCGAGCTCAGCCTCGATCCCTGTCGACAGCGCGTCCGTGCCAAGGCGCGCCACCAGAGCGACTTGACGCCCGGCATGGGCCATGTGGGCGGCCGCAATGAACGCGCCGCCGCCGGCAGCCATCTTCATGTCCTGCGCAAACACCTCGCGCCCCGGCTCGGGCAGCGCAGCCAGGCCGGTGAAAATCAGGTCACAGTAAATCCGCCCGATGCTAAGCACCGCCGGACGCTTTGCATTTTCCGATGTCATTGCCGGCCCAGGCTCTTCTCGGTCTTGGCGTCGAAGAGATAGAGGCTGCCCGGCGCCGCGCGGCAGGTCAGCGTGCTGCCCGTCGCGGGGATGAACTTGCTCGGCGCAGTGGCAATCACGGCACTGCCGTCGACATCGAGATGCACCAGCGTCTCCGGTCCGAGCGGCTCGACCGCCGTCACCGTTCCAGTGAGCTCCAGACCACCATCCGCCTTCTCGACGGCTGCGGTCAGCTCGTGCGGGCGAACGCCAATCAGGATGTCGCCGCCGGCAGCGGGCTCGATACCCTTGCCGTTCTTGCGGCCCGGCACCAGGTTCATCGACGGACTGCCGATGAAGCGCGCGGTGAAGACATCGACCGGGTTTTCGTAGAGATCGGTCGGCGTGCCCACCTGCAGGATGTGGCCGTCCTTCATGACGACGATGCGGTCGGCCATGGTCATCGCCTCGACCTGGTCGTGGGTGACATAGACCGTGGTCGTCTTGAGCTTCTGGTGCAGGCGCTTGATCTCGATGCGCATCTGGGCGCGCAGCTGGGCGTCGAGGTTGGACAAGGGCTCGTCGAACAGGAAGGCCGAAGGATTGCGCACCATGGCGCGGCCGATGGCGACGCGCTGGCGCTGACCGCCCGAAAGAGCCGCCGGACGGCGGTCGAGATATTTCTCAAGGCCGAGGATCTTGCCCGCCTCTTCGATGCGCTGGTCCTTCTCGGCCTTGGACAGCTTCGAGGTGTAGAGACCGAAGCCGATATTCTGGCGCACGGTCAGGTGCGGGTAGATGGCGTAGTTCTGGAACACCATGGCGATGTTGCGCTGCTTGGGGTCACGCTCGTTGACCACCTCGCCGCCGATCTTCAGCGTGCCGCCGGAGATGTCCTCGAGCCCGGCGATCATGCGCAAGGTCGTCGACTTGCCGCAGCCCGAAGGCCCAACGAAGACCACGAATTCGCCGTCGGCGATTTCAAGGTCGATACCCTGGACGACGTCCACCTTGCCGTAGCGCTTGACCAGCTTTTCAAGTTCGATCGTCGCCATCAGAGCGCCCCCGCCAGTGCCTTGAATTTCTCACCGAGTTCTTTTGCGGCTTTCGCCTCGTGCCCGGCATGTTCCTGTGCGACGGCTTCCAATGCCGCTGCCTTCTTCCTGTAGACGCCGATCGCCTCGGCCATCGCCGCCGGTGCCGGGCCGCCGAAACGGTCGCGCACGGCAACGAAATGTTCGGGCGAGACGATCTCTTCGAACTTGTTACGGCCGAAGCTCGGTTCGCGTCCGGTCGAATGCCTGAAGGCTTCGAGGAACGGCGCGTAGCCATCCTTGGCAAGCCCGCCGCCAGCCGCGACCACTGCCTTGGCGACCGTCGCCGCGATCTCGTGCGCCTCGCGGAAGGACAGGCCCTCGATGCGGACGAGCGAGTCGGCAAGTTCGGTGATGGTGATGCACGAGCGGCGGATGTTTTCAGCCACACGCTCCGGATCGATGCGGATCGCGCCGACGAAGGCGGCGAGCAGGTCGAGCACGCGGGAGGCAGCGGTAAACGCCTCGTAGCCCATCGACTGCGTTTCACCTTCGCTGTCGTTCATGTCGGTGAACGGCGTGTTGTGGATGACACCGAGTACGGTGCGGGCGCGGCCCATCGTCTGGCTGGCGAGCAGCCGCATATGCTCGATCGGCACCGGGTTGCGCTTCTGCGGCATGATCGAGGAGATCTGCACGAATGCGTTCGGCACGTAGACTTGTCCGACCTCGAAGCTGGTCCAGAACTGGAAGTCCTGGATCAGGCGGCCGAGATGCAGGAACATCAGCTCGATCGCCGAATAGGTCGAGGTGATGTAGTCGGATGCCGCGATACAGCTGTAGGAATTGCGCAAGGGTGCGGCAAAGCCGAGCAGATCGGCGACGCGCTGCCGGTCGATCGGGAAACCCGACGTGGTGATGGCGGCGGCCCCCATCGGCGACAGGTCGACGATCTTGCGCGCCTCTTCGAAGCGCTCGATGTCGCGGAGCAGCACCTCGATGGCAGCCGACAGGTAATGCCCGAATGTCGAAGGCTGCGCCGGCTGGCCGTGCGTGTAGGCAACGATCAGTGTCGCCTTTTCACGCTCGGCCGCGTTGATCATCGCGGCCAGCAGATGTCGCGCCTTGACCATCAGCGCATCGATGCGCTGCTTGAGCCCTAGCTTGAACAGCGTGTGATCGATGTCGTTGCGCGAGCGCGAGGTGTGCAGGCGTCCGGCGACATCAGCGCCGAGGCGGGCCTTCAGTTCCTTTTCGATAAGGAAGAAGAAGTCCTCGACCTCGCCGGTATAGACCAGCTTCTCAGGATCGACTTCACGGTCGATGGCTTCGAGAGCGCCGGCGATCGCCGACGCCTGCTTGGCATCAAGAATGCCGGTCTCGGTCAGCATTACCAGATGCGCCCGGTCGATGGCGCGGAAGCCGTCGACATGGTGTGTCTTGGCGCCGTCGAAGAGCGGCCGAAGCACCGTCTCCTTGTAGACGGGATCGGGGAAGACGCTCTTGTCGGAGAGCCTCGGGTTCAGTTCAGACATTTCTTATCCCTTGAGCCCGGCGAGCATGACGCCGCGGACGATGTAGCGCTGGAGCACGAGGAAGACGATCAGCGTCGGCAGCGTGGCGATCGCAGCACCCGTCATGATCATTTCCCACTGGATGGACTGTTCGACCGCGAAGCTCGATAGGCCGACCGGCAAGGTGTAGAGTTCCTTGCTGGTGGTCACGATCAGCGGCCAGAAGAACGCGGTCCAGTTGCCGAGGAAGGTGAAGATGGCAAGCGCGGACAGAGCCGGTGTCACCAGCGGCATCGCCACTTTCCAGAAGATCTGGAACTCGTTCAGGCCATCGACGCGGGCTGCCTCGAGGAAATCGTTGGGCACGCCTTCGAAGAACTGCTTCATCAGGAAGGTGCCGAAGGCCGTCATCATGCCGGGAAACATGATGCCCCAATAGCTGTCCAGCCAGCCGAGATTGGCCGACATCAGGTACCACGGGATGACGAGCATCTCGGTCGGGATCATCAGCGTCGACAGGATGGCCAGGAAGATGAAGTAGCGGCCGCGGAATTCGAACTTGGCCAGCGTGTAGCCGACAAGGCTGTCGAAGAAGACGTTCGACAGCGTCACCATGACGGCGACGAACATCGAGTTGAAGAACCAGCGCATGAAGCGCCCGTCGGCCAGGATCGCGATGTAGTTGGCGAAGGTCGGCGCTGCCGGAATGAGCCTGAGGTCATAGACCTGGCCGGCCGTCTTGAATGACGTCGAGAACATGAAGGCCAGCGGCGTCACCATGATCAGGCCGCCGATAAACAACAGCGTCCAGGCGAGGATGCGGCCGGGCTTGACGTTGGCGTGGGACAGCGCCGGCGTTTGGGTGACGGCACTCATTTCTTTTCCCTCAGGATCCAGAGCTGCAACAGCGATACGAACAGCAGGATGGTGAACAGCACCACCGTCTGGGCCGCCGCATATCCCATCGCGTAGGACGAAAATGCCGTCTGGTAGATCATCAGCACCAGCGGCTTGGTCGAGCCGAGCGGGCCGCCCGGGTCGTTGGTGGTCATGTTGTAGACCTGGTCGAAAATGCGCAGGAAGCCGATCGACGAGAACACGACGAGAAACACGGTTGTCGGCTTGAGCAGCGGCAGCGTGATCTTGCGCAGGATTGCCCATTCGCCGAGGCCGTCGATGCGCGCCGCCTCGTAGAAGGTGTTGGGGATCGACCGTAGGCCGGCCATGAAGATGATGATCTGGAAGCCGAGGCCGGCCCAGATCGCCGTCAGCATGATCGACGGCAAGGCCTGGTCGACCGAGCGGATGAACGGCTGCTGGGGGATGCCGAGCGTGCCGAGCGCATTGTTGATCACGCCGATCGGTGCCGGCTGGTAGAACCAGCGCCACACCCAGGCCATCGCGGCAGCCGTGGTCAAATAGGGCAGGAAATAGAGACCGCGGATCAACCCGTGCATGAAACGCACGCGATCGAGATGGTAGGCAATGACGAATGACAGCAACAGGCTGATCGGCGTGCCGACGAGCAGATAGGCAAAGGTGTTCTTGAACACCTTCCAGAACTGCGGGTCTGCGAACAGCTTCTCGTAGTTGGCCAGGCCGATGAACTGCGGCGGCTTCAAAAGGTCCCAGTTGGTCAGCGAAAGCCAGAAGGCTTCGATGGTCGGGTAGAAGCGGATCACCGAATAGAACAGGATCGGCAGAGCGAGGAAACTCCACACCCACACCAGCCGCTTCGTCCGCATGGAACGGCGTTCCCAGAAGGTCGCGCCGGGGCGGCTCAGCGCCGCCCCCTGTTGATCCGCTGTCACAGACATCAAGCCTTCGCCTTACTTCGGGGCTGCTGCGTCGATGATCGCCTGCTCGGCCGCTGCGGCCTGTGCGAGCGAATCCTTCACCGACTGGCCTTCGAGCAGCACGCGGTTGGCCATGTCGATGGTGGTCTGGCGCTGGGCTGCCTCATCAACGAACATGGTGGTGCGGGCGTATTCGAGACCCTTGAGGAACGGGCCGTAGACCGGATCGGCTAGATTGGCTTCGGTCATGGCCGCCGAACGGCGTGCCGGCAGCTCGCCGACCGTCTTCAGCCAGACGTCCATCGCCTCGGGCGAGGAGATGTAGGCCAGAAACTTCTTCGAGGCTTCGAGCTTCTCGCCGCTGGTCGTCGCCGAGATGCCGTTGGCGAAGTAGCTGGCATAGTTGGAACGGGTGCCGTCGGCATTTGCCGGCAGTTCGGTCACGCCCCACTCGAAGCCTTCGATCGACTTGAAGGCGCCGAGACGGAAGGTGCCGTCGATGGTCATCGCCGCCATGCCGGCACGGAAGGCCGCCTGGCCTTCGTCCATGAAGCCGGCCTGGCCGATCTTCTTCTCGGTCTGCAGGTCGGTGTAGAATTTCAGCGCCTTTTCACCCGCTTCGGTGTTGTAGGCCACCTTGCGGTCTCCGTCGGTGTAGGGCTGGCCGCCGAACTGGCGCACCAGCACTTCTCGCCACCACTGGTGATCCTGGCCGGCCATGTCGAGGGTCGAGCCGGCGACGATCAGATTGCCGGCGGCGTCACGCTTGGTCGCCTTCTCGGCGGCGGCAACGAACTCGTCGAGCGTCTTGGGCGGGTTCGCCGGGTCGAGGCCGGCTTCGGTGAACAGCTTCTTGTTGTAGAACAGCGCCAGCGAACGCACGGCGGTCGGCAGGCCGTAATAGTCCTCGCCGCGCTTCATGGCGCTGACGATCGGGAAGAATTCGCTTTCGATCTTGTCGTGCGGGAACGCATCGGTCGGCAACGGCTGCAGCAGACCGCCGGCGACGAACTTGTCGAGCCAGCCGTAGAACAGCTGCATCACATCGGGGCCCTGGCCGCCCATCTTCGCAGCGATGACGCGCGTCTGGTAGTCGGCATAGGGGAAGGTCGTCTGCTTGACGGTGATGTCAGGATTGGCCTTCTCGAAATTCTCGATCAGCTGGTCCATCGCCTTGACGCGCGAGTCGAAGACATACTGCCAATATTCGATCTCGACGGCCTGCGCCGCGTTCATAGCCAGTGTGCTGAAACCAGCAATCAGACCGGCAAACAGGGTTGCTCTACGCATATTAGCCTCCAAATGCGCCCATCGGATATCCCGAACCACGGGCGACCATTATCCCCTTGGCCCGATTTTTCTCGCAGTCGAGAAACGGGCCACTCGCTTAAATTCATGGGCCATCGAACGCGGGCGGAACACGCCCGACAAAACTGACACCAAGGAGCTGCGGATCCTCCCCGCACACTCCCTCTACGGTTCCCTTTCATCAGCCGTTTGTCAATAAGATAATCTACTTGAATTAATCTATTGCAGCTAACGTCGCTTCCGCGTTATCAATTTTGCAACCGAGGTCAGGATGGGCGAAATGGCATTTCAGCCGGGCAGCACGCATCAGGTCACATTGGGCAACAACCCCGAGCGCAGCCGCGACCATAACCGTCGCGTGGTGCTCGACGTCGTGCGCCGGAACGGCGCGCTGGGGCGCATGCATATCGCCCGGCTGACGCATCTGACCGCACAGGCCATCGCCAACATCGTCGACGAGCTGGTCAGCGAAAACCTGTTGATGGAGACCGGGCGCCTGCGTTCTGGCCGTGGCCAGCCGCCGATCCAGTTCGCCGTCAATCCCGACGGCGCCATGACCATGGGCATCGAGATGGCCTCCGACCATATGGTGTCGACAGTGCTCGACCTGTCGGGCCAGCCGCGTTCCAGGCGAATCATGCCGGTCAGCGACACCAGCCCGAGCCAGGTCATCGCGCATCTGCGCGCCGAGCTCGATGCGGTCAGGTCGACGTTCAAGTCGCGGCTGCTCGGCATCGGCGTGGTGATGCCCGGCCCGTTCGAGATCGAAGGCATGACCTCGGTCGGCCCGACGACGCTGCCGGGCTGGGCAAACATCGATGCGGCAAGCCTGCTCAGCGAAGCCTGCGGGGAGCCGGTGACGGTGGAAAACGACGCCAACGCCGCGGCTGTCGGCGAACGCTTCTTCGGTGCTGGCCACACCATCTCCAGCTTCTGCATGGTCTATTTCGGCGCCGGCCTTGGCCTTGGCATGATCCAGGACGGCACTCCGTTCCGTGGCGCCTTCGGCAATGCCGGCGAAATCGGCCACGTCGTTGTCGTTCCCAGAGGCAGGGCTTGCCCATGCGGCCAGCACGGCTGCCTTGAGCGCTACGCCTCGGTCCATGCGCTGCGCGAAAAGCTGTGCGAGGCAGGCATCCCCGACTGCGACTTCGCCGACTTCTCCGAACTCCATGCCAAGCGCCATCCGGTGCTGCTGGCGTGGATGGAGGAGACCGCGACCTATCTCGCGCCGATGATCGCGATGATCGAAAACATCCTCGACCCCGAAACGGTGATCCTTGGCGGCGTGTTGCCGGACGCGATCATCGACGAGCTGATCGAGCGGATGGGACCGTTGCCCATTTCCGTCGCCAGCCGACGGACCCGCGCCCTGCCCCGCGTCATGCGCGGCCAGACCGGGCAATACACGGCGGCACTCGGTGCCGCCGCGCTGCCGCTGTTCGAGGTGGTCACGCCCAAGCTCGAAACCGCCGCCACAACGACCACCGAATAGCAGACTGGAATACCGGAGGACCTGAATGCCGAGCGCCCGCGAACGTATCGAGAGACAAAAGGCCAGCCCGTCGCTGCTCAGGCTTCACCGTGCCCTCAGCCGTCTCAGCTCTACCGTCACCATGATGAACACCGGCGCTCATCCCGATGACGAGCAGAGCGGCCTGCTTGCGTATTTCCGCCTCGGCCTCGGCATGCGCGTCATCGTCGCCTGCTCGACGCGTGGCGAAGGCGGTCAGAACTCGCTCGGGCCGGAGCGCCTTGGCGTGCTCGGCATGATGCGCACCCGCGAGATGGAAGAAGCGGCGCGCGCGCTCGATGCCGACGTCGTCTGGCTCGGCCATGGCCCA
Source organism: Aminobacter sp. NyZ550 (assembly GCF_025628925.2). Taxonomy (NCBI): domain Bacteria; kingdom Pseudomonadati; phylum Pseudomonadota; class Alphaproteobacteria; order Hyphomicrobiales; family Phyllobacteriaceae; genus Aminobacter; species Aminobacter sp. NyZ550. Next base: position 465,979 of record NZ_CP114191.1, read on the forward strand.
GATGACGAAGTGCATGATTTCGGCTTCTCCAAGGATGGCGACCAGACCTTCACCCGCTGGGGCGAGATGCGCACTGTCGAACGGCTGGTGCGTGCCTATCGCAGCGAACGGCCCGACATCGTCATTCCGACCTTTCTCGATGTCCCCGGCCAGCATGGCCACCACCGCGCCATGACCCGCGCAGCCGAAAAGGCAATCGGGCTTGCCGCCGACCCGCAGGCGTTCCCCGAACATTTCAAGGAAGGCATGAGCCCCTGGCAGGTGGCGAAGTATTATCTGCCGGCATGGTCGGGCGGTGGCGACACCTATGACGACGAAGTGCCACCTCCCGATGCGACGGTTGTCGTCAACGCGCCCGGGCGCGAACCGGCGACGGGCGCGGAATATGACCGCATCGGAGAATGGTCGCGCTACTACCACGCCTCGCAGGGCATGGGTCATTGGCCTGATGTCGCCGAGACGCGCTGGCCGCTGCATTTACTGCTTGCCGCCAACGGCACAAAGGCCGAGACGTCGGTGCTCGACGCGCTGCCGGCAACGCTCGCCGATCTCGCCGCATCGCGAGACCTCTCCTATGAAGCCGCGCAGGCACTGAAGGCCGCCGGTTTGGCCGTCGACAAGGCAATCGCGGCATTCCCACACGCCGATGCGATCATTGCAGCCCTCACCGAAGCGGCTACCCAGCTTGCCGCTGCCCGCAATAACGCCTCGCCCGATTTCCTCGAACGCCATCGCCACCGTCTCGACCGCAAGGCACGCGAGATCGACGCCGCCTTGATCGAGGCCGCCGGCCTCTTCGACCGCGCGACGCTGTCGCCATCGACAGTGGCGCCTGATGAAACGGCTGAACTCACTGTCGATCTGGCCTCCGCCGGCGACAGTCGTTCTGTCGAGGTCGAAGCTGTGCTGCCCAATGGCGTCACGGCCAAGGCGGAGACCATCACCGGACGCCGACGCAGCCTGAAGATCGTTGCCACCGTCGACGCCGCTTACACAAAGCTCTATCCGCCGTCATGGTCGGCTCTCGGCGGCAATGGTGACGCCCATGTCGTCATCTCGGCAAAGTTCGGCGATCATACCGCCCGCGCCACCTATGACCTCGAGGAGCCATTTGCCGTGCTGCCGGCAAGCTCGGTCGTGATGGAGCCCGAAGCGCTGATCGTACCGCTCGACGGCACCAGACGCGAATGGCCGGTCAAGTCAGTGGTCGCAGGCAAGGATGCGCCCGTCTCGCTCAACATGGAAGACGGCTGGTCACTCGCCCAGGCGGAAGGTGGCCAGGTCATCCGCGCTCCCGAGACACGTGTTGCCGGGCTAACCACCATCACGCCGCTGGTCGGCGGCAGGCCGGCATTGCGGCTGACCACGATTGCCTATTCGCATATCGGCCGCGTCACCCATCGCCAGCCGGAAGCGCTGAGCGTGCTCACGCTCGACCTCAAGCTCCCGCAAGGGGCTGTCGTCGGTTATGTCGGCGCGGGCGCCGATCGCGTCGGTCTTTGGCTGTCGCGCATTGGGCTCGACGTCACCGAACTCGACGCCAAGGCATTGGCCGGAGACCTCAGCCGCTACACATCAATCGTCGTCGGCATCTTTGCCTTCGGCATTCGCAAGGATCTGGCAGCAAGCACCGAGAAGCTGCACCGCTTCGTCGAAAATGGCGGCCACCTTGTCACCCTTTACCACCGCCCGACCGACGGTTGGGATCCACTAGCGACGCCGCCGAGGAAACTCGAGATTGGCTCGCCGTCTTTACGCTGGCGCGTAACGGATCCGACCGCCGAGGTTACGGTGCTGGTGCCGGACCACGTCCTGCTCAAGGGGCCGAACATCATCGGCCCGCAGGACTGGTCCGGCTGGAACAAGGAGCGCGGGCTCTATTTCGCCGCGCGCTGGGACGAGGCCTACCAACCGCTGCTGGCGATGCACGACGCCAACGAACAGCCGCTGATGGGCGCTCTGGTCTCTGCCGAGATCGGCAAGGGCCGCCATACCCACACCAGCCTCGTGCTGCATCACCAGATGGACAAGCTGGTGCCGGGAGCATTCCGCCTGATGGCAAATCTTGTCCAGCCAGCCTGACGGCACGGTGACGCCCGAGGCGGGGGACGAGCGTCACAAGGCCAACCGCGAAGGCATCGTCTGGGTGCTCGCAGACATGCTGCTGGTCTCCGGCGGCATGACGGCGCTCGTCAAGGCGCAAGGGCTCGTCTATCCGGCGTTCCAGCTCGTCTTCATCCGGGCGATGATCGGCTTGCTGTTCATCCTGCCGCTGATCTGGCGCCATCGTCACCACATCCGTCACACCAGGCATCCCTGGCAGAACGTCTCGCGCATCAGCTGCAACGCCATCGCGCTGACCAGCCAGTTCATGGCCTACACGCTGCTGCCGCTGGCGGTGGTCAACGCGCTGAGCTTTTCCAGGCCGCTCGTCACCATGGCCATGGCGGTCGCCTTCCTCGGCGAGACCGTTTCGCGGTTGCGCTGGGTGGGTGCTGCCTTCGCCTTCGCCGGCGTGCTCGTCATGCTGGCGCCGGGCGGCGTCGAGTGGAATCTCGGCCTGCTTGCGGTGTTTGCTACGGTCGTCTTCGGCTCGCTCGCCATCATCCAGACACGCATGCTGCGCGATGAAAACACGACCGTGATGATGGTATTCTACACTGTCGGCCTTGCGGTCATCACCGCTGTTCCGGCCATCTTCGTCTGGCAGCCTGTCAAGACCTTCGACTGGGTGCCCCTGCTCGGCATCGGGCTTCTGGCGCAGGCCGGTCAATACTGCTTCCTGCGCGCCTATCGCCTTGCCGATGCCAGCGTGCTCGCGCCGATCGGCTATCTCTCGATCGTCGTCACGACTGCCGCCGGCTATGTCTTCTTCGCCGAAGTGCCCGACCAGCGCATCGTCATCGGCGCAATCGTCATCCTCGCCGCGTTGCAGACGACCGCCTATCTCGAACGCCGCGCCAACAGGAAGAAGTGACCTTCGCCAAATCCGCGAGCGTCCTGTTCCCGGAAGCGGGGGAAATCAATCCCAGGCAGCTCCGTCAAGCGCGTTGAGCGGGAACTTGAGATAGCGCTGGCCATTAGCTTCGGGTTCGGGGAGCCGGCCACCATTGATGTTGATCTGCAGTGCATGCAGGATCAGCTTCGGCATCGGCAACGTGGCGTCGCGCCCATTGCGGAACGCCACGAAATCCTCTTCCCGCTCATAACGCGTCAGGTGAATGTTCTGACTTTTCTGGGCGGCAACGGTGCTTTCCCACAACGGGGTGCGCCCGCCAGGCTGGTAGTCGTGCCCGACGAAAATGCGGGTGTCATCAGGCAGCGCCATGATGTCCTGGATCGTCGACCATAACGCATTGGCGCTGCCGCCGGGGAAATCCGTACGTGCGGTGCCGCTGTCCGGCATGAAGACCGTGTCGTGGACGAAAGCTGAATCGCCGACGACATAGGTGACGGATGCCAGCGTGTGACCGGGCGAGAACATCACACCCGTCCTGATGTCGCCGATCTCGAAGGTGTCGCCCTTGTCGAACAGGTGGTCCCATTGCGAACCGTCGGTGCGGAGCTCAGGCCAGTTGTAGATACCGGCCCAGAGTTTCTGCACGTCCACGATGCGCGCCCCGATCGCCGTCGGCGCACCGGTCTTTGCCTTCAGATAGGACGCCGCCGAGAAGTGGTCGGCATGCGGATGGGTGTCGAGGATCCACTGGATCTCCAGATCCTGTTCGCGAACATGGTCCAGCAGCTTGTCGGCGTTGACGGTTGCGGTTGCGCCCGATTTCTCGTCGAAATCGAGGACCGGATCGATGATGGCGCATTTTCGGGTTCGCGGGTCGGAGACGACATACTGCACCGACCAGGTGCGTGGGTCGAAAAAGGCGGCGACGTCTGGTCTTGCCATCGCTCAAGCCTCGGCCATTTCGGCAGCGCGCGGATAGAAGATCGCACGGCTGGCATCGAAATCGTAGCGCTCCTGATACTGCACCGCGTCCGAAGCCAGCTTCAGCACCGCATCGAGGATGAACTGCACTTTCTCTTCCGGCAACAGCACGCTGAAATTGAGCCTGACAAAACCCGGCTTGCTGATCTCGTCGCCGGCCAGGATCGCTTGGCGCATGCGCTCAGATTCCGTCTCGCCGATCGACAGCAGGCGATGGACATAAGGCCCGGCACAGGCGCAGCCGCCACGCGCCTGGATGCCGAAACGATCGCTGAGCATGCGGGTCACCAGTTGCTGGTGAACATAGCCGCCCTTGCCGTCCCTGACCCGGAACGAAAAGATCGGCAGCCTTTGCGGCTCCAGCGCACCGAGCAGCTCGATGTTGCCGGCGCCGTTCCAGGCCGACATGGCGCGGCTGGTCAGTTCGGCATTGCGAGCCCGCATCGCGTCCGCGCCGAGCGCTTCCTTGACCAGGAAGGCTAGGGCCGCGCGGATGTCGCCGACCACATTGGGCGTGCCCGCCTCTTCCCGCGCTTCCAGGCTGGTGCTGTAGTCGTGGCCCGAGGGCGAGACGAACTTGACGGTGCCGCCGCCGGGCCATGACGGCTTGTCAGTCGTAACCGCATCGCGGCGGACGATCAGCACGCCCGAAGCGCCCGGACCGCCAAGGAACTTATGCGGCGAGACGACCACGGCATCGATTTCAGCGCCTGATACGGGCGACATGGCGATCGGCATGTAGGGTCCCGCACCGGCGTAGTCCCAGACGATCTTGGCGCCAGCCGCCTTCGCCTGCCTGGTGATGGCAGCGACATCGGTAATGATGCCGGTGACGTTGGAGGCAGCCGAAAACGCGCAGACGGTGAGGTCAGCCTCCCATTGCAGCACTTCGTCCAGTGCGACGAGATCAGGTCCACCGGCAGCGCATTCGGCGATCTCGATCACCTCCGCCCCGCTTTCGCGCCAGGGCAGGATGTTGGAATGGTGCTCGTAGGGGCCGATGATGACACGGACCTGCTTGCCGGCAGCAACGGCATCGGTAACACCCAGAAGCTTGACCAGCCGATTGATGCCGGCCGTCGCGCCCGATCCGGCGAAGATGACCGCATGCCTGTCGCTCGCGCCGCAGCACGCGGCGATCGCCGCGCGCGCCTCGCGGCGCAGGCGGGTCATCATGCCGCCGCAGTAGGAAGCCTCGGTGTGGCTGTTGGCATAATAGGGCAAGACTTCCTCGAGCACGAAGCGCTCGATCTGCATCAGCGCCCGACCTGATGCGACATAGTCGGCATAGACCATGGGCTTGAGACCGAACGGCCCGTCGATCTTCGCGTCCTTGCCGACAAGGCCGCTGCGCAGCTCCGCGACGACGTCACGTACGGCAAGGCACTCCTTGAACTTGTCCAGCAAGCCGGTGCCGCCAGGCTTTTCGCAGCGCTCGGTCTTCATCGAATCTCTCCCGCAACCAACTAAAGGCGATTCTAATCGGATGTGGGAGATGAAACCTCATCGTTTTCGCGCGACTTTGCAGCCATCTTGGGTCATATGATCTGAACCATGGAAAAAATCGACGAAATCGACAACAAGATTCTGGCGTGCCTGCAAAAGGACGGTGCGATCTCGCAGCGCGACCTGGCCGAGCGTGTCGGGCTGTCGCAAAATGCCTGCTGGCGCCGCCTCCAACGGCTCAACGCATCAGGCTTGATCCGCGGCACCCATGCCGACATCGACCTTGCGGCACTAGGCTACGACCTGACCGTGTTCGTCATGATCCGCACCCGCCACCACTCCAAGGAATGGGCGGACAATTTCCGCAAGCATGTCGAACGCATGCCCGAGGTGACCGACTTCTACCGCATCGGCGGCGACTGGGACTATCTGATCAAGGTGGTGACCAGGGGCATGGCGGGCTACGACGCCTTCTACCAGAAGCTGATCACCAACTTCGACCTGGCGACGGTGACCGGTTTCTTTTCCATGGAAGCGATCATCGAGAACCGCGCCGCGGACCTCGCCCGGCTACGCTAAAGCCGATCAAGCCAGCGCGTCGATCATCGTCTCCTGGCCGCCCGAGAGCCAGAAGGCCGCGGTTTGTGGCTCGCAATAGGCGAGAATGTCCTCAGGTGCCGCGCCTGTGTAGACCCCGCGCAGCGCCCGCAGGCTGACACTGTGGGCGACCACGACATGCGGCGTCGAGCGGTCGAGACCGACGAGCCAGGACCGCATGCGCGCCATCAGTTCGACATGGCTCTCGCCACCAGGCATCGCATAACTCCAGGGATCGGCGCGGTCGGCCTCGAACTGCTCGGGAAACGCCTGTTCGATTTCTTCGGCTGAGCGTCCCTCCCAGACACCGAAAGCACGCTCGACAAGCGACGTCTGGTCGACGAAGCAGTCGAAGGAGACACCCCAGACATCGGCGAGTATCGACGCCGTCTGGCGGGCGCGGCCGAGCGGGCTGACCCAGAATCTGGCGTCCTTGCAAGGGGCGACCCGCACCGCGAGATGTGTGCCCACCTCAAGTGTCCGCCGCACGCCATTGGCTGTCAGCGGCGTGTCCTTGTGACCCTGCAGGCGGCCGGCGACATTCCACTGGGTTTCACCGTGGCGGATGACGAGCATATCGGGAAAATGAAAAGGCATGAATTTCTGCGTGCTGAAAATGGGAGGGATGGGCCGCCGAGCGATGCCGGCGGCCATGATGTCATTCGGCGAGCCATTGCGCCGACGAGGGCTGCAGCCCGACCGACGTCCGGGCGCCCGTTTCGAGCAATGCGTCACCGGAATGGAAGGGCACGTCCACCAACACCGATGCGGTGCCAACCTGCACGCCGTAGCGCACGGTTGCGCCGAGAAACTCTCGATGTGTGATGGTTCCTGCCAGCGCCACGGCGTCTGATGCAACGGTGCCGATGGTTGCGTATTGCGGCCGGAAGACGAGCTTGGCGCCGCGTGGCACGGTGGTCCCTGCCGGGATAGGAATACTGCCCGCACCCGGCACTTCGAACAGGCGATCCGCACCGCTTCCGACGACATGGCCGTCAAGGATGTTCGCCGTGCCGAGGAAGTTGGCGACGAACAGGTTCGCCGGCTTCTCATACAGCCCCATCGGCGTGCCGACCTGCTGGATTCGGCCTTCGTTGAACACGGCGATGCGGTCGCAGACGGTGTTGGCCTCCTCCTGGTCGTGGGTAACGAAGATGGTCGTCAGCTGCAGCCGCTGCTGCAATTCACGCAGTTCGCGCCGCACCTCGACACGCATCTTGGCGTCGAGGTTCGACAACGGCTCGTCGAGCAGCAGCACCTTGGGCTCGATGGCGATGGTGCGGGCGAGCGCGACGCGCTGCTGCTGTCCGCCCGACAGCTGGGCGGGACGCCGCCCGGCCAGATGCTTGAGCCCAACCAGGTTGAGCGCGGCATCGACACGGCGCTCGACCTCGGCCCGCGGCAACCGGCGCTCTTCCAGTCCGAAGGCGACGTTGCGGGCAACCGTCATGTGCGGCCACAACGCATAGGACTGGAACACCAGGCCGATGTCACGTTTCCAGGGCGGCATGTCGAGCACGTCGACGCCGCCGACGACCACGCTGCCCTGGCGGGCGGTGTTGAAGCCGGCGATCAGCCTGAGCAAGGTGGTCTTGCCGCAGCCCGAAGGTCCGAGAAAGGCAAAGAATTCGCCCGGCTGGATCTCAAGATTGATGTCCTTCAGCACCTGCAGGTCGCCGTAGAACAGGTTGACGTCGCGAATGCTGATCGCCTTGGCGGGGCTTGGCGCAAGGCCGGTGGTGCTAGCGTTCATGTTCATTGTTCTCTCCCCAAGTTCCTATTTGGCCGACCCGATGGCCTTTTGCCGGCGTTCGATGACGTAGTGCGAAAGCAAGGTGCAGAGCGCCACCATGATGACGGCGATGACCCCGAGCGCGGCACCGGGCCCACGCCCTGCCGGCGACTGCATGAAGACGTAGATGCCGTAGGCGATCGGTGCGTCCGAGTTGCTCTGGATCAGCATCAGCGTCGCCGAGAGCTCAACCGCCGCTGTCGAGAAGCTGGTGACGAAGCCGGCGAGCAAACCGCCGGTCATCAGCGGCAGCACGATCCGGCGGATCGTACGCTGCTTTGTGGCACCGAGATTTTCGGCAGCCTCCTCGAGCGATTCCGACACCTGCTGCAAGGCGGCGTAGCAGGCGCGCAAGGCATATGGCAGGCGGCGGATCGCCAGCGCCAGAACGACCATCACCCACAACGTCGCCAGTGGCGTGCCATCAGGCAACGTCACGCCATAAAAGGTGCGGAGATAACCAATGCCGAGGACGACGCCGGGAATCGCCAGGGCTGAGGTTGCCGCCCAGTCGAGCCAGCGGCGGCCGACGACCTTGGTGCGCAGCACGAGATAGGCGATGGCGCCACCGATGACGACGTCGATCAGCCCGGCAAGCGAGGCATAGATCAGCGTGTTCTTGATGTAGACAGAGCTTTCGTCGAACACCCTGGCGTAGTGAACCATGGTGAAATCGTCAGGCAGCGGGCTGTAGGACCAGACGGTCGCAAAGGACAGCAGCAGCAGGCCGATATGCGGCGACAGGACGAGCAGCAGGATGAAGCCGACGACGCCATAGGCGACGATGCTCTCGCCACGGCTCAGGCTCCGGCGCATCAGGCCGCCGCCGCCGCGCTGCACGGTCGAATAATCCTTGCCGCGCATCGCAACGGCCGACAGCCACATGGCGAAGATCGAAACGATGATCAGGATTACCGAGATGACGTAGCCCATGGGATCGGTCAGACCGACCGAGGTGACGCGCAGATAGGCCTGCGGCGCCAGCATGTCCTTGACGTTGAGCAGCAGCGGCGTGGCGAGGTCGTCGAAAACCTTGACGAACACCAGAGAAGCGCCGGCGAGATAGCCCGGCATCGACAGTGGAAACACGATGCGGCGGAACAGGCGGAAGCCGGACGAGCCGAGGTTCTGGGCTGCCTCTTCCATCGACCGGTCGATGTTGCGCAGGCTGGTCGAGAGATTGATCAGGATGAACGGAAAATAGTGCAGCGACTGAACGAAGATGACGCCGTTCAACCCTTCCATGAAGGGGATGCGGACGCCGAACCAGTCATTGAGCAGCAGGTTGACGGTGCCGTTGCGGCCGAACAGCAGTTGCATCGCCACCGCGCCGACGAAGGGCGGCATGATCAGCGGCACGAAGCCCAATGTCTGGATGACCATCGAACCGCGAAAATCGAAGCGCGTCGTCAACACGGCGAGCGGCAGCGCAATCAGCGTCGCCCACACGACCGACATGCCGGCGACATAGACCGAGTTGAAGAACGAACGGCGGAACAGGTCGGTGGCGAAGAAATCCAGAAAGTTGACGAAGGTCAGGGCGCCGGTGCCCTTCTCGGTGAAGGCCGTGTAGATCACGGTTCCCGCGGGAACGATCAGGAAGATCGCCAGGAACAGGCCGATCAACGCCACCGCGGCGATCTGGCCGGGCTTGGCGGTAACCCGCCGCAGCGGGAACGAAGTAACAAAAGCCATGAGGCAGACTCCGAAATGATATCGGCTGGCCCGGCCGCATCGATGCGCCAGGATCGCCCGCTATCAAGGATGTGAAGAGGTTGGCCGCCCGCGCCAGGCAGGCGGCCGCTGTTGCCCTGACGTCTCAGTCGACGAGGGACAGTGCCTTTTCCGCCTTGGCCTGGGCCTCGGCGTAGTTCTTGGTCGCAAATGCCGCCCACTGCTGCTCGAGCTCGGCCTGGCGCGCGGTCTTCTGCTCGCCACCGGTGAAGGCGTCGCGGATCTGCGGGCTGGCGGCCTCGTCGGCCGTGACGGGCATTGCCGAGATCAGGGCACGCGCTTCGTCGACCAGCGTGCGCGCTTCCGCCACGTCCTTGGCGGCAAGCGCCTTTTCGGCGGCGTAGATCGCCTTGGTCGCGCCCTTCAGCGGATCGAGCTGGAACGAGATCAACTGGTCGAACAGCGTGTCGACGACATCCGTGCGCTTTTTCGACACATCGGCATCGAAGGTGATCATCGACTGGAAGCGCGGATCCTTGAACGGATTCGGGAAGCCTTCAGGCGCGTTCGCATAGAGCGCGGGGTTGATCGGCAAGCGGCGGATCGACGGCTCGAGCAGGACTGCCTGACCCTTCTCCGAGAGCAGGTAATTGACGAAGGTTTCGGCGCCTTTCTGGTTCGGGGCGTTGGCGACGATGCCGATGTTCGCCGGCACCACCGTAGTCACCGACGGGTAGACGAAGCTGACCGGGAAGCCACCGGCCTGCGCCGAGAAGGCAAAGAAGTCGATGACGATGCCGATGCCGGCCTGGCCAGAGTTGACTGCATCCGGAACGCCGAAGGAGCGCTCGGTCACCTGCTGCAGGTTGCCGCCGATGCCCTTCAGCGTGCCCCAGCCCTTGTCCCAGCCTTCGCCCTGCAGCACGGTCTCGATGGTCAGGTGCGTCGTGCCCGAACGCGAGGGTGCTGCGATGGCGACGTGGTCGTGGAATTCAGGCTTGGTCAGGTCGCTCCACTCAGCCGGCTTGGGCAGGTTGTTGGCCTCGAGATAGCGGTCGTTCCACATGATGCCGTAACCGGACGCGGCGAAGCCGAAGTAGAAGCCGTCCGGATCGTTCACAGGATAGGAGCCGACTTTTTCCGGCAACCCGGTCACCGATGGCGCGAACTTGGCCAGCAGGCTTTTGCCCTTGAGGCTGTCGAAGGCGTCGGGCGCCGATGCCCAGAACAGGTCGACCTGGTTGTTGGCCTTGATTTCATCGAGATACTTCACGCCCGAGCTTGTGCTCTTGTTCTGGACGTCGAGCGTGAAGCCCGGATTGGCCGCCTCGAAGCTGGCCTTGAACGGGTCGGTCACATCCTTGGAAAAGGAGGTGACGACGGTCACCTTGCCGCCATCCTGGGCGTAGGCGGTCGAAATGGCGGCGGCCGAAACCAGCATCGCCGCGGCAATGGTCTTCAACATAGGTACTCCTCCCAATGACACCGCCAAATGCCGGCGGCCACTTCATGGACAGCAAGGCGCGTGCCAATTGGCGAAAGCCCTGATTTCCGGACTTTCGAAATGCGACATGGGAAATAGCGGTAACATCTGATCTGCCCGGCATGGGTCAGACGGGTAACATCGCAAGCGTCGGCTAGTGGACGCTGCAGTCGTGTTGCCAAGGTGGTCTAGAATGAATTCGCCGCTGAAGTCGCGCGTCTTTTCATTTATCGAGGGGATTCCGCTCAGGCATGTGATGCCCGCCCGACGTTGCAATGATAAACGCCCAAGCGGCTCTGCAACTAAACCAGTAGCTATGCTACATGGCGCATTGGCGTTTCCGCGCGCCTGCGACGTAGGGCGTCTGCCACGAATATCCGTGACATGGCATGATAGAGGGGCTCGCGAGATACCAGTCGGGCTGTCCCGTAACCGAGCATCGAGGTCAACATCAGCGGAATAACATTGTCGTGGTTGCCTGTCATTTCAAGAATGATAACAAATGCGGTCATAGGCGCCTGCACCACGCCGGCGAAATAACCAGCCATTCCAAGCAATGCTGCAAGTCCCACATTGGCACCCAAGAGCAACCCGAGACTGCTGCCCAGTCCAGCGCCAACCGACAGAGACGGGGCAAATATGCCACCGGGAATTCCTGACAACATCGAAAACAAACCAGCGAGTAGCTTTTCCGCGAAATAAAATGTCGGAAGCGGCACACCTTCGACTGCGCTACGGGCCTGATCATATCCGGTACCGAAGGTCAGTCCGTCTGATGAAATTCCAATCAATGCGACACATAGACCACAAGCTCCTGAAAGGATGAGCGAGCGGCCTAGTTGGTGGGTAGCTAGCCATCGGCGCAATCGCCGGGAAATCCTTAGTGCGGCAAGGCTAAAGCATGCGCCCAGCCCTCCACCGACAATCCCGCAAGCAACAATCAGCGGCCAATCTCCTGGAAAGGCGACTGTGGCGTGGGTTATGCCAAAGTAGGTGTAGTTGCCGAGGACACCAAGCGAAGCCAAGCCGGCAAGGATAACAGCGGCCAATACGACGCCGTTGGTCCGTGCCTGATAGCTGCGCCCCATTTCCTCGATGGCAAAAACGATCCCTGCCAACGGTGTGTTGAAGGCTGCAGCGATACCGGCAGCTGAGCCTGCGAGAATAAGGCCGCGTGCCTGTGCCATCCCACCCCAGCGTGCAACTTGCAGCATTATTGATGCGCCGACCTGAACCGTTGGGCCTTCACGGCCGATTGAGGCTCCGACGAAGAGTCCGGCAATAGTCAGAGCGACCTTGCCAACAACCAGGCGCAAAGACAAAAGCCGAGCTCGTTCTTGCCCGTCGCGCAGATGTCGAGCCGCGATGGCTTGTGGAATGCCGCTCCCCTGCGACCCAGGGAAAAACTTGCCAGCGACATAGGCACAAAAAACAAAACCCGCTGGAGTGACGAACAAAGGCAGCCAAGATCTTCCATTGTCAGAGAAGAATTGCCGGAACAGGAATTGCGCCTGATCGGCCATCTTGGCAAAAAGAACACTAATCAGACCAATTGCGATTGCTCCCACCCAGAAGACAACACGGGGGCGCCAAAGGCGCGGCGAAACCCACATTGCGCGCGAGCGCCGAAGCATCGGCACCCTACGAGGCTGCTTGGCAAATCTGGTCATGGATGACTTGTAGGCAAATTGTTTCAATCACGAAAGCTAAGCATGCTCATTGGGTGAAAAACCCGCGCCGCATATACCCTTGCTGCCGCAATTCCGAAGGCAGTGCATGGAATGAAGGTGGAAAATGCAAGGTCCGCGAGGTGCTCCCTGGCCACCGGCTTGCGACCTCATGTCAGTCAAGCTCAATCAGAGGCTTTCCATCCAGCACAGCCGCCACATCCTGATCATGATTTCCCATCATTGCGGCTACGCGCTCCAGAGAGGCTGTCAACATCGCCTGCTCCCAATCGACCAACTTGTTGAACTCGTTCTGAAACCGCGCCTGAACGCCATCGGGTGAGGCAGCCAGCAAGCTGCGGCCGGCCTCAGTCAATGAAAGCCAAGATTGACGCCGGTCCTGATCGCCCTTGCGGCGTTTTATCATCCCATGGGATTCGAGCTTCTGGATGAGCGCGGTCGTGGTCGCCTGGGTGATACCCATTCGTCCCGCGACATAACCTGCCGTTTGCTCGTTGGCCTCCTCGAGTAACTGCATGAAGACCAACTGGGAAGGGGTCAGCCCGGTCGCGCGCATCACTGCCCTACCGTTGAGTTCCGTGGTGCGCAGAATCTTGCGCATGGCAGTCAATGCCCGCTTGGTCCGGTCTTCCAACTGTCGCAGCCCGTTTTATTTCTCGGTCGCATTGTAACTTCTGATTACTGCAAACCCAACAGCTGTCCACTGCGTTTGCCGGTATCGTAAATAATTTCGCAAAAGCTAACTAATTTCACATCCCTCTATCAGAACCAAATTCTGATCATCGAAGTGCCTACGAATTTGCGTCATATAATATGTTGTTTTTGTTAGCTAATTTGCGCGGCCCTGCGCCTGAGCAGGAGCTTTCCATCAATTTAAGCGGTTGACATTTATTTCGATCAACCTAAGCTTATGACGTTGTCGAGCAGGGATAATTCCGGCATCAGAAAATTTTGGTGGTAGGTTTGTTGAATGAAATAGGGGCCAGTAAGGGCGGCGCTCCTCTCCCGATCAAGGCGACTCGCGGTCCGGCTTCCATTCGCAAGCCACACAAAGGCGACGGCGTGCGCGTGTGGCAGATGATCCGCCAAACACCAGGACTGGACGACAACTCGCTCTACTGCAATTTGTTGCAATGCAGCCATTTCGCATCCACCTGCGCCATCGCTGAAAGCGACGACCAGATCCTTGGCTGGATGTCCGGCTACATCCCCCCTCACCAGCAATCCACCTTGTTTGTCTGGCAGATATGCGTGAGCGTTGCGGGGCAGCGACAGGGGTTGGCTAGGAAGCTCATTGCCGATGTTTTGACCAGGCAAGCCAGCAGCCAGATCAAGCATATCGAATGCACCATCACCGAGAGCAATGCCGCGTCGTGGGCCCTCTTCAGATCCATCGCCCGCAAGCTCGACGCGCCGATAGCCCAGCGCATTCATTTCGCGCGGGATAGCCATTTCGAACACCTGCATGACAGCGAATTTGCCGTCACCATCGGCCCGTTTCACCGGGAAAGTGCGGCACGTCTCACCGCCTGACGCTTCTGGCAAGAACGGCATTCAAGCTCGAACTCCCAGGGAGACTACCAATGCCCACCACTGGAACCATCGCCGCAACGACCACTTTCGAGCGGGTCGAAAGTCGCGTTCGATCCTATTCGCGCAACTTTCCCAGACTGTTCGACAAGGCGGTAGGCGCGACTTTGTACGACACCGCAGGCAATACCTATCTCGACTTTCTCAGCGGCTGCTCATCGCTCAATTATGGCCACAACGACCCAGACCTCAAACGGGCGCTCGTCGAATACCTGTCGGCGAACGGCATCACCCACGGGCTGGACATGTTTACCGACGCGAAGCAGAGATTTTTGGCGAGCTTCGAGCGCATCGTGCTGACGCCACGGGCAATGGATCATCGCCTGCAGTTTACCGGACCAACAGGCGCCAATGCTGTCGAAGCGGCGATCAAGCTGGCGCGTAAGGTAACCGGCCGCCATAACGTCGTGGCCTTCACCAATGGCTTTCACGGCGTCACGATGGGCGCGTTGGCTGCGACCGGCAATTCCAAGCATCGGGCCGGTGCCGGCACACCCTTGTCGGGCGTCACGCGCGCCGCATTCGAAGGCTACTTTGGGCCTGACATCGATACCGCCAAAATGCTGGAGCGCCAGCTTACCGATCCATCGAGCGGTATTGATGCGCCCGCCGCGATCATTGTGGAAACAGTGCAGGGAGAAGGCGGTCTCAATGTCGCCTCGCCCGAGTGGCTACGCAAGATCGAGGCGATAGCACGCCAGCATGGCGCGCTCTTCATCATCGATGACATCCAGGCCGGTTGCGGTCGAACAGGCGGGTTCTTTTCGTTCGACGGCATGGGGTTGTCACCCGACATCGTCACGATGGCCAAGTCGCTCTCGGGCCTGGGACTGCCACTGGCGTTGACGCTCATCAAGCCTGAGCACGACATCTGGAAGCCAGCCGAGCACAACGGCACCTTCCGCGGCAACAATCATGCTTTCGTCACCGCAACGGCAGCGTTGGAGAAATTCTGGAACGACGATAGGTTCAAAAATGAGGTCGCCGACAAGGCCGCCTATCTCGCCAAACGCCTCGACGCTGTAGCCGAAACCCATGGCCTGTCCATCAAGGGCCGCGGCATGATGATGGGGATCGACGCTGGCTCCGGCAAAACCGCCGCCACCGTCTGCAAGGCATGTTTTGAGCGTGGGCTGATTATCGAAACCTCGGGAAGCCACGACGAAATTGTCAAAGTCCTGGCACCGTTGACCATTTCCAACCAGCAATTTGCAGCGGGCCTGGACACGCTGGAAACGGCGTTCGCCGTAACCATGGGCACCATGCGCGCCGCTGCCGAATAGGAGTCACACCATGATAGTCAGACAGTTGGAACAAGCGCGTCAGACAGATCGCCTGGTCAACGCCGACGGCTGGGACAGCACACGCCTGCTGCTGGCCGGCGACGGCATGGGCTTCAGCTTCCACATCACCCGCATCCACGCCAACACGAGCCATGTGTTCCACTACAAGCACCATTTCGAGAGCGTCTACTGTCTCTCTGGTGAGGGAACAATCGAGGATCTGGCCACTGGCCAAGTCCATCAGATTCGGCCCGGCACCGTCTACGCACTCAACCTGCATGACCGGCACCGGCTCACCGCCAACAGCGAGCTGGTCATGGCGTGCTGCTTCAATCCGCCGGTCATCGGACAAGAGGTGCACCGCGAAGACGGCTCGTATGAGCCCATTGCCCAGCTTGCGATTGCTGACTGACCTCACTCAGAAATGAAAGGCTAAGCCATGGCATTACATGCAACCTCCGTCGCCAGCCCCGACGACTACCCCACTCGTCGACCCGGAGAGCGCTGGCTCGAACGCAAGGATCCTACCGTATGGGGCCAATGGTCACCGGACGCGCCGCTGACCCATGATCAGGCCCGCGCGTTCGAGCAGGACGGATATCTCGTGCTCGACGACGTATTTTCGGAGTCAGAGATTGCTGCCTTGCAAGGCGAATCTTCGCGGATGCGGTCTGGCGACGCCGAACTTGATCCCGATAACATCATCACCGAACCGGGTTCGAAAGAGGTGCGGACGGTGTTTCGTCTGGACCAGCAGAACGCGCTGTTTGACCGCCTGGCGCGCGACGAACGTATCGCTGGGCGTGCCGGGTTTCTGCTGAACGACGAGGTGTACCTGCATCAGTCGCGGCTGAACTACAAGCCGGGCTTCACCGGAAAGGAATTCTACTGGCATTCCGATTTTGAGACATGGCACGCGGAGGACGGTATGCCGCGGATGCGGGCCATCTCGGCTTCGGTCCTACTGACTGACAACGATGCGCTCAACGGCGCACTGATGCTCATACCCGGCTCGCACAAGACGTTCGTCTCCTGCGCAGGAGTAACGCCTGACAACAACCATGCGACCTCGCTGCAGAAGCAAGAGGTGGGCGTGCCTTCGCAGCAGACCCTGTCGAGAATGGCCGAAGCGTTCGGCATCGAATGTGTTCCCGGCAAGGCCGGCACCGTCATCCTGTTCGACTGCAATACTCTGCATGGATCGAATGGAAATATCACACCATTCCCGCGCTCCAACGCGTTTTTTGTCTACAACGCCTGGAGCAATCGCGTCGGAGCGCCTTTCGCGGCCAAGGCGCCGCGACCCGACTTTCTGAGCTCGCGCAACCCTTCGGGCCCGATAAAGGTCGAGCGCGGCCGGCTGGGATGATCCGCGCCCTCAGACGTGTCCAGACAGACGACGCTCCGCCAGATCATGGGGCGTCCGGAGAAATCATGACCACGACCAAATCCCACACGGCAGAAAAGATCGGCGGCACATCGATGTCACGCTCGAAGGAACTGCTCGATACAGTCCTGATAGGCGACCGCAGCGAAGACGCCCTCTACAACCGCATTCTAGTGGTCTCGGCCTATGCAGGGGTGACCGACAGCCTGCTCGAGCACAAGAAGACCGGCGAGCCGGGTGTCTATACGCTGTTTGCCGGCGCTGAAGGCGGCTGGATCTGGGGCGATGCGCTCAATTCGGCAGCCGAGAGGATGCAGACGCACAACGCCACTGTCTTCGCCGCCGACGACAGTGCACGCCAGACCGCCGATCGATTTGTGCGTGAACGCATAGAGGGCGTCCGATCGTGCATGATCGATCTGGCGCGCCTTTGTTCCTTCGGCCACTTCCAGCTCGAACACCACCTGCTGACGGTGCGTGAAATGCTGTGTTCGCTGGGCGAGGCTCAGTCGGCCTTTAATACAGTGCTGCTGCTCAACCTGCACGGCGTCAATGCCCGGCTTATCGATCTGACCGGCTGGCGCGAAGGGGTCCAGCACGATCTTGACGAATGTATCCGCCGTGCGTTCGCCGATGTCGACCTGAGCCGAGAACTACCGATCGTGACCGGGTATGCCCAGTGCACCGAAGCGCTTATGCGCAGCTACGACCGCGGCTACAGCGAGGTCACACTGTCGCGCGTGGCCGTGGTAACCCAGGCCAGCGAAGCCATTATTCACAAGGAATTCCACCTGTCGTCCGCCGATCCGCGCATCGTTGGGACCGGCGCTGTCCGTGTGATCGGGGCAACCAACTACGACGTTGCCGATCAGTTGTCGAACATGGGCATGGAAGCGATCCATCCGCGCGCCGCCAAGAGCCTGCGCCAGGCCGGCATTCCGTTGCGGGTGCGCAACGCCTTCGAGCCGGACCATGAGGGTACGCTGATACGAGCCGACCTTGCAGCTCAGTCTGCTCAGGTCGAGATCGTCACCGGGTTGAAGAATGTGTTTGCCTTCGAGTTCTACGACCAGAACATGGTTGGGGTTAAGGGCTATGACGCCGAGATACTGGAAGCGCTGACGCGCCATAAGGTCTGGATCCTGTCGAAGACCTCCAACGCCAACACGATCACCCACTTCCTCAAGGGTTCGATGAAGGCAATCAAGAGGGTCGAGTCGGACCTGTCCAAGGCCTACCCTAACGCGGAGATCACACTGCGAAAGGTCGCGCTGATCTCGGCCATCGGGCGCAACATCGCAGACCCCACCATACTCGCGCGCGCCATCGACGCTTTGGCGAAGGCTGAGATCGCGCCGCTAGGCGTCCATGCCCTGGTCCGCAAGGTGGACCTTCAGGTGATCATTGAGGAATCCGACTTCGAGCTGGCCGTCACAAGCCTGCATCGGGAGCTTATCGAAACACGGCAACTGGCGGCTACCGACTACGTGTCCCCGCTGAATGCCGCGGCCTGACTTCGGGAGCGATCGATCGGCGAAGCTGATCCAGGTTCCACAATACCGACGCATATCAAAACAACAGGAGTATGAGAGATGACCGGATTCGGAAGAACTGTACTGATGGCGCTTTCGGGCGTTGCCATGTCCGCACTCGCCCTCACCTTGGCCAATGCCGCGACGCTCGAGCAGATCAAGAAGTCGGGCACGATCCGCATCGCTGTCGCCAATGAGATCCCCTATGGCTATGTCGACCCCAAGGGCGAGGCCCTCGGCGCCGGCCCCACGGTTGCCAAGAAGCTGATGGAAAAACTCGGCATCGAAAAGATCGAATGGGTGACGACCAGCTTCTCTTCGCTTATCCCCGGCCTTCAGGCGGATCGCTTCGACATGGTGGCGGCCGAGATGGCTATCCTGCCCGACCGTTGCAAGACGGTCCTCTTCTCGGAACCCAATACCTCCTACGGCGAAGGACTTCTGGTTGCTGCGGGCAACCCGAAGGATATCAAGACATATGAAGATTTCGCCAAGAATTCCGCGCTCAAGGTTGCGATCATGGCGGGTGCCGACCAGTTGGAGATGATGCAGGCGCTGGGCGTTGCCGAAGGTAATCTGGTGACCATCGCCTCCAACGCCGATGCAATCTCAACGGTTTCAACCGGACGGGCTGATGCCTATGCCGCGACCAGCCTGACGGTGAGCGGACTGGCCAGCCAGAACGACGGCGTGGAAGTGGCGTCCGACTTTGCCGATCCGGTGGTGAACGGCAAAGAGGTTCGCAGTTGGGGCGGGTTCACATTCGCCAGTGGCAACGAAAGCCTGCGTGATGCCGTGAATGACGCGCTGTCCGAGTTCAAGAAAATGCCGGAGTGGAAGGAGATCGTAACCGGTTACGGGTTCACCGAAGCTGACGTTTCGGGATCGACTGCTCACACCACAGCCGATCTTTGCAGCGCCGACTAAGCTGACGGAATAGACGCGATCGAGGCGGGTGCCACGGTACCCGCCTTTCGGTTCTGATCACCTTTCCCGCAGGATCAACTCATGCACTGGTCTGAATATCTCCTTCCCCTGGCGGAGGGCGCGTGGGTCACGGTCCAACTCACCGTCTATTCCACGATCTTGGGCGGGGTTCTCGCCTTTGTCTTCGGCATCGGCAAGCTGTCGTCCAACATGGCAATCAAGAGCGTCTCGGTCGGCTATATCGAACTCTTCCGCGGTACATCGTTGCTCGTGCAGCTATTCTGGCTGTATTTCGCTCTGCCCTTGGCAGGCATGGCGATCGGTATAGACCTGCGGCTGCCGCCAGTGGTTGCCGGCGTGCTGGCACTTGGCCTCAATATCGGCGCCTACGGTGCCGAAGTCGTGCGCGGCGCCATCCAGTCTGTCCACCAGAACCAGCGCGAAGCGGCGCGTGCCCTTAACTTCACCCCAAGGCAGACACTGTTCAACATCGTCATCCCGCAGGCAATTCCCGAGATGATGCCTTCATTTGGCAATCTGGCTGTACAGAACCTCAAGGATACTGCGCTTGTTTCACTGATAAGCCTCGGCGATCTGACCTTCCGCGCCGAACAGATTCGCAACTTCACCCAAGACAGCACGACAATCTACACGTTGCTGCTGTTGATGTTTTTCGGCATGGCTCTGGTGGTCACAGTTGTCATGCACCTTATCGAACGCTTCGCCGGTCGATGGCGCATGGTGGGGAGCTAGTTCCATGCTTTTCGGCTTCGAATGGGACCTGACGAACCCGTTGAACTTTGCCATCTCCATCCTGCCTATCCTGCTGGTCGGCATGTGGGTGACAATTCAGGCAACCGTACTCGGCTTCTTCGTCGCATTGGTGCTCGGGCTCTTTCTTGCCGTTCTCAAGAGCGCGCGGTCGCGGTTCATTGCCTGGCCGGCACGACTCGTCACCGAATTCATTCGCGACACACCACTGCTGGTACAGTTGTTCTTCCTCTACTACGTGCTGCCCGAATACGGCATCGTGCTGCCGGCTTTCATGACCGGGGCGCTCGCCTTGGGCATCCAGTACAGTGCCTATACTTCGGAAGTCTACCGCGCCGGCATCGAGGCAGTAGGCAGAGACCAGCGCGAGGCGGCCCGTGCGCTCAACCTATCGGCCGCCAACACCTTTACCCACATTGTCGTGCCGCAGGCAGTGCCGCGCATCGTGCCGGCAATGGGCAATTATCTGGTCTCAATCATGAAGGACGTTCCGGTGCTGTCGGTTGTGACTGTTCTCGAAATGCTCAATGTCGCCAAGATCATCGGCGACCGCACCTTCGACTATCTCGTACCGCTGTCGCTGGTTGGCTGCCTTTATCTCGTCATGACTCTTGTGGCCTCGGCCGGCGTCCGCGTTCTCGACACCTACCTTCCCAAGCAAGGACTTCCGCTGAAATGACCGATGCCATCATAAGATTCGACAAGGTGGTCAAACGTTTTGGCGACCTCACCGTGCTCGACGAGCTCGATTTCGAGGTCAAGAAGGGCGAAAAGGTCTCGATCATCGGCCCTTCAGGGTCAGGCAAGTCGACGGTGCTGCGTATCCTGATGACGCTCGAGGGGATTGATGGCGGCGTTGTCCATGTCGACGGCGAACCACTATGGCATGAACTGCGCGAGGGCTCCCTCCTGCCGGCCAGCGAAGCGCATCTGCGCCGAATGCGCTCCAAACTGGGCATGGTGTTTCAACAGTTCAACCTGTTTCCTCACATGACGGTGATGCGCAACATTACCGAAGCTCCTGTAAAAGTACTTGGCCTTGGCAAGAAGGAGGCACAGCTACGCGCCGAGGAACTGCTGGATCTGGTAGGTCTTGCCGATCAGGCGAAGAAATTCCCGCATCAGCTGTCTGGGGGACAGCAGCAACGTGTCGGTATAGCGCGTGCACTTGCGATGAGGCCCAGTATCCTGTTGTTTGATGAACCAACGTCGGCGCTCGACCCTGAATTGGTGGGTGAGGTGCTTACGGTTATCGGCCGGCTTGCTGAAGAACACGACCTGACCATGCTGCTCGTAACCCACGAGATGCGGTTTGCACGCGAGATATCCGACCGTGTCTGCTTCTTCGACCGCGGGCAAATCCGCGAGGAAGGGACGCCGGACGAGCTTTTCACCGATCCAAGTGAAGAGAGAACACGTGAGTTCCTGAAAGCGATCCTAGACTAGGTGTTCAGTCCCGAGGTCAAGTGGACCAGGTCGAACCGGAAGCGATCTGGCTGATAGGCCCAGTCCGTACAGATGGCTTCGAAGGATGCAAGACCGCGAAGGGTCTTGAGGGGTCGGACGAAAATTGCAGCCTTCGAGGAAGGCGGCAAGGTGATCTTCAGAGTTGGCGGTGTGTCTCGTAGTGATACCGCCGAACCGGTTGCCTCCCGCAGCGCATAGAGGAAGTCATCCAGAGGCTGCAGCGTATGCTTACGAAAGGCAACGAGACCGTCGCCTCTCAATTGGCGGTTTGCACGGTCATCGGCCCCATCGGCGCATCGTGGACAAAAGCCCGCTTGTGCCACGTGGCAACAGATTTCTGATTTAGTCGTGCTGCACGGCTAGCTCGTTGAGCGGAGCGTTCGATCGCTGTATCGCTGCTCGGATGGCGTGCGTGGTCGTGGCACTGCCGCGGAGTATCTGTCCCATAGCTTCTCCCGGAATGAAGGATCAGCTTGACTGCCTCCCGCCACACTCCGGGACCAAACAGCTAGTCTAGTCGCCTTCGCCCTCGCCGGCCACCGAGATGCCGAACTTGCGCATCTTGAGATAAAGCGTCTTGCGCGAAATGCCGAGCGTGTCGGCCGTGGCGCCGATCCGGCCGTCGTGATGAGCCAGGCTGTCGAGTATGACGGCCCGTTCGTGCCGGTCCATCCGCGCCTCGAGGCTGTCGCTGTTGCCGGCTGGCCTGTCGAACATCGCATGATCTTCCAGACCAAGCATGAAACGCTCGGCGACGTTGCGAAGCTCGCGAACGTTTCCCGGCCACGGCCTGCTTTCGAGCTCGGCCAGCCAGGCAGCTTCCACCTTGGGGGCCGTTCGCCCCTGGCGCTTGGCAGCGAGTCCGAGAAAATGGCGAAACAGCAGGCCGACATCGCTCTTGCGGGCGGCAAGCGGCGGAATCTCGACGCGGGCGATATCGAGACGGAAGACAAGATCCTCGCGGAACTTGCCTTGCCGTGCCAGCTGATGCAGGTCCGCCTTGGTCGCCGCGACGACCTTGATATCGACAGGCAGCTCGACATTCGAGCCGAGCCGCTCGATGACCCTCTCCTGGAGCACGCGCAGCAGCCGTACCTGGGCGACGAGCGGCATCGATTCGATCTCGTCGAGAAACAGCGTGCCGCCGCTGGCGTGTTCGATCTTGCCGATCCGGCGCTCGCGGGCGCCGGTGAAGGCGCCGGCCTCGTGGCCGAGAAGCTCGGTTTCCAGCATGGTCTCGGGGATTGCCCCGCAATTGACCGCAACGAAGCGCCCCTTGCGAGCGCTGAAATCGTGGATGGCGCGCGCCGTCACTTCCTTGCCGGTGCCGGTTTCGCCGATGACCAGGACGTCGGTCGCAGCACCTGCGATCCGCTTCAGCTTCTCACGCAAGGCGACCATCGGCGCGGAATGACCGATCAGCCGCGTCTCCCAGGCGTCCGTCTCCGACGACAGCCGAAGCTGCCGGTTTTCGATGACAAGATGCCGGTGGTCACGGGCCCGGCGCACCGTCTCGATCAGGTGCAGCGGATCGGCGGGCTTTTCGAGAAAGTCCCAGGCACCGTCGCGCATCGCCCGCAGCGCCATCGGAATGTCGCCATGGCCAGACATCAGGATGATGGGAATTTCGCGGTCGATCTTGCGTACCGCCGCCACCAGATCGAAGCCGTCATGATCGGGCATGCGCACGTCCGAAACGATGACGGCCGAGGTGTCTGCCCTCAATCCGGCGAGCGCCGATTTGACCGACCCATGCGCGGCCACACGCAGCTCTTCGAGCTCCAGCACTTCACGGCAGGCGTCAAGCACATTGGCGTCGTCATCGATCAGGATGATGTCGGGCGTCATTCAGGTCCTTTCAGGCTAACAAGAAAGCGGGTGCCTTGCGGACCGGTCTCGAGGATCGAAATGTCGCCGCCGAAATCCTTGACGATGTTGTAGGAAATCGACAAGCCGAGCCCGAGGCCGGACCCGACCGGCTTGGTGGTAAAGAACGGATCGAACACCGCACCGACATCGGTTGGCGCGATGCCCATGCCGGTATCGCCGACGATCAGGCGGGCACCCGCCCCGTCTGGTTCCACCAGGACACTGACATGCCTCACGGGCTGGCCCTTGACGGCGTCGAGCGCATTGGCAACCAGATTGACCGCGACCTGTTCGAGCCGCACCGGCTCGGCCATCACATTGGCCCGACCAGCGTCAGGCAGGCTGACGTCGAGAACGACGCCTTCCTCTTCGAAGCGGTGCTCGAGCAGCGCAAGCGCATCGCGCACGCAGGCGGAGATGTCAGTCGGCCTGAGCTTCGCGTCCGGGCGGCGGGCAAAGCGCCTGATGTGGCTGATATGGTCAGCCATCCGGCCGGTCAGCGCCTTGATCTTGTCCAGGTTGACCAGCGCCTGCTCGCCCTTGCCGCGCGATATCAGCGTCGAGCCGCTGTGGATGTGGGCGCGGATGGCAGCCAGAGGCTGGTTGAGCTCGTGGCCGATACCGGCGGCCATCTGGCCGAGGGCAGCGAGCTTTGCCGACTGGACAAGCTCGTCGCGGGTTTGCCGGAACATCGTCAGCGCATGGGCGAGATCGCCGAGTTCGTCGGCGCCTTCGGGCAATGCTGCGGCCGTCGGCCTGCCGCTGCTGATGGCGCCAGCTTCGTCAGCAAGCAAGCGAATGCGGCTGAGCAGGTTGCGCTGGACGTAGAAGATGCCGATCCCCAACGCCAGCACCACGGACAGGACGGCGATCGCCGCCAGCAGCTTGCGCCCGGTGTCGATGGCCGCAGCGGCACGTTTGGCGGCGGCATTGGCACTTGCCTCGATCGCCACGACTTCGGCTGCGATCTTGCGGCCGAGCTCGTCGACCAGCCGACCGTTCTGGCCGGCAAGCTCGGTCAGCCTGGCCGCCTCGATCATCTCCGAGCGCTTGCGGTTCGGGATCCCGGTTTGGGCGTTGGATTGCTCAAGGATGCGGCCGCTCAACTGGCGCACGGTGATGCTGTCCGGCCAGTTGCCAAGCGTTCCCAGCCGGTTGGCCAGTTCGTCGGCGCTGTCGCCGAGGAAGGCGTTGGTTTCCTGCACCTCCTCGGCCGTGGTGGCATTCACCAGCCGACCGATGAGGCCTGTCGCAAGATTGGCCTGCGACACGGCAGTCAGCAGCGCTTCACTCTTGCGCTGTTCGGCCAGCGCTGCCGCTCCCTGGCTGTTACGTGTTTCGGCCTCGATGTTGAAACGGATATCCTCGACCAGCGGCTCGGCTTCGTCGAGCAGGTCGGCCTGCACCCATCTGAGTTCGTCGATATCCGAGCGCATGGCCTCCAGCAGTGTGAAACGCTTGCCGGCGGCGACATCGATCTGACGCAGATTGTCGTTGATCCCGTTGGCAAGCGGCAGCAAGGCGCCGACCGGCGAGTTGGAATCGCTTTCGGCCAGCAATGACTGCAGCAGCTTCAACCGCTCGGCATAGATGGCGCGGATCTCGTTGAACTCGCTGCGCGTCTCGGCCCCCGCCAACACCGCCGTGACCGAGCCGATGTCGGCGCCCGCCGTTGAGAGGCGGGAGGCGTAAGCCAGTTGCGGCATCTGTTCGTTGGCGATCCGTGACAGCTCTCCGGACAGGCGTTCGTAAGACAGCCAGCCGACGACGCAGGCGCCCACGGCAAGGCCGACAATGGCAATGAAGGCCAGAGCGAGGCGGGCGCCGATGCCAAAGCGCCAGTCGCGGGTTGCGGCAGCGCCGGGATGATCGACCGCCATCATTGCCGCCATGGCTGATAACGCAGACTGTCGGGATCACGCGACGCAGTCATGATCAGGCTTTCTGCAGCAGCCAGGTTTTGCTCGATGGTGCTGCGCAAGGCGCGGGCGAATGCCTGCTGCTCGGGCGAGCGCACCGCCCCGCGCGGCCATTCCGTCTTCAGTGGGTCGGCAAGGCTCGTCATTTCCTCTGCCGAGAGCGGCGGCATGCTCAGCAAGGCACGGGCCCTCCCCAGCATCTCTTGCCGTTGCGGATCGTCAATGTTTGCCGTCTCCAGATCGGTAAGCCGCTTCCACAACCGCGCGAGCATTGCCCGGCGGCGCACGATGTAATCGTCGAACATGAGGTTGACGAGTCCATATCGCGCTGCCGAGGCGGATGGGTCGAAGCTGTGGTACTTCAGCAGGCCGTCGCCAGCCTGCTGCGGCAGCAGCCCTCCGTTCAACGACGCCAGCACGGGAATGCGACCGACTGCCGGCGTGAGCAGGATTTTCTGGCCCTCCTCCGAAAGAACGAAATCGACGAAGCGCTCCGCGCCCTCGATGTTGCGCGAACGCGACAGGATGGCGATGCTTGCGGGCACGAAGACCGCATTGCGTGGCGTGATGAAGACATTGTCGGCATTGGCCAGATCCGGTGCCCGCGCCAGGAAGTCGATGGTGATACCGATGCCGAAGCGCCGCTGCGCGACGCCGGAAGCAACACCGAAGCTGCGCGCCGTGACCGTCGACAGGTTGCCGCCCAACTGCGACAGCAGCGCCCAGCCGTGATCCCAGCCGTAGGTCTGCAGCAGCGCTTCGACGATCAGGTGCGTCGTGCCCGAGCGCGACGGCGAGGTGATGCCGATGTGTCCCGAATAGACCGGCTTGATCAGGTCCTGCCAGTCGCGCGGGACCGGCAGGGCGTGCTGCGCGAGATAGGATGGATTGTAGACGAAGCCATAGCCCGACAAGGCGAAGCCGAGATAGTAGCCGCCGGGATCGTCGACCGGATAACCGAGTACCCTGGCAGGTGCGCCGGTTGGCCGCGGCGCGATCGGTCGCAGTTCACCTGTCCGCTTCAGCAACTCGAAGGCATCGGCGGCGGAAGCCCAGAAGATGTCGGCGGCAACTTCCGTCTTCTCGATGATGAAGCGGCTGGCGCTTGCCGTGTTGCGCTGGATGACGACGAGGCGGATGTCGGCGTTGCGGCGCTCAAAGGCCCTCTGGAACGGCTCGATGAAGGATGGCGGATAGGAAGTGACCACGACGAGGTCACGACGCTCCGCCGCCCAGACAGCGCCGGCAAGCGATGCGAGCGTGCACATGGCCGACAGCACGAGCGCCGACAAGATACCTATCCTGGCCAATCTGCCCTCATCGTCGTGGCCGCCTTCGTGGAAACGCTCAATCTAACGTATGGCCATCCAGAGGCGCCACCCCGGACGGGCACTGCGACGGCAGGCCCCTCTCAGTCGTTCCTGCCGCGCGTTTCCTCGAGGAACGTCACCAGGGCGCGGCCGGCGCCGAGAATGTGGTCGCGGGTGAGCTCGGCAGCCTTGTCGGCATCGCCCGCGATACAGGCATCGAGAATACCCTTGTGCTCGCGCCGTGCCCGGCTCATGCCGTTGGTCAGCGTCAACTGGGCGCGCAAATAGCGGTCGATGCGGTCGAGCGAAGCCCGCACGATCTGCAGGTAGTAGGGCCGTCGCGCCGCCTCGTAGAGGCTGTAGTGGAAGTTGCGGTTGATCTCGCCCCACATCGCCGAATTGGCCTCGCTGTCGAACGCTTGGCAGTGGCGTCGGGCCGCGTCGAGGGTCTTACCGGTCAACCTCGGCACGGCCAGTCGGATGACCTCGGCCTCGATCAGCGCACGGAACTCGAATATCTCCTCGATCTCCTCGATCGACAAGCCTGCAACGACTGCGCCCTTGTAGCGCTGCGTGGTGATCAGGCCGTTCTGCTCGAGCCGCGACAGCGCCTCGCGCACCGGGATGCGGCTGGTGTTGAACATCGAGGCGATCTGGTCCTGCCTCAGGTTTTGGCCTTCGGCGAGGTCACCCTCGATGATCGCCTTGCGCAGCGCCTCGTAGACGATATCGGCCGCCGATGCGGCCTGCCTGATATCGACGGTCTCCAGTTTCATTGCGGTCCAACCTTGCGGGATTGCGGCAAACGGCCAAGCCTCGGTGATAGGTGCTGCAACGGCGCGGGGCAACATGCCCAGCATTTTCTTCCCGCACAATTGCATATTCCAGATTGTATATTGGATCCGATGTTTCTATGGGTGCCAAGGTGCGAGCGGCTAAGGCACGATACGGCAACGCGACCGGTATCGTACCGGAAGCCGACAAGGCGAATTCACGGGGAGGCGAAGGATGCGCACAAGCAAGGTGATCCATATCGTGTCGTGCCACGCCGAGGGCGAGGTCGGCGACGTCATCGTCGGCGGCGTCGCGTCGCCGCCTGGCGAGACGCTATGGGAACAGCGGCGCTTCATCGCCGAGGACAAGACGCTGCGCAATTTCGTGCTCAACGAGCCGCGCGGCGGCGTGTTCCGCCACATCAATCTTCTGGTGCCGCCCAAGGATCCGCGTGCCGCGATGGGCTTCATCATCATGGAGCCGGAAGACACGCCGCCGATGTCTGGGTCCAACTCGATCTGCGTTTCGACTGTGCTGCTCGACAGCGGCATCGTGCCGATGCAGGAGCCGGAGACGCGATTTGTCCTTGAAGCGCCGGGCGGCCTTGTCGACGTCGTGGCCAGCTGCCGCAATGGCAAGGCCGAGCGGATCACGGTCACCAACGTGCCGTCCTTCGCCGACAGGCTGGACGCAAAGCTCGAGGTCGAGGGCCTGGGCACGCTGACCGTCGACACCGCTTACGGCGGCGACAGCTTCGTCATCGCCGATGCGAAGGCGCTGGGATTTTCCGTCACGCCCGACGAGGCGCGCGAGCTGGCCGAAACCGGCATAAGGATCACCCGCGCCGCCAATGAACAGCTCGGCTTCTCGCATCCCGAGAACCACGAATGGGACCACATCTCGTTTTGCCAGTTGGCGCTTCCGGTCGAAGAAAGGGACGGCGTCCTGCATGGCCGCAACACCGTCGTCATCCAGCCCGCCAAGCTCGACCGCTCGCCGACCGGCACCGGCTGCTCGGCACGCATGGCCGTGCTGCACGCACGCGGACTGATGAAGGTCGGCCAGCGTTTCAGCGGCCATTCGATCATCGATTCGACCTTCGATTGCCGCATCGTCGGCGAGACGTCAGTCGCCGGCCGGCCGGCGATCGTTCCGGAAATCTCCGGACGCGCCTGGATCACCGGAACCCACCAGGTGATGCTCGATCCCGACGATCCCTGGCCGGCAGGCTACCGGCTCGCCGACACCTGGCCGCGAAAGCAGTAGGGTCAGGTCTCGGAGATGATGCGCGTGGTGCCGACCCAGAGCTCGCGCGCCGGACCCGGGCCGACGTTGCGGGCACGGTGCGGCAGCGAGGCAGGGAAATGCAGCGTGTCGCCGGCCTTGAGCAGGTATTCCTTGCCATCGATCTCGTAGAGCATCTCGCCTTCGATCAGATAGAGAAAGTCCTCGCCCTGATGGGTCGTGATCTCCGAGGCATAGCCTTGTGGCATGTGGGTGATGCAGCCATTGAGCTGGGCACCGGGAAAGCCGCGTTCGAGCAGTTCATAGACCCGCTCCTTGGTCTCGACATTGTAGCCGCGGCGCGCACCGGCATGGGAGACCATCGAGTGGGCATGCTCCGGCGGTTGCGACAGGAAGGTGTCGACGCTGGTCTCGAGCGCGTTGGCGACATTGTAGAGCGAAATCAGCGACGGCGTCGAAATCCCGCGCTCGATCTGGCTGATGAAGCCTTCGGTCAGGCCCGCCTCGGCCGCGACCTGCTTCATCGTCTTGCCGATCAGCTTGCGGCGCGCCCGCAACATCTGTCCGATCGAAGCGGCGGCAGGCATGTCCGGATGCGGCGCGTCCCCGGTGCCTGCGGCCGCGTCATCGATATCGAGGGGCATCACTGTCTTTCCGCTTGACTTCACAATTTCGATGAACTTTAGTCCAGCTAAAGTTGGTTGCGCAAGCCAAATGGCCACCGCGCCGCCGCTTTGATGGGGAACTACACAATGCCTTCGCGGCAATCCGGACGCAAAGAATATTGTCCGGCAAGATTGGATAAAATATCCAAACTGGTCGTCGAGGCGTAGCGCCGGCATTGCCGGCAGGCCAAGAGGAGGAGAAGACATGAAACGCTTTTTGCCGCTTTTGCTCGGCGCAGCTCTGGGATTTGGCGCCGCGACGTCGGCTTTGGCGATCGAGCGCGGCGGCTCGATGACCTTTGCCCGTTACGACGACTCCACCGTCATCGACCCGGTCTGGGCCGACCGCAATCCCGACCTGTGGATGATCACCAGCCTGTATGAGACGCTGCTGCGCAACGGCGCCGACGGCGCGATCGAGCCCGGCCTGGCCGAAAGCTACGCGGTCGCCGGCGACGGCAAATCGATCTCGCTCAAGCTGCGCGACGGCCTGAAATTCTCCGATGGCTCGGCCATCACGGGCGACGACGTTGTCTTTTCGCTCGATCGCGCCCGCAATCCCGACGGGCCATGGGGCGGCCTGCTCGGCTCGGTCGAAAAGGTGACGGCAGAGGGCGGCAAGGTCACGCTGTCGTTGAAGCAACCCGATCCGACGATCCCCTCGATCCTCGCCACCTTCAACACCGGAATTGTCTCCAAGGCGGCGTTCGAAAAGGCATCAGGCAGCAACGACCAGGAAAAGGCCAAGGCCTATTTCGACAACAACCCGGTGACGTCAGGGCCTTTCACGATGAAGAGCCGGGTTGCCGGTTCGAGCATGAGCTTCGCCAGGAACCCGAACTACTGGCGCGCCGGCGAGGACGGCAAGTCGCTGCCCTATCTCGATGGCGTCGATTTCGTCGTCATTCCAGATGACGACACCCGCATCCTCAAGCTTCAGGCCGGCGAGGTCGATGTCGCCGAATTCATTCCGTTCGCCCGTGTCGGCGAACTCAGCGGCGACGCCAGTCTGAAGATGGAGCTATTTCCCTCGACCCGCATCATCTATGCGCCGATCAATACCCGCGACACCCGCAAGGACGGCTCGAAGAACCCGCTCGCCGACCTCAAGGTGCGCCAGGCGCTGAACTACGCTACCGACAAGAACATGCTGATCAAGCTGGTGACCTTCGACACCGGCAAGCCAATGACCTCGCTGATGTCGGCAGCAACCCAGCTGCACTATGGACCGGAGCCGCTCTATCCCTACAACCCGGAAAAGGCCAAGCAGTTGCTGGCTGAAGCGGGCGCCGATGGCGGCCTCGACATCACCTTCACCACGCTCGCAGGCAGCGCCGACGACGCCACGCTGTTCACCGCGCTGCAGCAGATGTGGGCGCCGCTCGGCGTCAATCTGAAGGTCGAGCAGGTCGACAACCCGACGCGCGGCGCCAAGAACCGCAATGGCGAGTTCGACATCCACACCTATGGTTGGGCCAACGACGTCAACGACCCTGCCCAGGTCACTGGATGGCTCGGCTATTACAAACAGCGCCAGGCCGTCGGCACAGGCTGGAACAACCAGGAATTCAACACGCTGTTCGAGGCGTCGAACTCCGAAGTCGATCCAGCCAAGCGCAAGGACGAATACAAGCGCATGCAGGAAATCTACGCCGCAGAAGCGCCGCTGCTCTTCCTCTATGAGACGCCCTTCGCAGTCGCCGTGTCGAAGTCGGTCGAGAACTACGTCCAGACCCCGCTCGGTGCCAACGACTTCTCGGAAGCCTGGCGCGCCAAGTAACCCAAGCGTGACCGCTGCGCGCCGGACGGGCCATCCGTCCGGCGCGCCTCTTTGCAAGGCGAGTGTTTCGAGGCGAAGCCAATGCCCTCTCTCTCATATCTCGTGGCGCGGGTGCTGCAGATCATCCCGACCTTCCTTTTGGTCATGGTCTTCATCTTTCTGCTCGTGCGCATGCTTCCCGGTGACCCAGCCATCGCCATGGCCGAGGCCAAGGCGACCGATGCGCAGGTCGAGCAGATCCGCCGCAATCTCGGCCTCGACCAGCCGCTACCGGTGCAGTTCATGGTCTTCGTCAAGAACACGCTGTCAGGTGATCTCGGCCGCTCGATCATGATGAAGGCGCCGGTGAGCGAGGTGATCCTCAGCCGATTGCCGACCACCATCTTCCTGTCGCTCTACGCCGTTGCACTTGCTGTGCTCCTGGCCGGGCCACTCGCCTTTCTTGCCGCCATGCGTGCCAACACCACGACTGACGTCGTCATCCGCGGCGTCTTCCAGGTCGGGTTGTCGATGCCGGTGTTCTACATCGGGCTGGTGCTTTTGACCGTGCTTGCCGCGCAGTTGCGCTGGTTCCCCGTCGGCGGCTATGGCACGACCTTCTTCGGCAATTTGCACCATCTGATGCTGCCGGCGTTGAGCGTGGCACTCTACACCTCCGCCATCATCGTCAGAAACCTGCGCGCCTCGCTGATCGAGGTGCTCGACGCCGACTATGTCCAGTTCGCCCGCGCCAAGGGGCTTACGCCGCGCATCGTCATGACCCGCCACGTGCTGCGCAATGCGCTGGTCTCGACGGTGACCCTGCTCGGCCTGTCGATCGGCAACCTGATGAGCGGCACGCTGGTGACCGAGACAGTGTTTGCCATTCCCGGCGTCGGCCGCCTGATGCTGGAAGCGATCTTTGCCCGCGACTATCCGCTGATCCAGGGCTTGACCTTGACCTTCGCGGTGATGGTCTCGGTCGTCTTCCTGCTCACCGACGTCGTCCAGTCGCTGCTCGATCCGAGGCTTCGCAAGTCATGAGTGCGCTCGGTCACGCTTCACAGCGCAGGCCAAACCGCTTGCTGGCCTTCCTCGGCCGTGCCTTCGCCCGGCCGTCCTTTGTCATCGGCTTCGCCATCATCGCCTGTTCGATCCTGCTGGCGCTCTGTCCGCAGGTCTTTGCACCCTACGATCCGCTCGCCTTCGACATGACGGCGATCCAGCAACCACCGAGCCTCGCCCATCCATTCGGCACCGACAATTTCGGCCGCGACGTTCTTTCACGCGTCATCTGGGCCTACCGTGTCGACATGCAGATGGCGCTGCTTGCCACCATCTTCGCGCTGACCATCGGCGTCACGGCGGGCGCCTTCGTCGGCTATTACGGGGGCATCGCCGACACCATCTTCGGGCGCTGCGTCGATGCCATCATCACCTTCCCGTTCCTGGTGCTGGTCATCGCCATCGTCGCCGTGCTCGGGCCGGGCCTGGTCAACATGTACATTGCCATCACCATGGTGAACTGGGTCTATTACGCCCGCCTCACCCGCGCCGAGATCATGACGCAGAAGGCCAACGACTACGCCGCCGCCGGCCGTGTGCTCGGCTTTTCCGACCGCCGCATCATCTTCCGGCACCTTTTGCCCAACGCGATTTCGCCTGTAATCGTCTACTGGATGACCGACATGGCGCTGGCCATCCTGCTCGGCTCGTCGCTCGGCTATCTCGGCCTCGGCGCGCAGCCGCCGGCGGCCGAATGGGGCGTGCTGATCTCGGAGGGGCGCAACTTCCTGCTCACGGCCTGGTGGATGAGCCTGATGCCGGGTGTCGCCATCGTGCTCACCGGCCTCGGCTTCAGCCTGCTCGGTGACGCGCTGGCCGACCTGCTGCGAGCGAAGGGGCGCTGAGATGACCGTATCAAGGCAACATACGGTGCTCGAACTGCGCCACCTCAGAACCGAATTTGGTTCGCGAGAACGGCCGCTGATCGCCGTCGACGACGTCTCCTTCAGCGTCAAGGCCGGCGAGATCCTCGGCCTCGTCGGCGAATCCGGCTCGGGCAAAAGCATCACCTTGCGTTCGATCCTCGGCATCGTCCGTCCGCGTGGCCGCGTCGGCGGCGAAATCCTCTGGAAGGGCCGCGATCTCGCAGCGCTCGACGAAGCGGCGTTGCGCAAGGTGCGCGGCCGCGAGATCGCAATGATCTTCCAGGAGCCGATGTCTTCGCTCAATCCGCTGCTCACGGTGGGGCTGCAGATCTCCGAAAACCTCGCCGCCCATACCGACCTCGACGCCCGCGCCCGCAAGACCAAGGCCGTCGAACTGCTTGAGATGGTCGGCATCCCCGCTGCACGCAACCGGCTCGGCGACTATCCGCACGAGTTCTCTGGCGGCATGCGCCAGCGCGTCATGATCGCCATCGCGTTGGCGTCGAACCCGCAGCTGCTGCTCGCCGACGAGCCGACGACGGCGCTGGACGTTACGATCCAGGACCAGATCCTGCGCCTGATTCAGTCTTTGAGCCGCGATCTCGGCATGGCGGTGATCCTCGTCACCCATGACATGGGCGTGGTGGCACAGACCTGCGACCGGGTGGCGGTGATGTATGGCGGCAGGCTGTGCGAACTGGGGACGACGACCCAGGTGATCGGCGACGCCGGCCATCCCTACGCGCTGGGGCTCTTGCGCTCGATCCCGCGCGACGTCGCCCCACGCACGCCGCTCTACTCGATCCCCGGCGCACCGCCGTCACTCAGCGCGCTGCCTCCGGGCTGCGCCTTCACCGCGCGGTGTCCGGTCGCCGGGTTGGAATGCGGCGATGTTCGTCCCCCGCTTGCCGCCGTCGGCCAGCATCACCAGGTGGCCTGTCATCGTCGCGCCGAGGCGCTCGCTCACTTCCGTCAACACGAGGCGGCGTCATGAACATGCTGACCATGGAGCCGGCCAAGCCGCTGCTGTCCATCCGCGACCTCACCATGCGCTTCGAAAAGCCACGCTCGCTATCCGATGCCATCGCCCGCCGCCCGCGCCAGGTCGTGTCGGCGCTCAATGGCGTCGATCTCGACGTCATGGCTGCCGAGACGCTTGGTATCGTCGGCGAGTCCGGCTGCGGCAAGTCGACCCTGGCGCGCTGTATCGCCGGACTGCACCAGCCAAGCGGCGGCGACATTCTGTTCGAGGGTGAGAGCGTCGTCGGACTCAAGGGACCGAAACGCCGCGCCTACAACAAGCGCGTCCAGATGATGTTCCAGGACCCCTATACCTCGCTCAACCCGCGCATGACGGTGCGCGATACGCTGCGCGAGGCGATCTCGGTGCACAGGATGCGCGAAGGCGCTGCCATCGAGCGGCGCATAGACGAGTTGCTCGATCTCGTGCGCCTGCCTGAGGGTGCCGCCGACAAGTACCCGCACGAATTCTCCGGCGGGCAGCGCCAGCGCATCGGCATCGCGCGTGCGCTGTCGCTCGAGCCGATCTGTCTCGTCGCCGACGAGCTTGTGTCAGCGCTCGACGTCTCGGTTCAGGCGCAGGTGGTCAACCTTCTGCTCGAGCTGCAGGACAATCTCGGACTGACGGTGCTGTTCGTTGCGCATGATCTCAGGCTGGTGCGCCACGTCTCGCACCGGGTCGCGGTGATCTATCTCGGCGCCATCGTCGAGGTCGGCCCGTCCGAGGCGCTGTTCTCGCGGCCGCGCCATCCGTATTCGCAGGCCTTGCTGGCTGCGGCACCGTCCCTCGATCCGGCCGACCGCAAGCGCGCGCCGGCGCTGTCAGGCGAGTTGCCGAGCCCGCTCGACATCCCTCCGGGCTGCCCGTTCCATGTGCGCTGCCCGCATGCCGCCGAGCGCTGCCGTATCGAAAAGCCGGCGCTGCGACCTGTCGGCGCCGGCATGGCCGCCTGCCACTTCGCCGAAACCATATCAGCGGTGTGACCGCGACCATCTGCAGATCAAGGACAGACGACATGACACCGACCGACAGGCTGGACATGACCGGCCGCGTTGAAGCGCTGCGCCACAAGCTCGCCGAAGAAGGGCTCGACGGCTACGTCGTGCCGCGCTTTGACGAGCACCAGAGCGAGTATTGCGCGCCACATGACTGCCGGCTCGCCTACCTCACCGGCTTCACCGGCTCGGCGGGCGTCGCGATCGTCATGCGCGACAAGGCGGCAATCTTTGTCGACGGCCGCTACCAGGTGCAGGTGCGCGACGAGGTCGATCTCGGCACCTTCACTGTCGAGCATTTCTACGATGCGCCGCTGAAGGATTGGCTGGCGAAGAACATAGATGAAGGCCAGCGCATAGGCTTCAATGCGATGCTTTTGCCCTCGACCTGGGACCAGGATTGCGGTCGCGCCGTGGAATCAGCTGGCGGGAGCTGGGTCACGACCCCGGGCGATCTCGTCGATGCGATCTGGCCGGACCAGCCGGAAAAGCCGCTGGGGTCGATCATGGCTTTCGGTCGCCAGTATTCCGGCGAGAGCGTTGCAGACAAGAAGCGTCGTATCGTGGAGTTGGTCGCGGCGCAGGGCGCCGACTTCCTCGTCGAGGCCCAACCCGACAACATCTCCTGGCTGCTCAACGTGCGTGGCCGCGACGTGGCGTTCAACCCGATGCCGCATTCCTTCCTGATCCTCGACAAGGACGGCCGCACCGAGTGGCTGGTCGACCACCGCAAGCTGCCCAACGATCTCTCCGATTTGGAGCTCGACGGGGTCGCAATCGCCGAGCCGGCGCGCCTTCTGGAACGCGTCGCGGCCTTCGCCGAGGGGCGAACAGCGCTCGTCGATCCCGGTTTCGCGCCGTCGGCGGTTGTCCATGCGGCGCGTGACAGTGGCGGCGAGATCAAGCTGACCCGCAGCCCGATCACACTCGCCAAGATGGAAAAGAACGACATCGAGCTGCAAGGTTTCCGCGACTGCCATCAGCAGGATGGCGCGGCCTGGGTGCGTTTCCTGGCCTGGCTCGACCGCTACGGCCGCACGCGCGAAAGCCAAGGCATGCCGGTGAGCGAATTGGAGGCCGAAGAGCGCATCCTGACCTATCGCCGCGACAGCAGGCTGTTCGTCGAGCCGAGCTTCCGCACGATCTCGGCCTCCGCCGGCAATGCCGCGATGTGCCACTACAACGCCACCATCGAGACCAACACGCCGATCACCTCGGCCGATGTCTATCTGCTGGACAGCGGCGGGCAGTACCTGACCGGCACCACCGATGCCACGCGTACGACGGCATTGGGCAGCATCAGCCCGGAAATCCGCCGCGCCTATACGGCCGTGCTCAAGGGGCTGATCTCGATGCTGACGTTGAAGTTCCCGACCGGAACCTGTGGGCACCAGATCGACGCCTTCGCCCGGCGCCCGCTCTGGGACCTCGGCCTCGATTACGACCACGGCACCGGGCACGGCGTCGGCCACTTCCTGTCGGTGCACGAGCAGCCGCAGCGTTTCGACAAGCGGGTCAACGAGATTGCCTTGCGGCCCGGCATGGTGACCACAATCGAACCCGGTTACTACAAGGCGCAAGAATACGGCATCCGGCTCGAAAACCAGGTCGAGGTTGTCGCGGCGGGCGACGGCTTCATGGCCTTCAAGAGCCTGACGCTGGTGCCGCTCGACCTGCGCCTCGCCGACATCGAGCTGCTGTCGTCGTTGGAAAGACGATGGCTCGACGCCTATCATGACGAAGTAAGGTCGGCGCTGAGCCCCCTGCTTGGCCGAGATGACATGGAGTGGCTGCAGCGCATGTGCACACCGTGTCAGGACGCCATCTGAGCGGATATCACGTCAGTTCATGCGCCGCCTCGACCGACCGCACTCCATCTCAGGCCTCCGATCAGAGAGCTGTTGGCGTTTCGGACAGACGCACTCCTGCCACGCGTCGCGGCGGTGTCGTTGCGAATGCCGGCTTCACCGCTCGTCGCCACGGCATCAACGTTAACAATTTTGGCCTGATCCCGGCAGCAAGGCTGGACTGGATCGGCAAGGCGATCGGACGCGGCAGCGCCCGAGCCTCAGCCAATCGCCGCCCCAATAAGCAGATCGCGCAAAAGCCGGACGGCGTTCGGCTTTTGCGGCACGCTCGGCGCCAGAAAAGACAACGAACGTTCATGCGCGTGCGCGTGCGGCACGGGAACGATGTTGAACCCGTTGGCAACGAGCCCCGGCCAGTGTGGCACAAGTGAACTGCCGATGCCCTTGCCAACCAGGATCGCGATCGTCTCCAGCGCGTCCATGTCGCAACGCACGTCGGCATAGAGCCCTGCCTTCTCCATGTAGGCGGCGACGATCCGGCCACCCCATGACGACGGGTCGTAGCGGATGAACGGCGTTTCCCGCGCATGTGCGATGATATCAGCAGGCGCAACGGCATCGCGCGTCAAATAGACCAGCGGCTCACGCGAAATGCGCGTGGCGTCCAGCAGCTTGGGCAGCGCGAAAGGCGGCTCGACCAGAACGGCAACGTCAAGCTGGCCGGCGAGCATCTGGTCGTAGAGATGCTCGGACGTTCCGGGTGTCAACCGCAGTTTCAGGGACGGCGCGCACTCCGTCAGCTTGCCCAGCACCACAGGAACAAGCCCGGTCAGGACAGTCGAGATCGCCCCTACTCTGAGGTCACCGGACAGGCCGCTGGCGTCGAGGTCATCGACGAGCAGCGAGGCATCGCGAACCAGCGCGCGGGCACGCGGCAGCAGCGACAGGCAGGCTTCCGTCGGCCGTGCAGTGTGCGCACCTCGCACCAGAAGCGGGCAGCCGAGCGTCCGTTCCAGGGCCTGGATGCGTTGGCTGACAGCCGCCGGGGTCAGCCGTTCCCGCCGCGCGGCGGCAACGATGGAGCCGGTCTCGACCACCGCAACAAGGCTCTGCAGAAACCGGATATCCAATGGAATTCCTTATGCTGAGGAAAACAATTCCGTAGTTTTCCTTTCCTAGCGGACCCATTAGATGTCGGTCAAACACTGGGAGCCACTGGCCATGAAATCACTGTTCCATCTCGCCATCCACGTCACCGACCTCGACGCGGCGCGCGGCTTCTATGGCGGCGTGCTCGGCTGTGTCGAAGGGCGCTCGACCGACAGCTGGGTCGATTTCGACTTTTTCGGCCACCAGCTGTCGCTGCATCTCGGCAAACCGTTCGAGGTTACCCGCACCGGCAAGGTCGGCACGCACCTCGTCATGATGCCGCATTTCGGCATCGTGCTTCCGCTCGACGACTGGTTTGCGCTCGCCGATCGTTTGAAAAAAGGCGGCATCGCATTCGACATTCCGCCTGTCATCCGCTTCGAAGGTGAACCCGGCGAACAGCGCACCATGTTCTTCTTCGACCCCTCCGGCAATCCGATCGAGGTCAAGGGTTTCAAGGATTTCGACAGCGTCTTCGCCGCTTAGACGAGACAGGTCACGCTCGACAGGTTCCAGGATGAGATCGCGTGCCTGGCTTGATCAGATCGCGATCGTCGCCGAATAGAGCGCAGCTTCAACGTCCGGATCGTCGGCGTCGGTGACTGCCAGAAGGTCGAGGCGATTGCCGTCGAGCTCAGCGTGAATGCCCTCGATCTTGTACGGCCGATCGAGCCGGCGAATGAAACGCAGCCGCCCGTCGTTCCCGACGATGCCGATGGCAGCCCCGACACATGCGCCGTCGTTGAAGGCGTCGTCCGTGTCTTCGGCCACCGCGCTGAACACCATGTCGCCACCGGGCAGCGCCGTGGCGTCCGTAAAGCACAGCGGCACGCCATCGACATGGCCGAGATCGAAGCTGTCGATTGTCATCGGCCTGAGCGCATCGGAACGTCTGCCGGTCAAGACGTCGAAGGCCGCCGCAAGCGGATATCGGATGATGGCATTTTCGGTATGCTGCTTGTTGCCGCGCTGGAACAGGCGCAGTTCATCATTGACGACGACGGCGCCTTCGACATTGACCTCGGCGAAGGCGTCGGTAAGCGGAACCAGCACCGCCGACAGGTCGAGGCTTCGCGGCACGCCTGAAATGCGCCCCACCGGATCGAGCCCGAGCACGGCACCCCGGCGCCGGTTGGGCCGCGAGCCCGACCCGACAGCCAACAGCGCGCCATGGGCTAAACCAGGGAAAGCCGGCAGCAGCGTCAGTGCTTCGAGGTCGGGCTTTTGCCGCTTGCGCACAGCTTTCGCATCCGGCAGCACGCCGTCGAACAGCCGTACCAACTGGCCAGGACGATCGTCCTTCGTGGACAAGACGCCGAGATGGAGTTCGTCGTCGGCGACGACGTACATCGCCGAACTGAGGCAAACGAGACCGCTTGCGGCGCTCAGATGCAATGGCCGCTCAGTGCTTGCCGCAGCCGTCAGGGTCAGTTCGCGCAGCTTCTTGAGGGCGATCATGCGGAAGTCATAGCCGCTTGTGCGCGAATGGCTCCTACCTGCCGGGACATTGCCGCAGCCGCCTGACCGTCACTTCTTCTCAAGATCGATAAGCCCCTCCAGCAGGTCGAGCAGCTGTTCGTAGCGCTCCTGCCCTATACGCCTTTGGACGTCATCATAGATGGCGCTGCTTTCCGGCGACACTTCCGATATCAGGACCTGCCCTTTCGGCGCGATGGACAGCATCACCCGCCGGCCATCGGCTTCGACCTTGCCGCGCGTGATGAGGCTGCGTTCTTCGAGCGCTTTGATGATCCGCGTCAGGCTCGGCGCCAGGATCGAGGCGCGTTCGGCAAGTTCCGTCGCGTCGAGGGGGCTCTGCTCGCCCAGAACGCGAATGACGCGCCATTGCTGCTCCGAAACGCCATGCTGAGCGAGAATGGGCCGGAACTGGGCCATCACCACTTCACGCGCACGCAACAGTGACATTGGCAACGAACGTCG
Organism: Aminobacter sp. NyZ550; assembly: GCF_025628925.2. Classification (NCBI taxonomy): domain Bacteria; kingdom Pseudomonadati; phylum Pseudomonadota; class Alphaproteobacteria; order Hyphomicrobiales; family Phyllobacteriaceae; genus Aminobacter; species Aminobacter sp. NyZ550. Next base: position 505,942 of record NZ_CP114191.1, read on the forward strand.
GGTGCTTTGCAGCAAGGGCGAACTCCTGATGGCAGGCGACGGCTTGGCCGGCATTCCACTCTACTCCGATAATACCGGCGCCCCGACGGATCAACGCCACGCGACGGCAATCAGCCGAATTCCGTCGCAGCCGCCTTGACATCGACGCGCATAACTACTTAACATGTTAAATATCAAAACGCCACATGTGTGGGAAGACACGCCTTGCCTCACCTCACGCTCGAATATTCCGCCAATCTCGACGGTCGCGTCGACATGCCGTTGCTGTGCGAGGAGCTGTCACAGGCAATCCTCGACACCGGCCTGTTCGAACATGGCGCCGTCAGGGTGCGGGCGCTGCGCGCCGAGGCCTATGCGGTTGCCGACCGCCTGCCGGAAAACGCCTTCATCGACATGAGCTTCAGGATCGGTGCCGGTCGTACCGCCGCCGACAAGAAGCGTGCCGGCACAGCAATCTTCGCTGCAGCGAACGCGTTTCTCGCACCCCTGTTCGCCACACCTCATTTTGCGCTTTCGCTCGAGATCCGCGAGATCGACGCCGAACTGAGCTGGAAAAACAACGCCATCCACCCGCGTCTGCGGAACAAATGACGGAAACCTCAATGTCAGATTTCGAAAACAACCTGCGCAAGGCCGAAGCCTATCTCGAACGCTTCAAGACAGGCGGGGTCAGCAACCACATCAATGGCGAGGCGATGCCTGCGCTCGACGGCACGACCTTCGAGACCATCTCGCCGGTCGACCTCAAGCCGCTCGCCCGGGTGGCGCATGGCAAGGCGGCTGACATCGACATGGCGGCAAAGGCAGCCAAGGCAGCCTTTCCGGCATGGGCCGCCCAATCGGGCGATGCGCGCAAAAGGGTGCTTCACGCCATCGCCGATGCCATCGTCAAACGCGCCGAGGAAATCGCCTTCATCGAATGCATGGACACCGGCCAGTCGCTGAAATTCATGGCCAAGGCCGCCCTGCGCGGTGCCGAGAACTTCCGCTACTACGCCGACAAGGCACCCGAGGCGCGCGACGGCCGCACGCTGCAGGCGCCCGGCCAGTTGAACATCACGACCCGCGTGCCGATCGGCCCGGTCGGCGTCATCACGCCGTGGAACACGCCGTTCATGCTGTCGACGTGGAAGATCGCCCCGGCGCTCGCCGCAGGTTGCACGATCGTGCACAAGCCAGCCGAGTTCTCGCCGCTGACAGCACGGCTGCTCGTCGAGATCGCCGAAGAGGCGGGCTTGCCGAAGGGTGTCTGGAACCTGGTCAACGGCCTGGGCGAGGATGCCGGCAAGGCGCTGACCGAACACCCCGACATCAAGGCGATCGGCTTCGTCGGCGAAAGCCGCACCGGTTCGATGATCATGCGCCAGGGCGCCGATACGCTGAAGCGCGTGCATTTCGAGCTCGGCGGCAAGAACCCGGTGATCGTGTTTGCCGATGCCGACCTCGAGCGCGCAGCGGACGCCGCCGTGTTCATGATCTACTCGCTCAATGGCGAACGCTGCACTTCGTCGTCACGCCTGCTGGTCGAAGCCTCGATCCACGACACGTTTGTGGCCATGGTGGCGGAAAAGGCCAAGCGTATCCAGGTCGGCCACCCGCTCGATCCGAAGACTGTCGTCGGCCCGCTGATCCACCCGATGCACGAGACCAAGGTGCTGTCCTACATCGATCTCGCCCGCTCGGAAGGTGCTACCATCGCCGCCGGCGGCACCAAGGTCGAAGGGCCCGGCGGCGGCTGCTATGTCGCGCCGACATTGTTTACCGGCGCGCGCAACGACATGCGCATCGCCCAGGAAGAGATCTTCGGGCCGGTGCTGACGGCGATCCCGTTCGAGACTGAAGCCGAAGCGCTTTCGATTGCCAACGACACCCAATACGGTCTTGCCGGATATCTGTGGACATCGGATGTGACGCGCGCCCTGCGCTTCACCGAAGGGCTGGCTGCGGGAATGATCTGGGTCAATTCGGAGAACGTCCGCCATCTGCCGGCGCCGTTCGGCGGCGTCAAGAATTCCGGTATCGGCCGCGACGGCGGCGACTGGTCGTTCGACTTCTACATGGAAACAAAGAACATCGCCTTCGCCACGGCGGCCCACAACATCCAGAAGCTCGGCGGCTGAGCGGGAACACTAGACATGCCATTGCCCACACCAAACCTCTATCCCGCCTTCAACATCGTACGGCTGAGCCATGTCGAACTGGCGGTGACGGACCTTGCCAAGTCCCGCGCCTTCTATGTCGACACGCTCGGGCTGCAGGTCACCGACGAGACCGCCGACACCATCTATCTGCGCGCCATGGAAGAGCGCGGCCACCATTGCATCGTGCTGAAAAAGAGCGACCGGGCCGAAGCCCGCGACCTCGGCTTCAAGGTGTTTTCGGACGAAGATCTCGACAAGGCCGAGCATTTCTTCAGGGCGAAGGAGTTGCCGGTCGAATGGGTCGAGCGGCCGTACCAGTCGCGCACGTTGCGCACCCGCGACCCGCACGGCATTCCACTGGAGTTCTATTCCAGGATGGACCGGCTGGCGCCGATCCACCAGAAATACGCGCTCTACAAGGGCGTGAAGCCGCTGCGCATCGATCACTTCAACTGCTTCTCGCCCGACGTCGACCAGTCGGTCGCCTTCTACAACGAGCTCGGCTTCCGAGTCACTGAATTCACCGAGGACAACGAGACCGGTCGCCTGTGGGCGGCGTGGACCCACCGCAAGGGCGGCGTGCACGACATCGCCTTCACCAACGGGCTCGGACCGCGCCTGCACCATGTCGCCTTCTGGGTGCCGACGCCGCTCAACATCATCGACCTGCTCGACCTGATGGCGACCACCGGTTACGTCGGCAACATCGAGCGCGGACCCGGCCGCCACGGCATCTCCAACGCCTTCTTCCTCTACATCCGCGATCCCGACGGTCACCGCATCGAGATCTATTGCTCGGACTACCAGACGGTTGACCCCGACCTGGAGCCGATCAAGTGGGACCTGAAGGATCCGCAGCGCCAGACACTGTGGGGCGCCCCTGCCCCGCGCTCGTGGTTCGAGGAAGGCAGCACATTCGCCGGCACCGAGCCGCGCCCGTCGGCGCTTGCCGCCTCGCCGATCATCGCACCGTGAGATCAGACATGACCGAACGGCCGCGTTTCGCCACTTACACCCACGCCGGCAAGACGAGCTACGGCGCGGTGACCGCCAAAGGTGTTGTCGACCTGGCACCACAGTTCCCGCAATGGCCGACGCTGCGCGAGGTTATCGCGGCGAACGGTCTCACTCGGCTCACGGAAGCCGCCGAACAGCGCGCGGCCGACATTTCGGAAGCCGACATCACCTACCAGATCCCGGTCCCGGCGCCGGAGAAGCTGATCTGCGTCGGAGTCAACTTCCCCGACCGCAACGAAGAGTACAAGGACGGTCAGGCGGCGCCCGGCAATCCGTCGCTGTTCATCCGTTTCCCGCGTTCCTTTGTCGGCCATGGCGCGGCCATCGTCCGGCCACCGGAGTCACCGCAGCTCGACTATGAAGGCGAGATCGTCATCGTCATCGGCAAGGGCGGACGCCGCATTGCCGAGCGCGACGCACTCGACCATATCGCAGCACTTTCACTCTGCAACGAAGGCACGATCCGCGACTGGGTCCGGCACGCCAAGTTCAACGTGACCCAGGGCAAGAACTTCGACGCCACCGGCGCCATCGGCCCCTGGCTGGTGCCCTATACGGACGAAGCCCAGCTTGCCGACATTCGCCTGACGACGAAGGTCAATGGCGAGCTGCGGCAGGATGACCGCACAAGCCGCATGATCTTCGGCTTCCGCAAGCTGATCAGCTACATCTCGACCTTCACCACGCTTGTTCCGGGCGACGTCATCGTCACCGGCACACCGACCGGCGCCGGCGCGCGCTTCGATCCGCCGCGCTGGCTGGTCCCGGGCGACACCGTGGAAGTCGAAGCGGAAGGCATCGGCACATTGCGCAACACCGTCATGGACGAACAGCCATGAAGCTCGAGCCAGAGCAGCATCAGACAGCAGCGCAACGCCTCGACCAGGCCGAAAAGCAGCGCAAGCAGATCGGGCTGTTGTCGCTCGATCACCCCGAGATGGACATGGAGGACGCCTATGCAGTGCAGGCCGCATGGGTCCAGCTCAAGCTCGCCCAGGGTCGGCGCAGGATCGGCTGGAAGATCGGCCTGACATCGAAGGCGATGCAATATGCGCTCAACATCGACATTCCCGATTCAGGCGTCCTGCTTGACGACATGATGTTCCCGGATGCAGCAACCATCCCGGCTGACCGCTTCATCCAGCCGCGCATCGAGGCCGAGATCGCATTCGTCATGAAGGCGCCGTTGGAAGGTCCAAACACGACCGTCTTCGACGTGCTCAACGCCACCGATTTCATTGCGCCGGCCATCGAGATCCTCGACACGCGTATCCTGCGCAGCGACCCGGAAACGGGCCGCACCCGCACCATCGTCGACACCATCTCCGACAACGCCGCCAATGCCGGCATCATCACCGGCGGGCGGCCAATGCGGCCGACCGAGGCCGACATGCGCTGGATCGGCGCCATCGTATCGCGCAATGGCGAAGTCGAGGAAACCGGCCTGGGTGCCGGCGTGCTCAACCATCCTGCAGCCGGCATAGCCTGGCTGGCCAACCGGCTCGCCATGTTCGGCGGTTCGATTGCGGCCGGCGACATCGTGCTCTCGGGCTCGTTCATCCGCCCCGTCGAAGCGCGCCACGGCGACACCATCATGGCCGACTTCGGCCCCTTCGGCACCGTAAGCGCCTACTTCGCCTGAGGACATCGTCATGCCCGCACCACGCAACATTTTCAAAGCCGCCCTGATGAACGGCGACGCCCAGATCGGCCTCTGGCTCGGTCTTGCCAATGCCTACACCGCCGAGATCTGCGCCGGCGCCGGCTTCGACTGGCTGGTCATCGACGGCGAGCACGCGCCGAACGACCTGCCCGTCATGGCCGCGCAACTACAGGCCATCGCGGCCTCCGGCTCTCATGCCGTCGTGCGCCCGCCGATCGGCGAAACCTGGATCATCAAGCAACTGCTCGACATCGGCGCCCAGACCATCCTGGTACCGATGGTCGAAACCGCCGACCAGGCGAAAGAGCTGGTCAAGGCAATGCGCTACCCGCCGCATGGCGTGCGCGGCGTGGGCGCAGCGCTTGCCCGCGCTTCCGCCTTCAACCGCATCCCCGACTATCTGGCCACCGCAAACGACCAGACCTGTCTGCTGGTCCAGCTGGAAAGCCAGGCCGGACTGGCGCAGCTTGAAGCCATCGCCGCTGTCGACGGCGTCGACGGCGTCTTCATCGGCCCGGCCGACCTCGCCGCCGACATGGGCCATCTCGGCAAGCCCGGCGCACCGGAGGTGCAGGCAGCCGTGGAGGATGCGATCCACCGCATTGGCATGTCAGGCAAGGCTGCCGGTATCCTCACTTCCGACGCCAGCCTGGCGCAGCGTTACCTGAACCTCGGTGCAACCTTCGTCGCAGTTGGCAACGACGTCGGCTTGCTGGCACAAGCAACCAGCGCACTTGCGGCGAAGTTCAGGTCCAGCGGCAAAGGCGAGCCGCAGGCAAGTGGCTCCGGCTACTGAGAATGCTCTATCTGAAATGAAGAAAGGGCGGTCCTTGTGCCGCCCTTTCCTTTTGCTGTCCTGCGTCTGCCGGCGCCAGCGGGCGGACTGCTTCGGCAGCACAAACTTGCAGCCACATCACGCTCAGCGCGTGATGTGGACCGTCTGCATCTGCATGTACTCTTCAAGCCCCCAGTGGCCGAACTCGACGCCGATGCCTGACTGCTTGGCGCCGCCAAAGGGTGCCGCCGGCGAGATCGAGCTGTGGTCGTTGACCCAGGCGGTTCCGCATTCGAGACGCCGCGCCAGCGCTTCCGCTTTCTTGATGTCGGTCGACCAGATCGAACCGCCCAGCCCGTTTTCGCTGGCATTGGCACGCGCGACCGCGTCGTCGACGTCGCTGTAGCGCACAATCGGCAGGATCGGGCCGAACTGCTCCTCGTCGACGATACGCATGCCGTCGGTCACCTCGGTAACGACGGTCAGCGGGAAGAAATAGCCCGCCTCGGCTGACGCTTCGCCGCCTGCCAGGAAACGTCCGCCATTGGCCCGGGCGTCGTCGGCAAGTGCACGCACCAGATCGAACTGCGCCTTGTTTTGCAGGGGCCCGAATTGGCTGGCCGGATCGCTGGCCGGACCGACCTTGGCGGCACGCGCCAGGACAGCGATCTTTTCGGCGAGCGCGTCATGCAGGCTCTCATGCACGTAAAGGCGCTTGAGCGCGGCACATGTCTGGCCGCTATTGCCGAAGGACTTGGCGAAGATCACCGGCGCGATGGCGTCGATGTCGGCGTCGGGCAAGACGATTGCCGCATCGTTTCCGCCGAGTTCGAGCGTCAGGCGCTTCAGCGTGTCGGCGGCATTCGACATGATGTTGCGGCCGGTCGGCGTCGAGCCGGTGAAGACGATCTTGTCGATGCCGGGGTGGCCGGTGATGGCGCGACCAATGCCGCCTTCGCCGGTGACCGAATTGAGCACGCCGCGCGGCAGATGCACATTGGCAAGCTCGACGAGCCGAAGCGTGCTCAGCGGCGTGTAGGACGACGGCTTGATGACCACGCAATTGCCCGCCATCAGCGCCGGCATGACGTGCCAGGTGGCGACCAGCACCGGATGGTTCCACGGCGTGATCGAGCCGACAACGCCGAGCGGCTTGCGGTGTACCTCGATCCTGTTCTTCTCGTCGTCACGGATCACTTCAACCGGTGGCCTGAGCTTTGCCGTCTCGCGTATCCAGTGAATGGCGGCACCAATCTCGCCATGGGCGCTGGCGCGTGGTTTGCCCTGTTCGGTCGAGAGCAGCACCGCCAAGGCATCTTTATCGGCTTCAACCGCGTTGGCGATCTCGTTGAGCAGGCGTTCCCTCTCTTCGATCACCGTGTCACGCCATGTCGGGAACGCTTTACGCGCGGCTGCGACGGCCGCGTCGAGATGCTCAGGACTGGCGGCAGGACAGTCGGCGAAGACCTCCGCCCGTGCGGGATCGATGACGCCAAACGTGCCTGCCGCCTCCACCCTTTCGCCATTGATGATCATCGCATGGGACTGCGTCATGGTTGTCTCCCTCGAATTTGAACCACCGCAAATCGCGGCACTGGCCGCACAAGCGGCCACGCTTCCTTCAGGCGGCATCGGCGGAAAAGCCGTCCAGCCAGCCTTCCCGTAGCTGCGGCACCGCGCGGATCAGGCTGCGCGTATAGTCGGACTGCGGCTGTTCGAACACGGTACGCGTATCGCCATGCTCGACGATACGTCCTGCCTGCATCACCGTGGTCTTGTGCGAGAAGCGCAGCGCGAGGCCAAGATTGTGGGTGATGAACAGGATGCTGAGGCCCTCGTCCTTGATCAGGCGGGTGAGCAGCTTGACGATGCTTTCCTCGACCAGCGGATCGAGTGCCGAGGTGATCTCGTCGCAGATCAGGATGTCCGGTTTTGCGGCAAGCGAACGGGCGATGCAGACGCGCTGCTTCTGCCCGCCCGAAAGCGATGCCGGATAGCGGTCGAGATAGGCCGCCGGAAGTTCGATCGCCTCCATCAGTTCGAGCAGCCGCTGCTCGGCGGCGGCGCCACGCAATCCGTAGAAAAAGCTGAGCGGACGCCCGATGACATCGCGGACGGTCTGGCGCGGATTGAGCGCGAGGTCGGGCAGTTGGTGGATGTACTGGATCAGCCGCCGCTGATCGAAGCTGCGGCGCTCGACCACAGGCGCCAACACGCTGTCGCGCATGCGGATCTGCCCAGTGCGCGCTGGCTGCAGGCCAGCGATGCTGCGCGCCAAAGTGGTCTTGCCGCTGCCGGACTCGCCGACGAGCGCCAGCACCGAGCCGGCGCCAAGCCTGATCGACGCGTCCTTGACCGCCGTGACGCCGCCATAACCGACATCGACGTTGCGGACGTCGAGCAGGGTTTCGTCGCTGCCATTGGCAGTGGCATAGGTGCCATCGCCCTGGTGCGCGACAAGACGCTGGGCGTATTCCGTCTGCGGGTTGTCGACGAGCTGGCGCGTCGGCCCCTGCTCGACCATCTTGCCGTTGCGCATGACGACGATGCGGTCGGCCATCTGCGACACCACGGCCAGGTCATGCGAGATGTAGAGGGCGCCGCAATTGTGGGTGCTCGCCACCTTCTTGATCAGCCTGAGCACCTCGATCTGCGTCGTCACGTCGAGTGCTGTGGTCGGCTCATCGAAAATGATCAGGTCGGGCTGGTTGATCAGCGCCATGGCGATCATCGCCCGCTGCAACTGGCCGCCCGAGACCTGATGCGGATAGCGCCGGCCGAAATTCCTGGGGTCAGGAAGCTGGAGCTCCTCGAACAGCTCGACTGCCATGCGACGCCGCTGGGCTGAGGTCAGCTTCTGCGCCATCGCAGGGATTTCGGTGACCTGGTCCTCGAGCCGGTAGAACGGGTTGAACGCAGCCGCGGCACTTTGGGCGACGTAGGACACCCTGGTGCGCCGGATGGTTTCGAGCTCGGTGGTTCCGAGTTCCATCAGCGACTGTCCACACAGCTCGATCGAGCCTGATGTCGGCCTGCACCCAGACTTGAACAGCATGATCGAGCTCAGCGCCAGCGTGCTCTTGCCGGCCCCTGACTCACCGATGATGCCAAGAACTTCGCCGCGATCGACATGGATCGAGACGTCGTCGAGCAGCACGCCCGACTTTGTCTCGACGCGTAGATTGTCGATGCTCAGTACCCGATTTCCGCTCATTTCACGTCCGGTTTGTCTGAAAAGCGGCCAACGAGCCAATCAACGATCCCGTTCACGCTCAGGCAGAACAGCGCGATGCAGAATGCCGGGATCAGCGGCGTCAGACGGCCGGTTGAAAGGGCGAGCGCATTCTCGCGGACAAGTCCGCCGAGATCGGCCGCAGGCGGCTGGATGCCGATGCCCAGGAAGCTGAGCGAACTGATGAAGAGTGCCGCGGAGGAAAGCCCCAGTCCGAACTGCGCCAAAAGCGACGGCACCATGTTAGGCAGTATTTCCTTGAACAAATACCAGTGCAGCCGTTCGCCGCGCAGGCGACCGACCTCGACATATTCCATCGCCGCGAGGTCGCCGGCGATCGGCCGGGTCACGCGGTAATAGGTGCTCGACTGCAGCACTGCCATGGTCAGGATCAGCGTCGTCAGCGACACGCCGGCGATGGCCAGGATGATCAGCGCAAAGATGATCTGCGGGATCGACATCAGTATGTCGACGGCACGGCCGATGACGATATCGACCCAACCCTTGCTCAGGCCGGCGATGATGGCCAGCGACACGCCGATCATGCAGGCAAGGGTGGTGGCGATCAGAGTCGCAACGAAGGTGTAGCGCGTGGCGTAGAGAATGCGGGACAGCATGTCCCGGCCGAGGCCGTCGGCACCCAGCAGACCGCCCACGCCGGGCGCATCGAAAGCGGCATGGACCATCTCATTCGGCGGGAACGGCGCCAGCACCGGCGCAAGGATGGCGGCTGCCGCCATCGTTGCGAGGACGGCAAGGGAAACGGTCAGCGTCAACTTGCTCGACACGGTTCAGTTCCCCTTCCTGGGCAGGCGCTGACGCGGATTGACGAGCATGGCCAAAAAGTCGGCGGCAAAATTGAGCGAGATGAAGATCGTCGAGAACAGCACGCCGCAGGCCAGCACCATCGGGATGTCGCGATAGGCGACCGCGTCGACCATCAGCTTGCCCATGCCGGGATAGTTGAACACCGCCTCGATCACCACGACGTCGACGATCAGATACGCCATGGTGATCATGCAGATCGAGACGATCGGCGACAGGGCGTTGGGCAGCGCGTGCTTGAGGATGATCCTGTTGCGCGGAATGCCTTTGGTCTCGGCCATCAGGATATAGTCGGAACTCATCACTCCGAGCACGGCAGCGCGGGTGAGTTTCATCACATGGGCCTGGGCTACCAGCACCAGGGTCAGCACCGGCAATGTCAGCGCCGAAATCCATGTCGGCAGGCTGGCGCTGGAGCGAACCATCGACAGCGGTGGAAACAGCCCCAGCTTGACCGCGAAGATGAAGACCAAGAGGTAGCCGATCAGGAACGACGGCATCGACAGGAAGATCGCGGAGATCGAACCGGTGGCGGCGTCAATCGCCTTGCCGCGGTTGATCGCCGCGAGCAGCCCGACGCCGACGGCCAGCGGCAGGACGATCACCGCCGCCGAAAAGGCAAGGATCAGCGAGTTGATCAGCCGCGGCACCAACAGGTTGATGACCGGCTGCGAATTGGACAGCGATGTCCCGAAATCGCCGTGCAGCGCATTGCCGAGCCAGTGGAAATAGCGCACCGGCAAAGGTTGGTCGAGGCCCAGCTCGGTACGCAGGGCCAGGACCGTTTCAGGGGTGGCATTCTGGCCGAGCAACGCATTGGCTGCGTCGCCCGGCAACATCGACGTTCCCAGGAAAACCAGGAACGAAATGAAAAAGATCGACACGAGCCCGGACGCAACCCTGGCGACTACGAACGATTTCACCGGGGAATTGGCGAACAGAGTCATGCCGTCTTGTCCTGTCAGGCGAACCAGACCTGCTCGATGGCGCGGTAGCCGGCCATCTGCAGGGCCGACGGCACGAAACCGTCGAGGTCGCTGGTCGTGCCTTCAACCGTGCTGGAGAAGAACGGAATGATGGTGCCGCCATCTTCCCGGCAGATCTTCTGTGCGGTCGCATAGAAGGCCTTGCGCTTCTCGAGGTCAGGCTCGGCGCGCGCGGCGATGACGGCGGCGTCGAAGTCCTTGTTCACCCACTTGCACTCGTTGTTTCCGGATGTGCTGAGGAAGGCGACCGAGAAGATCGCATCGGCAGTCGGCCGGTCGGAACGGGCCGAAACATGGAACGGCGTCTGGCCGACGATGGTTTCCCAATAACCGTCCGACGGCTCGCGCTTGACCTCGATCGGAATACCCGCCTTGGCGGCGTGCTCCTGGAAGATCACCGCCATGTCGACGGCACGCGACGAGATCGCTTCCGAGGTCTGCAGCACCAGCGGACCCTTGAAGCCGGTCTTGTCGAACAGTTCCTTGGCGCGCTTCGGATCGTATTCAGTCTGCGGCAGGTCGGCGGCAAAGACCGGATCGCTCGGTGCAACCGGTGTATCGTTGGCGATGCGGCCGACGCCGACCGAGACACGCTCGAGCATGTCGGGACGGTTGACGGCGAGCTTGAGCGCCATGCGCATGTCGGGATTGTCGAACGGCGCCATGTCGGTGCGCATGTTGAAGCAGATGAAGCCGCGGCCTTCGGTGTTGTAGATCTTCAGGTTCTGCATCTGGCGCATCAGCGGCGCGGTACGGGCGTCGAGCAGCGTGGTCAGATGGATCTGGCCGCTCTGGAACGCGCTGCCAAGCGCCGAGGCATCGTTGATGGCGAGGAATTCGAGGCTGTCGACGAAAGCTGCGTCCGACTTGAAGTAGTTTTCGTTGCGCTCGGCTTCGAGAACCTCGCCCGGCGAAAACCGCTTCAGCTTGTAAGGGCCGGTGCCGACACCGTCGAAGGTCGTCGTCCCGGCCGGAACGATGCCCAGCGAGAACGCCGTCAGCATCGCCGGGAACATGTAGTTGGCTTCGGGCAGGTCGATGATGACGCGGTTCGGCCCATCGGCGCGGATATCGCTCACGCCCTTGATGATACTGCGCATGTTGGAGCGCGACGCTTCTTCGGCATGGCGCTTCAGCGAGAACACCACGTCCTCGCTGGTAAAGGCCTTGCCATTGTGGAAGGTCGCACCTTCGACCAGATCGAAGATCCAGCTCTTGCCGCCATTGGCCGGCTCCCAGCTCTTGGCGAGGCCGGGCCGCAGTTCCATGTCGAGGCCATGGACCTCGATCAGCGAATTGTAGGTGATGCCGGACATGACCGCGGTATAGGGCGAACCGAACGTGCGCGGATCCAGCGAATCCGCCGTCGAGGCGCCACCGCTTGCCACGACAAGGTGCCCGCCGCGCTTGGGCTCGGCCGCCCATGCGCCACCGCCGGGCAAAGCCGCCATCAGGCCGGAAGCCGCTGAGATCTTGAGCAGGCTTCGGCGCGAAATCGTAAACATCTTCCTCACTCCCTTTTTCGCAAATTGACCCGCAACGCCGCTTCTCTTGCGGCGTTCAGCAGGCATTCCCCTCTGCATTTCGGCTTGGAACCAAAGCGGCAGGACGCAGACCCTGCCGTTCCTCCGTGGTCAGTCGCCGGCTTCTCCTTTCGCCAGGTCGCCCAACTGACGCGACTTGACGAACTGCAGACGTCCGTAAACGAGGTTTCTGGCCGCATCGGGCTCACGCGCCTCGATGCAGGCGATCAGCGCGCGCTGGAACGCCACCGCGCGACGGGCCACGTCAGGCGAAGATCCCCTGACATAGAGCGGCATCAGGACATGGCTCAGCGCCCTGAATTGCGCTGCCAGCACCCGATTGTGTGAGGCGGCGACGACGCAGCCGTGAAAGTTGATCGCCGCCCAGGTGAACTCCTCGGCGTCGTCGACCAGACGCTCGGCCTCGGCCAGCGCATCATGCAGCGCCTTGATGTCGGCACCGGTCGCATTGCTGGCGGCAAGCCCCGCCGCCATCACTTCGATGGCAATCTGCGTGTCGAGCAGTTCCTCGGTGCTTATCCCGATCAGCTTCAGCTGAATGGCGATGGTCTCGGCCAGCCGCTCCGAATTGCCCTCGGCAACGAAGATGCCGCCCTTGATGCCGACCTTGACCTCGATCACGCCCGACGCCTGCAGCGAACGCAAGGCATCGCGCATGGTCATGCGGCTGACGCCGAACTGCAGCGCAAGCGAAGCTTCCGAACCCAGCCGATCACCGGGCGCCAGCCTGCCGGCAAACAGCACGGTCCGGATCTGGTCGATCACACTCGCCGACAGCGTCGTCTGCTTGCCCGAAGACCACAGCCGCTCGGCCGGGCCAACCATCTGGGTAAGACCGCTACCTTCGGCGTCAGGTGCCTTTTGCATGTCGATCCCTTTGATAAGATATTTAGGACAAAAAAGATCATTCCAAGCCAAATATCAAGCGAAAAATGACGATTGCGCGACCAAATTTTTTAAACTATCATATATTTCAAGATTGGCGGTGACGAGCTCCCGCATTCAACAATTTCAATCAGTTGAGTTGGATATGGTCACAGAAGATCAGATAGATCGCTCGTTGCGCATCGGCTCCGAGAGGGTTCGGACGGCCGATCGCGAGATCCTGCCCGTCATCAACCCCGCCAGCGGTGAAACCGTCGGCGAAATCCCGGTTGCGACCACCGTCGACCTGGACAATGCACTGGCTGCGGCCGACACGGCCTTCCGCTCCTGGCGCAAGGTTTCGGCCTTCGAGCGCTACAAGATCCTGCGCCAGGCAGCGGCCCTGCTGCGTGAACGCGCACCTGCCATCGCCCGCTTCATGACGCTCGAACAAGGAAAGCCGGTCGGCGATTCCATGGCCGAGGTGCAAGGTGCTGCCGACATCTTCGACTGGTATGCCGAGGAAGGCCGACGCGCCTATGGACGCATCATCCCTTCGCGCACAGCGGGTGTCCGCAGCCTGGTGTTCCGCGAGCCGATCGGCCCGGTCGCAGCCTTCACGCCGTGGAATTTCCCGGTCACCATCCCGGCGCGCAAGATCGCCGCTGCCCTTGCCGCCGGCTGTTCCTGCATCGCCAAGCCGGCTGAGGAGACACCTTCACCGACGCTGGCGATTGCCCAGGCGCTCGCAGATGCCGGCCTTCCCGACGGCGTGCTCAACATCGTCTTCGGCGTGCCGGACCATATTTCGACGCATCTGATCGCATCGCCGATCATCAAGAAGATTTCGTTCACCGGCTCGACCCGCGTCGGCAAACACCTCGCCAGACTGGCGGCAGACGGCGTCAAGCCGGCGACGCTCGAACTCGGCGGCCACGCTCCCACGATCGTTTTCGCCGACGCCGATATCGAGAAGGCGGCGGAGATGACGGCACGGTCCAAGTATCGCAATGCCGGCCAGATTTGCATCACGCCGACACGCTTTTACCTGCACGAAGCCATTCACGACCGGTTCGTCGCAAAATTCCGCGCCGTCGCTGCGTCACTCAAGCTGGGTGATGGCCTCGATCCTGCAACGCAGATGGGTCCCCTCGCCAATAGCCGCCGCATCGACGCCATGGAAAGCCTGGTTTCGGACGCGCAGCGCGCCGGCGCCCGCATCGAGTTGGGCGGCGAACGCAAGGGCGAGCGCGGCTACTTCTGGCAGCCGACCGTGCTGACCGACGTACCGAACGAGGCGCGGATCATGAATGAGGAGCCGTTCGGCCCGGTCGCTGTGACACGTCGATTCAAGGACTTCGAAGAGGTCGTTGCCGAGGCCAACAGGCTTCCTTTCGGCTTATCCGCCTATGCCTTCACCCGCGACACGACGACGGCCACCCGCATCGGCGACGAACTCGAATCCGGCATGGTCGGCATCAACAACATGATGCTGACGACGCCCGAGACCCCGTTCGGCGGGGTCAAGGAGAGCGGCTATGGCTCCGAAGGCGGGGCGGAAGGCCTTGATAGCTATCTCGTGACCAAATTCGTGACACAGGGTTGAAGCGTAGCGCAATGACCGAGCATTCCATTCCCAACTTCCGTGAGATCGGCGAAATCACCGGGTCGACGGATTCCCGCGACGTGCTGGCGCACGCCACCAAGCAGGCCGCCAGGAATTTCGACGACTATCTCATCGTCGACGTCGACGCCCATGTTTCGGAAGATCATTTCTGGTCGGAGATCATCGACCTGATCGACAATGACGTGCTGCGTCAGATCGGCCAGCACCAGGTCAAGGGCTTTGGCGGCCAGAACGCGCTGCTCAACATCTCACCGGGCCTGTCGCTGCAGAGCGTCGGCGGCCGCATCGGCCACCAGGGCCGGCGCGAGCCGGTCAGCGACGACAGTGTCCACCGCTTCATCTCGACCGCCCGCCGCAGCATGGATGCGATGGGTCTCGACTACCAGGTGGTGTTCCCGAGCGCCATGCTGCTGCTCGGCATGCACCCGCAGGACGAGATCGAGGTGGCGCTGGCCAAGGCGTTCAACCGCTGGATGATCGAACGCATCCTGCCGATCGACAGCCGCATGAAGGGCCTGCTCTATTTGCCCTTCAACACGCCCGAGGCGTGCGAAGAGCTGGTCGAGCGCTACGGCGACACCGAAGGCATCATCGGCTTCACTGTCTGCTCGACCCGCAACAAGCCGGTCCACCACGACTGCTACATGCGGCTCTATTCGATGATCCAGGATCTGGACAAGCCGCTGGCTTTCCACTCCGGCTATCATTGGGGCGATCCGTCCTTCGCGCAGCTCAACCGCTTCCTGTCGATGCATGCGCTGTCGTTCACCCACTACAACCAGATCCATCTCACCAATTGGATCGTCAACGCGATGCCCGAGCGCTTCCCCAAGCTCAACATGCTGTGGGTGGAGAGTGGCCTCGCCTGGATCCCGTTCCTGATGCAGCGGCTCGACCATGAAGTGCTGATGCGCCCCAGCGAGGCCCCTGGCCTGAAGCGGCTGCCGAGCGAATATATGCGCGAGATGTACTACACGAGCCAGCCGCTCGAGCGCACCAACATGAAGCTTCTCGAAGCGACCATGGAGGCGATGAACGCCGAGACCCAGTTGCTCTACTCCTCGGACTGGCCGCACTGGGACTGGGATTCGCCGGCGACCATCGACTCGCTGCCGTTCCTCTCCGAGCAGGCCAAGCGCAACATCCTCGGCCTCAACGCCGCGCGGCTGTTCAAGCTCGACACGACCCGTCGCAAGCCGCTGGCTGAGGACGTCCTCGCCAATCGCCCCAAAACCGCATCGTAATGGCACAGAACATGACGACATCAGAACATGGCGCTGGTTTCAGCGCGGCCGCCGCAGCGATAGCCGCATCTGCTGAGGAGGCCCTGGCATCCGGAACGCTCGACAGGGTGAGCGAGGCCGATATCGCCGTAGCACTCACCGCGCTCGGCAAGCTCTACGCAACCAAAGTCGAGAAGTCGGACAAGATTTTTCCGCCTGTCGGCCAGGACGCGCTGACCGCCACCGAGACAGCAGTCTTGGTCAGCGAACTGCTGCGCGCCGCCGATCTCAACGTCTTCGACCTCGCAATGTGGTTCCGGAGGGCATCGTGAGCGCCCCTGACATGGCGACGGCAGCGTCGCAACAGATCGTGTTGGGCCGTCACGACGAGCTCAAGAAGCGCCAACGCATGGTCATCGATGTCGACGGCACAGGCATCGGCATCTACTTCGTCGGCGAAGAAGTGCGCGCCTACCTCAACATCTGCCCGCATATGGGCGGACCGGTGTGCCAGGGCAAGATCATGCCGCGCACGCTGGAACTGGTGGCCGACAACGGCAAGAGCCTCGGCCTTGGCTTTTCCAAGGAACAACTCCACATCGTCTGTCCCTGGCATGGCTTCGAGTTCGACATGTTGACCGGCCGTCACCCGATCGACCCAAAGGTCGGCCTGACTCCTGTTCCCGTGCAGGTAACCGACGGCAACGTCGTGGTGACAGTCGGGAGCCCACGGGCATGACGGCGATGGTGGAAACCGACGTCCTCATCGTCGGCGCCGGGCCGGTCGGGCTGACGCTGGGCATGATCCTGGCGCAGCGCGGCGTCGCCGTGACGATCCTTGAGACACGTCACCATGGCGAACCGCCGAACGTGAAATGCAATCACGTCTCGGCACGTTCGATGGAGATACTGAGGCGGCTGGGCGTCGCCGGCGCGGCACGCAATGCCGGCTTGCCCGAGGATTATGCCAACGACATCGCCTACCGCACCTCGATGACCGGCAAGGCGATCACGCGCATCCCCATCCCCTGCCGGCGCGACCGCTTCACGGCAACAGGCGGGCCCGATACCGACTGGCCGACGGCCGAGCCGCCACACCGTATCAACCAGCTGTTCCTGGAACCGATCCTGTTCGAACACGCAGTGGCAATGCCGGGGCTGACGGTGCTCAACCGCACCGAATATCTGGCGCATGCCGAAACCAAAGATGGCGTGCAGATCAGCGCCCGCAACATAGACAGCGGCGAACAGACGACGATCACGGCGCGTTATCTCGCCGGCTGCGATGGCGGCCGCTCGCAGGTTCGCCGCGACATCGGCGCCAAGCTCGTCGGCGACGCCGTCGTGCAGCGCGTGCAGTCGACCTACATCCGTGCGCCGCAGTTGCTCGGCATGATGAACGACGCGCCGGCCTGGGCGAGCTTTTCGCTCAATCCACGGCGCAGTGGCAATGTTTATGCCATCGACGGCCGCGAGACCTGGCTGGTGCACAACTATCTGCGTGACGACGAGCCGGATTTCGACAGCGTCGACCGCGACTGGTCGATCCGCGAAATCCTCGGCGTCGGACCGGACTTTTCCTACGAGGTCCTGTCCAACGAAGACTGGTTCGGCCGTCGCCTCGTCGCCGACAGCTTCCACAAAGGCCGGGTCTTCATCTGCGGCGACGCAGCACATCTGTGGGTGCCTTACGCAGGCTACGGCATGAACGCCGGCATCGCCGACGCCGAGTGCCTGGGCTGGCTGCTTGCCGCCAACATCGCCGGATGGGGCAATGCAGGCATGCTCGATGCCTATGCCGCCGAGCGCCAGCCGATCACCGAGCAGGTCTCGGTCTTCGCCATGAACCATGCCCATGCCATGGCCAAGGAACGCAAGGTCGTGCCTGTCGACATCGAAGACGACACGGCAGAAGGTGCCGCCGCGCGCGAGGCGCTGGGACGCAAGATCTACGACCTGAACGTCCAGCAATATTGCTGCGGCGGCCTCAACTTCGGCTACTATTACGACCACTCGCCGATCATATCCTATGACGGGCAGGCGCAGCCGGCCTACTCGATGGCCGAGTTCACGCCGTCGACGGTGCCCGGCTGTCGCACGCCGCACATCTGGTTGGCGGACAAGCGCTCGCTCTATGACGCGATGGGCCCCGACTACACGTTGCTGCGCTTCGACCCGACCCGCGACGTCACACCCTTGATGGCGGCGGCAGCCGCGCGTGGGATTCCGGTCCAGCTGCTTGACGTGGTGCCCGGCAGCGATGGCGTGGGGCCTTACGCCGAAGCCCTGGTGCTGTCGCGTCCTGACCGGCACGTCGCCTGGCGCGGCGATGCCTGCCCGACCGACCCCAACGCCCTGCTCGACACCATCACCGGCACCACCGCCTCAATGAACTGAGGCGGGCCAATGCGAAATTTTCTGGAATTCTGGAGTGCCCGATGAAGATCATCGACTGTCACGCACATATGGCGGTGCCGCATCAGCTTCCCGCCTACAAGGCCAGCATCCTGTCGCATCGCGGCGCGCATGGCCGCAAGGCGCCGCCTGTCTCCAACGAAGCGCTGGAGCAGGCCTTCAACCGCGTCGAGATGGCACCGATGGGTCACCTCGCCTGTCTCGACCAGGCCGGCGTCGACATCCAGCTTTTGTCGCCGCGCCCGTTCCAGCTCATGCATTCCGAAGAACCCAAGAAGCTGGTGCACTGGTATGTCGAATACGCCAACGACATCATCGCCCAGGAATGCGCACTCTATCCGGAGCGCTTCTATGGCGTCGCCGGCCTGCCGCAGACCGGTGACAGCCCTATCACCGAGGCGCTGCCGGAGCTCGAACGCTGCGTCAAGGAATTCGGCTTCCGCGGCTGCCTGATCAACCCCGATCCGTTCGAAAACAATGGCCGCATGGCGCCGCCGATGGGCGATCGCTACTGGTACCCGCTCTACGAAAAGCTCTGCGAACTCGACGTCGTCGGCCATATCCATTCGGCAAGCTCACGGGCGCCTGAGCGCGAACCCTATTCGCTGCACTTCATCAACGAAGAGACCACCGCGGTCTACGGCCTGTGCAAGTCGACCGTGCTGGAAGACTTTCCCGAGCTCAAGATCCTGGTCAGCCACGGCGGCGGCGCGATCCCCTACCAGCTCGGCCGCTTCGACGCGACCACGGTGCCGCGCAACGGCATGTCGACATCAGGTGTGCGTTTCCGCGACAGGCTGCAGAAGCTCTATTTCGACACCGTGCTCTATTCGCGCGACGCGATCGAACTGCTGGTCAAGGTGGTCGGCGCCTCGCAGTGCCTCTACGGCGCGGAAATGCCCGGCGTCGGATCATCGATCGATCCCGAGACCGGCGAGACCTTCGACACCATCATCCCGCACATCAACGGTCTGTCGTTCATCTCTGATGATGAACGCAAGGCAATCCTGGGCGGCAATGCCGCGCGGCTTTTCAACATCGAAGCCTGAAGCCAGGTCACCTGAAGCGCAGCCTTGGAACAGCATGGAGGCTACCTATGGCGAAAATAGTCGGTTTCATCTGCACGGCCCATGGGCCGCAACTGCACACCACGCCTGACAAATGGCTGCTGCGCGTCCAGTCGGACCGAACCCGCATGCACCCGTTCCGGGGCGGCGTCTATTCGTTCGACCAGCTCTGCGAATTGCGCAAGGACGAGAACCTTGCCGAACGCAGCACCATGGCGGCGATGACTGCAAATTATGAGAAGTGCCACATCGCCAGCGAACGACTGGCCGATGCCTTCGATGCCATGAAGGCCGACGTCGCCATCATCTTCGGCAACGACCAGCACGAAATCTACGGCGAGGATTTGAGCCCGCCCTACATGATCTACTACGGCGACAAGATCCGCCATCATCCGGCGACCGAAGAGGGCCGCCGCCTGATGCCGCCTGGTGTCGCCGAGGGCGAGGCCGGGCATGCACCGGAAGAGTATCGCGAATACGATACGGTGCCGGAGCTCGCCAAGCACATCATCGGCAATCTGGTCGAGAACGAGTTCGACATCACCGTCTCGCCAAAACTGCCGACACACAATCCGCGCACGACCGGCATCAGCCACGCCTTCGGCCATATCTACCGCCAGGTGATGCGCGACAAGGTCATCCCCAACGTTCCGATCTACCAGAACACCTTCTTCCCGCCGAACCAGCCGACCGCCCGCCGTTCCTACAAGTTCGGCCAGGTCGTCGGCGAGGCCATCCGCTCCTGGAACAGCGACGCCCGTGTCGTCGTGTTCGGGTCGGGCGGCATGAGCCATTTCACCATCGATGAGGACTGGGACGCCCGCTTCATGCAGGCGATGCGCGAAAAGGATGCCGAGTTCCTCAAGAACATCCCGCTTTCGGAGCTCCAGTCGGGCACTTCGGAGATGAAGAGCTGGATCACCACCGCAGGTGTCATGGAAGCCTACGACACAGAGTTCCATGAAGTGGCCTATGTGCCTTGCTACCGCTCACCGGCCGGTACCGGCACCGCCCAGGGCATGTACTGGTGGGGCGTCAAGTCATGAGCGCAGAGTTGCTTGAACGGCTGCGCCAGCTCGATGCCTGCACGGTCTCGGACGCGCTCGACGCACTCGGCCTGCCTGGTGCCGTCACCGGCATCGCCCGCCGCTCCGGCAGCGGCGTGGTGGCCGGGCGCGTTGTCACTGTCGCCCTCGCCGAAGGCCCGGCGCCGGCAGGCGCACCCAAGGTCCATCTTGGTGCCCGCGCCATCGAAGCCGGCGACGCCAACTCGCTGATCGTCGTTTCCCATCCCGGCATCGATGCCGGCGGCTGGGGCGGAGTGCTGACCCAGGCCGCGCGCCTTGTCGGCATCCAGGGCGTGATCGTCGATGGGCCGTTGCGTGACATGGACGAAGCCAACGGGCTCGACTTTCCGATCTTTGCCCGCGCGACCACCGTGCGCACGGCTCGCGGCCGCGTCCATGAGGTCGCAACCAACGTGCCCGTCACCATCGACGCGGTGATCGTGACGCCCGGCGACTACGTCATTTCAGACGGTTCGGGTGCGGTGTTCATCACCGCCGACAATGCAGAAAAGGTGATCCGGACCGGCGAGCGTATCGCTGCCAAGGAACGCCTGATGATCGAAGCCCTGAAGACCGGCAAGCCGGTCTCCCAGGTGCTCGGCGCCGATTACGAAGACATGCTCGAGGCAATTCAATGACCGACCAGGCCGTAGAACGCGCCGGAAAACACGACTGCGCCACCCTGTCCGACGCCATGGACCGGCTCGGCATCGAAGGCGTCTGCCGGGGCATCAAGCCACGCGACCACAAATTCAGGCTTGTCGGCCGCGCCTTCACCGTCCGCTACGTGCCGGTCGACGTGCTGGCACCGGGCAATGTCGGCGACTTCATCGATGACCTGCCGGCCGGCACCGTCGTTGTGCTCGACAATCGCGGCCGCGAGGACTGCACGGTCTGGGGCGATATCATGACCCAGTTGGCCAACCACAAGGGCCTTGCCGGGACTGTCATCGACGGCGCCTGCCGCGACGTCGATCTTTGCCTCAGGCTCGGCTACCCGATCTATTCGCGCAGCTATTCGATGAAGACCGGCAAGGACCGTGTCCAGGTCGACGCCACCGGCATCACGGTCGAGATCGGCGGCGCGCTGGTTCGCCAGGGCGACATCCTGGTCGGCGATGCCGACGGCGTCGTCATCATTCCGAGCGAGCGGGCCGAGCAGGTTCTCGACCTCGCCGACGAGATCGCCATCGCCGAAAACGCCATCCGGAAAGCCATCACCGAGGGCATGTCGCTGCGCGATGCCCGCGTGAAGTACCGCTACCACTCACTGCAGACCCGCCAGTCATGAACAAGGTCGTCCGCAACATCGAACGCGCCGACAGCGCGGCAATCGCCCGGCTGGCCAAGGCCGGCGTCGCCACCACCCACGAAGCTCTAGGCCGCACCGGCCTGATGAGCTCGCGCATGCGGCCGATCTATCCGGGTGCCGCCATAGCGGGAAGCGCCGTCACCGTCCTGGTGCCGCCCGGCGACAACTGGATGATCCATGTGGCTATCGAGCTAATCAAGCCAGGCGACATCCTTGTCGTGGCACCTTTCTCGCCGTCCGACGCCGGCTATTTCGGCGACCTGCTGGCGACCTCGGTCATGGCGCGCGGCGGCATCGGCCTGGTCATCGACGCAGGCGTCCGCGACATCCGCGACCTCACCCAGATGAAGTTTCCGGTCTGGTCGACAGCGATCTGTGCCCAGGGAACGGTCAAGGAAACAATCGGATCGGTGAACGTTCCGGTCTCGTGTGCCGGTGCGGTGGTCAATCCCGGGGACGTCGTCGTCGCCGATGACGACGGCGTCGTGATCATCCCGCGCCAACTGGCCGATACCGTCGCACAACTTTCCGAGCGACGCATCGCCGATGAGGAAGCCAAGCGCACAGAACTCGCCAAGGGCGTCCTCAGCCTCGATCTATTCAATCTGCGCGGGCGCCTGAAGGACAAGGGCCTCGAATACTGACGCCAGACACGGCGCCGCAAACCAGTCAGCAGCAATGGGTGAACTCATGAAAACTCAGGTCGGGATCATCGGCGCGGGGCCAGCCGGCCTGCTTGTGGCGCGCATTCTCCAGCTCAACGGTATCGACTCGGTGATCCTCGAACGACGCACGCGGGCCTATGTGCTCGAGCGCGTGCGGGCGGGCGTTCTCGAATCGGGTACTGTCAACACGCTGCGCACCTACGGTATGGGTGAGCGCCTCAACCGTGAGGGCATTCCGATGCGCTCGATGCAGTTGTGCTGGGACAGGCAGAAGGCCGATATCTCGCTCGACGACGGTACCGGTCGGCACCTGACCACCTACGGCCAGCAGAAGATCGTCGAGGACCTGATCCTTCAACGCGAGGCCGACGGCCTGCCGATCGTCTTCGAAGCCGACGTATCGCGGCTCGACGGTATCGAGGACGCTCCGCGCATCCACTATCGCCATAATGGCGAAGATAAGGTGCTGGAGTGCCAGTTCATCGCCGGCTGCGACGGCTACCACGGCGTCAGCCGCAGGCACATTCCGGGCTCGGATGAGCACGTCTTCCTGACCGAATACCCGTTTGCGTGGCTCGGCATCCTGGCCGAGGCGGCGCCGCTTGCCGCCCGCCGCGGCTTTGCCCATTCAACACGCGGCCTGGCTGTTGCCTCCGCCCGATCCGCGTCGGTCGGCCGGCTCTATCTGCAGGTCGAACCCGACGCCGACCCCAATGCGATGAGCGACCAGCAGATCTGGGATGAACTCGACATCCGCATGGACGACGGCACGGCAGCGCAGCTCAATCGCGGCCCGATCATCGAGCGCTCAGTGGCGCGCCTGCGCGGCTATGTCTGCGAGAAGATGCGCCACGGCCGCCTGGCCATTGCCGGCGACGCAGCACATATCGTTCCGCCGAGCGGCGGCAAGGGGCTTAACCTCGCGGTTGGTGATGCGCGCATCATGGCCGAAGCGATCCGCCGTTTGCTGACGACCAACGACACCACCCTGCTCGACAGCTATTCGGAGATGTGCCTGCGGCGGATCTGGCCGACGGTCCATTGGGCCTGCTCGATGTGCGAGGCGCTGCACATCTTCCCCGGCCAGACGAGCTTCCAGACCCGGATGCAGTACCAGACGCTGAACCACTGGGGAAATACCGAGATCGGCCAGCAGCGGCTGCGCAAGGCCCAGCTCGGCCTGCCTTACGAAATCTGATCCGGACCAATTCCGGAACACGGCGACAAGCCGATCCCGGCGATAGGCCTTCAAAGGGAAAGGGCGGCGTTCCGATGGAACGCCGCCCTTCTTTCATTCACGCGGACCAAAGCCCGCCGCCACCGAAGTCAGCCACAGACCGCGACGATGGCGTTGGCGACATGGCCGACATTGCTGTCGTTCAAGCCGGCGACGTTGACGCGACCCGAGCTGGTGATGTGGACATGGTGCTCGACCTTCATCCGCTCGGCGTCGGCAGGGGTGATGCCGAGCATGGCAAACATGCCGCGCTGTACGCCGAGGAATCCGAAGTCGCGCGTCGTGCGACCTGCAAGCGCTGCCACCAGCTTTTCGCGCATGCCGTTGATGCGTCCGCGCATTTCGGCGACCTCGCCTTCCCAGGTCGTGCGCAGAGCCACATTGCCAAGAATGTGAGCGACGACCGAAGCACCGTGGTCCGGCGGCATCGAATAGTTGGTGCGGACGACCGGCAACAGGTGGCCGTGCGCGCGGCTGGCCGTGGCCTCATCCTTGGCCACCAAGGTCAGCGCGCCAACGCGTTCGCGGTAGAGCGCAAAGTTCTTCGAATATGAGCTGGCAATCAGCATTTCCGGCAAGCGCTCGGCCAGGAGCCGGACGCCGGCGGCATCCTCGGCCAGCCCGTCGCCGAAACCGAGATAGGCCAGGTCGATCAGCGGGGTGGCGCCGGTCGAGGCGAGCAATTCGGCGATTTCGGCCCACTGCGCCAGGCTCGGGTCGGCGCCGCCGGGGTTGTGGCAGCAGCCGTGGAACAGCACCAGGTCGCCGGGACCCGCGGCGCGCAGCGCCTCGATCATCCGGTCGAACTGCAGCTTGCCCGACGCGACATCGTAATAGGGGTAACGGACCACCTGGAGGCCAGCAGCGGCCAGCAGAGAAGGATGGTTCGGCCAGGTCGGATCCGGCAGGAAGACCTTGGCGCCCGGCTTCACGCTGTGGGCGAAATCGCCTGCGACACGCAACGCACCAGTGCCGCCCGGCGTCTGGATCGCCTGCGACCGCGCAAGCAGGCCGCTATTGGCGCCGAAGATGAGTTCCCGCGTCAGGCGGTTATAGTCCTCGTTGCCGGCCGAAGAGACATAAGCCTTCGACTTCTGGTTCTCCACCAGGAAGGATTCCGCCTGTTTGACCGTTGCCAGCACCGGCGCGTTGCCCTGCCCGTCCTTGTAGATGCCGATGCCGAGGTCGACCTTGTCGGCGCTCGGGTCGTCGCGGAACTGCTGCATCATTCCGAGCAGCGGGTCGGCTGTCGGCGTGGAGAGATTTGAAAACATATCACCCTCTATTGTCTCGTATTATGAGACTTTATCGCGCGTTTTGAACATGGTCAACTCGAACTCATCAAGCTGACCTCTTGTGGCGCGCGTCCTCTAGCATTTTTCCTGATGTTACACGACAGCCAGCCCAAGCGGATTCCAACTCGGACCAGCTATCGCGTTTTGTCGTTGACTAGCGAGACGATGTAACGCATTATGAGACGACTTTGCATTTCATGT
Source organism: Aminobacter sp. NyZ550 (assembly GCF_025628925.2). Lineage (NCBI taxonomy): Bacteria > Pseudomonadati > Pseudomonadota > Alphaproteobacteria > Hyphomicrobiales > Phyllobacteriaceae > Aminobacter > Aminobacter sp. NyZ550. The sequence continues at coordinate 531,098 of NZ_CP114191.1, forward strand.
GACTCTTCGCAGGGTTCTGGGACGCGCCTGGGCCGGCAAAACGGCCTCGGGTCAGAGCCCGCCCTGCAAGCGAAACCAATCGGAGAAAAGCGGCGTGAACGGGAACTACGAACCTATGGAGCTGACCGGAGGACAGGCGTTGGTCGCCCAACTCCTGGAAGAAGGCGTGACCGATATCTTCGGCATTCCCGGTATTCAGCTCGACTGGGCGGTTGACGCCATCCGCAGCCAGCCGGACCGCATTCGCTACATCATGCCCCGCCACGAGCAGGCGACGTCCTACATGGCCGACGGCTATGCCCGCACCACCGGCCGCGAAGGCGTGTTCATGGTCGTGCCAGGCCCCGGCGTGCTCAACGCTCTGTCCGGCCTCGCCACCGCCTATGCCTGCAGCTCGCGCGTGCTCTGCATCTCGGGCCAGATTCCCTCGACCCTGATCGGTCAGAAGCACGGCATGCTGCACGAAATCCCCGACCAGAGCGGCATCCTCAAGTCGCTGACCAAGTGGCACGGCATCGCTCATCGCCCCGAGGACGTTCCCGCGCTTGTCCATGAAGCCTTCGTGCAGCTGCGCTCGGGCCATCCACGCCCGGTCGCCATCGAATTGCCGCCTGACGTGCTGCAGGCCAAGGGCGTGACGAAAGTCTTGCCGCGCGCCGAATTCAGCCGCCTCGAACCGCAGCCCGACACCATCGAGGAAGCGGCCGCCATCCTGGCGCAGGCGAAGTTCCCCGTCATCCAGGTCGGCGGCGGTGCCGCCGCATCAGGTGCCGGCAAGGCCATCCAGGCGCTCGCCGAGCGGTTGCAGGCGCCTGTCGTCATGACTGACGGCGCACGCGGTCTGCTTGATGACAACCACCCGCTTGCCCTGACATCACTTGGCGGACGCGCGGTGTTCCCGCATGCCGACGTCATCGTTGCGGTCGGAACCCGGTTCATCGACGGCATCGCCAAGCCGACCCATGCCAGCGGCGACACCAGATACGTCTATGTCAATGTTGATGCGGGTGCCGCCGGAGCACCCCGCACGCCGGGCTGCCTGGTGCTGTCGGACGCAACCGCCGCCGCCGAAGCCCTGCTCGCAGCTCTGCCGTCCGAAATACGAGCTTCGTCATCGGACAAGATCGGCAAGGTCAAGGCCTGGTCCGCATCGCAGACCGATGCCATCCAGCCGCAAACCGACTATGTCAGGGCCATTCGCTCCAGCATGGCCAAGGACGACATCCTCGTCAGCGAACTGACCCAGGTCGGCTACTTCTCCAACATCGCCTTCCCCGTCCATGCCGCCAATTCTTACGTCACCCCGGGCTACCAGGGCACACTGGGCTACGGCTTCAACACCGCACTCGGTGCCGCCCACGGCAATCCGGACCGGCGCGTCGTTTCGCTCAATGGCGACGGCGGCTTCGGCTGGGGCATGCAGGAACTGGCGACGCTGGCGCGCGACGGCTGCAACATGTCGGTCGTGGTCTTCGTCGACGGCCACTACGGCAATGTCCGCCGCATCCAGCAGCGCACCTTCGGCGACACCTTCGCGGTCGAACTCGCCAACCCGGACTTCGCCCATCTGGCAAGCGCCTTCGGCCTGCCCTTCGAAAAGGTGGACTCACCATCGGGACTTCACGACGCACTTGTGCGGGCAAAAGACAGCAACGGCCCGGTCCTGATCGCCGTCTCGGTCAGCGAAATGCCGAGCCCCTGGGCGCTGATCCACCCCTTCGTGCCCTCGCCCGTCACGCCACCAGCCAACCCGCTGGGCTGAACCTCACCGGGCCCGGCATCCCGCGGACGCGCGGCCGGGCCTCCTCGAACGGCTTGGGATGGCCGCAAAAATGAACGACGGTCACCAGCAGACTGCCGACGCGACGATCGAGGTGATCGTCCGTCGGATTTCCTACGAAACGCCGACGGTCCTCTCATACGATCTCAGGCCTACCAACGGCGCGCCCCTGCCTTCCTTCGACGCGGGCGCCCATATCGACGTCCATCTTCCCGATGGTCTGGTGCGGCAATACTCTCTGATCGGTGCGCCCCATGCTTCAGACTACCGCATCGCCGTCGCACTCGACCGGGCAACACGCGGCGGTTCGCGCTGGCTGCATACAAATGCGCGGCCCGGCGATCGGATCAGGATTTCGCAGCCCCGTTCGACCTTCGCGCTTGCGGACTCCAGAGCCACGTCGATCCTGATTGCAGGTGGCATCGGCATCACGCCCCTGCTGGCCATGGCGCGACAGCTGCACGAGGAAGGGGCTGACTGGACGCTACATTATGCTGTGCGTTCGCGAGCCGAATGCGCACTTCTCGACGAGCTCTCGGCGCTCAGCGACAACATCCAGCTTCACGTCGACAGCGAAAAAGATGGTCTGCTCGATATCGCGCGCATCGTCGCTCAGGCAACGCCGGATGCACAGCTCTACTGCTGTGGTCCCGCGCCGATGCTCGATGCGTTCCTGGACGCCGCCTCGTCGCGCGATCCCTCGACCGTGCATTCCGAATCCTTCACGCCAACCGTACCGGCCGCCGATGATGGCGGCTTCATTGTCGTCCTGAACAAGTCGGGGCTCTCGATCCAGATCGGTGCCGACCAGACAATCCTCGATGCGCTCGAACAGGCCGGGGTGCATGCGCCCTCGTCCTGTCGCAACGGCGTCTGCGGCACATGCGAAACCCGCGTGCTGGAGGGTGTGCCCGACCACCGCGACAAGGTTCTCAGCGACGCGGAACGTGCGGCCGGCAACACGATGATGATCTGCTGCTCACGCGCCACGACAGCACTGTTGCGGCTCGACCGCTAGGGGAGGAATGACAATGACAAAAGACGGATCGGCCTACGCCTTGCCCAAGCCGACATATTTCGCCGAGCTGACCGAAGTCGGGCGTGGAACGCCGATGGGCGAACTGCTGCGGCGCTATTGGCACCCGGTCGGACTGTCGGGAGACGCCACCGCCACGCCGCGAAAAATCATGGCGCTGGGCGAGGAGCTTATCCTGTTTCGCGACGGCACCGGCCGGCCCGGCCTCGTGCATCCACGCTGCGCCCATCGCGGCGCATCGCTCTATTATGGCCGGGTCGAGGAGCAGGGCATTCGCTGCTGCTATCACGGCTGGCTGTTCGATACCGAAGGCAACTGCCTGGAACAGCCTTGCGAGCCCGAAATGGGTGCGAAGACCCGCGGACATATCCGCCAGCCGCATTATCCGCTGGAGGAAAAATACGGCCTGATCTTTGCCTATATGGGCCCGCTCGACCGCAAACCCGTGCTGCCGAGCTATGATGTGCTGGAGACGCTCGAGGTCGGCGAATTTCTCGAAACCGACAACAGCAGCATCGGCAGCGGCGGGCCGGTCATCGTCGACTGCAATTGGCTGCAGCACTATGAAAACGTGCTCGACCCATTCCATGTGCCGATCCTGCACGGCTCCTTCAGCGGCGACCAGTTCAATTCCAAGATGAGTCTGATGCCGCGCGTGAGCTTTCACTACACGCCGCGCGGCGTCTCCAGCCTGCAGCTGCGCGATCTCGAAGCCGGCGAGCATCAGCGCATCACCGAGGCCGTGATCCCGACAGTGCGCGCGGTGGCAAGTCCGGTCGCAACCGTCGACGGCCCGTGCAGCCTGCTCGGCTGGGTGCTGCCGATGGACGATACGTCGTTCCGCATCTATTCGGTAGGCCGCGTCAGCGAAGCCGGCACGCTGGCCAAGATCCGCTCGAAATATGCCGGCAAGCTCTGGCACGAGCTGACGGAGCAGGAGCACCAGAGGCTGCCGGGAGACTACGAGGCGCAAGTCGGCCAGGGGCCGATCACCTTCCACTCCGAGGAAAACCTGACCTCGACCGACCAGGGCATCGGCATGCTGCGCCGGGTCCTGCGTCAGCAGGTCGACGCCGTTGCCAACGGCAAGGATCCGATCGGGGTCGTCTTCGATCCGACCAGAGCGCTGGTCGAGCTCGAGGCCGGATCGCGAACGATCGCCAAGGGCATCTAACCGGTCGCCGGGGCGCAACCGCCCTGCGGGCCGGCAAAGCTGATCTGGTTTAGCTGGATTGCTTCGGCATCAGGGCCGGGTTGACTCCGTCGGCATAACGCTTCTGGATTTCGCTTGCGACCGATCTCACGGTTGCCAGCAGTTGGACATCGGGCTCAGGCACCAGCAGCGACGACGACAGGATGACGCCGAGCGCGGCACAGACCTGGCCGTCGGCCTCGAAGATCGGGGCGGCGATGCCACCAAGCCCGTTGCCGCGCGTGTCGGTCTCGAAGTCGACGCCATAGGCCGTCAGGTTCTCGACGACCCGCGGCGGCACCGGCTTCTTGTTTTCGAAATAATAGAACAGCCGGGCTGCCGGCGATCCCGGCAAGCTCAGCACCATACCCGGCTGCACCATGATGCCAGGCTCGAAAGGATTGGGCACCGCGTGCACAACCATCGCGCCACCCTTGATCGGCGTTGTCAGCAAGGCCGTATGGCCTGTTTGCGCGCACAGCTCGTTGAGATAGGGCCGCGCGATCTCGACGACATTGCTGCGGTAGACGGCGGCTCTGCCGAATTTGAACAGCTTGCGACCGAAGACATAGCCCTCGCCCTCGCGGGCGTGGTCGACGAGACCGAGCCGCGTCAGCGTCTGCAGGTGCCTGGAAACCCTGGCCTTGGTCATGTCAAGCGAGCGGGCCAGCTCTGTCACGCGCACCGGACCAGGAGCATCAGCCAGCGCATCCAGAATCTGGACCGCGACCTCGACGCTTTTTACTGTTGACGAGGATCCCTGCTCGTCGTCATTGTCCTGGCTCGACCGTCTCATGCTGTTCTTCCGCTGCGCATGGCCTGTTATATGTCACGCATAGCAAGAAGTATTCACGAAATTCGAGACAACCGCCTTGAAAATTCCCTGGGTTCGTCGGCGGAAAAAGACAAACCCGGCGACTGGAAGCCGGGTTTGCCAAGATCAGTTCAGATAGACGCTTAGAACGACGCGTCGAGGCGCAGGAAGCCTGAGAACGAGCCGTCGACCGGATAGCTGTCGCCATCGTTGTAGTTGACGGCCAGCTTGGCGTTCAGGTTCTCGACAATCTTGTAGTCGACGACAGCACCGATTGCCCAGTCGTTGGCGTTCAGGTCGACGGTCTGGCCGGTGACGAAGTCGCCGTAGTGACGGTCGCCGAAGTACTGGCCGCCGGCACCGACCGACAGGCTTTCGTTGACCTGGTACTTCACATAGCCGCCGATCGACCAGTCGTAACCCGAATAGGGGGCCAGCAGACCGAGCCAGGTCGCACCCGACTCGTAGGTGGCGACCGCCTGCAGCGTCAGGGCATCGGTTGCCTTGACGTTGACGATGCCCTTCAGCGCGAACTCGGAGAAGCGATCGTCATAAGCTGCGTACAGGTTGACCGAACCCCAGCCCTGGGCGATCGAGACCTTGCCGGTCACGAGCGGCATGTAGTCGAAGTTGTTGGCTTCTTCTTCCAGGCCGACTGACACGGCGATGCCGTTGCCGGCGTCGAAGGTGTAGCGGATCTGGTTGATGAAGGCACCACCGCCCTTGTCGAACTCACCGTCGATGCCGCCGTCGAACAGCGTGTCGTTGCGACCGATCATCAGACCGCCGACTTCGAAGTAGGCATAGCGGATCCACATGTCGGTGGTATCGCTGTAACCGGACGGCCCCTGCGTGCCGCCGTCGTTCTGCCAGTGCAGTTCGATGTAGCGACGGAAGGTGCCGTATTCGGTCTCCGAACGGGCATCAAGCTTGAGGCGGGCAGCCGAATACTTCTTCCAGCCGTCATCGGTGTCCTTCCAGTCGATCTGGTAGCGAACCAGGCCGCCGACCTTGAGGCAGGTCTCGGTGCCGGGGATGTAGTAGAAGCCCGCGCCGTAGACGTCGCAGATGCGGACATATTCCATCGGCTCCGGTTCGGCGACGACGACAGCGTCGGCCGCACGGGCACCAGAAACTGCGAGCAGAGCCGCAGCAGAGCCGAGAAGAATGCTCTTGATATTCATTATCCAACCTCCAGTAGAATTAATTCAAATGGCACAGAGTACCTTCTTATATTGAAAGCAACTTCGGCACCGATCAGACAGAAACGGTTTTTTGATTTTCGTTTCCGGCCAGCTTGAATATCTCTATCCGACAGGATTGATAAACATCAAAATTTGACATCGCGTCACAAAATCGACGAATCATCTAGTTACGTGATATAAAAACAACAACAATACTGTACAAATGAAACGATGAATACATTTGGCACAAATGAAACGTTATTTTTGACACAGTCCTTGCAAGAAAATCTCTCCAGGAGGACGTTCGACAGAGCCTATGACATCAAGGAGTGTTCTTTTGCAGCCGAAACGACGTCGCCGACCAGGTCTTGCTTGAGCAAATCGATCGGGGTCCGGCCATTGAGCACCGGCGAAGGATGGATCATCCAGTGCCAGGCCTGCCGCGGATGGGTGATATGGGCGAGCACGTCGCGAATACCCGACGCTGGCCTTCCGTCGACAAACTGCGCCAGGGGGAATACGTGGCGCTGCCGCCCCTTTCGCAATGCGATGACCTCGTTGCAGCGGAACCATCGATGCAAAGTGGACCGCGGTATGCGGAGATTTTCTTCCAGATAGGTGGCGCCAGCGACGCGACCCGCCCACTCCTCGATGGTCATGGAGTCGAGGTCACCACCGCGGAGCGTGACTTGCTGCATCGATGGGGCCGACGGCTGCGCCAGCATGCCAGGATCGCCACCCTCATTTGCCAGGCACTGGCGGGACGCCTCGACAGCAAGGGCACGGATGAATTGCGAGGCAAGGTCAGGCAGTTCGGGCGATATGCTGCTCGGCGGCTGCGCCGCCGGACGGGCCGTGACATCGAGCAATCTCCGCTGCCGCGCCGGCCAACCAATGGTTTCACTGTCGGCGGCGAATATATTCTTCAGCTCACTGATGAAGAATTCAGTGTACTTGTTGACAAGGCTAATGCCGTGCGCATGAATGTCTTCGACCATTTCCATTAATCCTTGCCAATGCAAAATAAAGCATCAAGCTGGAGATCCGATCGTGGGGCACCGCCGATCCTTGCGAAGCTCGCCCCGTCGATCGACGGGCGGCTAACGAGGCCGGCTCAACGCCGGACAAGGCCTGCAGCAGTACGCCCCAGGCCCGGTCGTCGGCCGCGCATATGCAAGACAGCGTTCATCGATACCCTCCCCTCGATGCGATCCGCGCCACGATCCGCACCCATGAGGCTCCTCCGCGGTCGGGGCTGCTCGGCCAGGCTCCGTCGTCCAATCGATGCTGCTGGCAGATCATGCCTACAATGACTTCTGCACAGTTGGCATAGTCGATCCGGACGATGCCCCTGCCATTCTTTGAGCGCCCGCTAACATTCCCCACGGGCATGGGCGACGCGCCTTGGTGGGGAAGCGACCGGCACACCACGCGGCCACACACGCGGCATGGCGAGCGTGACAAAGACATGGTACGCACGACTCGTCATGAGGAATGGGAGCGCGCGTGATAAGCCCGGAGCAATTTCTGGCCTCGGTGTTCTGGGCGCGCGAACTGCCGGAGGACGAGCGCGAGCGTGCACGACGCGGCATCATGCTGCGCGTCCTTGAGCCGGGCACCTATTTCATCCATCGCGGCGATCGCATAGACAACTGGATAGGTGTGGTCAGCGGCCTGCTGCGGCTGGGTTCGATCACTACCTCGGGCAAGGCGGTGACCTATGCCGGCCTGCCGCCAAGCTGCTGGTTCGGCGAAGGGTCTCTGCTCAAGGACGAGCCTCGCCAGTATGACGTCCTTGCACTGCGCCGCACGCAGGTGGCGCTTCTCAATCGCGCGACATTCTTCTGGCTGTTCGAAAACAGCGTCGCCTTCGACCGGTTGCTGGTGCGGCTCATCAATGAGCGGCTTGGGCAGTTCATTGCGCAGGTGGAGCATGACCGCACGCTCGATTCGACCGGCAAGGTAGCGCGCAGTCTGGCCTCGCTGTTCAACCCGGTGATCAGCCCATTCGTCGGCAAACACATCGATATCAGTCAGGAAGAGATCGGCTTGCTGGCCGGCGTGTCGCGGCCTGTTGCCAACCGAATCCTGCAGGAGCTGGAAAAGGAAGGATTGCTCCGCAGTGAAGGTGGCGGCGTGACGATCCTGGACCTCGACAAGCTGCGCCACTACGGCGAGTAGCACCGCGGCGCTTGGTGTCCGCCAGCGCCGGCAGCACAGCAAAATCAACAATTTAGGGGAATTTTAGCGGCTCGACGACACAAGGCCGGTAGCCAAGACTGAACATTGGCGACGTGTCTGTCAAGCCAGCCCTTGAAAAAGCCTGCCAAGGTTGCGAGCCTCGATGCAACGACCGGGAATACCCGGCGGCATACGAGGGAACGAAACGGGAGGCGTGCCTTTGGCACAAGGGAGCGAGACGCGCGGACACGACACGTTTGCCAAGCTGTTGTGCGAGCACGCACAAGTGCGGCCAGACCGTCCGGCGATGCGCCACAAGGATCTTGGCATCTGGCGGACGTGGAGCTGGAGCGAACTGGCCGAGACAATCCGCGCCTATGCGACCGGCTTGCAGCAGCTGGGTCTCGAGCGTGGCGCGACGATCGCGGTCATCGGCGAAAACCGGCCGGCCATGTACTGGACCATTCTCGCCGCGCAGTGGCTGGGCGCCATCCCTGTCCCTGTCTACGCCGACGCAGTTGCCGACGAGATGGCCTATGTGCTCGACCATGCCGACGTCGCATTTGCGGTGGTGCAGGACCAGGAACAGGTCGACAAGCTGATCTCGGTCCAAGATCGTGTGCCCAAGCTCCGCACCGTGCTTTATGACGAACCGCGCGGCCTGAGCGATTATGATCACAGCCGGCTTCACGCCATCGACACCATCATAGCAAACGGCCGTGCCCTGTTGGCTTCCGACGCCACTGCGCGCGCCGCGATCGACGCCGAGCGCGATCATGGCCAGGCCAGCGACATCTCGATCATCCTCTACACCTCGGGCACGACAGGTCGCTCCAAGGGCGTGCTGCTGACTGCCGGCGGCTCGATTGCGGCGGCGCGCGATACCGTCACCTTCGACAAGCTGACCGACCGCGACGAGGTGCTTGCCTACCTGCCGCTGGCATGGGTCGGCGACCACTATCTCAACTATGCACAGTCGCTGGTCGCCGGCTTCTGCATCGCCTGTCCCGAAAGTCGCGAGACCGCCGAGGCGGATACCCAGGAGATCGGCCCGAGCTTCTATTTCGCGCCGCCACGGGTGTTTGAAACCCTGCTGACCCGCATCACCATCCGCATGGAAGATGCCGGCGCGCTGAAGCGCTCGATGTTCAACTACTTCATCGGCATAGCCAAACGCTGGGGCGAACAGATCCTCGACGGCAAGGACGTCCCGCTTCGTGCTCGCCTCGGCTATGCCATTGGCAACCTGCTGGTCTACGCGCCGCTGAAGAACGTACTCGGCTTTTCTCGCATCCGGGTCGCCTACACTGCCGGCGAGGCGATCGGCCCGGATCTGTTTTCGTTCTATCGCTCGCTCGGCCTCAACCTGAAGCAGCTCTATGGGCAGACCGAAGCATTCCTTTATGTCACCGCGCAGCCGGACGGGCAGATCCGTGCGGGCACTGTCGGGCCGGCAACACCCAATGTCGACATTCGTATCACCGACGACGGGGAGGTGCTCTACCGCTCGCCGGGCCAATTCGTCGGCTATTACAAGGACGCGGAAAAGACGGCCGAGACGGTGACGTCAGATGGCTATGTGAAGACGGGCGACGCCGGCTTCTTCGACCCCGACGGCCACCTCAACATCATCGACCGGGCCAAGGATGTCGGCAAGCTGAGGTCGGGCGCGCTGTTTGCGCCGAAATACATCGAAAACAAGCTGAAATTCTTCCCCAACATCAAGGAAGCCGTGGCCTTCGGCCAGGACCGCGACTTCGTCACCGTGATGCTCAACATAGACCTCACGGCGGTCGGCAACTGGGCCGAGCGCAAGAACATCGCCTACGGCTCGTACCAGGAACTGGCACAGCGGCCCGAGGTCTATGCGATGTTCATCGAGCATGTCGCCGAGGTGAACCGGGCACTCGCGGCCGAGCCGCGCATGGCTGCCGCCCAGATCCATCGCTTCCTGATCCTGCACAAGGAACTCGACGCCGACGACGGCGAGATGACCCGCACCCAGAAGGTGCGACGCGGCTTCATCGCCGAACGCTACAAGCCGCTGGTCGACGCGCTCTACAACGGTGCCGACGCTGCCGACATCTCGAGCGAAGTGACCTTCGAAGACGGTCGCAAGGGCGTGATCTCGGCCCGGGTCCGAATCGCCGACACCAAGGCGATGCCAACCGCAAAGCTCGAGGCCGCCGCATGACCGCGACATCGGAAACCCTGCTGGCGGTCGATGGCGTATCCTTGTCGTTCGGCGGGGTGAAAGCCATCACCGATGTCTCCTTCGACATCCGCAAGGGCGAGATCCGCGCCATCATCGGCCCCAACGGCGCCGGCAAGACCTCGATGCTGAACGTCGTCAACGGCTTCTATCACCCCCAGCACGGCCGCATCACCTATAAGGGAAAGACGCGTCCGCACATGCGGCCCTACCAGGCAGCGAGCCAGGGCATCGCCCGCACGTTCCAGAACGTGGCGCTGTTCAAGGGCATGACCACGCTCGACAACATCATGGTCGGCCGCACGCTGAAAATGCACCGCGGCCTGTTCTGGCAGATGCTGCGTTACGGGCCGGCGATGCGCGAGGAGATCGAACACCGCCGCGTGGTCGAAGACATCATCGACTTCCTGCAGATCGAGTCGATCCGCAAGACGCCTGTCGGCAAGCTGCCCTACGGCCTGCAGAAGCGCGTCGAGCTCGGCCGGGCGCTTGCGATGGAGCCGGAGCTCCTGCTGCTCGACGAGCCGATGGCCGGCATGAACATCGAGGAGAAGGAGGACATGTGCCGCTACATCCTCGACCTCAACAAGCACTTTGGCACCACCATCGCTCTCATCGAACACGACATGGGCGTGGTGATGGACCTGTCCGATCGCGTGGTGGTGCTCGAATACGGGCACAAGATCGCCGACGGCACGCCCGAGGTGGTCAAGGCCGACCCGAAGGTCATCGAAGCCTATCTCGGCGTGGGGCACTGAGCATGCAGCAGTCTGTTGGAAGAGAGACGTTCCGCATGAACACGAGACGCACGACATGCCGGCCGGCTCGCGCCATCTGCCGGCTCGGCTGAGGGGGGTAGCAGATGCTCTACGACATCTTCATCGACCCCTTCGTCCAGATGGTGCAGATGCCCGACCTGCTGGTGCAGACCCTTTGGGAAGGGCTGGTCTCCGGAGTGCTCTATGCGCTGATCGCGCTTGGCTTCGTGCTCATCTTCAAGGCCTCGGGCGTGTTCAATTTTGCCCAGGGCATCATGGTGGTGTTTTCGGCGCTCACTCTCGTCGGCTTCTACGAGAAGTTCTCGGCAGCAGGTTTCTCGGGTCACGCGGCCGCCTTCGTCGCCCTGATCCTGACCGCAGGGGTGATGTTCGTGCTGGCGATGCTGGTCGAACGTGTCGTGCTCAGGCCGTTGGTCAACCAGCCCGACATCATCCTGTTCATGGCGACCTTCGGCATCACCTATGTGCTGATCGGCCTCGGCGAGATGGTGTTCGGCGGCGACCCCAAGCAGATGATAACAAGCGAACTGTTCCTGCCCAGCGGTTCGGTCGACGTCGAGATGCTCGGCGGCCTCGTCAGTTTCCAGAAGATCGACATCGCCGCCGCGATCATCGCGTCAGCAATGATCGTCGGGCTCGCCCTGTTCTTCCAGAAGACCCGCATCGGCCGGGCGTTGCGTGCCGTAGCCGACAGTCACAAGGCAGCACTTTCGGTCGGCATTTCGCTCAACCAGATCTGGGTCATCGTCTGGTTCGCCGCAGGCCTGGTCGCGCTGGTGACAGGCATCATGTGGGGTGCCCGCTCCGACGTCTCCTTCGCGCTCGAGATCGTGGCCCTCAAGGCGCTGCCCGTTCTGGTGCTGGGCGGACTGACCTCGGTGCCCGGCGCGATCGTCGGCGGCCTGATCATCGGCATCGGCGAGAAACTCGGCGAGTTCTACTGGGGGCCTTTGCTCGGCGGCGGCATCGAAAGCTGGTTCGCCTATGCCATCGCTCTGCTGTTCCTGCTGTACCGGCCGCAAGGCCTGTTCGGCGACAAGATAATCGAGCGGATCTGACACCATGTTCTATCGCGAGACGGGCCAGTTCAAACAAAGCTACGCGGCCGACCAGGCGGTGTTCCCGATCCTGCAGGACAGGCTCGGCCTGGCCGCCATCCTGCTCGTTGCCTTCGTCGTCGTGCCTTTGTTCGGCAACGAGTTCCTGCTCGCCTCGGTCATGGTGCCGTTTCTGATCTTGTCGCTCGGCGCGATCGGGCTCAACATCCTCGTCGGCTACACCGGCCTGTTGTCCCTGGGCTCGGCAGCCTTCATGGGCGTCGGCGCCTATGCCGCCTACAAGCTTTCGACGATCTTTCCGGGCGTCAACATCCTGGTCTGGATTCTCTGCTCGGGCTTCTTCGCAGCCAGCATCGGCGTGCTGTTCGGCCTGCCGTCGCTGCGTATCAAGGGCTTCTATCTCGCGGTCGCGACGCTCGCCGCACAGTTCTTCCTGCAATGGTGCTTCGTCCGCATCAGCTGGCTCTACAACGACAATCCGTCAGGCGCCATCGAGGTGCCGGCGCGCACCTTGTTCGGCCTCGCCATCACCGGCCCGTCGGCCACGCCGGTGACACGCTATCTGGTCGTGCTCGTCATCGTCGTGGTCATGACCCTGCTTGCCTCCAACATCGTTCACGGTCGGATCGGCCGCACCTGGATGGCAGTGCGGGACATGGACATCGCCGCCCAACTGATGGGCATCCGCCTGCTGCCGGCAAAGCTGTTGGCCTTCGCCGTGTCATCCTTCTATTGCGGCGTCTCGGGCGCGCTGATGGTGTTCCTGTGGCTCGGCGCCGCCGAGCCGTCGGCCTTCGACATCAAGCTGTCGTTCCTGCTGTTGTTCATGGTCATCATCGGCGGCCTTGGCTCGATGATCGGCAGCTTCTTCGGCGCCGCGCTCATCCACATCCTGCCGATCGTCATCCGCGGGCTTCCCGAGGCGCTCGGCCTGCCGATCGCAGCCGCGACCGTCGAGCACCTGACCTATCTGATCGTCGGTGCCCTCATCATCTTTTTCCTGATCGTCGAACCGCACGGCCTCGCGCGGCTCTGGCAGATCGCCAAGCAGAAGCTTCGTGTGTGGCCCTTCCCTTACTAGGGGCTGCCCACAAGACGGAAATGCAAACAAGTAGGGAGGAGAACGTCATGTCACTCAAGAACTGGTTATACGCACTTTCCGCAACAGCAGTGCTGACCTTGCCCGCCGTCCACGACGCGCAGGCCGAGGACTCGATCTACGTGCCGCTGTTCACCTACCGCACCGGCCCGTTCGCCGGCTCCGGCACGCCGATCGCCAACGGCATGCACGACTACCTGACGCTACTCAACGAGCGCGACGGCGGCATCGGCGGCGTCAAGCTGATCGTCGAGGAATGCGAGACCGGCTACGACACCAAGAAGGGCCTCGAATGTTATGAATCGGTGAAGCCCAAGAAGCCGGTCATCGTCAATCCGTGGTCGACCGGCATCACCTTGCCGCTGATCCCCAAGGCAGCCGTGGACAAGATTCCCGTGCTGTCGATGGCCTACGGCTTGTCGGCCTCGGCCAAGGGCGACACCTTCCCCTGGATCTTCAATCCGCCAGCGACTTACTGGGACGGCTTCACCCAGATCCTGCAATACATCGCGACGCAGGAAGGCGGCGGCATAGAGAAGCTCAAGGGCAAGAAGATCGGCTACATCTATCTCGACGCCAGCTTCGGCCGCGAGCCGCTGCCGCTGATCGAGCAGTTGTCGAAGGAACTCGGCTTCGAAGCCAAGCTGTATCCGGTTGCAGCCGCCGACATGCAGAACCAGTCGTCGCAATGGCTGAGCGTCCGCCGCGACAAGCCTGACTACATGATCCTCTATGGCTGGGGCGCGCTCAACGCCACCGCCGTCAAGGAAGCTGTCAAGACCAACTACCCGATGGAGAAGTTCATCTCGATCTGGTGGCCGAGCGAGGATGACGCCAAGGGCGCCGGCGATGGCGCCAAGGGCTTCAAGACGCTGAACTGGCATGCCGTGGGCGCAGACTTCCCGCTGCTTGCCGATATCCAGAAGCACGTCGTCGACGCCGGCAAGAGCCAGGTCTCGGGCAAGGACAAGGTCGGCCAGGTTCTCTACAACCGCGGCATCTACAATTCGATGCTGATTGCCGAGGCGATCCGCAGAGCCCAGGAAATCACCGGCAACAAGGTCGTCACCGGCGAGGACGTACGCCGCGGTCTCGAGGGCCTCAACGTCGACGACGCCCGGCTCAAGGAAATCGGCCTCGAAGGCTTCACCGGTGCGGTCAAGCTCTCCTGCGCCGATCACAACGGTCACTTCTCGACCTTCGTCCAGAGCTGGAACGGCACGACCTATGAAAAGGTGTCCGACTACATCGCGCCGCTGAGCGACAAGGTCGGTCCGCTGCTCGATGCCGACGCCAAGGCCTATGCCGAGAAGAACGCGCCATGGCCGGCCCGCTCCGAGGCCTGCGACGCCTCCTGAGGCTCACCCTGAACCCGGTCCCTTCCCCACATGGGGAAGGGACGATGACCCGGAGCTTGCTGATGTCTGAACATGCTTCCAAAGCGGTCGAGCCGGCCCGGCCGATGCTGTCGGTCAACAACATCGAGGTGATCTACGATCACGTCATCCTCGTCCTCAAGGGCGTGTCGCTTGATGTGCCGCAAGGCGGCATCGTCGCCATCCTGGGTGCCAACGGCGCCGGCAAGACGACCACGCTCAAGGCGATCTCCAACCTGCTCAGGGCCGAGCGCGGCGAAGTCACCAAGGGCTCGATCGAGTTCGACGGCGACCGCGTCGACCGACTGAGCCCAAACGAACTGGTGCGGCGCGGCTGCATTCAGGTGATGGAGGGACGCCACTGCTTCGGCCATCTGTCGATCGAGGAAAACCTGCTCACCGGCGCCTTCACGCGCCGCGACGGCAACCGTGCCATCCGCGACGATCTCGACATGATCTACGACTATTTCCCCAGGCTGAAGCAGCGCCGCTCATCGATGGCCGGCTATACCTCGGGCGGTGAGCAGCAGATGTGCGCCATCGGCCGCGCGATGATGAGCCGACCCAAGATGATCCTGCTCGACGAGCCGTCGATGGGGCTGGCGCCTCAGGTGGTCGACGAGATCTTCGAGATCGTCAAGGATCTGAACAGCAAGCAGGGCGTGTCGTTCCTGGTGGCCGAGCAGAACACCAACATGGCGCTGAAATACGCCACCTATGGCTACATCATGGAGACCGGGCGCATCGTCATGGATGGCGACGCCGCCTCCCTGCGCGACAATGAGGACGTCAAGGAATTCTATCTCGGCATTGGCGGCGAGGGCCGCAAGTCGTTCCGCGAGGTCAAGAGCTACAAGCGGCGCAAGCGCTGGCTGGCGTGATCTGTTCCGGGCAGCGCGGGACTAGCCACGGCAGCGCCCTGCCCCTTGTCCAAACTCCAGGTGAACCATGGTGACGAACGCATATTACGATGCCGGGGAAACCCAGGATCCAGCGGCCCGCGAGGCGGCACTTTTTGCCCAGCTGCGTTCGCTTATCGACGCCGCGCTTGCCGCGACGCCGGCCCTGCGCCGGCAGCTCGAGGGGATTGCGCCTGATAGCCTCATCGACCGCACTGCCCTGCAGCAAGTGCCGGTCATCCGCAAAAGCGAGCTGCTTGCCTTGCAGACCGAGAACCCGCCTTTCGCCGGCCTCACGCCCACCAGGCCCGGCGCACTCAAGCGCCTGCTCGTTTCCCCCGGACCGATCTTCGATCCGGAGGGACGCAGCGACGACTGGTGGGGCTCAGCCCGCGCCCTGTACGCCTCGGGCATGCGTGGAGAAGACGTCGTCCACAACGCCTTCAGCTACCACCTGACCCCAGGCGGACACATGATGGAAGCCGGCGCACACGCGCTCGGCTGCGCAGTGATCCCCGCTGGTGTCGGCAACACCGAACAACAGGTCGAGGCGATCACAGTGCTGAAGCCCACCGGCTACATCGGCACGCCGGATTTTCTCAAGATCCTGCTCGACCGCATGGCGGCATCAGGAGCTGCCAGCCCGTTCCGGCACGCGCTGGTTTCGGGCGCAGCGTTTCCGTCCACGCTGCAGCAGGAGATCGTCAACGCCGGCATCGACGCCTACCAGGCCTACGCCACCGCCGAACTCGGCGTCGCCGCCTATGAAACGGCGGCGCGCTCGGGCCTTGTCGTCAACGAAGGCCTGATCGTCGAGATCGTGCGCCCGGGCACCAACGAGACTGTCCCAGATGGCGACGTCGGCGAAGTCGTCGTGACACGGCTCAGCCCGGAATACCCGCTGCTGCGTTTCGGCACAGGCGACCTGTCGCGTGTCCTGCCCGGCCCGAGCGCCTGCGGCCGCACCAACATGCGGCTCGCCGGCTGGATGGGTCGCGCCGACCAGCGCACCAAGATCAAGGGCATGTTCGTCGACCCGGCCCAGATCGCCGCCATAGGAAGAAAATTCCCCGCCCTTGGCCGGCTTCGCCTCGTCGTCAGTCGCCAGGCCGAACAGGACGTCATGCTGCTGAAGACCGAAGCCGGTTCAGCCAACGGCGGGCTGCAAGCAGAACTCGAGGCGGCTTTGCAGGCAGCGACCAAGATGCGCGGCGGCGTCGAAATCGTCGCCCCCGGCACCTTGCCCAATGACGGCAAGGTCATCGCCGACGAGCGGCCGATCGAATAATCCAAGGCAGAAGCTCTCCAGCAAGCACCGTCTGTAGAAAGAAGCCCGGGTGTTGCCGGGCTTTTGTTTGTCGGGGTGTGGAGGGGCTGATGTGTTGTCTCAGTGATCCATGGCCTTGACGATTTCTTCGGTCATCTTCTTGGCGTCGCCGAGCAGCATCATGGTGCCGTCCTTGTAGAACAGCGTGTTGTCGATGCCGGCATAGCCGGAGCCGAGCGAGCGCTTGACGAACAGGCAGGTGCGGGCCTTGTCGACGTCGAGGATCGGCATGCCATAGATCGGCGAGCTCTTGTCGTCACGTGCCGACGGGTTGGTGACGTCGTTGGCGCCGATGACATAAGCGACGTCGGCCTGCGAGAACTCCGAGTTGATGTCTTCGAGCTCGAAGACCTCGTCATAAGGCACGTTGGCCTCGGCGAGCAGCACGTTCATGTGACCGGGCATGCGGCCGGCGACCGGGTGGATGGCGTATTTGACTTCCACGCCATTGGCCTTGAGCTTGTCGGCCATCTCGCGCAGCGCATGCTGGGCCTGGGCCACAGCCATGCCGTAGCCCGGCACGATGATGACCTTCTGGGCGTTCATCATCAGATAGGCGGCGTCGTCAGCGGCACCTGTCTTGACCGTGCGCTGGATGCCGTCGTCGACAGCTGCCGCCGTCTCGCCGCCGAAGCCGCCAAGAATGACCGAGATGAACGAGCGGTTCATGCCCTTGCACATGATGTAGGACAGGATCGCACCCGACGAGCCGACCAGCGCACCGGTGATGATCAGCGCGAGATTGCCCAGCGTGAAGCCGAGTGCCGCTGCTGCCCAGCCCGAATAGGAGTTCAGCATCGACACCACGACCGGCATATCGGCGCCGCCGATCGGGATGATCAGGAGCACGCCGAGCACAAGCGACAATGCCACGATCAGCCAGAAGATGGTCGTCGACTGGGTGGTGACCAACAGCACGATCAGCACGACCAGGCCGATGCCGAGGGCGGCGTTGATCAGGTGGCGGGCCGGCAGCATGATCGGCTTGCCCGACATGCGGCCATCGAGCTTGAGGAAGGCGATGACCGAGCCGGTAAACGTGATGGCGCCGATGGCAACGCCAAGGCTCATCTCGACAAGCGCCTGGCCGTGGATGGCGCCGACGGCACCGATGCCGAAGCTTTCGGGTGCATAGATCGCGGCAGCGGCGACCATGACGGCGGCCAGACCGACGAGGCTGTGGAAGGCAGCGACCAGCTGCGGCATCGAGGTCATGGCGATGCGCCGGGCGGTGACCGCACCGACGCCGCCGCCGATGACGAGGCCGAGCACGATCAGGCCGAGGCCGCCGGCAGAGGGCTTGGCCAGCGCCAGCGTGGTCACGATGGCGATGCCCATGCCGACCATGCCGTAGGTGTTGCCCTTGCGGCTGGTGGTCGGATGCGACAGGCCGCGCAGCGCCAGGATGAACAGGATGCCGGAGACGAGATAGAGGAAGGAAGCAAGGTTCAGGGTCACGTCACTTGTCCTTCTTCTTGTACATCGCCAGCATGCGCTGGGTGACGAGGAAGCCGCCGAAGATGTTGACCGAGGCCAGCACCAGGGCGACGAAGCCGAAGCCGGTGGCAAGGCCGGAAGCGGCGATGCCGACGGCGAGCAGCGCACCGACGACGATGACCGAGGAGATGGCGTTGGTGACGGCCATCAGCGGCGTGTGCAGGGCCGGCGTCACCGACCAGACGACGTAATAGCCGACGAAGATCGCCAAAACGAAGATGGCGAAGCGGAACACGAACGGGTCGACCGCCCCGCCGGTGACGGCATGTGCCGCATTGCCGGCAGCTTCGGCCGCACCTTCAGATGTGGCGAGATCCTGGACGCCGAGCCGGACGGCGGCAACCGCCTGGTCGAGCTGGTCGAGGGCTTTCTGAAGACCTTCCATCACGCGTCTCCCTCAGATGATGTCTTCGCGCCGGCGCTTGGCGCCGACTTCTTGGCAGTGGCTTTCTGGGCAGCGGGCTTTTTCGCAGCCGCCGGTTTGTCTGCTTTGGCGGCGGCCGGCTTCTTCGCCGTTGCCTTGGCAGGTGTTGCACCGTCGCTCGCCGGGTCGTCACCGCGGTTCTGGCCGGCCACGATCGGCTTCGGCTTGTCCGCAGCCGCAGCGGCATTGGCGAAGTTCGGATGCACCACCTTGCCGCCATCGGTCAGCATGGTCGCCTTGACCAGCTCGTCGTCGCGGTTGATGGCGATCTGCTTGGTGGTCTTGTCGACCATGGTCTCGAGGAAGGCGAACAGGTTCTTGGCGTAAAGCAGCGAGGCGGAGGCAGCGACCCGGCCCGGCACGTTGAGATGGCCGACGATCTTTGCCCCATTGGCTGACGTGACGACCTTGCCCGGCACCGCACCCTCGACATTGCCGCCGCGCTCGACGGCGAGGTCGACAAGCACCGAACCCGGCTTCATCGAGGCGACCATTGCCGCAGACACCAGCTTCGGCGCCGGACGGCCCGGGATGAGTGCCGTGGTGATCACGATGTCCTGCTTGGCGATGTGCTCGGCGGTCAAGGCCGCCTGCTTGGCCTGGTACTCCTTCGACATCTCCTTGGCGTAGCCGCCGGCGGTCTCCGCTGCCTTGAACTCCTCGTCTTCGACGGCGAGGAATTTGGCGCCGAGCGAGGCGACCTGCTCCTTGACAGCCGGACGCACGTCGGTGGCCGTCACGATCCCGCCCATGCGGCGGGCCGTGGCGATCGCCTGCAGGCCGGCAACGCCGACGCCCATGATGAACACCTTGGCAGCAGGAACCGTGCCGGCTGCCGTCATCATCATCGGCAGCGCCCGATCATATTCGGCAGCACCGTCGATGACCGCCTGATAGCCGGCGAGATTTGCCTGCGACGACAACACGTCCATCACCTGAGCTCGGGTGATGCGCGGCATGAACTCCATGGCAAACGCCGTCACCCCCGCCTTGGCCATCGCCGCCACACCGGCCTCGTTGCCATAAGGATCCATGGTGGCAAGCACGGCAGCACCCGGCTTGTAGCCCTTGACCTCGGCCTCCGAGGGACGGCGCACCTTGAGCACCACATCGGCCTTGGCGGCATCGCCGGCCTTGCCGATGACAGCCCCCACCGCCGCATAATCGGCATCGGGAATGCGCGACAAGGTGCCTGCACCCGTCTCGACAACAACCTCGAAGCCAAGACCCACAAGGCGTTTCACCGTATCAGGTGAAGCACCCACACGGCTCTCAATCGCATCCAACTCTCTGGGTATGAATATCGTCCCGGACATCCGAGGTCTCCGCGCAAATGTTCGCCCGCCGGGAAGCCTCCCGGCGGCGTTGATGCCGTTACTGCCGTATATGCCGATTTTGCGGATCGGCCGAACCGACTAGAGAGCCGCGCGTCCATAAGGAGGCGCCAAGGATGCGGCAGAGCTTAGGCGCCGTGCTGATCCTATCCGAAAATCACTTCCGATTTTCGAACTGCTGGTCTAGTGGGCGACGAGAATGCCCTTGGCCTCGAAGATCGCTCGGATCTGCCGGACATAGGCGTGGTAGTCCTTGTCCTCGTGAGTCTTGCTCCACTGGCGCGGCCTGGGCAGGTCGATCTTGAGGTCGAGGTCGACGCGGCCCGGGCGGGGCGACATCACCAGGACGCGGTCGGCGAGGAACACGGCCTCGTCGATGCCGTGAGTGATGAACAGCACCGTATTGCGCAGGCGCAGCCACATCGACTGCAGGTCCATGATCATCTGTTCACGGGTCAGTGCGTCGAGCGCGCCGAAGGGCTCGTCCATCAGAAGCAGACCCGGCTCCTGGATCAGCGCCCGGCAGATCGCCACGCGCTGGCGCATGCCGCCGGAAAGTTCCGAAGGGTACTTGTTGCCGAAGCCGGCCAGGCCGACCTGGGCCAGCAGTTCCTCGGCGCGCGCGCGGTATTTGGCGACGTCGAGCTTCTTGATCTCGATCGGCAACAAGATGTTGTCGAGCACCGTGCGCCAGTAGAGCAGCAGATCCGACTGGAAGACCACGCCGGTCTTCGGATGCGGCCGGCTGACGCCGTCGCCGTCAATGGCGATGCTGCCCGTCGAGGCAGGCGTCAGGCCGGCGAGAAGCGACAGCAGCGTGCTCTTGCCACAACCGCTGGGACCGACGACGGCAACGAAGCTGCCGGGTTCGATCTTGAGATCGATCTTGTCGAGCGCAAGGACGTCATCGTCCTCACGTGTCTTGTAGATTTTGGAAAGCCGCGAAATGTCGACCGCCGCGCCCATCTGGGTAGTGGCACTCATGGGATTGCCTCACTGAAGCTGTTGTCGTTGTTCGGCCGCACAGGCGGCCGAACTGATTACTTGCGGCCTGGCTATTTGGCGGCGTCGCGCTTGTAGGTGACGCGGGCTTCGATCGTGTCGATGATGAAGTAGAGCATCACGCCGAGGCCGGAGATCGTCACCACTGTGGCGAAGTTGAGCGTCGTGTCGAACAGCGAGTTGGCTTGCAGCTGCAGATAGCCGAGGCCACGTTCGGCAGCGACATATTCGCCGATGACTGCACCGATGACCGCCAGCGACACCGCAACCTTGAAGCCGCCGAAGATGTTGGGCAGAGCTGCCGGCAGACGGACCTTGAAGAAGGTCTGCCATTCGCTGGCGCCCATCGAGCGGACCAGGTTGACCAGGTTCTTGTCGAGCGACTGCAGGCCGACGACCGTCGAGATGACGATCGGGAAGAACGAGATCAGGAAGGCCAGCGTGATCTTGGGTGCCCAGCCATAGCCGAGATAAAGCACAAGCAGCGGCGCCAGCGCCACCTTGGGCACCGTCTGCAATGCGACCAAGATCGGGTAGATCGCACGCTCGAAGGCCCTGGAATAAAAGATCGCCAGCGCCAGCGGGATGCCGATCATGACGCCCATGGCAAAGCCTGCGACGACTTCGAACAGCGTGACATAGGCGTGGGTGGCGAGCAGAGGGATCTCGTTGCCGATCCGTGTGGCGATTGCCAGCGGCGTCGGCAGAACGAACTCCGAAAGCCCGGAAAGCGGGACCAGCACCTGCCAGGCGCCAAGCAGCACAACCGCCAGGATCAACGCCGAATAGCGCTCCAGCCATGGCCCACGTGATTTTTTCCTGCTCATGCCCTTGCCTTGCTTCTTCTGCGCCTGCGCGGCGCCGATTACATCCGTGCTCGCCACCGTAGCCTCACTGCGTCAGAAGTTCATTGGTATAAAAGGACGACATCGGCTTGGCGTCGCCGATTTCCTCGACGCTGCCGATCAGCTTGATGGCGTCGGCAATCGCCTTCTCGTCGATGTGGCCGATCGGCGTGCCGGCAGGCGAATGGATCGATGCCGAGGTCGCTTCGATCTGCTGCTGCACCACCTTGTCGGACGGACCCGCCTGCCAGACGGCCTTGAGCGCGGCGGTGGCGGCGGCCGGATCGGCCTTCGTCATCTCGATCGCCTTGGCGTTGGCGGCGAGGAAGCTCCTGAGCGCCGGTCCCTTCTTGGCGATGCCGTCGTCGCTGGCGACAACCGCCATGCCCGGCACTGCCAGGCCGAACTCGGTCAGGTCAAGGGTCGGGAACTTGGTTCCGGTCTTGTCTTCGAGCACCGGCAGGTCGTTGGTCTTGTAGACGCTGACGACGTCGACCTGCTTCTGCAGGAACTGCGGCACGCGCGACTGCGAGTCCATCTGGACCTTCGAGACCTTGCCGCAGTCGATCTTGTTGATCTCGCAGAAGGCGCCGAGATAGGAAGTGCCGGTCTCGCCGACGGCGTGGGCAATGGTCTTGCCTTCGAGATCCTTCGGGGTCGTCACCGCCTTGTCGGGATGCGAGATCAGCGCGATCGGCGATTCAGGCTGGTAGAGCGCGATGATCTTGACCGGCATGCCCTTCTGGATCGCCGAGATGGCGAAGATGCCGGGCAGGATAACGGCGTCTTCCTGGCCCTGGATCAGCGAACCGAGTGCGGCCTGCGAGCCGGCGCCTTCGCCGAGCTTCAGCATCACCCCGGCATCCTTGTAGAGGCCCTTCTGCTCGCCGAGATAGAAGAAGCCATATTCGCCCTTCAGCTTCCAGCTGAAGCGGACGTTGACGTCTTCTGCCATGGCGCTGTGGCTGGCAAGAACGGTGGCGACAGCAGTCGTGGCGATGAGCGCCGTGCCGCGAATGAGACCTGTGGCGTACAACATTTCTCTCCTCCCTAACGAGCACCTTGCGGGCGCCCCTATGGCCCGAAGGCCTGCCTCTCTCCCCGGAACGAGGCGCGACAGCTTTCGCTCTCAATCCTCATTCTTGATCTCATAGTGTGATCACATTTCATGATTGTCAAGCGATGAATCGGATGAAGCGGCGCGCGAATTCGCGTGTTCGATCAATGTCTCGGCGTGAACCTACTGCCTTAGCGGCAAGCATCGGAAATTGCTGGCGGATTCACCACGCGTCGAGACGACGCAACCCCGCCCGTTGCCGGGCGAGCGCGATCACAGATCAATGAACGTCCTGGAACTGCCTGAAAAATGCGAAACGAGCGCAGTCAATTGGCAACGGGGAAGGTGCTCGGCAACGAGCGTACGATGGCGCTTCGGCTCAGGTTGCGGGCAATGAACACCAGCCAGCCGCGCGCCGCATCCTGCGGCCAGCGCGGCAAATATTCGGGCGGGTAGACGACGTGCTGGACACCGTGGATGACAACCGGCCGGGGATCACCCTTGACCGCCAGCAACCCTTTGACCCGCAGGATCGATTGACCGCGGCCGGCCAGCAGCAATTCGAGCCAGTCGACAAAGGCCGGCCAGTCGACCTCCCTGTCGATCTCGACGGCAAAGGTCTCGATGCCATCGCTGTGCTGCCCCGCCATCGGCGTTTCGGCCATCTCGAAGTGGCGCGGTTCCCAGTCCTCGTCGTAACGGAAGATATCGCCGGCGCCGGGCATGGAACTGCGACTGGAAACAAGCTGGCGAACCTGAGGGTTCAACTTGCCGACCTCCTGGCCAAGCGCATCCAGCCGCCATGGTTCGACAAGGTCTGACTTGGTGATCACCACGCAGTCGGCGAGCGCAACCTGCTGGACGGCCTCGGCAAAACTGCCGATGCTGTTGGCGCCGCTGACGCCGTCGACGGTGGCAACGATACTGCCCGCCCGGTAGCCGCGGCGGAGCTTGATATCGCTCATGACCGCCTGCATGATCGGCGCGGGATCGGCGAGGCCCGTGGTCTCCACCACGACCCGGCGGAACGGCGCCACCTCGCCACGACGGACCATCGCCAGAAGGTCCGCCAGAGTGGATACGAGATCATCGCGCACGGCGCAGCACAGGCAGCCCGAAGACAACAGCACGGCGTCTTCGGAAACCTCGCGCACCAGCAGATGGTCGAGCCCGACTTCGCCGAACTCGTTGATGATCACGGCCGTATCGGCAAGCTCAGGCTCACCCAGAAGATGCCTGAGGAAGGTCGTCTTGCCGCTGCCCAGGAACCCGGTCAGCACATGAACCGGGATTCTGTCGTCAGTCGTCGCAGCGGCAGGCAACATGGTCAGTTGACCTCGAATATGGCATCCACTTCGACCGGCACATTGCGCGGCAGCGAGTAGCAGCCGACGGCGGCACGGGCATGACGGCCAGCCTCGCCAAACACCTCGACCATCAGGTCGGAGGCACCGTTGATGACCTTGGGATGATCCTTGAAGTCGGGCTCGGCATTGACGAAGCCGCCGAGACGGATGACCCCCACGACGCGGTCGAGATCGCCGTCAAGCGCCTGCTTGAGCTGTGCCAGGATGTTGACTGCGCAGAGCCGCGCGGCTGCCTGGCCCTCCTCGACGGTGAAATCGGAGCCGAGCTTGCCGGTGAACTTGTCCTTGCCGCCTTCGGCGGGAACCTGGCCCGAGACATAGACCTGGTTGCCCAGGCGGCGGGCCGGCACGTAGTTGGCGGCTGGTGCAACGGTCGCCGGCAGGCTGATGCCCAGGCGAGCAAGGTTCTGTTCAACTTTTCCCACCATGGCGGGATCCTCCCAGATCGTGATGTCAGTAATCGAATTGCAGATCCGCCCCTTGCGCGAAGGGCAGCTCGATGCCTTGCGAACCGGCAACGCTGAGCAGCGCCTTGCAGGTGGTACGGATGTCGTGAACGATGCCCTTCTTGGCAGCGGCGGCATTGCCGTCCTTCAGCGCCGCAAGGATGTCCTCATGGTCCGACGCATTCCATGGCATCGAGGGGATCAGCAAGGACATGTACATTGTCGGGCCGAACTGCAGCCACAGCGACTCGATCAGCGGCATCAGCACATCGGACGCGGCCGCCTCATAGAGCGTGAAATGGAATTTCTGGTTGAAGGAAAGGCAGTTGAGAATGTCACGCTTTTCGATCGCCACCAGGAGCTGCTTGTTGATCGCAGCGAGTTCGCTGATCAGCGCCGGCGACGCCCTCTTGGCGGCAAGCTCGGCCGCCATTCCCTCCAGCATCTCGCGCACGGCAAACAGGTCGCTCAGCTTTTCCGGGCTCAGCCTGGGCACGCGCACCGAACCGCCCTTGGTTTCCTCGAGCGCATTGGCTGCAACCAGGCGGCTCAGCACTTCGCGCACCGGCATGGGACTGGTGCCGAAGCCGGCGGCGAGCTTGCGCAGGCTCATCACCTGGCCGGGCAGGAAGGCGCCGACCATCAGGCCGCGGCGCATGTAGCGCAACACATGCCCATGGACGTGGCCGCGCTCCTTCTTGGCCGTTTCGGTGCCGCCGTTGCTGGCGTCCTCAGTCTTGTCTATCCGCATTCTGTTTCTCCGCCGCTCGCAAGGTTCCTCAAGAATTGCGCTGTACGAGGAACGGCGTCAGGCGGCGAGCTTGCCGCAGACAGTCGCCGGCCGGGGGCAGAAGTTGACAGGCCGCAATCTGTGATCTCATATTGTGATCAATAAATGATCTTTGCCGAAACGGCAACCTTTAACTGCCCGACTGGTTCGCCAACAAACATCGCGAGCGCCTGAAACACCCAGGCATCGCATCAGCCCCAGGAAGGGCCGTCCATGACTGCACAGCTTATATTGCGCGAACAGCTCGCCGACGGCGCGAGGATGAGCCGGTACGTGCTGCGCAACGTGCGTCTCAACAGTGCGGTGACAAACTGGAGTGCCATGGATGCCGCAGGGTTCTTTCTTGCTGACCTGACTGTAGAGCACGGCAGGATATTGGCAACAACTCCCGCGCGCAGCGAACCCACTGAAACAAGTGACAACGGCCTGTTTTCCATAGACGCAGGCGGTCGCGTCGCCCTGCCCACCTTCGTCGACTGCCACACCCATCTCGACAAGGGCCATATCCTGCCGCGCACGCCGGCGGCGAACGGGACATTCGACGGCGCACTGGCGGCAACACGCGCCGACCGGACCGCCAACTGGTCCGCGGGGGATGTTTTCAAGCGCATGGACTTTGCCTTGCGCTCGGCTTTCCACCACGGCACTTCGGCGATACGCACCCACATCGACTCGCAGCCGCCGCAAGACGCCATTTCCTGGCCGGTGTTCACGGAACTCCGGCAACATTGGCACGGTCGCATCGACCTGCAGGCCTCCTGCCTGTTTCCCATCGACATGGCCCGCGACGACACCTTCCTCGACGGCATGGCCAGGCGGGTGGCTGCCGGCGGCGGCACGCTCGGGGCGGTTGCCTATCCTGCTCCCGACATCGACCACCTGCTCGACCGCATGTTTGCTGCCGCGGCCAGGACTGGCCTGGATCTCGACTTCCACGCCGACGAGACCTCCGACCCAACAGCCAACGCGCTTCGGCGCATCGCCGAGGCCAAGCTCCGCGCATCCTTTGCCGGCAAGGTGCTGGTCGGACATTGCTGTTCGCTGGCGGTGCAGGACCAGGCAATCGTCGATGCTACGCTGGACACGGTCGCGACCACAAGCCTTGCCGTCGTGGCGCTGCCGACCTGCAACCTCTATCTGCAGGACCGCCGCAACGGCGCGACCCCGAGATGGCGCGGCGTGACCTTGCTGCATGAGATGAAAAAGCGTGGCATCCCTGTGGCGCTCGCCTCCGACAACACGCGCGACCCGTTCCATTCCTACGGCGATCTCGACATGCTCGACACGTTCCGCCTGGGCACGCGCGTGCTGCATCTCGACCACCCGAGCGGCGACTGGATCAGGGCCGTGACCACGACCCCGGCCGAGGTCATGGGTCTCGGAGCCAAGGGCGGCATCGCCGAGGGGCAACCCGCTGATTTCATTCTCTATGAAGGCCGCAGCTGGTCGGAGGTGCTTTCGCGCGCGGAGAACAACCGCATCGTCATCCGCAATGGAACACCGATTTCGACCTTACTGCCTTCATACGCCGAACTCGACGGGCTTGAAGGCCTGGCGCTCGGCTGAGTAGGGACGACGTCAGCGACCAAAAAAAAGGCCGCCGAAATCCGGCGGCCTTCAGACTGCTGACAAACCCCTGGCGAGAGTTGGGGGTTTGTGATTCAGTGGGTGATGTTGAAGCGAGCCGGCCCTGAACAAACCGCACTTGAGATCGTCACGCTCGATCAACTGGTTCCAGTTGATCACCTTCTGCGCAAGATCGATGGTGTTATCGATTTCTCGTTCATCCACGATCTGACAGCGCCGCTTTACTGCGCCGACAATGGTCGCCCGCCACTTGATCCGACTTTGATGTTCAAGGCGCTGTTCATCGGCTACCTGTTCGGGGTGCGCTCGGAGCGGCAATTGGTGCGAGAGATCGAGGTCAATGTCGCCTACCGGTGGTTCCTGCGGCTGAAGCTGACGGACAAGGTGTTCGACGCCTCGACATTGTCGCAGAACCGACGCCGGCGCTACCAGGACGAGACGATCGCGCAGGCGATCTTCGACCGCATTGTCGAGCAGGCGATCGGGGCAGGCTTGGTCGACGGCACGGTGCTCTACACCGACAGCACGCACCTGAAGGCCAATGCCAACAAGGGCAAGTACGACCTTGCCATGGTCGCCAAGTCGCGTGCCGACTACTGGGGCGAGCTCGACCGGGCGATCGATGCCGAACGGGCGTTGCACGGCCAGAAGGCGCTGAAGGAGCAGGAGCGGCAGCCTGCGGTGAAAGAGACGAAGGTCTCGCGCACCGATCCTGAGGCTGGCTATATGGTGCGCGAGGGCAAGCCGAAGGGCTTCTTTTATCTCGATCACCGCACGGTGGATGGCGGCTTCGGCATCATCACCGACACGTTTGCCACGCCGGCCAACGTGCATGACTCGATCGTCTATCTCGACCGGCTCGACCGCCAGGTGGAGCGTTTCGGCTTCGACGTCACGGCGGCGGGGCTGGATGCCGGCTATGCCACGCCAGGCATCGCCAAGGGCCTGGAGGACAGGAACATCCAGGGTGTCGTCGGCTATCGCAACCCGCCCCGGCCAAAGCCTGGCAAGATGAGGAAGGGCGCTTTCGTCCATGAGCCGGACCTTGACGGCTATCGTTGCCCGCAGGGCCAGTTGCTCACTTACGCCACCACCGATCGCGGCGGTTATCGCCACTACAGGAGCGACCCGACGATCTGCCGCAACTGTCCGCTGCTGGCGTCTTGCACATCAAACGCCAAGGCCGAGCGCACCATCACGCGCCATGTCTGGCAGGATGTCCGCGAGCGGGTCGATGCCAACCGCTTAACCGCATGGGGCAAGGCGATCTATCGACGCCGCAAGGAGACGGTCGAGCGATCCTTCGCCGATGCCCAGCAGCTCTTCGGCCATCGTTATGCCCGCTTCCGAGGGCGAACACGCGTCGCCTGCCAGTGCCTGATCGCAGCCGCCGCCCAGAACATGAAAAAGATCGCAATCAGCCTCTGGCCAAAGCCAAAACCAAGCCTCGCATGAGGCCAAAGCCGGCTCGCAACGGCACTGGCATCTGCTCCCCGAAATCAATCCAAAAGCTCAATCAACCCACAAAACAAAAACCCGCCGAAATTCGACGGGGTTTGTCAGCAGTCTGAAGGCCGCCGAAATCCGGCGGCCTTTTTACATCACTATACACGAGCGGATCAGGCAGTGGCGCCGACCTGGTAGAGCTCGACCTTGGTGCCGTCGGGGTCGGCGATGTAGATGGTCAGGCCATAGGGTCCATCATGCAGGTCGGTGTAGTACTTCACCCCGGCCTTCTTCAGCCTGGCATCCATGGCGCGCACATCGTTGACCTCAAAGGCGATGTGATCGAGCTGGCGGTGGTCCGAAGCCTTGCCGTGGATCAGCGCAATGCCCTGATGGAAGGCGGTGAACGGACGGCCGTCGGCCAGCGGCTTGGCCGGACGGATCGTGAAGCCGAGCTGGTTGGTGTAGAAGGCCACCGAGGTGTCAATGTCGTTGACCATGATCAGCTGGTGGCCATAGTTGGTGACCCGCGGCTTGATCTGCTCGCCGATCCAGTCGAGGACCTCGGACGAGTGGGCGATCTCGCAGAAATACTGCTTCCACACCTGCTTGGCGGTCGCTTCCCATTCGGCATTGACGCCCGACACGCAGTCATCGACGGCAATCACGTCGAGGTCACGCAGATAGGCCTCGCGGATTGAGGTCTCGACACAGGCGTTGGTGGTCGCACCGGTGACAAACAGGTGCTGGGTGCCGAGCATCTTCAGCATCATTTCGAGGCGCGTCTCGTAGAAGGCGCCGAAGCGGTGCTTGCGGATGACGAAGGCCGGATCGAAATCGGCCAGCGGCTTCAGCTCGTCGATGATCTGCTCGTCCCAGCTGCCGGCCAGCGCGGACACCTGCTTGCGGCGCGCTGTATGGCCAAGCAGCTTCTTCTTGGCGCGGTTCTGGTCGACCGCGAAGTGCTCCTGCATCGTCCAGATGACCGGGATGCCGGTGTCCTGGCAGCGCTTGATCAACTTCGCTAGCGGCGGCACGATCGCCGACAGGCGCTTGGTGTCGACGCCGGAAACACCAAGCGTGCCCTTCTCGTGGATGAAGGCGTTTTGCAGGTCGATGACCAGCAGCGCCGACTTGCGATAATCGAGAACGTCGAGACCCATCACTTGTGCTCCACCATGTCGATGCCGAGCACGCCGCCGCGACCCCAGCTGTCCTTGGGCGTCTCATGGATCACCACATGCAGGTGATCCGGCTTGCAGGCGGCTTCCTCGACCATGGCCTTGGTAATGGCTTTCACGAGGTTGCGCTTCTGCTCGACAGTGCGCCCCTCCCACATCTCTACGACGACGAACGGCATTGTTATTTCTCCTCTCTTTCGCTGGGCATGGCGCCGGAGGCCCAGACAGGCACGGCGGGCGCAAAGCCCGAAACCAGATCGTTGTTGGCCCGGTCGGTGCCCGAGAGCAGCCACAGCGGGCGGTTGGAATAGTTGACCAGCACCTGCTCTTCCATGCAGGCGCGGTTGGCCGCATGGTTTGGATCGCGCTCGAAGCGGCTCGTCGCAGGCATCAGCCTGACGACATAGAGCGGCTCCGAAGCATCAAAGCTCGCGAGCACGTCGGAACCTATTTCCTCCAGCCCGACTGCCCTGACCTCCGGGGTTTTCCTGCCGACGGCCACCAGCACCACGGCGCCAGCCAGCGGCATCACCGGCCAGTAGCGACCTTCGCGACCCTCGCCGACAAACTCGCCGTAACGGCCTGCCTCGGGAAAAAACTCGCTGTCCCAGAGGATGACATCAGGCCCGATGACCGTCTTCGCGGCATCGATCACGAGAGCGCTCTCGCACAGGTCGAGAAAGCTCCACGGATCAGTCAGGCCGATGCAATGGCCCCATGGATTGTGGATCCCCGACAGCCTCTCCTGGCGGATCGTCGACTTGCGGGCGACGATCCTGTCGACCGCCTCACGCACCGGCAGACGCGCCGGTGTCAGCGAAATGCGACCGGCCAGGTCGAGATGATCGGAGACCCCTTGGGTCATGACGGCACCGTCACGCAGCGGCCGCGACCATAGTGGCTGTCGGCAACCACGCCATTTTCGTAGACCACGTCGCCGCGGGCGATCGTCATCACCGGCCAGCCCCTGAGCTTCCAGCCCTCATAGATGCAGGTGCCCTTGCCGGTGTGCTCGACAGTACGCTCCTCGTCGAGATCAACCAGCACGAGGTCGGCATCGAAGCCGACGTCGATATGGCCCTTGCGCGGCCACAGGCCGAAACGCCGCGCCGGATTGAACGAGTTGAGCTCGACCAGGCGGCTGAGCGGCAGCCCACGCTGGTGCACGCCGAAATGCAGCATCAGCGACAGCTCCCACGGGAAGCTGACGACGCCGGGGAATTCCGTCCACAAGTCCTCGAGCTTCTTGGGCAGGAACGGCACGTGGTCGGTGCCGAGGCTGTAGACCGAGCCGTTGAGCATGCCGGCCCACAGGCCTTCGAGCTCGTTGCGGTCGCGCAGCGGCGGTGAGATCTTGGCGCGCATGTCCAGATCCTCGTCATAGCAGGTGCGCGTCAGATAGTGCGGGCAGGTCTCGACGGTGACATGCACGCCGCGCGCCTGCGCTTCGGCAGCCAGAACCGGGCCCATGCCGACCGAGGTATGCACCAGATGCAGCGAGCAGCCGGTCTTTTCGGCGAGGAAGATCATGCGTCTGATCGTCTCGACCTCGCAGAAGGCCGGGCGCGATTCCGTGTAGGCGCCGAGGTCCTGACGGCCGGTCGCGGCGATCTCCTTTTTAATCCACGAGGCGATCTGGGTGTTCTCGCAATGGACGTTGATGACGCCGCCGGGGATCTTCGACAGGATGCGCATTGCGGCATAGACCCAGCCGTCCGTCGCCGGCACGATGCCGATCGGATTGTCGGGCTCATAGCCGAAATAGCACTTGAACGACTTCACGCCGGTCTTGGCGACGATCTCAGGGATCTCGGCAATGTGCTCCTCGCGCTGGATGCCGAAGTGAAAGCCGAAATCGATGACCGAGTTCTCCTCGCCCAGCGCCTTCCGCTCCTCGTAGAACGGCAGGTAGGATTCCTTGAGGTTGCGGATGTAGAGCAGCGCCGTGGTGACGCCGCCTGAAGCCGCGGCCGCCGTCTCGGTGCGCATATCCTCTAGATAGGGGAACTTCACGCCCAGATGGCAGTGCGGATCGATCAGGCCGGGCATCAGCACCTTGCCCTCGGCGTCGATGGTGCGGGTCGCGTCCGGCAGCACCTCGTCGGCGCCGGTCAGCACGATCTTGCCGTCCTTGACCGCGACGCCGCCGTGAAATTCGCCGTCGTGGCGAACCACCCGCGCGTTCTTGATGACCAGATCCGCGTTCATCACTTCTGCTCCAGTATGCCTTCGATGCGTCTCGAGATGCCACTCCACTGACTGCGGCCGACGGTGATCGGCGCGCGCGCGCCCATGCCACGGGCCCAGATCGCCTTCAGCCCGAGTTCGGCTGCAGCCTCCCTGTCGATGGTGCCGGGCGGGGCCGCGACGTCGACCAGCAGCGCATGCTTGGGCAGCAGCTTGAGCTGGTCGCGATCAAGCAGCCGCTTCGGCACGCTGCCGATGACGATGTCCATCCTGGGCAGGAACTCGGGCAACTGTTCGAGCGTCAGCGATTCCGCGCCCGCCGCATAGGCCGCCGCACGCTGAACCGGGTTGCGCGCCGCGACATGGACGTGGGCGCCGAGCGCTACCAGCGTGTTGGTCAAAAGCGAGCCGATGGTGCCCTGCCCAACCAGGCAGATATTTGACTTGTGGATGGTAATCTCAGTGTTCTCGATGATCACCTTAAGCACGCCCTCGACGATCGCCGGGCCGCGCAGCAGCATCAGGTCGACGTCCCATTCATACTCGTGCAGGGTAATGCCAAGCGCTTCGCAATGCCCCTTCAGATTGCCATCGGCCCAGCCGAGGATGATGTGGCCAGGCTTGTGCATACCGGCCAGCATGTCGCGAGTCGGGATGATCTTGTCAGGACACTTCGGCGCAAACAGGGCACCCTCCGCGGTGATGCCGGGAATCGGGAACAGGGCGATGTCGGCCCCCTTCAGCGCATCCGCTGCATCCCTGGCATGGTAGACGCCCTCGATACCTTCCCCCGGCCAGGGAAAGCCAAAGGCCCGGACGGTGGCGCCGGCGCGCACGGCGCAGCGGGCGATTTCCTGTTCCCGGGCGTCACCAGCGACGACGGCGATGACAGTGTTGTTCCAGCTCATTTCGCCCTGACCTTCTGAATGACCTGATCCCTGGACATGCCGGCAATGCCCATCGCCTCGGCGGTGCGGCCGCCCTTGCGATAGTCGGTGCCGACAGCGATCTGCGCCAGGCTGTAGAGAGAATGCGCCACGGGCGTGTCGACGCCGGCAATGCGGGCAAATTCGAGGAACGGCAGCAGTCCGTGGCCGAAATCCTCCTTGTAGTAGCGGTATTCCAGCGAGTCCGGGCCCTTGATGCGTTTGTTGGCCTCGCCGCCCGCAATCGCGGCGCGGAAATCGCTGGTGTCGGTTACGTCGGCCTCGACCGTGCCGAGCAGCTTCATCTCTTCGACCAGATTGGGCAGATCATGCCCGAAGGCTTTGGCGACCGCCAGACGCTCGTCGTCGAGCTGCTTCATGACGCGGGCAACGCCAGGTGTCATGGCGTCGACATAGAAGGTGAAGTTGCCATCGGTCGCCTCGACCCAGGCCGCCGCAAGCACGGCACCCGGCGGGTGCAGGATCATGTTGACGTTGGACAGGTCCGAGGCGATCACGTCGGCGACCGGCGTCAGGCCGGGATAAAGCTTGCCGGCGATCTCCAGCACTTCGGAACCACCCTTCAGTGCCGCCGCCTTGAGCTGCTTGGCGCGGCCCGACACGGTGACGCCGTCGGGGCGGTACTTGCGCGCGACATAGGTCAGCGTCGAGAACTCGACGACGGGGGGAGCTGCACGGCCGGTGCGCGAAAACGTCTCGGCGAATTCCAGCGCACCGCCGGTGTGGCCAGGGTTGAGCACGACCGGCCTGGTCGACGACCAGCCGGCAGCGGCCAGCGCCGATGCGATCGCCGAGTGCGAGAAGGTCGGCAGGACGACGACGGCGACATCGACGCCATCGATCGCTGCCTTGAGATCGGTGGTAATCAGCGCCGGCTTCGCCACGCCCTCGCCGAGCTTGCCTTCATAAGCGACGCCGCCCAGCTTGATATGCGGCTCCAGCGTCTCCGCCGACCGCGCCCAGAAATGCACATCGTGCTCCGCCTGGACCAACTCTGCGACCGAGGCTGCACCGCCCGCACCCGCTCCTAATACTGCAACTTTCATTCTCTCCTCCGGGGGCCGAGCTACGGCTTGCCGGCCGCACGACCTCATGCTCGGAACGGGTACTCCTCCCCGCCCCTCGCGCCAATTGATAACCACCAACTAGTTTGATCACACTTTATGATCACACTGAGAATTGTCAAGCGGAAGAATGTGCTTCCCGCTGTTCAAGCTGCCTGATGCCTGAGCCCCGCCGCCTCGATACCTGCGATTGCCGCGAGTTCGTCATTGTCTGACGTATCGCCCGTGATGCCGACCGCGCCGATGAGTTTGCCCGCCTGGTCGCGGATCAGCACACCGCCGGGCACCGGCACGATGCGGCCGCCGGAGACGGCGTTGAGGCCTTCCATGAAGTGCGGCCGCTCCTTCGCCGTCTGCTCGAGCCAGCGCGAACCCATGCCGACAGCGAGCGCGCCATAGGCCTTGCCGGAAGCTATCTCGTAGCGCAGCATCGAGGCGCCGTCCTGCTTCTGGAATGCCTTGAGATGGCCGCCGGCATCAATCACGGCGACCGTCAAAGGTCTCATCCTGGCGTCCGCGCCCTTGGCGAGGGCGGCCATGATGATGGTGTTGGCGGCAGCGAGTGTCAGGTCGGTCATGTCTTTCTCCTTTGGGATTCGTGGGGGTGTGCAGGGCCGCTGGCTGATAGCTCAAGCGATCACCTGAGTCGGGGCGCTTGCGCGCGCCCGCTGGCCTCGCGGCCATCTCCCCTCAGGGGGGGCAAGCCGCTATGGGCGCCGCAGCCAATTGCCGAGGTAGGGGTGTTGCGCCTTCGACCGGGCAGAATGGGCTCTGCCGACGACGAGGCTGATCTCCCTGTCGAACGCAGCAGCCGGCCCTGAGCTCCGCTGAACTTAGTGGGACCTTGCCCTCATCTTCGCCTTGAGCTCGAGCCTGCGCTTGTGGAGGACCGGTTCGGTATAGCCGTTGGGCTGGGCGCGGCCTTCGAAGACGAGGTCGCAGGCGGCGCGGAAGGCGGTCGACTGGTCGAACTCCGGCGCCATCGGCTTGTAGAGCGGATCGCCGACATTCTGCCGGTCGACGATCGCCGCCATGCGCTGCAGCGAATCCATCACCTGGATGTGCGAGCAGACGTCGTGGCGCAGCCAGTTGGCGATGTGCTGGGACGAGATGCGCAAGGTGGCGCGGTCTTCCATCAGCCCGACATCGTTGATGTCGGGAACCTTGGAACAGCCGACGCCCTGGTCGATCCAGCGCACGACATAACCCAGGATGCCCTGCGCGTTGTTGTCGAGCTCACGCTGGATCTCGTCGGGCGTCCAGTTGGGACGGACGACCACAGGCACCGACAGGATGTCGTCGAGCCGCGCCTTGGGCCGGCTCTTCAGCTCGGCCTGGACGGCATGCACGTCGACCTTGTGGTAGTGGGTGGCATGCAGCGTCGCCGCCGTCGGCGACGGCACCCAGGCGGTGTTGGCGCCAGCCTTGGGGTGAGCGATCTTCTGCTCCAGCATCGCTGCCATCAGGTCGGGCATCGCCCACATGCCCTTGCCGATCTGGGCATGGCCCGACAGGCCACATTCGAGACCGGTGTCGACGTTCCACGCCTCATAGGCATTGATCCATGGCGCCTGCTTCATGTCGCCCTTGCGCACCATGGGGCCGGCTTCCATCGAGCTGTGGATTTCGTCGCCGGTGCGGTCGAGGAAGCCGGTGTTGATGAACACCACGCGTTCCTTGGCGGCACGGATGCATTCCCTGAGGTTGATCGTGGTGCGCCGCTCCTCGTCCATGATGCCCATCTTGATGGTCTTTCTGGGCATGCCGACGAGGCGCTCGACGCGGTCGAAGATCTCGACGGCAAAGGCCACTTCCTCGGGGCCATGCATCTTCGGCTTGACCACATACATCGAGCCGGCGCGGGAGTTCATGCGACGGCCCTTGGCACCAACGTCGTGCAGGGCGATCAAAGCGGTGATTGCCGCATCCATGATGCCTTCGGGCACCTCGTGGCCGTCACGGTCATGGATCGCGGGATTGGTCATCAGGTGGCCGACATTGCGCACCAGCATCAGCGAGCGGCCGGGCAGCGAGACGGTCTTGCCATCGGCACCGGTATAGGCACGGTCGGCATTGAGCTTGCGGGTGACAAGCTTGCCGCCCTTGTCGAAACTCTCGGACAAGTCGCCCTTCATCAGGCCGAGCCAGTTGCGGTAGACGGCGACCTTGTCTTCGGCGTCGACTGCTGCGACCGAATCCTCGCAGTCCTGGATGGTGGTGAGTGCGGACTCCAGGATCATGTCCGAAATACCGGCCGGATCGGTCTTGCCGATCGCACTGTCCCTGTCGACCACCACCTCGACATGCAGGCCGTTCTTGACCAGCAGCACCGCGTCGGGATTGCCGGCAGCACCACGATAGCCGGCGAATTGTTTGCCGTCGCCCAGTGCAACCGGGCCGGACGCATTGGCCAGCACGAGCTTGCCGTCGACAATCGACAGCCCGGTCACGTCGCTCCAGCTGCCCTGAGCCAGCGGTGCTGACTGATCCAGGAACGCCTTGGCCCAGGCGATGACCTTTTGGCCACGCTTGGGATTGTAGCCCTTGGTCTTCTCGGCGCCGTCGGCATCCGGGATCGCATCGGTGCCGTAGAGCGCATCATAGAGCGAACCCCAGCGCGCATTGGCGGCGTTCAGCGCATAACGCGCATTCATCACCGGCACGACCAGCTGCGGCCCGGCGACGGTGGCGATCTCGGGATCGACATTCTCGGTGGTGACAGCAAAGGCTGGACCCTCGGGGACCAAATAGCTGATCTCGCTCAGGAACGCCTTGTAGGCGGCCATGTCGTGCGGGGCGCCATGCTTGCGGTACCAGGCGTCGAGCTTGAGCTGGAAGTCGTCGCGCTTTTCCAACAGCGCCCGGTTCTTCGGCGCCAGATCATGCACGATCGCGGCGAAACCTTCCCAGAAGGCCTCCGCATCGACACCCGTCCCTGGCAGAGCCTCCGCGACCACGAAGTCGTGGAGCTCGCGCGCAACAGAAAGGCCATGAAGGGAGACGCTGTCGTTTATCCGGTTCATCATGTTCATCGTCATAACTCCGGGTCAGGCTGCAAGTGCAGCGTCGGTGCGGAACTCGCCCGAAACGGTCTCCGCGACCATCTGGGCTGTAGCGGCCGACAGCGTCCAGCCGAGATGACCATGGCCGGTATTGTAGAACACGCCGGGCTGGCGGCCCTTGCCGACCCTTGGCATCATGTTGGGCATCATCGGCCTGAGACCTGCCCAGGGCACGACCCTGTTGGTGTCGACATCCGGGAACAGCATGCGTGTCCAGTCGACCAGCGGTCTGACGCGGTCATCGCGAATGTCTCTGTTCATGCCGTTGAACTCGGCGGTGCCGGCAACCCGGAAGCGCCCGGCGCCAAGGCGGCTGGTGACGATCTTGGCGCGGTCGTCGAGCAGGCTGACCCAGGGCGCGGCAGCCTGGCTGCGCTCGTCGTCGAGATGCACGGTTATGGAATAGCCCTTGACCGGGTAGACATTGACCCGGTCGCCGAGCATCGCTGCGAAATGGCGACTGGCGGAACCGGCGCAGATGACGATGCCGTCGGCCTCGACGACCCTGTAGTCGGGCTGGCCGTCGGCACCTGACGTCGTATAGCCGATGCAGAACACGCCATCCCGGGCGATACGCTCGACATTGGCGTCGAAGACGAAGCGCGCACCGCGCCGTTCGCAGGCCTTGGCGAGGCCGAAGGTGAACTTGTGGATGTCGCCGGTCGAGTCCGACGGCGTGTAGAAGCCGCCATGAAAATCGCCATTTAACGTCGGCTCGATCGACTTCACCTCCTCCGCCGTCACCGGCCGGCGGTCGAGACCGCCCTCGACCAGCATCGCATTGACCTTCAGCGCGTGCTGGAAGCTCGGTCTGTCCCAGTAGAAATGCAGGATGCCGCGACGGACATGGTCGAAGTCGATGTTCTCGCGCTCGGCAATCGCAAACAGGTGCTTGCGCGCGGCAATCGCCAGCCGCGTCGTCTCCACCGTGTTGTCGCGGTAATTTGCGATATTTGAGACGAACTCAGCCAGCCAGGCATATTTGTGCCAGGTAGGCCGAGGATTCATCAGCAGCGGCGCATCACTGCGCAGCATCCACTTGATGCCCTTGAGCAAGGTCGACCAGTGGTTCCAGACTTCGGCGTTGCTGGCCGACAGCTGGCCGCCATTGGCGAACGACGTCTCCATCGCGGCATAACGCTGGCGGTCGACGACAGTGACGGTGTAGCCGCGCTCCAGAAGGGCATAGGCAGTGGTGACGCCGGTGATACCGGCGCCGATAACGGCAATATGGGGCATTTCACTCTCCGCGAACAAAGTTGGGTGCGGGCCGAAGCCCGCTGTTTTCCCCAATCTGTCGCTGTACCTGAGAGCTTAACCGCGTCAGCCTTGCCGGTGCGGCTTTCCCCTTCGGTGGACGCTCGAGGCGCCTCTCTCCAGATCGTTCAACTGCATGGTCACTTTTGCCTGAGAGTTTCCTGGGGGGTTGCTCCGTCGGCGTCGGCCGGTGTCATCTCGCAGCGGCCGATCTCTCCCATGCAGCCTCTTGAACGTATGTCTTCATAGCTGGTGCCGCACCCTTCCGCAACGCGAGACGCGGCAAGCTCCAGCCCTCAGTTGCCTTCGTCGTACAGTGTCGTGGTCGTCTCGACGTCTTCCTCGTGCAGGCCAGCGCGCACCACGGCGGCAGCCGCCAGCTCGCGCGCCTTGCGGCGGATGCCCGCTTCGTCGACACCCTGCACCTTGCCGTCGACATAGACCGCCTTGCCATCGACCCAGGTCTGAGTGATCGAGGCCGTCGAGGCCGAGAACACCAGCGCCTGCAGCGGATCGTAGAACGGCGTCCACTCGACATGGTCGAGATCGAACAGAATGAAATCGGCCTTCTTGCCGATCTCCAGCGAGCCGATCTCGTCGTCCCACATCAGGGCGCGCGCGCCCTCGATGGTGGCGGCGCGCAGCGCATCGCGGGCAGTGAAGATGTCGGGCTTCAGCCGCGCATCCTTGAACATGCCGGCAACGACGAGCATCTGCCGCATCAGGTTCATGTTACCGGCGGCCGAGACACCGTCGGTGCCGAGGCCGACCTTGACGCCGGCCCTGACCATCTCGGGGTACTTGCCGATCGACGTGGCGCCCTTGCCGAGCTTGAACGACGAGCACGGGCAGAAGGCAACGCTGGCGCCGCGCTCGGCCAGAAGCTTGACCTCCTCATCCGACACGGCTGCGCCGTGAGCGATGACCAGGTTGTTGCGGATGCCGCCGGCATTGTCGACGCGGGTGATCGGCCAGCAGCCATACTTGCTCTCGCAGACCTTGGCCTCCTCGATCGAAGTCGCCAGGTGGTAGGTGGTGCCGACGCCCAGCTTCTCGGCCAGCGCCACGGCACCGACATGCAGTTCGAGGCTGCAGGGCTCCTTGCCCTCGATGTTGACCCAGCAGCGGGCACGACCGTCGAGCGTGTTGTTGTAGCGCAGCACGTTTTCCTCGAGCACCTTCAGCGCCGTCTGCGCGTCGGGGAAGAAGTGATGCTCGGCCATTTCCTCGGTCCAGCCGCGCGGCAGCTCCGACGGGCGATTATCGGCGGCGTGGCGGCCGGTGATGCCGCGGATGCCGGTCTTGTCCATGGCGCGGATGACGATGCCGGGATCGTATTGCGAGCCCATGTCGAGGAAGCAGGTGGTGCCGCAGCGCAGCATCTCGGTGATGCCGAGCAGCGCGCCCCAATATTCGTCTTCCTCCGTTATGTGCGCGTAGAACGGCTTGGCCCAGTGGAACACCCAAGCGCGGGTGTTGAGATTATCGGGGAAGACCGCGCGGGAAAGGGTCTCGGACAGATGCACGTGGCTGTCGACGAAGCCCGGGCAGATCCCCAGCATGGTGCCGTCTATGACCTTGTCGAAGCTCTTGCCCTTGTGGCGCGATGCCACATCGTCGGCCGCTCCGATGTCGGCGATGCGGTCGTTCTCGACCACCACGCTCGCATTGCGCAGCACCGTGTCGTTCTTGTCGACGGTGAAAGCGAAGTTCAGATTTTCGATCAGCGTACGCATGCGGCTCCACCCAATGCTTTACCCACGGACCCTCCAGATCGCGTCGCCGGTCCGTGACAGCGGGCGATATCCGAGCATTCGCACACTCTTCCGAGCGGAACGCGACGACCGGGCCAACAACCACCCCGGCCGCCATTTCGCAAGCGGTAGCCCTTAGGCCACCGCCTTGACCTTGCCGCCCTGCTTGGCGGTGCCGCAAAGGATTAGCTTGTCGGTGTCGGCGTAATCGGACAACAGCTCCGATCCCTTCGACGTCACCAGAAGCATGTCCTTGTTCTGCATGCCGTAGCCATAGCCGGTGTCGTAGCAGAGCGGCTCGAAACCAAGCACCATGTTCTCTTCCAGCGGCGCATCGCTGCCCGGCTTGCCGAGCACCGGCGTCAGGCCGAGATAGGGGTCTTCGTGCAGGTGCAGGCCAATGCCGTGGCCAACGAACGAGATCGGCGGCAGGTTGAGCTTGGCGAGCTTGGCGATGAAGGCGTCGTAGATCTCGCGACAGCTCGCACCGGGCTTCACCTTCTCCATGATCTCATACTTGCACTCGACCAGGTGAGCCCAGATCTTGTCGGCCATGGGCGGCGCCTCGCCGACGATGGCCGTGCGGCAGACGCCGGCCTGGTAGCCGTTGATGACCGAGAATATCTCGACGCGGCAGACATCGCCACGCTTGAGGATGCGGTCGGACGGGCCGACATTGGGCAGCACCGACCGCTCGCCGGTAGCGACGATCAGCAGCTTAAAGTGTTCGGCGCCAAGCGAATAGACGTTGCGGGTCAAATGACCGGCAATGTCCATCTCGGAGTCGCCGGCATCGACCACCGCCAGCGTGTCGGTGATCGCCTGGTCGGCGATCCGAGAGAGCTTGCTAAGCAATGCGACCTCTTCAGCCGTCTTGATCTGGCGCAGCCGCGCCAGGATCGGCTCGGCATGCTCGAACCGCGCGCCGGGCATCGCCGCGATCAGTCGGGCGAAATCGCCGGCCGGCAGATAGTCCATCTCAAGGCCGATACGCGCCTTGCCAAGGCCGAGGCCGGCGAGCTGGTCTGCCAGCACCAGCATCGGATCGTCGGAGAATTCGGCCCAGATACGGGCCGGCATGTCAGGCAAGCGGCGCTTGATCGTTGATGCTTCCATGTCGACGCCGAAGATCGCGGTGCGGCCGTCCGCTGTGACGATGGTCATCGCATGGCGGTGACGGATCAGCGGCTGCGACGGCACGACGAAGCCTGCGGTATAGGCGAAGTTCTCGGGCGACGAGCAGATGATGGCGTCGAGCCCATGCTCGGCCATTGCCCTCACCTGCTTGGCTACGATTTCTGCCCGCATGATTTGGTTCCTCTCCTTGAGTTTCTTGACCGGCGCTCAGTCGCGCACGCGGTATTTTTCGACCTTGGCGAGGTCGACATCGATGCCCATGCCCGGCCCCGACGGCACGACGACCGCACCGTCGAGGACCTGCATCGGCTCGACCAAAAGGTCGTCCTTGTAATAGATGCCGCCGACCTGACCATGCTGCGCCTCGGCCGGTGTCGAGATCGGGATGACGCAGGACAACGTCGCTGCCGGCGATGCAGCCGCGACCTGGACGTTGGCGAGGTTGCCGATGCCTGTTTCGATCGAGCCGTTGACGTTGCAGATGATGCCGGCGGCGCGGCAGACCGCGCCGACTTCCATCGCCTTGTACAAGCCACCGGCCTTGGTGGTGTAGATCGAGACGATCTGGATACCGCCATTCTGGATGATCTGGATGGCGTCATGGGCGTTCCATGCCGACTCGTCGGCCATGACGGGCGCGTCGATACGGCGGCCGACTTCGGCGATGCGCTCGATGCCCATCACCGGCTGCTCGACATATTTGAGCCGGTACTTTTCCATCTGGCGCACGGTCTGCACCGCCTCGCCAGGCGTCTTGTAGCCCTCATTGGCGTCGACGCAGATTTCCATCGCCTCGCCTGCAGCCTCGCGGACTGCCGCGACCATCTTGACGTCGCGCGCCGGGTCGACGCCGATCTTGACCTTGATCGTCTTGATGCCTTCGGCAGCAAGCTTGGCTGCCTCGACCTTGGCCTCTTCGATCGAGATCAGGCCGATCGAATGGGTGATGGCGACCTTGTCGCGCGCCTTGCCGCCGAGCAACGTATGAACGGGAACGTTCAGCCAGCGGCCGGCGAGGTCATAGGCCGCGAACTCGACGGCCGCCTTGGAATAGGGATAGCCGCGGATGATGGCATCCATGCGGGCATGAAGCTCGGCAAAATTGCCGAGTTCGAGACCGATGACGGCAGGCGCCAGGTAGGTCTCGATGACGCTGCGGGTGATCATGGCGGACTCGCCGAAGTAGCGGCCGAACTCACCGCCCCAGTCCTTCAGCGCCGGCGCCTCGCCCCAGCCGACCCGGCCGTCGCTGTCGGTCATCTTGACCATGACATAGCGACCGATGACCTCGGTCAGGCCGGCCCATTTGTGCTCGCGCCGCGTCGGCAGTTGAACAATGAGCGTTTCGATGGACTTGATCGTGGGCACCGGTCTCTACCTTTTCCTTGTCACCGCGGAGGCATCTCTGTACGATGCGATCATCTAGTGTGATCACACTTTATGATCATATTTTTGGATGTCAAGCGATCCCGGGATCGATTTTTCATGGCCGACCGAAACGGCCGTGATGCATGGTAGGAAGGCAGCGGAGGAAAAGATGATTGTCGAAGCGACCAATTATTTCGCCAAAGAGGATCAGGCGGATGAGGTTCTGAAGCAGCGCCGCAAGGCGACAGAGATCAGGTGCCAACTCGGCCTGGATCCCGGGCGCATCCTTGTGCGGACGGAAGGAAACGGACCTGACATACGCTGGGAATGCAGCTTCGCCTCAAGGGAAGCTTATGACGCCGACCGGGCTGCACGCGCAGCATCGCCCGACTTCGAAGCCGCACGCAAGCGGATGCACACGCTGCTCGAGCGCTTTGAGCGCCACGTCTACGAAGTGGTCGAATAGAGCGGCAGGTCCCGATCTAAGCCTGTGCCAGCAGCCGATTCATCCTTGCCCGCACACGGACAACACCCTCGGCGATATTGTCGCGCGGGATCGACGAATACCCCATGCGGAAGAAGCGGCACGGCCCGTCCGCATCGGGAAAGAACGGCGAGCCGGATTCAATCAGCACGCCGTCCTGCTTGAGTTCGTTCATCAAAAGGTCCGCATCCAGCCCATCGGGCCCCTCGACCCAGAACGAGGTGCCGCCAAAGGCTGACGATCCGGCGATGGTGAAGCCTTCGCGCTTCAGCGCTTCGGCCATGACGATGTGGCGCTTGTGGTATTCGCCACGCATGCGGTGCAGCACCGCATCGTGGTGGCCGAGCGCGAGGAAGTAGGCCGCAGTGCGCTGGAGATGGCCGGGTGGATGACGCAGCATCAGGGCACGCAACGCTCGCGCCTCACGGATGACCGGCGCCGGCGCCACGAGATAGCCCAGCCGCAGGCCCGGAAAAAGCGATTTGGAAAAGCTGCCGATGTAGAACACCCGACCGCTGCGATCGAAGGACTTCAGCGCCGGAGACGGCGGCGCGAGAAAGCTCATCTCGAACTCATAGTCGTCCTCGACGATGATGAAGTCCCTGCTGGCGGCAGCTGCCAGGAGTGCTGCGCGGCGCTCGACGGGCATGGTGGCGCCGGTCGGCGAATGGTGGCTCGGCGTGACGAAGACCGCGTCGACCTTGGCAGGCAGGACCTCGGGCGGCAGGCCTTCCTTGTCCACGTCGAGGGCCGTCACGTCTGCACCGCTCAGCTTGAGCGATGCGCTCATGTCAGGGTGGCAGGGGTTCTCGCACACGGCGTGCGCGCCCTGCCGCAGCAGCAGCTGGGTGACGATCCACAGTGCATTCTGCGCTCCCACCGTGACGAGGATTTCATCAGGCGTGGCGCGAATGCCGCGACTGGGCAACGTCCTGGA
Organism: Aminobacter sp. NyZ550; assembly: GCF_025628925.2. Taxonomy (NCBI): domain Bacteria; kingdom Pseudomonadati; phylum Pseudomonadota; class Alphaproteobacteria; order Hyphomicrobiales; family Phyllobacteriaceae; genus Aminobacter; species Aminobacter sp. NyZ550. The sequence goes on from NZ_CP114191.1 coordinate 575,208, forward strand.
GCAGATGTAGTTGACAAGCTGCACGTCGTCGGCAGCGGCAAAGTCGCCGGCCATCAGTTCAAAATCCTCGCGCGCCAGCGCACGCCGGGCACAGTCGCGCCAGGCGCCGAGATCGAACAGCGACGGGTCCATCTGGCCGTAGAGGAACGGATAAGGATAGCGGCGCCAGTCGAGCGGCTTGCGCATCTGCTTGGCAACGATGAAACTCGACCGCAGTTTCATCGACCAGTCGATTTCGTCTGCGCCGACGCCGGACACCGCCGCTTCGAGCACGGTCGGCGGCGGGTTGCCGGCAACACGATAGGAGCTTCGGCTGGCGGTTTCGACATAACCCTGAGACGCCAGTTCCTGATAGGCAAGCGTCACCGTGATGCGCGAAATGTTCAGATATTCCGCAAGCTTGCGGGTCGAGGGCAGCTGAGCGCCAGGCTGCAGCCGGCCAGACAGCACCGCCGAGACCACGGTCTCGCGGATCTGCGCCTGCAGGCCGATGCGGCTCGTTCGGTCGAGAAAGAAGATCGTCTCCGAAACTGTCGCCTGTGCCATGGTCCCACGCAGGTTCAATCTGGAGTCATTCAACTTCCAATCTGGATATAAGGCAATTCAAAGGTTCCATTTAACCCTATGTCCAGAACCAAGACCGGCATCAAAGCCGGCAAGTTCCCGGAATAACCGGTGGCTAACAAAACAAGAGGGTAACGATGATACACTTTAAGCATTTCAAGCATTTGGCCGGCGCCGCAACCATAGCGGCCGGCGTCTTCACCTCCTGTCTCGCTTATGCCGAAACGACGGTCGTCGTCGGCTATCAGCAGATCGTCGGGCCGTTCGTCACGGCCATCGCCGACGGACGTTTCGACGCCGCCGCCAAGGAAGCGGGCTACACCGTCGACTGGCGCCAGTTCAGCTCGGGCGGCGATATCTCGACGGCTCTCGCCTCCGGCAGCGTGCCGATCGGCGTGATCGGCTCGACCGGCACTACCGCCGCCGCCACGCGCGGCGTCAATCTCGAACTGTTCTGGATCCTCGACAATATCGGCAAGTCGGAGGCGCTCGCCGTCCGCAACGGCTCGGGCATCGAAAAGCCCGAGGATCTGAAGGGCAAGAATGTCGGCGTACCGTTCGTGTCGACCTCGCACTTCCATCTTCTTGTCGGCCTCGAGCAGGTGTGGAAGATCGATCCGCGCGAGGTCAACATCCTCAACATGAAGCCGCCGCAGATCATCGCCGCCTGGCAGCGTGGCGACATCGACGCCGCCTATGTCTGGCCGCCGGCACTGACCGAATTGCTCAAGAACGGCAAGACCATCGCCGATTCAGAGACCATCGGTGCTGCCAGCGTACCGACCTTCGACGGCCTTGTCGCCGACAAGAAGTGGGCCGCCGAGAACCCGAAGTTCATGGCCGCCTTCACCAAGGTGCTGTCTGAATCCTACGCCGACTACAACAAGAACAAGGCAAGCTGGACGGCGGACTCGCCTCAGGTGCAGGGCATCGTCAAGCTGATCGGCGGTGACGGCGCAGGTGCGGTCGAAGCGCTCAACCTGCTGTCGTTCCCCAATGCCGACGAACAGGCATCCGAAACATGGCTCGGCGGAGGCGCCATCAAGGCATTGAATGAAAGCGCCAAGTTCCTCGTTGCCCAGAAGCAGATCGACAAGGCGCTCGACGACTACGCGCCCTTCGTCAACAGTAGCTACGCCAAGGACGCATCCAAGTAACATTGGACGTGCCGCCGGTCGGATGCCGGTCGGCGGCACTTTCTCCACCACTCGATTGCATTTTCTTCGAAAGGCTCGACGCGATGGAAACCCTCAACGTCAGCAATGTCAGCCTGACCTATCCAGGCCTCTACTCCGACCAGGCGGTGATTGCGCTCAAGGGCGTGAACCTCGAGGTCAAGAGCGGCGATTTCGTCGTCGCCCTCGGTGCCTCGGGCTGCGGCAAGACCACACTGCTCAACCTGATGGCCGGCTTCATGACACCAACCGACGGCGATATCACACTTGGCGGACGTCAAGTCGTCGGCCCAGGCGCCGACCGTGGCGTCGTCTTCCAGAAGCACGCGCTGCTGCCCTGGTTGAATGTCATCGACAACACCGAATTCGGGCTCAAGCTGCGTGGCATAGACAAGGCGACCCGGCGCGAGCTGGCGACCAAGAATCTCGCCCTTGTCGGCCTGCAGGATTTTCACCGCCACATGATCTACCACCTGTCCGGCGGCATGCAGCAGCGCGTCGGCATCGCCCGTGCGCTGACCTGCGACCCGGCGATGCTTCTGATGGACGAGCCGATGGCGGCGCTCGACGCGCTCACCCGCGAGACCATCCAGGAGCTGCTGCTCAAGGTCTGGCAGCTGACCAACAAGATGTTCTTCTTCATCACGCACAGCGTCGAAGAAGCACTTTTCCTCGGCTCCCGGCTGATCGTCATGTCGCCGCGTCCGGGCCGCATCACCCACACCTATGAGCTCGATTTCAATCGGCGCTTCCTTGAGGAGGGCAACGCACGTGCAATCAAATCCAGCCGCGATTTCATCGACATGCGCGAGCAGATCCTCGGCATCATCTACGGCGACGAGCGCCAGTCCGGCAATCCGGAACACCTCC
>NZ_CP114192.1:0-107222 GCF_025628925.2 Aminobacter sp. NyZ550
ATGACAAAATCGAATCCTAGAGGGCCAACGCCTTCGCTGATTGGAGGCACGAACGGCCGCCCCAAGCGGACTCCCGTCAAACGCCTCAGCAAATGCTATCGCTGCCACGACGACCTCGTCATGGGAACAACCTGCATCGAGATTCCAAAGCTTGGGCAGGCCTATTCGACTGAACGGCGTGTGTGCGATGCGTGCTTCCAACTCATTCTGCGCAAGACAGACGATGACCTTGCCGAGATCAGGAAACTCTCATCCGTAGACGCTTCGGGCTAAATGGAGTCAACCGTTGCCGCGGTATTCCCGCCGACGCCGGTCATACTGACACGCTGCGTATGATCAATCGTGTGAAGCAGGCACAGGCCGGCAGATTCTAAGCGCCGACCAAAGGGGGCGGATATCAGTCGGAACCTGAAGGTCAACACCGAACCGGTCAAAGGTCAGCTTCTGGGCCATTAAACCGCCGAGCTCGTACGCTAAATTTTAGCACCAGCGTGACGCTGCACGGCCGCTCGGGGTGGCGTGCGGTCATTGAACCCCGTCGTCCTCTTCCTCGCCCACGCCGATTCAAGACTTGCGGAAGGCGTGTGCCGTTCAATCTGCAATGAGCGCGCGGAAATCGGATTCAGACATGGCCCGAATAGGAATGCCTTGGCCCGCCAATTCCTCGGCCCTTCTCCACTTGCCGGAACGTTCCCCACGCGCGAAACGATCATCACCCACGACGACCAACGTCGTTTTCTTGGTAACGCTATTTTCCACCTCGCAGCCTGCATAGGCGGCCAAATTGGCCTGTTCTTCCTGCCGCAAATCGAAGCCCCCTGTGAGGACGACAACCTCGCCATACAGCGGTCCATCAATGTTGCCGTCCCGACGTAGGTCGGTTTTTGCGCTTGAATTGCCTAAGATTGGTCTTCGGACCCGTTCTGCCCATCCGGCTACATCTAGTGAGCACTCTAGGCTCGCTCGAATGACAATTTCCGCCACAGCCCGCGCATCTTCGCCAGCGTCATGGTGCAGAAATTCAATGCCTAGATCGGCCGCGACATTCTTCAATCCGTACCCCGTCTTCCCGTACTTTTCCGGCCATGCTCGTCGCACGACTTGCGCACTATCAAGCCAAGTAGTCTCTGCGAAGCTGTGCCCGCACGCGTCGCAAGCGCGACCGACCGCGAAACGGTCATAGGGTGTATGACTAAAGACCGCCCCACACATCAGATGCGCAATCGATCGAGCGATCTCAGAAAACGGCGGAGCTCGATCAATGTCCTCTTCGGTGATCGACAAATTGGCTTGTTGCCACCACCCGAACCGATGATGTGTATTTACGGTCTGCGTAAAAGTCTCGACGATGCGCCCTTCGCGAACAATCACGAAGCCCATTTGGCAGATACTTTCTGGAAAGCTGCTATCCGCTGTTTCTACGTCTAGTGCGACAAAATCTAACCCCACCATCATCTTCGTCCTCCCGCCCTCTGGTGAGGTTTAGCTTAGAGTCCGGCGTCATGGAACGGAATTCCGGTAATCCTCCGCTGTCTTGGTCCGCAAACGGTCGACTTCAGCTGCAGCGCAAAGGTTGGGTTGTGGAGAAACGGCGCATGGCGCTGCCTGCTCGTTCAGATCGAGAAAACGTACGACAGATGTCCCCCACAAGGGGAGGTCCAAAGAGGGCTGAACGACCGCGCTCGGCGGGCCGGCCGGCACAGCTGAATGCCACGTTCCAGACGGCATGGGATTATCGGGTGGGGCCGTGCCTATCGAGAGACCGTAATTGTGCCCTGGTGCACTCCTGAGCCTGGGCTCGGTCGAGCGCCTTCAGTACGCCTGTCGCTTCCTCGAGCCGTTTCTCGTCGACGCCGTGCCTGGTGGCAAGTGGACCGAGATTCTTGCCCGAGCGCAATGCGGCCAGATCATCGCCGAAACGGCGCTCGAATGCGCTCGTGGTCTGCCGCAGCTCGACCTTGAGCTCGGGCGACAGCGCATCACCCCTATCAATCGCGCTCAGGAGCTCGCCGCTTGGCCGCCGGACCTCCACGCTGGCCCGCCGCACCTCATCATGACGCTGCTGCTGCATCGTCTGCCGGATTCCGTACACGATCTTGAGGTAACTCTCGGCGATCCCGCGAAGCGTGCGCTTTGCAGCGATCGCTTGCCGGTGTGCCTCCCGCTCCTGCCGGCTCGCAAGAATAGCGTCCCTTCCGGCAAGCGGCCCGAAACGCTCCGGAGCATCCCGCAACTCCGAAATCACCTGCCGATTGCCGATCTCGCCCTCAAGAGCGGCATTCCGGATAATTTCCACCACCGGCCCGTGGTCGGCAAATACCGCCTTTGCCGTGGTGATAAGGCGTTTCATAGCCTCGGTGGCGCTTTCGGAAGCGGCAATCCGTTCTTGCAGCTCGGCCTTGAGAACTTCCGGGGCAAGGGTACGGCCGGGAAGCAGTACAGCCCGCTCCGACTGTCCAATGTCAGTGCGGCTTTGGTTCCCCATGCGCGCCTGGCTCTGCTCGCGCGCATGTTCGCGTTGGCGCGCGTCGGTCAGGATGCGTGTCAGATAATGAGTTTCGCCATGGGTGCCGACCACCAGCGCATGGCGGACATATTCAGCATTGGTACGGATCAACTCACGGTCGAGCGCGAACCCCTTGGCCGCCGCAAACTGGTGCATGAAGGTCATGGTCGTGCGCGTATTGCCTTCCCGGAACGGATGGACCTTCCAGAGGTCGACAACCATGCCTGCAAATGAGGCCATGTCCTCCGGCCGCGACAGGTCCATGAGACCCGACCAGTCGCGGGCATTGAGTTGCTTCAGGCAGTGTTCGGCCTGGAGACGCGCCAGATGGAACGGCGCGTACTCGACACTGCCGCCGCCCAGTTTCTCCTCGGCCTTGACCATATCGATGCGGCGGATTTCGCCGGCGAACGGATACACCGGCGCGAAGACGCGCCGGTGTATTTCCAGCAGGTGCGCGAGGTCGAATTCGCCCTTGACCGGATTGTCGTAGAGACCCTTCAACGTCTTCAGGGTCTCCCGACGCTCCTTGCTGTCGAGTTTGGCCTGATCCCTGATGTTGAAATGATTGATGAGGACTGTTGTGCCCGGGTAAAGATAGGGGTCACTCATCAAGCGGCACGGGCACGCCTCGCTTCGACATAGGCTTCGCCCAGCTGATCGCAATCCGCTTCGCTCAACCGCCCGGCCTCTTCACACAGGACGAGGAACTGTTCGAACAGGTTCGGCTCATCTCGCGACACGGCCATTGCCGAAAGCGCGGCCTTGTGGCCGTCGGTCAGCATCGCTGCGACGATGGGCTCAAGCGGCTTCGGGTCGAGGGTCTTGATGACCTGTTTGGCAAGCCGCAACGCGTGTGCTCGATCCGCGACAACGGGGCTTTCCATTAGCGTTGCGGTCATGTTTCAGGCTCCTGTAACTTGCTCTTTTGTATAGCCGAAATTCGGCTCGAAAGCCAGTCTCGGCAGTCCTTTCGCCGCTAAGGCTGGCCATTCCATTTGACCGTGGCGTCAAGCAGAAGGCCCCGCTCCGGGGCGGCGAGGGCGTGCAGTGGCGCCGGTCACAGCACCTCTCCGTCGATGCCGAGGGCCTTCAGACGGGCATGGTCCTCGAGCGGCACGACCTCGTAGTCGTCGGACATGAAGCCGTATTCGCCGTTCCAGACGTCGCCGAGTTCGGCCCATGTTCCGTCCGGCCAGACGGCGATGTCCTGAGGATGAAGGGCCTTCGCTTCGGCGCGGTTGGTAGTCGTCATGTATGGTTCCTTTCGGTTGTGGCTGCTCGTCGGTGGAAGGCTGAAGGCCCCGCCTTGCGGCGGAGCCCTCTGGCGGGAGCCTCAGTCCCGGTTCGGTCGGGACCAGATCAGCTGAAGGCCTTCCTCGCTTTCCACCTCAACCAGGGTGGCATAGATCGGAGCGGGGAAGCTCGGATCGTCCAGCTTGACCGAAAGGTAGTCGCGGCCCTCGTTGGAGGTCTTCTGCCAGGCGGCGCCCAGTTCGACGTTGGCTGCCGCGAAGATGCGAAAGTGCGGACCTTTGTCGGAAGGGTTCTCGACGCGGACCAGCTTGGCCTTGACGTTGAGGTTGAGGGTCTTGATGACGCCGTTGAAGCCGGTGCCGGTGGAGGTGAAGGTGCCGATGGTAGCCATTTGTCTCATTCCTTTGATTTCTCGGGCCGCGACCGCCGCGACCTCGATGGCGGTCGACAGACCGGAGGCGATCGACCGGCACCCAACGGGCCGGAACGTCAGTGGAGGGCGGCAGGATGAGACTTTCTTGATCCGCGCGGAATGGCGGCGAAGCCGTCAGGGGAAGAAAGTCGAGACCAGCCGTTGCGGGGATGAGAGCGAGACCGAGCGCAGCGAGATCGGCCTTCGGTCAGACCAGCCACATCGAGGACGCAGTTGGGCGTGCCCGTAGCAGAAACAACCGGAATGAAGACGGACGTCCCTACATCGGCATCACCTTGCGGATCCCCGCGCGGCGAGAGGTGCCATCCCCATCCCGACCTCCCGTCATTGACCGGCCAGCGGCAGAGTTCCCGCACGGCAACGGTCGGGCCCTGGCATCAGGCCGCCTCCGCAATCCTGGCCGCCGGCTGAAGATCGTGCAGGTAGGTCGCTGCGCGTTGAGCGTGCGCGGCGGCCGAGAAAATGAAGCGCTTCTCGTTGGAGAGCACCTCGAGCCAGGACGCGAGGTAACTGGCGTGGTCAGGCCGCGGCTCGAGCTCCGGTACGATGCCGAGATCGGCGCAGAGGAAAACCGCCCCCAGTTCGGCGATCAGCTCCTCGCGACTGCGTTCGCTACGATCCTTGTGGTAGCGGCTGAGATCGCGGTTGACCCGGTGGGCCGGAGCTGTCCAGTGGATGGTCTCGTGCGCCCTGACGGCAACGAAGGATTCCGCGTCGCGGAAGCTCTCGAAGACTGGGAGCTGGATGTGGTCGGACGAGGGCGCGTAGAATGCCTTGGCGCCGCCATAGACGACCCTGGCGCCGGTCGCGTCAAAAAACGCATCAGCGTGGGCGATGCGCGTGACGGGATCGGTCACCGGCGGCGGCGCACCGTAATAGTGGTCCGGCAATCCCTCGATCTGGTCGACGTTGAAGACCGAATAGGCCTTAAGGAACGGGATACCGCGCTCGACCTCATCGCCGCGCTCGTCGGTTTCGGTCTTGGTGAATTGGCTGGCATAGACGACGGTCGAGCCGCTCTCGCCCTTGCGGACATGCCCGCCAAGCTCGATCGCTTGCTTGAACGTCATCCAGATGGGCGAAGCGAAGCCGCGTGCGACCGCCTCCGACCAGAGCAGGATGATGTTGATGCCCTGGTAGGGCGTTCCATTATGCCGCAGCGGTCGCGTGATGCGGCCGGCGGTGTTGGCTTCGCTCCAGGGTCTTACCCATGGGCGGACGCCTTTCTCGAGATCCGCGACGATGCGGTCGGTGATCTTCGCGTAGATGTCGACGCGGGGTTTGCTGTCTTTCCTGTTCATCATTCGAACCTCCATTCGAGGCCGCGCCGATCGCGGCCGTCACGAGGTCCGCCCGCGAGAGGACCGCAGGTCCGCGAACCCGGAGGATGAATCGGAAGAATGAGAGAGGTCGCAGCCGGGCCGGAACGGCAGTGGAGGACGGCTTCGCCGTTTCGCGGAACGAGGACCGGAGCAGGACCACCAATCGTGACGGCCGCGATTGCGCCGGCCGCGCCATGCGTCTTCCTGCTTCCCTCCGTCTCCCGGTCCCGCGCAAGCCGGACGCGGGTAAGGCCGCCCTATACCTGCTGAAGTTCCCGCCACCTATCACGGGAATAAATCGATCCCTTCCCAGTGATTCAAACCTGTCATTGGACGACGGATTCCGGCTGCGCGATTCTGCTCAGCATGATCGCGCAGCCATACCATCTCTATGTCGAACGCACAGACCCGGACCGGAGGATGGCGCGGTTCTACGCGCTGTCGATCGAGGAGACCCTGTTCGGCCAGACCCGCCTCGTTCGCCGGTGGGGCCGGATCGGAACACGAGGCCGAACGGTCCAGCATTCGTTCGACAACGAGCTAGATGCGGTCAGCCTATTCCTCGACCTGTTGCGAGCTAAGAGGATGCGAGGCTATCAGCCGAGGCGGGATTCTGTCGAACGGGCCCACACTTCCGGCCGCCATGCCTCGATAAGTCCCTCAACCTCGAGACGATACTCCTCGGGATAGATGGCGTTCGAACGGCGGGCGATCCCAAGGGTGGGAGCCCCCGAGGATGGGCGGAGCCGAAGCTCCGCCCGCGGCCCCTATCCGAGAGCGGCCATCTGCAGGTCGGCGGCCTGCCGGCTGACGGCCTGGCCGGGATTTTCGGCCTGACGCTCGTAGGGCTTCCAGCTCTCGCCGACGATGTGCTCGTAGGCTGCGACCACGCCCTCGGCGGCCATGCGCAGAGCGTGGGCCTGGATACCCATGTCGGCGGCGAACTCACGCTTGCGCTGGGCGGCGCTGTCGAACCCGACCGGGCCGTCGCGATCCTCATCGCGCATGTCGTTGGCGAGCCGGGCGGTCGCGTCCTTGGCCTCGGTGACAGCCTTGGAATAGAACTGCCCCGCCCCGTAGGCAGACCCGACATGGGAACCGACGATCCGCTGGAGATGGATCTGCATGGCCTTCTCGGAAAGGCCGTCGGAGAGGGTGTCGGCGCTTTCGATCAGGGTGCGCTCGTGGAAGTCCCGGATACCGTCGCTGTCGAGGACAGCGAGCCCGAAGCTCTCGGAGATGAGTGCGGCCTGGTTGGCATCCGGGCAGCACAGGCGCACCATTTCGAGGGTGGTGCCCTTGCGGAGTTGGACGACGCGAGCCTTGGTCTTGGTGGAGCGGGTTGAACTGGACATGAAGCAATCCTTTCTAGCGATGCCCTTCGGGCGATCCGGCCCCGTGCCGGTCTTCCCTGCGGGTGCGGTCAAAGAGAACCGGCGGAAACTGGACGCTTCAGGGTCCGGGGCCTGCCAGGCGAGCAAGGTTGGCTTGCGGACAAGCGGGGCTAACAGCCCTGCGCGGAACGCGGGCCAGCCTTGTCGAGACCGGCGGGCTCCGGCCGCATCGCGGCGCAAAGCGGCCTTGAAGGGGTCAGCCGCCGGTTCAGACCGCAGCAAACCCGCCGGGAAGACCGGCACGGGGTCGTTTCCATGAATTGGCTCGCGCGAGGAAGTGCGACAGATCAATCCGCTTCGCCGGCATCACGGCCGGACAGTCGCCGCAGGCCCTACCCGGATATTGCCCCGTTACCCGCACAGCCCGCCACACGGTTTCGGACAGGGCTGCCCTCCTGATCGCAGGTCGGGGCTCACGAAACCGCGCATGGAGACGCGCTGCGAAGGATCAGGCCGCGGAGGACCGCCATATCCAGCTCCGGATCGACCTCCGAGAACCCGTGCCGGCGACGGAAGGCGGCGATCGCCGCATCCTGGCGGGCGAGCTTGCGCGACAGACCATCGACCTCGCGGTGACGGGAAAAGTTCAGCTCCGATAGCGTGGCCCGGTAGAGCTGCTCGTCGGCATGGCTCCATGTCGACCTGGACTTCCGGTAATCGCGTGATCTGGCGCGGAAGGTGGTCATCAGGCGCTCCGCGCGCGCCGCAATCTGCCGCTCGATCAGCCCGAGATGGGCATGCGTCTCCCGGCGGGCAGCTTCCATGCGCGCCATTATGGCGATGTGCTCTGCAATCGTCATGAGGCGGCCTCCCGCAATCGTTTAGGTGTGGACGTGAGGGATCGCGGCCAGGCCTCGGGATACCAGTGCCGGATGGTCTCTTCGGCGCAACGTTTCTCGAAATCGGTGAAAAGATCGGGAAAGGCCTGCGCAACGGCCGCCCAGCAGCAATCCTCCTCGTAGAAGCCGTCGGCGCTTCTCAGAAGGGGATGGATGTGGGCATTGCGGTCGGGGTCGAGATGGAACCCGCCATGGCTCGGGGTCGAATGGCAGACGACGCCTTCGGCATAGTGCGTGGCATGATCCGAGAGCCCCCATGGGGTTGCTTGCCGAGCCGGGATGCTGCGGCGGGCCAGTCTACGCAATTGTGCCTGATGTCGGGCGTTCTCCTCGACACGGGCGCGGAACGCCGCTTTGCCGTCGAGCTGCCCGCCGTGACCATAGAAGCTGGACTGTTTCCATTCGGAGATGGGCAGAGGCAGCTTCCATGCATGGCCGAGATAGCGTCCGCCATTGTAGGCAGGGATCATCGCAAAAGCGTTCTCCCCAACCAGTGCCGCGAAGAGGCCATCGCTCGTTCGCCCGTAATACACCTCCGGGAATCCGGAGGTGTTGTCGATCGTTGCCTCGGTTTGAGCAGTCGCGTTCATGCCGCCCTCCCCTCGACGGCGTCGGCCGCCGCGGTATCGGCCGATACGTCCTCGAGCACCGCGTTAGGATACCGATGAGATTGCAGCCAGGTCTCCGCGTCCTGCCGGTTGGCGGCGAGATAGACGAGTTCGGCACCCTCGCCGGCGCGATCGAAGACCTGGACCGAGCCCGGTGCGGGTCGGGAGATCACCACGAACTTCGAGCCGCAATCGACCGAAAAGCTCTTGTGGACGCGCAGGACGATGACACCGCCGCTGCCATAATCGCCTTCATGCAGCGTGAAATGCGCGGGCGACGAATACTGCCCGGTCTGCCGGGCTGGCGTCTTGCGGATCAGGCGGCCGCCGCTATTGGCGCTCTCCCATGCCGAGAGTTTCTTGCGATGACGCTCGGGCGGGCGCGGTGTGCCGTCGGAGTAGCGGATGATGGAACCGAGCGGCACGAGATCGTAGATCAATTGAGCGGACATATTGTTTCTCCAGTGGTGCTGTTGATGAAAACAGAACCGCCGCCGGCGCGATTGCCGGCGGCGGGGTGGGTTGGGAGGAAGTGGATTGGCGGCCTATTCGGCGGCGACGCGCCAGGCTTCAGTTTCTTCGACGGTGTGGCCGTCATCGACCGGATGCTCGTTTGCCGTCGCCCCGGTCTGATCACCGTCGAGCTCATCGACTTCCCGCGCGGTGTCGTCGTCAGCCTCGTCCGGCGCGGCGTACCGGGCCGTCCAGCTCGTCAGCTCGGCGACGTCGGGCGCGAACAGGGCCGAGGGATGGACGAAGTGGCCTTCCTTGAAGTGCTCGACGAGGGCTGCGCGCGTGTCCTTGACGCGGGCACGCGGCAGGACTGGCGTGTCCTTGCAGGACGCCTCCAGCGCCGGCCGCGACAGGCACGACATGAACTCGTCCGTGCCCATGTTCGGCAGGAAGCCGTCGGCGCCGACGGTATCGCCGGCGACCCGAGCGACGATGCCGCTGTTGGTCCTGTTCTCCCGGCATGAGAGGACGTCGATCAGGACCTTACGCGCGACCTGGTTGAGCGTCTCACGATCGTATACGGGCCTGCCGTCTTCCCCGAAAAGAAGGGCTGCATGACGCTCCAGCCGCGCGTGGCCGTAGACCGTGCCCGAGGAACCGGAATCGACGGAGACGTTCCTGCCCGCGAAGGCGAGAACGAGCAGCGCCATCAGCATGTCCTCCTCGATTGGCGCGCGGGCGAGCGCCTCGTGCAGCGCATCGGTGCGGAAGTCCCCGATCATCTCGATCCCCTTGCGCGTCACGTCCGGACGGGCCTTGGGAGCGACCAGCCCCGTGTCTGTACCTGCGGCGTCGGTTGCATCACCCTTGCCCTTCGGCTTCTTTGCCTCGGGCATGCGATAGGCGACCGTCTGCACCTTGCCCTCGCGGTCGAGATACATCGCGGTATGATCGGACTTGCCGGCCTTGCCATAAACTCGCTCGGCCTTCGGTGGCAGCTTGGCGTCGCCCCATTGGCCCGCGTCGACGATGACGCCGCGCTTGGGAAGGTTGTTGGCCATCCATTCCTGCTGGGCGCCAAGATAGGCGTCGACGTCGGTCGTATAACGGCTGTCCTCGTCTGCCGGGGCGAACAGATCCTCGACCCAGGCGATTCCGTAGGCATGTGCCAGATCATCCCCGAAACTGGCATGTTTTGCGAACATGCGGGTCTTGGTCAGACCCTGCGCGACAGCCCACCATGAGACCTGCGGGTCGGCCTTGGATGGCTTGTGCTTCTTCCAGATCTCTTTCTGATCCTCGAGTGCGGCGGAAGCGATGGTGCGAAGCTGGCGCTCATCGGGCATGTCGCCCTTGGCCATCTGATCGAGCATTGATGGCAGGACGTTCGCCAGAAGCCGCAGCTTCTTGATCTGGCGAACCGGCAATGCCAGCGCGATGGCGATCGCCTCCTCGGTCCAGTTGAGCGCAACCAGGCGCTCGATCGCCCGCCACTGGTCGACGGGATTGAGCTGCTCATGGGCGAGCGTCTCGGCCAGCGATCGCATGGCGCCACCGTCCTCCGCGCGCTCGATCACCAGCACGGCGATTTCCTCGAGGCCCGCCGCGATTGCCTGCTTCACGCGACGATGCCCGGCATCGATGACAAAGCCGTTGCCGCCTTCGGTCTCGGGGGCGACGACAGGCGGCTGCACGATGCCGACAACCTTGATCGTGGCCAGCAACAGGGCGTCCGCCTGCGGGCTCGATTTGGAGCGCCGCGCCTTGTCGGGATTCTCCTTGAGCGCGCGCGGATCGACAAACTTCAGTTCCATTGGGATGCTCCGTTTCGGGTTGCGGACACCGCCGATCGCGGGTCCTTCTCCGTCTTCTTTTCTGAAGACATCCCCCGGCCCGCGGAGCGGACGGGCCGGTGCAACTGCCTGTCGAGCATCCCTGCCCGGCAAGCCAAGCGGGGCTAATCAGCCCTGCGAAGGACGACGCGGCCGGGATCGCGAGCCAGGCGGTTGAGCGCAGGCGTCAGCGGTGCGGCCGATCCGCGAGGAGGGTTTCTTTCCCTCCCTATTTTGCCAATTGGTTGCGGCTGCTTGCTGATCGTCTCGCAAGAACCGAGAATGTCGCCGTTCCTGTCGCTTTCTGGAATGAGCAGGACGCTAGAAGCGATCATCAGATCCCTGGAACGGAACGGCTGCTTTAGCGAATTTCCGCGGCTACGATCGCAAGCCATTTGGCTAGGAGGACACATGGGCGTACCGGACAGATTTGCCATCGAATATCCGCAACGCGCATTACAATTGATCGAATTGCTGGAAGAACCTGCGCGCAAGCACGATTTGCTCGGCTCGTTCGGTCTGCTGGCGGCAGCGGCGATCCTTACAATTCCCTACGAACGTATGCGGGCATCGCATGTCCTGGTTGATGGAGAGCGCGACGTCGATCTGGTGAAAAGCCTCAAGACGCTCGAAAAAACCAAATTCTTTGAGGCGCCGTTCTGGCAGTCTGCGCCGGACGTAGGAGCATGGCGGCAATCGCGCATCGTCAATTCCGTTGATGAAGTGCATGGCTGGCACGATCAGGAAGGAAGGCATCCACTTTCCGATGATGCGAACACCATCGAGAATCGCAAGGCCGGCGAGGTTCTTCGCGTGCTTCGCAACGCCTTGGCGCACGGCAATATCATCTATCTCGACAAGAACGGTCAGGAGATTGCTGGAAACCGGATGGTCTATATGGCCTTCCTGTCCCGTTACGAGGAAACACCTGAACAACGCGAGCAGGCTGAAACCTATCGCGTTCTGGTGACGACTGAGGAAGCCTTCCTCCATTTCGCAAAATCATGGGCGAACTGGGTTTGCGGTCTCGACCTCGACCCGCGCGTGGCGAAGGCAGCATGAACGGCGACCAAAGAAGGTCGCCGTTCTTTTCGGATCACGGGCGACCGCTCTTGTTCCGGGTCGCATCGACCAACTTGTAGGTCTGGCCGGACTTCGGCGTCGGCGGCATCGGCTCGCCGCGCGTAACGGTGCGCTCTTTGCCGGTGTCTCCACCACGGGGCCCGAGAATCCCGTATTGTCCAGAACGCGGGGCAGCATGCCCCGGCTTGAAAGTCTTTGTCATGATTGCCTTTCCGGAGCGCGCCTGATGCGAGCCCACATCCAACAAAATATCAGTACTTGACTTCAGGATCAAGTAGGAGAAAATAGGTCCCAGTTTCTAGCAACCCCGGAGGTCAATGTGGCCGCGTCAGCATCACCCCTTCTAAAGGCGACTCCTGTTCCCTCGTCGTCGTTCCTGCACGATCACGACGAGGTTTGCCCGCTGTGTGAACAGCAGATCCCGCACGACCAGATGGATGAGATTAAAGCGCGGATCGAGACGCGGCAGAAGAAAACTGCGGAGGAACTCTCGGCTCGCCTTCAGGAGCAGTTTTCCCGCGAGAAGGCCGATGCCGTTGACAAGGCCAACAAGGACGGCGCCGCCAAAGCCGTCCTCGCCCGCGAAGAGGGCCGCAAGGCCGCCGAGGCCGCAGCCCAGGAGGCGATCGCGGCGACGGTACTCGCAAGCAAAGAGGCTCAGGATCTCCTGTTGAGCCGCGTGACGCAAGCGGAGGCCGAAAAGCAGAATGCCGAACAGATGCGGGTCGCTCTCGAGGAGCGGCTTGCCCAGCAACAGCAGGAGCGCGGCGCCGCTATCGAGGCGGTCCGGCAGGAGGCCCTTGCGAAGCAGGACAGTATTCGGGCAGAGGCCAAGGTCGCCGCTGAAGCGGCGGCCAACGAGCGGGTCGCGTCTGCGGAGGCCGCCAGGCTGAAGGCTGAAGAGGCCGGGACGAGCCTCAAGGCACAGCTCGACACCATTACAGCTGAAACGGAAGCGAAGATCACGGCGCTGACAGAGTCCGCAGCGGCGCGCGAGATCGAAATCCGTTCGGAAGCTTCTGAGGCTGCCGCTGTGGCCGCCCAAAGCAGGCTCACTGAGCTTGAAGAGGCGAGGAAGAACGCGGAAGCCAAAGCGGCTACGGTCGAGAAGCAGCTCGCCGATCATCAAGCCCTGCTGGATCAGCGCCTCCAAGAACAGCGCGAGGCGCTCGAGCTCGCTCAGACTGCGGCCGTCAATGCCGAGAAGGCTCTCGCGTTTGAGGAAAAGCTCAAGCTGTCCGCGAAGGTGGCGGAGCTGACTCGGGCTCTCGACAAGAAGACCAACGAGGAGCTTGGCGAGGGCGCCGAGGTCGATCTGTTCGAAGCTCTGAAGGCTGAGTTCGAGGGCGACAGGATCGACCGCGTCAACAAAGGGCAGCCCGGTGCCGACATTATCCATGTCGTCATTCACAACGGCAAGGAGTGCGGCACCATCATCTACGACTCGAAGAACCATGGCGCATGGCGCAACGACTTCGTCAGCAAGCTTGCAACCGACCAAATGGCAGCCAAGGCGGAACATGCCATTCTTTCGACGAGCAAGTTTCCCGCCGGCGCGCGGCAGCTGCACCATCAGGATGGCGTTCTGCTAGCCAATCCTGCCCGCGTTGTCGCTCTGGTTCAGCTGATCCGCCACCACATCGTGCAGACCCATATTCTGCGCATGAGCGGTGAGGAGAAGACCCAGAAGACGGCTGCGCTCTATGACTTCATTACCTCGGAGCGCTGTACCGATCTGATTGCCCGGATCGACACTCACACGGACGACCTGCTCGACATCCAGGTAAAGGAAAAGAAGGCGCACGAATCTGTCTGGAAGCGTCAGGGCGAGCTCATTCGGTCGGTGCAGAAAGTGCGCGCTGAGCTGAGTAATGAGATCGATACGATCATCGGCACGGCGGGGGTGTGGGAGCAGGATAATGAATAACCCCGTCCCGATGGCGGGTCGCGAACGCGACAACGTCGTTAACCTCCAGGAGCGCCGGCTCGATCGTACCGTTCTTCGGACGTACCGCACGAAGGCTGACATCGACTCCATCCTTCCCAATGACAAGCAGCCGAGGCTCGGGCCTAAGGTTGACGAAGAACTGCAACGGCAGATCGAAGCCAATGGCGGTTTGTTCGAGCCACTACTCGTCGAACCCCATCCCGATTTCCCCGGAAAGTTTCGCATCATCGATGGCGATCGCCGGTGGACGAATTCGCGGGCCTTGGTAGAACAGGGGAAAGAAGAATTCCGCCAGCTTCCCATCGAGGTTACCGACCGCACACTGAGTGACGAGGATCGGCTTCGCGCGTGGATCTATATCCATCGGCAGCGCAAGGAATGGGACGCCAAAGAGAAGGAAATGGTGGCCTACCGCCTTGTCGACCTGATGGGACGCGCCAGCGCCGCGAACATACTCGGAATCACCGTTCGGGAACTGGACAAACTGGTCGATATTTTCGAGCTGTCGGAGAAGTTCACCAGCCTTCGCGACCCAAGCGCCGCCATCACCTGGGCGCGTGAGATGATGGGCGTCAGCAAGAAGCTGTTCACTCCCAGCATCGTCGACGCCGTCGTCAAGAAGGTGAACGACAAGCGCATAACCAACTCCAAGGACCTGCGCAAACTACGATCGATCCTCCCCGATCCGGTGGCACGCGCGCATTTCCTCAGCGACGCGGGGGATCTCGATTCTGCAATGTTGCGTCTGGGACCCACCGAGAAGAAGCCAAAGGGCGGATTGTCCGGGGATCTGGAGGCCGCGGTTGAAGCGATGAAGGGGGTACCCTGGACCACGTTGCAGGATCTCAAGGGCGACCCCGACATCCTGAAAAAGATCGATGACGCCGAGGCGCTCCTTCGATCATTGCGCAAGGCGCTTTCGTGAGTCCCGATCAATCTGCAACACGCGTTACGCGGCGCCTATAGGAGGTCCGATGATCATCGGCAACGTACTGTTTCTCGAAGAGTCGCTCGACCGGTACCTGCGCGCACAGGAGGGCGCAGTCGGCAACCACGTCCGCCAGAAAGTCAGCAGGGTGGACTTGATCAAGTCTGACGCGGAGATCGTGCACGCCCTTTTGCCCGAGGCTCGTGTCGCCCCGCTAAAGGTGGACTTCGACAATCCACAAAAGGACGCGCAGGAGGCACGCGTGCGGGTCCACGACATGTTTGACGGGATGGTGGAGATCGACGGAGTTCGTGCAACTCGTAGCTTCGCGTTCTCCGGCGACCCTGGCCTGTTTAGGTTGCGGACCAATCCATACTCAACCACCCTGCCTCATGGCGAAATCAGCAACCGGCGGGTCATTATCGGCATGTCAGGTCGGAACGACGCCGAGACGTTGAAGCGGGAGATCGATCGCCAGGAGCAGCTCTTGCGCGAATATGTGGAAACCTCGACAAAGCAGATCGAGGCGTACAACGACAAGCTTGGGGCGCTGCTTGGCGAAGCCGTCGCCAGCAGGCGCCAGCAGCTTGCCAGCCTCGAAGATCTCAAGAACCGCATTTAGGTTTAGGGCGGGAAAGCGGGTTTCCATTCATGCCGCCTGGCGGGTCGCATGATCAGCCGCCCCTACCACAACGCCGGGACCGTCATCCGTGCTGGCGGCGAGATCGGCTTCGAGATCGGCCAACTGCTCCCGCTTCAGTTCAAGCTCGGCCTCGAAGGCGAAAGTTTCGCCAATACGTGGCTGATAGGAGGCTACACGCCGGCGGGCATCCTCCAGCCGACAGCGATAATTATCCTGCTCGCCCTCGAAGTTCGACAGAGCATGCTCGAGGCGAGCAATCGCGCCGAGCGGCGTGACCGTGACGGCAAGGTCGATCTCGTAGTCGGCGCCGGAGCGCATCAGCACCGTGGTGTAGCTATACCCGTCCCGGCCGAAGCGCTCGCCTGAGAACTCCAGGTCGAAGCCGCCAATCGCGGCTATGACGACCTCGCCCTCTTGGCTGAGCTGAACAAGGGTGAGGATCTCCTTCATCAAGGCGCGGCCGGCGAGCTTGCGTTCGGTGAAGGAGGTTCCGGTGACGGTCATTGTGAAGGCATCGCCAGCGGTCGACACCAGACGCGCGATGTCCGTTCCGATTTCGGCGATGCGCCGGCTCGAAAGCTCGATCTCGCGCTCCGCGTCGCGGACCTGGCGGCGGATGGCGTGCTGGTCGTCGATATGGGCGGCATGGAGCCGGTCGAGACGGGCGATCTCGGCCTCAAGCCCTGCCTTTTGCATCAGGCGCTGATCGCCCGATGCGATGGCCTTGGCCATGGCGAACTGGTTGGCCTGCCCCTCGCCCATATCCTCGAGGCGGCGAATGGACGTGTCGCCCGATAGAGCCGCCGCGATGAACCGGGCCTTGCGCTCATTGTTCTGCCACATGGTGGCGTCGAGTGAACCGAGCGTCGCATAGGCATAGAGTCCGATTTCGTCGTGCTGATTGCCCTGGCGGATGATGCGGCCTTCGCGCTGCTCGATCTGGGAGGGGAGCCAGGGAACGTCGAGATGGTGCAGCGCCTTCAGCCGCGCCTGCACATTGACGCCGGTGCCCATGGTTTCGGACGACCCGATCAGGATGCGGACCTTGCCGGCATTGAACTCGTTGAACAGCCGCTGCTTGGCCTCCGACTTCTTGAAGTCCTGCATGAAGGCGATTTCCGACGGCGGCACACCGAGGCGGACGAGCTCGTCGCGGATCCAGCGATAGGCCGAGAAGCCGCGGGAGGCTTCGACATTGATGGTGCCGAGATCGGAGAAGATGAGCTGGCCGGCGCCGGACTTGTCGAAGGGCTTGCCGTCCTTGCGGACATATTCGTTCTCGGCCGTCTCCTGCCAGATGCGGAAGGTGTTTCGGACAAGCGCGTTGAGCTTGTTGTCATCCTCATTGTCCATGGCCGGCATGACCAGGCGCAGGTCGATCGCGGCATGGCGGCCATCGGTGATGACCGAGAGCAGGATATCGTCGCCGGGCTGCGCCGGACCCTCGCGCTCTTCGATGGCCTTGATACGATCATCGAGGTGACGCTGATAGGCCTTGAAGGCAGTGGTCGGCTCCGCCGTGATGATCTGCCGCTTGCCGCCGGCGATCTCCGGAACTTTCACATATTTCCGCAGGTCGGCGGGCTGCACCACGTCCGCGAAGGACCGGAACATGGCGATCAGCTCGGGGACGTTGACGAACTGGGCAAAGCGCGTGACCGGCTTGTATTTGCCGGACGGCTGCAGCTCGAGTTCCGTCGAGGTGTCGCCGAAGGTGGACGCCCAGGCGTCGAACTCGTGCAGTCCGCGCGCTGCGAGAGCAGCATTGTCCATCAGCCGCTGCACGGTGAACATTTCGCCGAGCGTGTTGGTAATCGGCGTGCCGGAAGCGAGCACGAGCGTCCTGCCCGGATTTCTCGTCTCGACGAATCGGGATTTCACGTAGAGGTCCCAGGCCCGCTGCGAGCCGCTGGGATCGACGCCCTTCAGCGTCGACATGTTGGTGGCGAAGCTGAGCTTCCTGAACTCCTGCGCCTCATCGACGATGATCTGGTCGATGCCGATCTCGGAGATGGTGAGCAGATCGTCCTTGCGGCTCGACAGCGCCTCCAGCCGCTCCTTGTGCCCCTCCTTCATGCGCTCGATGCGCTTTCGGGAAAGCCGGTCCTCGCGGTCGACCTTGGTCAGCAACTCCTCGTAAGCCTCGAGCTCGTCCTGAATCATTTGCTGCTCGAAAGCCGAGGGAATCGAAATGAAGCGGAACGCCGAATGGGTGATGATGATCGCGTCCCAATTTGCGGTTGCCGCCCGCGACAGAAAGCGATGGCGCTTCTCCTTGACGAAATTGGTCTCGTCGGCGACCAGAATCCGGGCATTTGGATAGAGCGCCAGAAACTCGCGGGCCGCCTGCGCCAGGCAGTGGCCGGGAACGACCAGCATGGCTTTGTTGATCAGCCCGAGGCGGCGTTGCTCCATGATCGCCGCCGCGATCGAGAGCGTTTTGCCGGCGCCAACGGCGTGGGCGACATAGGTCGAGCCAGCCGAGATGATGCGCCAGATCGCCCGTTTCTGGTGCCCATAAAGAGAAAAGGCGCCGGAGGCGCCTGGAAGCAGGAGATGGTCGCCGTTGAATTTTCGCGGCGCGATGTTGTTGAAGGTGTCGTTGTAGAGCCGCGCCAATCGGTCAGTGCGATCCGGATCGCTCCAGATCCATTTCTGGAACGCCGTCTTGATCTTCTGCAGCTTTTCCTTGGCCGCTTCGGTCTCGACGGTATTGAGGACGCGCCGTTCGGTGTCGCCGTCCTTCACCGTGTCGAAGATCTGCGGGATGGAGGAATTGAGCGCGTCGGACAGCAGCTGCCCGGCATCGCGACGATGCGTGCCCCATTCGGTCGTGCCGGCGGCGCTCCAGCCGAGTTGGCGCGCACTGACCGTCCAGCATGCAAGTTCGGGCGTGTGATGGATGCTGATGTCGGCATCCATCGTCTGTTTGACAAATGTGACAATGTCGGTCGCCGGAATCCAGGGTGCGCCGAGGCGGGCGGTGATGTCGGAGGGCCTGAGATCGGCGGGCTGGACGCCCTTGAGCGCTTCGACATTGCGGGCAAAGGCTGGATCGAGCGCAGCGGCGGCCTCGGCGGCAGCGAGCTTGGAGCGAACGGCGCCGGAGAGATACGCATCGGCGGTTTGCCAGGAACCGGACGTCGGATCCCGGAAGATCGCCTGCCCCAACTCGTCAACGACATCGGCGACATCGCGATGCAGCAATTCCGCGATGTGATCGGCGTCGACATGGCCACGTTCGTTGAGCACGACGGCGAGGGCATCGGCGGCCGACGTGATGATCGGCGGCGGCGGCGGCGCGATGACGCGCTCGGTGAAGATCGGGCCGGACCGGGCGGTATTGGTCTCGAGGTCGTAGTCCTCGATGGATGCTACCAGCCAGCAGTCGGGGTCGTCGAGGAAGGGCTGGAGATTGGGACGGCGATGCGTCTCCCGCACTTCGCCGGTTTCTGAGTCTTCGGTGGTCGAGACGGTGGTGAAGTTGATCGGCCCGAATTCACGCACGAAGTTCGACCAGGCAATGCGCAGCTTGACCTGCGCCGGCTTCCACTGCCGGTCGAATTCCTGGAGTTTCAGCACCTCGCGCACGGCGTCGCGGATCGGGATCAGCTTGCGAATGATGCGGGCCTGCTTGTCGGAGACGCCGTCCCCTCCCCGTCCCTTCCTGACGGTGATGGTCACGGCCTCGCCGTCGACCATTTGCATCAGGGCGGCGTTCTTGCCTATGAAATAGCTGCCTTCACGAGCGGTCGCGCCGTTCGGCATAGTCGCAGTTGATGCCGGGTCGTCGCCACTGTCGTCTACGTCGGGACCGCAGTCTTCCGGCTTGCCGTCATAGATGGCTTCTGGAAGCGCCTGGATCGCGGTCGCGAGCGCGGCGTCGAGATCGACGTCCGGGCGCGGTAGGCAGGTATAGGTCTCGTCGGTACCGTAGATGCCGCGCCGCAGCGCATGTTCGCCAAGAACCATATCGGGGTGCTCGGCGAACCAGCGATTGACCCGGATACCCCCGTCGTCCTCGCTCAGTGGTCGCACCTCCGCCAGATCGAGCCAGCCTTGATCGCCCGCCACCTCTCCGTCCTTGCGCTTGCGGAAGAAGAGGACGTCGACGATGACATCGGTTCCGGCATCGGCACGGAAGCTGCCCCCTGGCAAACGTATGGCGCCGACAAGATCGGCCGCAGCCGCGATCGTCCCGCGTGCACGGCCATCGGCCTTGTCCATGGTGCCGCTCGAGGTCACGAAGGCGGCCAGCCCGCCGGGCTTCAACGCCCGAACCGCCTTCACGATGAAATAGTCATGCAGGCGCAGGCCGAGCGCGCGCAACGCGCGGTCGCTGCGCACGGTGCGGTCGGAGAAGGGAGGATTGCCGATCGCCAGGTCGAAATGCGCCGGCAGATCGACCCGCGCGAAATCCTGATTGAGTATTTTGGCGCGCGGCTGCAGCAGACGGGCGATCCGGGAGGTAACCGGATCGATCTCGACGCCCGTGAGATGGGTGACGGGATGTAGCGCCGCCGGCATCAGCGCCGGAAACAGTCCGGTGCCGACACCGGGCTCGAGCACACGGCCGCCGCGAAAGCCGAGCCGCTGCAGGCCCGACCAGATGGCCCGGACGATATATTCGGGGGTGAAGTGCGCATACTGGGTGCAGCGGGCGAGCGACGCGTAGTCGCCGCCGTCGATCGCGTCCTCGAGGTCGGCGCCGATGTCCGCCCAGCCCTCGCGAAACTCAAGCTCGCCTGGGAGACGAAACACGCCGTTGGCGAGCTCGGAAGCGCCGAAGCCGGTGAACCGGATCAGCGCGGCCTGCTCGTCGACCGAGGCCGGACGCTGCTCATCGACGATCGAGGCGGCGAGCCGGATCGCCGCGATGTTGTCGCGGGCGCGCTCCCGCCAGGATTTGGCGAGACCGCGCGTGCCGGCGAGATGGAAGTTCTCGCCATTGGGCGCCCGGCGCAAGAGTTGAGCATCCGCCGTGGCGGGCACGGCAGGCGTGGGAGAATGCGGGGCCGGGTCGTCATCGTCCGGATCGTTGGCCGCACTGTCGGAAAAGGCGGTCACGCCAAGGCCGAGACCTGAGGAAAGTGCGGTATTGCCGAACAGGTCGAGCGTGAAGGGGTCGTCGTGGGACACGGGATATCTCCTGGGATTATGGCGAGCGCGATCACGCGACCCGCGTGTGCGGCCGCGCGAAACGCTGACGGGGTTGTGGGATGGGCTAGCGGGCGATCAGCGACAGCGAGACGTCCGTCTCGGTCAGTTGCACGCGCAGATGCGTGCAGCGCGTGTTCCGGTCGAACAGCGGGATCAGTCTTTCAGCGTCGAGGAACTCGATGCCGTCGTCACCACCAAAATGCCGGTTCTTGTAGTGCCACCAGTCGGGATTGCCGACCGGGTGGCATTCATCCGAATAGATCACGAGGGCGCGCTCACCCTCGGCGAGCTTGCCGTTGGAGAGGAGATAGACGCCCTGATCGCCGACCAGCCAAAGTCCCGGCTTTTCATCCTTACCGGGCTTGATGCCGTAGTAGGGATTGCGAAATCCCCCATTGACGGCGGCATCGGCGATGCCGCGCTCGATGACCTTGCGAACGCCGAGAATAGGAAATGTGAACATGACAGCCTCCGATCAGGCTGCAATCGCGGCGGGCAGGTAGCGGAGATGGACCGGCAGCTTGGCGCTGATCTCGGGGGCGGTCAGATCGTCCAGAAGCTTCAGGACCGTCCCTTGGCCGCCGCCATAGACCAGCACGGTTCGCTTGTCCTGGTCGGCCTCGGGCCACCGCTCACCCGCATAACCGCGATAGTCGGCATGGGTCGTGCTCCAGATATGGTCGAGCCGCTCCGCGCGCGTCATGGCACGGACGGGGCGGGATTCCCGCTCGATGATCACATCGCGCATGCGCTCGGCCGAACCCTTGGCCGACATATCGCAATAGGCGTGGAAGTAGCGTGGCCGCCCATCGATCGAGAGTGCGAAGAAGACGCTGGTGATCGAGCCGGTCATGAACTCGCGCATTGCGAACATGTCGCCGCGAATCCAGAGCGGCGGCAGGATCTCGAACATGTAGTCGTGCTCGGCCCGGCCGATCTCGAACCACTCGCCGTCATAGAGGCGGCCGGTGAGGCGTGCCTTGCTCATCGGCGCCGGGCCATGGCGATCGAACATATGGAACATCTGTTGGCGCGTGGCGACGCCCTCGAAGACCTTGCGGAAGGAAGTTTGGGTGATCATGGCGGCTCCTGTCGTCCGTCGGCATCAAGCGCGATCCTGTCCATCCGACCGGATCATCACCTTCATGCCTTCTCATCACCCATTCCCGCGGCCGCCTCTCCGGTCCGGCGGGTCAAGGGCCGGCGCCAGCCGGGCGCAGCTTCCCTTGACGCGACGGCCGGGCATGCGGCAGCGATTCCGCTCTGATATCCCCTTCCACTCCCGGGTTTCCTTTCCCCTGTCCTTTCAGATCGCTGTTCCAGTCCTGCGTGGATGGCCGCAGCCGCTCGTACCGGCACCCAGTCTCACGCACGATCTCCTGCAAACGACGGGCATAGATCTCGCCCTGCCGATCGTTGTCGGTGGCTGCGGCCATCAATATGTCGGGGTTCGAGGCGATCGACCGGATCGCGTTATCGCTGACGGGCGACCACCCGCCCCCGGTGCTGACGTAGAGGGTGTCGGCACGCATGCCCTCGAGTGCGGCAAGGCTCATGGCGTCGATCGCCGCCTCGGTGACGCAGAGCCGAAGCGCAGCCTCGTTGCCGAGACGGAACAGTTGCTTGCTGCCGCCGGTGGAGAAGCCGCGCCACTGGGGGCCGCGTTCTTCCCAACCGATCAGTTGCCTGGTTTGGTCGACATGCGCCGTCCAGATGCTGCCGCTCGGCCCCTCGCGCAGCAGGCCTTGTGCGATAGCGGCCTGCAGAATGGATACTGGGATCGCACGCTCATCTGCCAGATATCGCCAGGCGCGAGACCCGATGGTTGGAGGTCGTCGGCGCCGCCATCGGTCGGTGATCGAAAGTGGAATGCCTGTGCGCTTCGGGCAATTCCAGGACGGCGTGGCCGGAACATAGCCGACGAGACTGCGAACCGCCTCGACGGCCGCCGGAAAGGCGATACCGGCCAGGTGACCGGCGAGGGTGAAGACGTCGCCCTTGGCATCCGAGAGTGGATCGAACCAGCCCCTGCCATTGTGGATGACGATGATGATCTCGCCTGCCCCGCGCCGGTACTTCACGGCGCGTGTGGTGCTCTCCTTGACGTCCACCGTCCAGCCCTCGCGCTCGAGCACGGCGGCGCAGGGCACCTTGTCTCGCAATGTCTCGATTTCATGCTGCTCCATGGGTCAATCCCGCCGGCGCCGCGGGGCGTCCGGCCCTTTCCTTGTCCAGATCTGTTTGTCTACCTTTCCGGCAGGCCTCGAGGTCGGCCGCGAAGCCGGAAGGCCGCAGGGGCGCACCGGCTTGCCGGGGCGGCGCAGCCTCCCTTGCGGGCTTCCCGGCGCAAGCGGCAAAACCTCGTCCCAATAAGGGCTCGTGGCGTCCCGCCACCAGCAGGGAAAGGACGATGCGACGCGCAACCCGGCCTTCAGACGGCCGGGCGCTTGGCGCGCGAGGAAGGCCGGCTCAATGAGCCGGCCGACCGCCCTGGTAGGGATCGTATTCGAAGAGCGGCTCGATTTCGGCGTCGTCGAGTTCGTCGGCGGGCATGACGCCGTATTCGTCGTCGACCTTGAAGAGAATAACCGGCACCATCAGGGTGCGGGCGAGGTTCCAGGCATGGTTCTGTGCGAGTGAAAGATCGTGCGACATTGAAGGGCTCCGTCCATGGGCGGGGCCGATCCCCGCTCTGGTGCCCGTCGGGTCCGGGGCCCGGCCGCAATCACCGCGCAGGCGAAGCCGCAGCGGCCGCACGCTCGCGTAGCGGACCCCTTGTGGGTTGATTGGAGGAGGACGGACCTGGACCAGGAAGCCAGCACAGCAAGCGGGGGCGGACCTGCGCGTGGATGGATCCGCACCCAGTCGCATCCTTCCCGGTAGCAGAGAGCCATTGCAGAGACCGGGCTTGACGTGCCCTCAGTATTGTCGCGGCGACCCGCCTCTTCGTGTCATGGCTCAGGATCCGAATGAACTCGATGACGAAGTTCGTGATCGACAATCGACCGGACGACGTCGATATCCATCTCGGCCGACGGTTCTATCCGCGCCACCTCGGCAGCTACCTTTGCCCAGTGGAGGAACTGGCCGTCTTCGATCGCGCGGGATGTTGCGGCAAGCCGTTGTGCCTCATAATAGGCAGTCGGGCCGTGGAGACGGACGAGGCGCCTGGCGTCTTCCCGCCATCGGCGACGGATCGCACGCCGCCTCTCTACCCACGCCAAAATCGCCCTCAGCATCTCAGAAGCACTCCCCCCAACTGCACGAATGCCCCTGCCCGCGTCAGGGATGGACGCCCGGAGGGTGAAGACCCGCACCGCGGGGCTTCAGCTTCGCCGACAGTCCGGTTCCGGAGGAAGACGCCCCACCCCTCGAAAGATTTTGAAGTTCACGCTATCCTTACCGGATGTGCAATGCCTATGAGCAACACGTTCGCTGGGTTGAATACTGCCAGATGATGCAGGCGTTGGAGCTGGAGATACCAACGCAACAGACAGAACTCGATCTGCCCCAGGCGGACGATATCAGGATCAACGATATGGGACCGGTCATGCGTGCGGCCGGCGACATGATCGAACTCGTCCAGATGAACTTCAGCTTCCCGCCATCGGGGCCCAGGGGTGGGCCGGTCTTCAATTTTAGATCGGAAGGGCGAGACTTCGCCGACAGCAAGCGCTGCCTGATCCCGGCATCGGGATTCTACGAATTCACCGGCAAGAAGTACCCCAAAACCAAACATCGCTTCAGCCTGATCGGAGCCCCCTTCATGGCCATCGCCGGGCTATGGCGTGAGGCCCAGGGCAATCACCCAGCCTCCTTCAC
This sequence comes from Aminobacter sp. NyZ550, assembly GCF_025628925.2. Lineage (NCBI taxonomy): Bacteria > Pseudomonadati > Pseudomonadota > Alphaproteobacteria > Hyphomicrobiales > Phyllobacteriaceae > Aminobacter > Aminobacter sp. NyZ550. Next base: position 24,229 of record NZ_CP114192.1, read on the forward strand.
GATGCTGACGACGAGTCCAGGGCCGGACGTCGCGCCCTACCATGATCGTCAGGTGGTCGTGCTCCAGCCAGATAACTGGGCGGACTGGCTCCGTTTAACCAAGCCGCAGGGCGAACTGCTCAAGCCCACCGGCCGAGGCCTTCCCTGCAATTGCAGTTAATTTGAGAATCCCGCAGCCCATATTCTCATGATTAAATGGTCAACCCGAACCAAACCGGCGCATTCTTTCGGTTAACTGCTAAGCGACAGCAGGGGAACAACTTCGACATTGTCGATCAGTCGTGTGTTGCCGAGCCAGGCGGCCACCAGCAGACGCGCGGGACAGTAAAGTGCGTTCAAAGGCCGAAGATCGGCGTCTGCTCGCAATTCCAGATATTCCACCTCCCGGTAGCCTGCCGAAAGGATGGCAGCGCGCGCCTCAGCCAGTGTCAGGCTGACCGGCGCTCCGTTGGCGATCTGTCCGGCTGCTGTGTGCAGAATCGACGCGAGCTTCGGTGCAGCCAGTCGCTCCGCCAGTGAGAGCCGGACGTTGCGCGAAGAGAGCGCCAGCCCGTCTTCTTCGCGGACTGTCGGACAGCCGATGACGGTGATCGGAATGTCCAGATCCCGCGCCATGCGGCGAACCACATGAAGCTGCTGGAAATCCTTCTCGCCGAAAAACGCGAGATCGGCTCCGGTCTGCAGGAACAGTTTGGCGACGACGGTGGCGACGCCATCGAAATGACCCGGCCGAAACGCGCCGCACAGGCCCTCGCTGACGCCGCCGACCGAAACCGCGGTGGCAAAACCCTCCGGATAGATTTCAGCAGCGTCCGGCGCGTAAAGCAGATGCGCACCCAGTGGCGCCAGCTTTGCAGCGTCCTCCACCTCGGTACGCGGATAGGCGGCAAGATCGGCTGCGCTGTTGAACTGCTTTGGATTGACGAACAGCGTCACGATCACCCGGTCGGCCTTTTCGAGCGCGGCACGCACCAGGCTGAGATGCCCTTCATGCAAGGCACCCATAGTGGGCACCACAGCAATGCTGGCTGCTTCGCGACGCCATCCCGCAACGATCGTGCGAAGATCCGCCACGGCCCTGACAATCGGAACATTCATGCCGCTTCTCCACCCTTGATCGTTTTGGGCTGATCGCGAAAGACATGCTCTGCACCTGGAAAGCGCCGCTCGCGCACTTCGTTTGCGTAGGCTGCGATCGCGGCTTGTGCCCGCTCCCCGAGTTCAGCGTAGCGCTTGACGAATTTCGGCCGGAAGTCCGTGAACATGCCAAGCATGTCGTCGACCACCAGGATTTGGCCGTCACAGGCTGACGAGGCGCCGATACCGATGGTGGGGATGGCAATGTCGGCGGTAATCCTGCGAGCGAGCGCTTCCGGCACCTTCTCCAGCACAACGGCAAACGCGCCGGCTTTTGAAACCGCGTCGGCATCGCGCAAGATGCGTTCCGCATCGTTGCCACGCCCCTGCACCTTGTAGCCGCCAAAAGTATTGACTGCCTGTGGTGTCAGGCCGACATGCGCCATCACCGGAATGCCGCGCGCGACCAGGAACTGGATCGTCTCCGCCATACTCTCGCCGCCCTCGAGCTTGACGGCGGCGCAGCCGGTCTCGGCCATCAGCCGGGCGGCATTGCGAAAGGCCTGTTCGGGCCCTTCCTCATAGGACCCGAACGGCATGTCCACAACCATCAGTGCCCGCTCGATGCCACGGCGCACCGCTTGTGCGTGCATGATCATCATGTCGAGCGTGACGCCCAGCGTGGACGGCAAGCCGTGCAGCACCATGCCAACGCTGTCACCGACAAGCACGATATCGCAGGTGGTATCGACAAGCCTCGCCATCGGTGTCGTGTAGGCAGTGAGACAAACCAGCGGCGTCCCACCCTTGTGTGACACGATATCGGGGGGCGTCAGGGCCTTCACTTCACCTGTCGCGCTCATGGCATTCCTTCCCTTACGTTAACCGCCTGAGGGCGTTTGGCACAATTTTGTGCAGATGCGAAGAACAAAAACTTCATGTCGCCGGAGACGTTGACGGCTGGTCGGGGGCAGTCCACGTTCGTCGGAAGTTGAACCAATCAGCCTCGACGGAGGCTTCGGACACAAGCCGTACGCAATGGAAGATACTCCCTCCAAAAACACTGAGGAGAACCAGAAAACGGGACCAGGGCCACGAAGTGAACGTGGATCTGATTGCGGTGCTTGTTCTGACCCCTACAACAGCGCCATTCCGGGTAAACTGGAGCGTGGGGTAGCTTCTGCGATTGCTGGGCCCGGGGACGGCAAGCAGACTGATTGCTGACAAGCTGACGGCGTCTTGGAGATGTCTCCCTGGTGCCGGTATTCTGACCGCACAGTGAGGAGCGTTGCCGACCTCCTTCCCTAGCTAGACGTGGACGAAGAAGCCTTCAGCGCGGCGATCTCTTCTTCATTCCGAAACAGGGCAACCTCATAGCGAACGGAGGACGTTCCGAGCCTGGCGACGCGGATACCGGCCGTTACCTTATCGGGGAAAGCAAGTTCAGAAAAATAGCGGCACCCGGTTTCGACGACGAGCCCAATCTGGTCGCCGCCATGGATGTCCAGCAGGCCCTCGCCGATCAGCCAGCCATTCACCGCAGTGTCGAACAGCGAATAATGCACCGCATTTGTTCATGTCACCATAGATGTCGTTATCCATCCAGCCGTGGTGATTGTGCGAAACGCGTTGTAGGCATTGCGCGACGTGGGTGAAGACCGCTCGCTCATCGTCTCACCATGCCGCGCGATAGATGGCGAGCGCATCCGGCTCCGAGACATTGCGCGGATTGTTGACCAACAACCGCTGCTGCTTCATCGCATCCGCCGCCATCTTTTTCAGATGCTCTTCGCCGATGCCGACATCCCGCAGGCGCGGCTGCAGGCCAAGTCTTTTCGATAGCGAGGCCAGTTCCTCAATGAACGCCGCGCAGCGCCCCTGCACACCTTCCTCTTGTGCGAGACGTGGGAAAGCGTCCGTGGCGATCTCGGCGTAGAGATGGGCGGCGTCGGGCGCGTTGAAGCACAGGACATGCGGCAGGACAAGTGCGTTCGAGAGGCCGTGCGGGACATGGAACGTCCCCCCGATCGGATAGGCAAGCGCGTGGACGGCGGCCACCGGCGAATTGGCGAAGGCTTGACCGGCGAGCATGGAGCCGAGCAACATCGCCCCCCTCGCCTCGACATCCTTACCGTCAAGCACCGCTTTTTCGATGCTGGCGCCGATGAGTTGCAGGGCCTGTCTGGCCAGCATCTTCGACAGCGGATTGTTGTTGGCGTTCTTCGAGGCATAGGCTTCGATTGCGTGCACCATCGCGTCGACGCCGGTGGCTGCGGTGATTGCCGGCGGCAGGCCCAGCGTTAGTTCCGGATCGAGCACCGCAATGTCCGGCAGGATGATAGCGCTGGACACGCCGCGCTTCTCCTCGTCACCGACGGTAATGATTGAAACCGGGGTGACTTCCGAGCCTGTTCCTGCCGTGGTGGGCGCCAGCACCAGAGGCAGGCGCGGTCCCTTCGCCTGCGCCACGCCCCAGGCGCCGTCGATGTCTTCGCCGGAGCCGAGAAGAAGTGCGGCCACTTTCGCCACGTCGAGCGACGAGCCGCCGCCGAAGCCTGCGACGCCGGTCGCGCCGGCTGAACGACCATTTTCCACCGCCTTCATCACGGTCGCCAGCGAAGGATCGGCTTCAACGGAATCGAAAATCGCAACCGACGCTCCGACGCTTTCCAGTGAGGCGATGGCTGCGTCGCACAGGCCGAGTTTGCGCAGGCCGGGATCGGTCACGAACAGCACCGTCGGGCCCAGCCGTTTGCCTGCGATCGCGCCGAAGCGCTTGGCCGAACCGGCTTCGAAGACGATCGAGGGGGTCGTATTGAAGGTGAAGGCTTGCATCGGGCGAATTCCTCTAGAGTCAGACGGCCGGAACGACTGGCTTTTCGACCAGATCACGCGTGTTCAAACTGATGCCGCCGCAGTTTACGCTGCTGCAGTTGCAGCAGCGCGCGGTGGAGGCGCATGCCGGCCGTCTGGTCCACAAGCAGAATTTTCGCCGGCTGATCGAACAGCAGGAACTGGTGGTTGATCCGCTATCACGGCTTCCTAGGAGGCCCGTGGGAACATCTCTTGCTCTAGTTCAGGCGCCGACCTCGTAGTATCGCAGAGTGCATTATTTGGCAGATCCCGAGCATGCTTCGACCTCACGAAGCGTTCCGGCTGCACGAGCTGCTTCTTCCCTGAGTAATTGGCGCCGCCAGTACCTGCCTGGCAATCGCGGCAGGTGTTATTCGACTCTCGCGCGGCCGAGCGAGGCAAGGTCGCCCCGGCGGGATCGTTCCAGCGGCCTGCGCCATGGGCGAAGCCGTCACGGCGCGGGCACCTCGGGGCTGGTAAGCGGACCGGCATTAGCCCGTCAGGCCAGCGTATAGGCCGTTTTGACGGTCGTGTAGAACTCGGCGGCGTAGCGGCCCTGTTCGCGAGGGCCGAAGCTCGATGCCTTGCGGCCGCCGAACGGCACATGGAAGTCGACGCCGCCAGTGGGCAGATTGACAAAAATCATGCCGGCGTCGGCATTGCGCTTATAGTGCGTCGCATGTTTCAGGCTGGCCGTGCAGATCCCCGAGGACAGGCCGAATGCCGTATCGTTCGCGGTCTCCAGCGCCTCTTCATAATTCTTGACACGAATTACCGCCGCGACGGGACCAAAAATCTCTTCGCGGCTGATGCGCATATTATTGGTTGCCTCGGTGAACAAGGCAGGCTGCAAGAAGAAGCCGGGCGTCTCACGGTTCAGCCTTTCGCCTCCACACACCAGCTTAGCGCCCTCCTCACGGCCAATGGCGATATACTTCTCGTCCTGACTGAGTTGGTTCTCGTCCACCACCGGACCGATCTGCGTTCCCGGCTTGAGCGCGTCGTCGACGACGAGGCTCCTAAGCTTTTCGGTAACTGCCGAGACAAAACGATCGTGGATGCCTTCGGTGACGATCAGCCGTGAGGAAGCCGTGCAGCGCTGGCCAGTTAAGAAGTATGCACCGTTGACGGCGCAGTCGACCGCCACGTTGAGGTCCGCATCATCGAGCACGACCAGCGGATTCTTACCGCCCATCTCGAGTTGGAACTTCCTGCCGTGTTCGACGCAGGAGGCCGCCACACGCCGGCCGGTCTCCACTGAGCCTGTGAAGCTTATCGCATCTACGTCGGGGCTATCGAGCATGGTCTGGCCGACGACCGAACCACGGCCCATTACGAGATTGAGTACGCCCTTTGGCAGCCCGGCGCGGTGGAGAATGTCAACCAGCTCCCAAGCGCAGCCAGGGGTGAGATCAGCCGGCTTGAATACCACAGTGTTGCCGTAGCAGAGCGCCGGCGCAATTTTCCACGCCGGAATGGCGATTGGGAAGTTCCACGGCGTGATGATAGCGATCACGCCGACCGGCTCACGCGTCACATCCACCACGACACCCCGACGCACAGAGGGCAACGTTTCGCCGGCCAGCCGTAGCGTTTCGCCCGCGAAGTAATCGAAAACCTGGGCCGCACGAATCGTTTCGCCGACTGCTTCGGCCAACGATTTGCCTTCCTCGCGCGACAAAAGTCGGCCGAGTTCGTCCTTGCGGGCGAGAATTTCGTCTGCCGCCTTGCGCAACACCGCGTGACGCTCCAAAGGGCTCGTGCGCGACCATGTCGGGAACGTACGTTTAGCGGCGGCGATCGCGGCTTGGGAGTCAGCTCGAGTAGCACGCGCATAGGTGCCGACGACTTCGTTGGTGTTGGAGGGGTTAATGTTCGGCGCGGCTTCGCCTTCGACCCAAGCTCCATCGATCAGGTTAGCATGCAAGGTTGTCATGGCGAGGCGGGTTCTCCATATCGAGTTTTTTGCGGGATTGCGGACCTTGTCGGAGATACTATATGGGTCGGACTCATGGTCCAGAGCGCTTCGGAAGGAAGTGTCGAACCGACAGCTCAAACTATCTAGAGATATTTCTTCAAGTCGTTCTTCTTTATCTTTCCATTCGGAGCGACCGGCAAATCGTGCATAACGATAATCTGTTGCGGCAGCTTATACTGGGCAAGGCGGCTCTTCAGAAAGGACTTAATCTCATCCACCTCGCACTGCCGTTCAGGCAACATTTCAACGAAGGCAATAATTTCCTCATTTCCCTCAACAGGACGTCCGAGCACGGCGGAATTTAGAATGCTGGGATGTGCATTCAGGGCGGCTTCGACTTCCGGAGGATAGACATTGAAGCCGGAGCGAATGATCAATTCCTTTGATCGGCCTTGAATAACCAGTTCGCCGCGTTCGTTGCGACTGACGATATCGCCTGTGTGAAGATAGCCATCCTCGTCGATAACTTCGGCGGTCGCTTTCGGCTGGCGATAGTATCCCAACATCACATTGGGGCCCCGGACCAGCAATTCTCCCGGCTTTCCCTCTGGGACATCGAGACCGTCAGGCCCGACGATCCGGATCTCGACCCCTTCTATCGGTGGACCAATATGGATGTCGTCGGTGCCAATCGAATAGTGAGACCGGCTGATCGTCGGCGACGTTTCAGTCAATCCGTATCCGTTCTGTAAGACCACGCCGAACAGCCGTTCGACATTTTTACGCAGTGACAGGTCGAGCGGCGCGGTGCCCGTGTAGACGTACCGGAGGTTATTTGGCGTGAGCTTTTCGCCCGTCTGTTCAACATGTGCCACCACCCGTGTCAGCATGGCTGGAACGGCGTTGAAAACCGTCAACTCTCCGCTGCGAACAGCATCTAGGGCCTCCTGTAGTGAAAATCGTGGCATAATTTTCATACGCGCGCCAGCGTACAACATGCCTTGCATCAACACGAGCCCGTACGAATGAGATATCGGCATGACACACAGGGCGACATCATCGGGAGCGAGAGACTGTGTTCGTCTTCCCCTGCTTGAGACGAAAATCAAATTGCGATGGCTAAGCATGACGCCCTTAGGGCGCCCCGTGGTCCCGGTAGTATAGATCAGAACGGCGACTTGCTCTGCGGATCCTTCGTGAACTTCTTCCGGCTGGCTGTTCTCATTTAACGGACCAACCGTTACGGCGCCGATATCAGTAAAGAGCCGAACATCAGCATTGCCGTCGTCCGCATTTTGTGCAGACAAGTTGGAATCGGTGCGAAATATACGCCGCGGCTGGCAATCCTCTTCAATAAGGGCAAGTTCATGCTTGCTGAGCCGGGCATTCGCTAGCACCGCCCATGCATCCAACCGGCTTGCTGCATACATTAGAACCACAGCCCTGATCGAGTTTTCGCAGATGATCATCACCCGATCACCCTGCCGAACCCCGAGTTGTCGCATTTCATCAGAGACAGCTGCGACCGTGTCGATCAGCCGGCGGAAGGACCAATCAATCCCGTTTTCATCTGTAAAGGCGATACGGGAGTCGCCGAACGTTGCCCCTTCCTCCAAGATCATATGAATGCGACGAGGCAGCTCGGCCAAAAAATCCATCTCAATTTCCCCAAATCCTGATAGCCTGCGCGGCAATTGGTATATCCAATTTGGTCATCCAATTTACTGGCTGTCAAGTAGATAGTGGATCCATCAGCCGAGTTCGTGGTCACGTATTGGGCGATTTCAAACGGCATTTCGGCCGCGCAAAATTTCCAAGATCCTGCGCCAGCCCCATAGGGACCGCCCTGCATCAACTGCCCCTACGCGGCCTCAGGCGCGACGAATAGACCGCCGCGCCTGAGGCCTGGGAGGATTTTGTGTGATTGTTACGAACTGCCGTTCTTTCCGAACATATTCTTCCAAGCGTCGGTGCCCGGCTTCGCTTCCCACTGCTTGCTGTCGGACAATGTGTCTATGCCCGCACGAACCCCCGGACGGTCTTTGATCGCCTGGTACCAACGATCAATGTTCGGGTACTCCGACAGGTCGCGTCGATGCAATTTCCGCGTGCGAACCCAAGGGAATGTGCTGATGTCAGCGATAGAATACTCGCCGGCGAGATATTCATATTCGGCAAGGCGCTTCTCGAGAATGTTGTATATTCGACCAACTTCCCGGTCGTAACGTTCGATGGCGTAATCGATCTTCTCAGTCGCATACACCATGAAATGATGTGCTTGGCCCAGCATTGGGCCCATCGTGGTATTCTGAAACACAAGCCACTTTAGCGTATCGTATCGTTTTTCCGGGTCCTGAGAAAGGAACTTTCCGGACTTTTCCGCAAGATAGAGTAGAACAACCGCCGATTCAAAAACAGCGTAAGGCTTGTTGTGCGGGCCATCGTGGTCAACGATGGCCGGCACTTTGTTGTTTGGATTGATCTTCAGGAATTCCGGCTCAAATTGCTTTCCTGCGGTTATATCAACCGGAATAACACGGTACTCCAAGTCCAGCTCTGCAAGCATTATAGCGGCTTTATACCCGTTGGGGGTTGGCCAGAAGTATAGATCAATCATCGCTGAAGAACCCCTATCCGACGATCTTGAGCCCTGTGGGCTTGTCGACGATCAGCCCAGGATTCAACATCCACTTCGGGTCCAGCTCGGTCTTGGCGGCTGCCAGCACACGGCGGAACAACGGATCGACTTCTTTGTCGTACCAAGGACGGAACGATTTGCCGACAGCATGATGGTGCGTGATGGTGGCGCCGAGCTCTATTAGGGCGTCCGACGCCACGTCGTGGAGCATCGAATAGGCTTCGAGGCTGTTGGCATGTGTCGAAGGAGCCATGATCGAGTAGTATGGAGCCGGACCGTCCGGATACAGGAAGGAGAACCTGCGGCAGACGATGCCACCGCCAAGATGTTCCTTCTGGGCCGTTCGCACGCGACGCATGATCTCGGTATCGACTTCTTCGAACCGATCCCAAGTATAGGCGGTTTCGAACGTGAAGCTCACGATTCCCATCGCAGCGCGCGTATGCATCAGCCGGGGCAGATACCTGAACTGGTGCCGCCAGTTACCCTGCGGCCCGCTGCGGCTGGTTTCCAGCGCGTTGTCTGCTGTTCCCGCGCGCTGCTTCACGACGCCACCGAAGTCCTTGCAGATTTCGAGACCACGCTCCAGCCATGCGTCCACCGGATGGTCGGCGGATTCGAAGCCCAGCAGCAAGACGGAATCGGTGCCGTCTCCAGCGCCGTAGAATTTGGCGTCCTGCTCGTCGAGATAGCGAGCGTTCGCCGGGAACAGTCCCGCTTGGGTGATTTGACGGACGGCCTTGGCACCCTCATAGAACGACTTGAAGGAGATCGATGCATTCGCACGGAATTTCACACGCCCCTGCAGACGCATCCATGCATCAGTGATGATGCCCATCGTGCCTTCAGACCCGATGAACATGCGATCCGGATTTGGTCCCGCACCTGAGGCAGGCAGCCGGCGATTCTGGATCGTCCCCGCTGGCGTGACGACGCGCAGGCTTTCCACCATGTCGTCGATATGCGTGAGATGGGTCGCATAGTGACCGGACGACCGGGTTGCGATCCAGCCGCCCAGCGATGAGAATTCCCACGATTGCGGAATATGGCGCAGGGTGAGGCCGTGCGGCTTCAGTTGTTCTTCCAGAGCCGGCCCGAGAATGCCTGCCTGGATCCGCGCGCAGCGTGACACAGGGTCGATTTCGAGAATCTGGTTGAGGTTGCCCAGGTCAATAACGACCACGCCGGGAAAGGCGTCGCGCTCGGGACCCCAGAAGCCTCCTGTGACGCTCGATCCACCGCCATACGGTATGCATGCATAGCCGTTTTCGCCACACCAGTCGAAGATGGCGGCAATATCTTCTTCGTCGCGCGGATAGGCCACGACGTCCGGAGCCTTCTTGAAATCGCGCCGGTAGATAAGGGTCATGTCCTTAAAACCCTTACCGTAGGTATGGACAACTCTGTCCCACTTTTCCGTGGTGCAGAAATCTTCCAGCGTTCGCGGGATCTTTATGCGCGACGGATAAAGTTCAATCTCATCAAGGGTCGGGTCCGAGAGAACTTCGATATCCTTAATCCCAAGCCGCTGCTCCACGCGGTCTCGCATGGTACGGATTTCGTCCTGGGAGTTATCTTCACCTTCATATCCCCACGACCAGAATTTCCTTCGCGTGCCATAGTAGCCGCTCTTTTCCTTCGCCACGGCGCTTCCTCCTTCGAGATTTTCGACGTCCAACCATCCAGGTGCGCATCGTTTGGGAAAACATCGCGATCTGGTTTGACCAATTTGGCATATCCAGTTTTCTCAGTCAATGGCTCTCGGAGCAGATCACGCTCCGAACTGCGCCACCGCTATAGTCGCGACCTCGCTTAAGGTCGCCATTGGGGGCGCACACGCTTCCACCGCCATGGCCGTGATCGGGCCAATTCCCGGCGTGGTCCGAAGGTGGGTGTATCCTCCCCGCGTGGGGCTTCACGGCGAAGGATTTCTCCAGCTCTCCAATCTTCGCGGCTCAACCGGTCGACCTGCTCGAGGTACGCGACCAAGGTCGAGGACCAGTTGGGGCATCGCTGGTTCGGCGGCATCAATCGCGGCAGCTAAGGTTTTCAGGTGAGCCGGACCTTGTGGTGCGATGATGCCGCGTTCGGCAAGATGCCCGCGCAAAGCGTCGATCAGCTGCGTCCGCTGGCGCACCTGCACCGACCAGACCAGATACGCCAGCTGAACGTACTCAAGCATCCCTTCGGGCGTGACGGTTTATGTTGCGAGCACGCCGGTCGACTTCCGCAAAGGGGCCGCGCTGTCGGTGAAGGCGGCCTGAATAGAAGCGGCCAATAACTAAAGGAGGTCCCACCCCGCCAATTGCAGCCAATGGCAGGAGATGGCGAAACGGTCACCCCGTCGCTTCCAGAACCTGATGTGTGGACCGGCATGGCGTTAACCAATGTCATCGGGGCTTTGAGGTGGAAGCGGCGAAAACCCATCAACCCATCGAGGCTCGCGGCGAAGACGTTGTCCAGCCGCATCACGCAGCCGGATATACATCAGCAGTTGTGACCATCGATCCTGATCCAGCCGACTGTTGCAATTGGGCGGGGTCCATATACATCCGCACATGGAGCCTCCGAGATCCTGTGGCTATTCAGAGTGCTGCGGTTGACTCAGAGCACTTCGATTAGGAAATGCGTGGCTCGACAGAGGCATGTGCTAATATGTCCTCGTGAATGCTGATCGACATAAATTGCTGATAAATCGACGAATTGTTCTCACGAGTGAAAATGGATGAGTTGAAGGCTGCTGGAAGTTGCCAGCAGCTGAGACGTCCAAATAGCTTATCGCAACGCCTTCGAATCCATCGTTGACTATTATCCACACGCGGTTAGAGGGGCTGTTCATGTGATTAGCCGTTATTAGCTTTCATGGTAGCAAAGATGAGAGCTGCGAGCACCCCTAAGACCGAAGTTCGACCGCCTCAGCATGGTCTTCCCAGCGCATTGAGGTGAAGCAAGAAGAGTCCGACTGACTACACAAATGCATTATCGAACGCAGCGCTTGGTCGGTGTCCGCATCGTGACAAGTTCTTCCGCCGCTGTTGGATGAAGAGCCATTGTTGCATCAAAGTCCTCCTTTACGGCTTTCATTCTTATCGCAATCGCAACTGCCTGGATGATCTCCGCCGCGCCTGATCCGACAATATGGCAGCCGACAACCCTCCCGGAATCTGCATCTACGACGAGCTTCATCATCATTCGTTCGGAGCTGTGGGAGAGGGCGACCTTCATGGGCCGAAAATCCGTTTTGTAGATGTCCACCCTTTCAAACAGGGCACAGGCTTGTGCCTCTGATAGCCCAACGGATCCGACTTCCGGACGCGAGAAAACCGCAGTCGGGATATCCGCATAGTCGACCTGCGTGGGACGCTCGCCAAATACCGAATCTGCAAAGGCCTGGCCCTCGCGCACCGCTACAGGGGTAAGGTTTACGCGGTTTGTCACGTCGCCGACCGCGTAGATATGGGGCACATTGGTCTGCGAGTTCTCGTTGACCGCGACGCCGCCGCTGTCAGGGCTTAGCGCAACGCCAGAATTCTGGAGATTTAGGTCCTGCGTGTTGGGCTTTCGTCCAATCGCAAACATGACTTGGTCTGCGACGAGCTGTTCAGCGTTTGAAAGACTAGCTTTCAATAGCCCGCTGCTTTCGTCAATCCTGTCAACCCTGTTGATCCAGCAGGAGGTGACGACCAGAATTCCCTGCTCCTCCAGAGCACGACGAACATGTGCCCTTACGTCTTCATCAAAACCGCGCAGGATGTTGTCGCTGCGACAAACCAAGGTCACTTTCGAACCGAGACCGGCGAATATGCATGCGAACTCAACCGCAATGTAGCCCCCTCCTTGAATTAGGATCCGCTGCGGCAGTTCACGAAGCTCAAAGACCTTGTCGGACGAGATGACATGCTCGATGCCAGGTATTGCCTCCCCGTGGTTCGGCGTGCTGCCAGTGGCAATAAGTATATTTCGAGCGCGCACCGTCTCCCCATTGGCAAGACGCAAGGTGCGTGCGTCTTGGAACGTTGCGCGCTCTTTCACTAGGCGCGCTCCCGAACGTTCGATCGTCGACGTATATGCCATCTCGAGACGGGCGACTTCCCTGTTTCTGTTTGCCGTCAATACTCCCCAATCGAATTTTGCTGGGGGGACCGACCATCCGAAGCCAGCCGCGTTCCCGATCTCTTTCTGGAGATCTGAAGCGTAGACCATAAGCTTTTTTGGTACGCAGCCACGGATAACGCAGGTGCCGCCGACCCGATCTCCTTCAGCAACGATGACCTTGGCTCCATAGCTAGCAGCGACCCGTGCGGCGCGGACCCCGCCTGAACCACCACCAATTACTGCCAAGTCAACATCAAAATCGGCCATCGTACCCTGCGAGTTCAAAAAATTTGCGAAAACAGCCTGGGCGCTTTTCGCACCGCTACAGCGTTCCTCGGACGATAAACGGAGGCTTTCAGGAGGAGGGCGCGTGGCGCCCGTGCGCAAGCATCTCCCCAGCGATCGGGTGATCACGCGAAACGCTTTCGCCGTGGATGAGTTCGTCAGCGATTTTTTCGGCGATCGCCATAATCGGCAGGTTCGTATTGCCGCTTAGAAGCGTTGGCATCACCGAACCGTCGATCACCCGTACACCATCAACACCGCGGACTTTCATGCTCGGGTCCACGACCGATGCATCGTCAGCGCCCATGCGACAGGTCCCTACGGGGTGATACACCGTCTCGGCCCGCGCTCGCAGGAAAGCCTCCTGCTCGGAGAGATTGCCGAACACTTCCGCATCCAACGGACGTTTTATGAAGTTCTTGAGTGGTCCGCGCATCATCATATCGCACATATCGCGCGTGCCATCTCTCAGGCTCTCGAGGTCTGCACGTTCGGAAGCAAGACGCGGGTCGATCGCCGGTGGAACGGCGGGGTCTCCGCTTCGCAATCTTACCGTACCGCGACTTTGTGGCCTGAGCTGACATACGCGAACAGCGAAACCGTGAGCGATACGCTCGCCGGCCGGCGGATTGCGGAGGACGTTGGCAAAGTGTGCCTGCCACTCCGGCAACGGAGATGATCGGTCAGGGCCCCAAAACGCTCCCGCCTCCACGGCCTGCGAAGCGGCCGGACCATCGCCTTTGAGAATATACCGAGCGCCGGCCATGCCGCCCCTCAGGAGGCCCATATAGGGGGTCAACGTCGTCGGTTGCGATGACTCGAAGCGAACCGCGAGGTCCAGGTGGTCCTGAAGATTCTCGCCCACGCCCGGAAGATCGTGAACGGGTTTGATGCCGAAAGACTTCATATGATCAGCAGGCCCAATACCAGACAGCATCAAAAGCTGCGGCGATCCGATCGCGCCTGCCGTCAGCAGAACCTCTCGATCGCAGTTGATCGTCTTCTCGCGGCCGTTCTGGACCAGGACGATGCCACGGGCACCACCTCTTTCAACGTTAATGCGACGAACATGACTATTGGAGAGGATGGTGAGGTTCGGGCGTCCCTTGGCGCGTTCCAGGTACTTGAATGAGCCGGACCGCTTTCCATTTGCTATCGTAAGTTCGTAGAAACCTGCGCCTATCTGCGAGGGTCCATTGAATCCATGGTTCTCTGGTAAACCGGCGGCGAGGAGGCTGTCGACAAACGCCTGGGCGGTCGGGCGCCGTGGCCCGTAGGAAAGCTTAATGGGCCCGGTGTGCCCACGCGTTCCATTATCAGGTTCAGCGACCAGGCTCGCATCCTCAATCCTGCGCAAATAGGGGAGCATCGCGGCAAAGCTCCACTGAGGCATGCCCCGAGACGCCCACGAATCGTAGTCCCACGGGTTGCAGCGCATAGCGATCATGGAATTGATCGATGACGACCCTCCTATGACCTTCCCTCTGGGGATATAGATCCGGCGATTGTCTAGATGTTGCTGCGGCTCAGTCCAAAACCGCCAGTTGTATCGACCGCTCGTATAGAGAACCTTGATTCCGGCGGGCATATCGACAAACATCGACTTCCCCCCGCCCGCCTCAATCAGCAATACGCTCACATTAGCGTCTTCACTCAGGCGAGTTGCCAGAACACATCCGGCCGAACCTGCACCAACGATAATATAGTCGTAGCTCGCCATAAACCTTCTCCCGATGGTGATGCTTTTGGAATCCAGATCAAAACGCGACCGATCTTCCGCCGCTTTTTGACGGGATCATCCCTTCACCGCACCCGCTGACAGCCCGGCGACGAAGTACCGATAGCAAAAGATAAATATTACAAACAAAGGCAGAGCTATCAGCGAAGCGCCGGCCAAGACTTCACCCCAACGCAAATCATGCGCGCCGAGCAACGACTGCAGAGCAACGGGGAGCGTCTTTCTTTGGTCGCTCATAATAAGTATCAGCGCGAACACATAGTCGGCCCAAGAGAGAAGGAACGAGAAGATGGCGACAGTGATGAGCCCGGGAGCGGACAATGGCAAGACGACCTTGATGAACGCTTCGAACTGAGAACAGCCGTCAACCATCGCAGCCTCCTCAAGGTCAAACGGCATTGACTTGAAGAAACCCCAGAGCAACCACACCGCCAGCGGCAGCGAAATTGCGAGATGGGCGATCAACAGCCCCCACAGTGTGTCGGTGAGGCCGATCGTTCGGAAAGCTGCCGCCATTGGGATGGCCAGCATGAGGGGTGGGAACATGTAGGCAAAAAGCATCGATGCAACGAGCATAGTCTTGCCCCGAAAGCGCAGCCGGGTGGCGCCGTAAGCGACAAATGCCGACAGCACGAGGGAGACGGTAATCGTCGCAACCGCCATCAGAGCGCTGTTCAGAAAATTGACGATATAATTCGTCTGCCGGAAGAGGGAGACGTAAGACGTCAGGTCCGGCGGCCAGAAAACGAGAGATGTATCGAGAAAAAGGCGTTCCGCGGGCCTTAGGCTCGAAATGATCATCCAGTATATCGGAAAGAGTGAATAAAGACAGATAACGAGTACGGTTGCATAAAGGGCAATTTTTGCCGATAGCTTTTTGAATGGTTTCCAGAAAGTGCTTTCCTGAACCTTGCTCCCGTGTTGCAGCGACGATCTCGGACGAATCGGTTCGCGCTCAGGTATCTGGCGACTGGAATCAACGGGCAATCGCTCTACATGGCTCTTCATTTCTTATCGCCCTTGCTTTGCATCATCGATGGGGAACAGGCGCAGATAGATGAGAATGACGCCTGAGAGCAGGAGGAAGGAGATCGTTGCCACAGCGGCGCCCCCGCCCAGGTTGTACTCAATAAACGACTTCCGATAGGCTAAGGTAGGCAAGGTCTCTGTCTGGTTGAGCGGCCCGCCTTTTGTCAAAAGCCATATCAGATCGAACTTGTTGAACATCCAGATGCCACGCAGAAGGATGACCACGATCAGAACCGAGCGTAAGCCTGGTATCGTGATGTGCCAGAATTGCGTCCAAGCACCGGCGCCATCGACGCGAGCAGCTTCGTAAAGTTGCGTTGGGATCGTCTGCAAACCAGCTAGAACGCAGGTTACGACAAAAGGTGTCCACAACCACACACTGACGAGTATGATTGTGCCTTTGGCCGTGAAGGCATGAGAACTCCAATCGAGCATTCCAACACCGATGGATGCCAGAGCGGTCTTTACCAATCCGTAGTTTGGCTCGAGAATCCATTGGGCCACTAGGCAGGCGACAACTGTCGGCAGGAAGTAGGGAAGAATAGCGATCGAACGTGCAATGGTCTGGCCAACAAAGCGCTTGTTAAGCACCATCGCTATTCCAACGCCCAGAACTACCTGCAGGACAATCGACGAAAGCGCGATTGTGAGGCCGTTCGTCAACGAATTCCAGAAAAGAGGATCTTGCAATACCTTGATGTAGTTGCTCAGGCCGACCCACTCGGGTTCGCTCATAAACGAACGGGCCGAATAGAATGATAGCATAACCGCGTAAATCAACGGGCCGCCAATAATAAATGCGAGCAAGGAGATACTGCCAATAAACAATGCAACAATTCGCCGGTCCTGAACCATAAGAATCATCCCTTGAACGAACGATCGGGGCGGCAGCGGAGGCCGCCCCGATCTGCAGTTAGATGACGGAGCGAATGCGTTGCGCAGTCGCGGCGACGCAATCAGCCGACGAGGCGTTGCCGAGGACTTTCTGCTGGAGCATTTCCGGCATGACATTCGCGTTGAATACGTTACAAGCACGCATGTCGATCGAAGGACCGCTGGTGTCGATTGCCATGATCTTGATGTTGTCGCCTTCAATGTAGGACTTCATCGTCATCATCGTATTCCAATGCTTCTTGATCATGGGATGGCTCTTCCAACGCTCGTTCTCATAGATGTCCAGGCGCGCCGGATGGTTGTTCATCCATGCTGAAAGCAGCCAATCGACGTAATGCTCTTCTGCAAACCACTGAAGGAACTTAATCGCCTCCTCGCTTTGGTTCGACTTCCCTACGCAGAAGCCGTCAAAAGCATATGAAAGTGCCTTTTGACCGGTACTACCAGGCGAGGGGAATATTCCGTACTTATCGGCGAGTTCTGGGTTAGTCGCTTCAAGCGCTTCGACCAACCGACCAGAATAGACACTGTGTGCCGCCTTTCCGGTGGCGAAGAGACTCATTAGTTGAGCATAACTCACGGCGTTCATGCCGGGCGGCATCGTCTTGTACAACTCGCCGTAGAAATCCAAGAAGCGCGTGGCACGATCAGCGTTCTCGCCCTGGTCGAAAACGACATTCCAGTCTTTGTCAAAGAGCTCCGCGCCTTCGGCGAACATATTGCCGAAGCTCGCCCAGTTGGTCGAGCTGTCGCTTGCAAGAGGTATGACACAGCCGCCGACGTCAACATTTCCACCATTAACGACTGTAAGCGCTTGGCAGTTCTTCAAGAAGTCGTCCCACGTCTCCGGTATCTTCAGACCTTTCTGGGCATAGAGGTCTTTCCGGTAATAATTTACGACGAGGTTGTAATCGAACGGATAGTACCAGTTCTCACCTTGATACTCCCATGCGGCCTTCTTGCCCCAGTCATACTTTTTGACCAGGTCGGTCACCGGGACGATGGCGCCGGCGTGAATATACTCCAAGATTCCACCGATGAACCCGGAAGTCATGATGTCATAGGGCTGGCCGGCAGCGACCGCCGCCATCACTTTTTGCATCGTGCCGCTAATGGGGCTCGAATCGACGATTATCTTGACGCCGAATTTGCTTTCGTAGTCGTCGCACGCTTTTTTCAGGGCTGCCTGACTAGCGACCGAAGTTTCGTAGTTGAGAAACCGAAGCGTGACGCCGGACTGGGCCCGCACCACCGCAGGCGCCGCGAGGCTTGCTGCTCCGACGGCGGCAGCGGATTTAAGAAAGTTGCGGCGGGTCATGCCGGACAAGCCTACCGCCATTCTCACTCTACCTGGAATGTAAATGCTCATTTCCTGCTCCTCCCTTGTTAACTTGTCAGTTCAAGCCAAATGCCAAGAATTAACGTCGCCGGTATCGAGTATAGCGTTGACCCTCCTTTATGACGCTCCAGAGGTGCTATCGTTAGGACGCGACACAGAGCTCCTACTGAAGTCCGGTGACGCCCTCCACGGTCCAGGGGCGCAGTATCAGCCTGACCCGCCGCTCTCGCAGGGGGCCATTACGCATTTTCCATTACGCCGATTTTGCCGCCCGTTTGCGCCATCCGCAGCGACGCACCGCTAATGGAGTCGAACAGGTGAAGCCGCTCACTCGGGAAGGCGATAGGGAGTTTGTCACCGGCGCGGATTTCATCACGACGCTGGAGGACGGCACGCATCTTATGGCCGGCCAGCGTGCCCATGAGATAAGTCTGCGCTCCGATCTGCTCGACCAAGTTCACGGTCATCTCAAGCGGCGAGCCGTTAGAGATGACGAGGTGCTCGGGCCGGATTCCAAGCGTCACGTTCTGTCCGCTCCTGGCGAAGGTCTTTTCTGGTATGCCTACCGAAAGGTCTCCCGATCGCACCTCGAGCCGCCCGCTTGCGTCGGACAACTGCCCGTCGATCAGGTTCATTTCGGGCGAACCGATAAACCCGGCTACGAACGTGTTTGCAGGCCGATCGTAGAGTTCGAGAGGCTTCCCAGCCTGTTGGATCAGGCCATCGCGCATGATCACGATACGGTCTCCAAGCGTCATTGCTTCGACCTGGTCATGTGTCACGAAGATCATCGTTGCCCCGAGACGGGCATGGAGCGTCGCGATTTCTTCCCGCATCTTGACGCGCAGCTTCGCATCCAGATTGGAAAGCGGCTCGTCCAGAAGGAAAACATCGGGGTCCCGCACGAGCGCACGCCCGAGTGCCACACGCTGCATCTGCCCGCCCGACAGCTGTCGCGGTTTGCGGTGGAGCAGGGATTCGAGGTCTAGGCTGGCCGCTGCAGCCCTCACGCGCCGGTCGATCTCCTGCTTCGCTTCACCGCGCACCCGTAGGCCGAACGCCATGTTGTCGTAGACCGACTTCTGCGGATACAGCGCATAGTTCTGAAAGACCATCGCAACATTGCGATCTTTCGGTGGCAGACCGGTGACATCCCGCCCGCCGATCGTGATGGTGCCCGACGTGGTGTCGTCGAGGCCAGCGATCATCCGCAGTGTCGTCGATTTTCCGCATCCCGAAGGACCGACAAAAACAACGAGCTCGCCGTCTTCTACCTCTAGGGAGAATTTATTAACGGCCCAAGGGCCCTGGTCGCCACCAAACGACTTGGAGACATTTTGGAGCGATATTCGCGCCATGCAGCAAAACCTCCCTAAACGTGATCCCCAGTGCGGGCATCGCAGGCCGCCCTCCCGGCGGCCTTGTTGTAGACCAATTTGGATAGACCAGATTCGCAGTTTCGTCAATGTCTGCGACGTGGATTTGATATTGCCCCGGATGGGTGGGCGCCAAAATTGGATTGACCAATCTGGTAACTCCAGTTACGCATTACCCACAGCTTCTGTAAAGAAGCTATTAATCTCGAATGTGGGTTGTTGATATGGCAGGACCGTTAAGCGGATACCAAATTCTCGATTTATCGAGGATTCTTGCGGGCCCTTGGCTCGGGCAGCTCTTGGCCGATCTAGGGGCGACGGTTTGGAAAATCGAACGCCCGTTCACCGGCGACGACACTCGCCACTGGGGGCCACCGCATCTTGATGGAACAACCGAGAGTGCCTACTTCCTGAGCGCCAATCGCGGCAAGCACTCGATTTGCGTGGACATCGCCACGCAAGCAGGCGCGGACATCGTTCGATCTCTGGTCAGGAAGACCGACGTTCTCATAGAGAACTATAAAGTCGGCGACATGAAACGGTATGGGCTAGACTATGAAGCGCTCCGGCTCATAAAGCCGGACATCGTGTACTGCTCCATTACGGGATACGGCCAGACCGGCCCGATGAAAAACGTAGCCGGATACGACATGGCCATCCAAGCCATATCCGGGCTGATGAGCATCACGGGCGAGGCGGACGACAAGCCCGGCGGCGGCCCTCAGAAGGTCGGCGTCCCGATTTCCGATCTCCTCACTGGAATGTATAGCGCAACAGGTGTGCTGTCGGCGTTGTTGCATCGCGAGCGGACGGGCGAGGGCCAGCATATCGACATGGCGCTTCTTGATGTCCAGCTTGCCGCTCTGGCCAACCAGAACTTGAACTATCTGACCACGGGGAAGCCGCCGCGCCGATATGGAAACGCCCATCCGAACATCGTGCCCTATCAGGTGTTCAAATCGAGCAACGGATCATTCGTGCTTGCGGTGGGGAACGACCAGCAGTTCAGGAAGTTCTGCACGGCGTCCCGGCTGCAAGTGCTCTGCGACGACCCCCGTTTCACCACAAACACGGATCGCTTGGAAAACCGCGACGCTCTGATCCCGATCGTGGCCGAACGCCTTGCCCAGGAACCAACCGAGCACTGGATCGCGCTTCTCGAACCCATCGGCGTACCATGCGCATCGATCAACCGACTCGACCAGGCATTCGTGCATCCGCAGGTCGTCCATCGCGAATTGCAGATCAATCTTCCCCACACCACGGGCAAGACCGTGCCGCTCGTGGCCAATCCGATCAAATTCTCTCAGACAGAAATTGAGTACACCATCAGCCCCCCCATGCTTGGGGAGCATACGAAGCACATCCTCAATTCAATCCTCAACATCGGCGACGATGAAATATCGCGACTTGAGAAGGACAAGATTATCTATTGCGGATGATTCAGGGCCGGCTGCGTGCGCTCCGGATTCGGTCTCAGCCGTTCGACGCGCCAAGGTCATCGCGGGCGAGCCGCCGCAGCGAATATCGCGCTTCCCCTTCGCTCCGGATTCTCGCGCGGCGCGCGGGAAATAGCTGTGATGCTCGTGAGTCTGCTTGTCGCGAGCCTGCGCATCTCGTGTGCCTTCGATGAAGGCGAGCGCGAAGGAGCGTCCGGTTATTCACTGCTTTCGGTCAGACGGAATTGAGCCAATGTCCAGCATCGCCATGCCCGTTCCCGACGCCGCGATCATCGCCCATAAGCCCGAGATCGTCGCCGCGTTGAGTACCGTCCTGCCCGCGGACGCGATCGTCTCGGACCCGGAGGAAACCCAGGCATATGAATGCGACGCGTTTGACGGCGTACCGATGTCCGCTGCTCGCCGTGGTTCTGCCTCGCACCACCGAGGAGGTAGCGGCGGCGATGAGAATTTGCCACAATCTGCGGGTTCCGGTTATCCCGCGCGGTGCGGAGACATCGTTGGCAGGCGGCGCACTTCCGACGGCCGATAGCGTGGTGCGGGATGTTCGCGAGATTGATACCGCAAACCGATTCATCAGGGTTCAGACCGGCGTCACGAACCTTTCCGTCAGCGCAGAGCTGGAAGTGGAAGGGTTTTTCTATGCACCGAACCCGCGAAACGATACGCGCCTGTGGGGGCGCCATAACGGAGCTTTGGACATGGCAAATCGAATCGAAGTCGGCGGGTTGCAGGTCGATCGCGGGCTCTACGATTTCGTCAACAAGCGCGCGATGCCGGGCACCGGCATCAAGCTCGCAGAGTTCTGGGCCGGCTTCGCCAAGATCGTTCGCGACCTCGCTCCGAAGAACCGGGCGCTGCTCGAAAAGCGCGACGAGATTCAGGAGAAGATCGACGCCTGGCATCGCGAAAATGGCGCGCCGTCCGACATGGCGGCCTACAAGGCTTTCCTCAAGGAGATCGGCTACCTGCTGGACGAAGGTCCGGATTTCAAGGTCACCACCGAAAACGTCGATCCGGAGATCGCCACCGTCGCCGGTCCGCAACTCGTCGTGCCGGTGATGAATGCCCGTTATGCGCTGAATGCCGCCAACGCGCGCTGGGGTTCGCTCTATGATGCACTCTACGGCACCGATGCCATTCCCGAGACCGACGGCGCCGAAAAGGGCAATGGCTACAATCCCAAGCGCGGCGAGAAAGTCATCGCGTGGGCGCGAGCATTCTTAGATGACAGCGTGCCGTTGAAGACAGACAGCTGGTCAAACATGACCAGTTCTCAAATTAAAGATGGTCAGTTTCGACTGATGACGGGCTCCTCGGAGGGTGGGTTGCGCGATCCCTCACAATTCGCGGGGTACCTAGGTGACGTCGACAATCCGTCTTCGTTGCTCTTATCGAGAAACGGCCTTCACATCGAAATCATCCTTGATGATCAACACGTCATCGGAAGCCAAGACGAGGCTGGAATTTCAGACGTTATTCTGGAATCGGCCATTACCACCATCCAGGACTGCGAGGACTCGGTCGCCGCGGTCGACGCCGAGGATAAGGTCGCCGTCTACCGCAACTGGCTCGGCCTGATGAAGGGCGATTTAGAGGAAGAGGTCTCGAAGAGCGGCAAGACGTTCACGCGCAAGCTCAATCCTGACCGCGACTATACGGCACCCGACGGAAGCAAACTGACTCTGCCCGGCCGCTCGCTGATGCTGGTGCGCAATGTCGGCCACCTGATGACCAACCCGGCGATCCTCGACCGCGACGGCAATGAGGTTCCGGAAGGCATCATGGACGCGATGATCACCAGCCTGATCGCGCTGCACGATGTCGGCCCTAATGGCCGCCGCGCCAATTCGCGGACAGGCTCGGTCTATATCGTCAAGCCGAAGATGCACGGGCCGGAGGAGGTGTCGTTCGCTGTCGAGCTTTTCGGCCGCGTCGAACAGGCGCTCGGCATGCAGCCCAACACGCTGAAGATGGGCATCATGGATGAGGAACGCCGCACCACGGTCAACCTCAAGGAATGCATCCGTGCAGCCCGCGAACGCGTCGTCTTCATCAACACCGGCTTCCTCGACCGCACCGGCGACGAGATCCACACCTCGATGGAAGCCGGCCCGATGATCCGCAAGGGCGACATGAAGCAGGCGGCGTGGATTTCCGCCTATGAAGCGTGGAATGTCGACACCGGCCTGGAGTGCGGGCTTGCCGGTCATGCCCAGATCGGCAAGGGCATGTGGGCGATGCCCGACCTGATGGCGGCGATGCTGGTTGAGAAGATCGCTCACCCGAAGGCCGGCGCCAACACCGCCTGGGTGCCGTCGCCGACAGCCGCGACGCTGCATGCGACGCACTACCACAAGGTCGATGTGCACGCCGTGCAGGAAGGTTTCAAAAACCGCCCGAAGGCCAAGCTCGACGACATCCTGTCGATCCCCGTCGCCCTGCGGCCGAACTGGACGCCCGAAGAGATCCAGAAGGAACTCGACAACAACGCCCAGGGCATCCTGGGTTATGTCGTGCGCTGGATCGACCAGGGTGTCGGCTGCTCGAAAGTGCCGGACATCAACGATGTCGGCCTGATGGAGGATCGCGCCACGCTGCGCATCTCCTCGCAGCACATCGCCAATTGGCTGCATCATGGCGTTTGTACGCGCGATCAGGTGATGGAGACGATGAAGCGCATGGCGGCGGTCGTCGACCGGCAGAACGAGGGCGACCCGCTTTATCGGCCGATGGCCCCGGATTTCGAGAATTCGATCGCCTTCCAGGCCGCGTGTGATCTGGTGCTGCAGGGCCGCGCCCAGCCGAACGGCTATACCGAGCCGGTTCTGCACGCCCGCCGGTTGGAGCTGAAGGCCAGTGGGGCAGGCGAGAACGTTCTCGGAACGGGATAAAACAATGAATACCATCACGTTGAATGTCGCCAATCGCATCATCGAATCCGCGCTGGATCGGGGGCGGGAGCTCAACCTGAAGCCGCTCTCGGTCGCGGTGCTCGATGCAGGCGGCCACCTCATCGCATTCCAGAAGCAGGATGGTTCTTCCATGCTCCGCTTCGAGATCGCCTTTGGCAAAGCCTATGGCGCGCTGGCGGTCGGCTCGGGCTCCCGCTGGCTGAACGCGGCCGCCGCCGAGCGTGTTCATTTTGTCCAAGCCCTGTCCGGCGTTTCCGGCGGGAAGATCGTGCCGGTTCCCGGTGGTGTCCTGATACGCGGGGAAGCGGGCGAAACCCTCGGTGCTGTCGGAATCTCCGGCGATACATCGGACAACGACGAAATCTGCGCGGCGCACGCTGTCGAACAGGTAGGCCTGGCCGCGGACAAGGGCTAACCCCATTTCCAAGCAAAAGCGTGAAACGGCTTTTGCGTGCGGAATGTGCTTGGAAGCGGGTTTTGCCGATGAACTTTGCGGCAGGCTGGCCTCAAGTCGGTGAGCGGGCTGCACCTTCGCTCTACTCTTCGCAGGTGAGGAGAGAGACGCATGTTCACCCTCACTATAGACACCGCCGACATGTCATCGACATCGGCAAGGCCCCGCAGAACATGGTCATGGCAATGATCGACGCGGCGCTGGTCCCGGCGGGTATCCGCACGACCGAACTTTGACCCCTACTTCGAAGATAGATGGAGTTAATGATGCAGGCTTCGGGTGCTTTCTGGAACCGTTCGCCAGCGCCGGTCTACTTCACCGGTTCATAGAGCGCATCCAGATTTTGGCTGAAGCGCGCTTGACGAGAGCAAAGTAGTTGTCGCATGAATGGCAATGACACGTTCCTGATCGTGGACCTGTTCGGCACCGGTTAGCTGGTCATGGCGAGCACGACGCCGATCCCGGACAACGGCCAAGCCTGACGCACCGAAGCCCTTACGCTCCAACGATTTCGCTGATCTGCACGATGGGTGCGATGTCCGTATAGTTGGCGACGTCCGCGACGATCTCCGCGCGGTGTGGGCCGAACGCCTCCCGGAATGTCCCCAGGCTCGGTGAGTAGATGTGGCACGCTGCGACGAACTCCGGCGCGCTTCCAGGTTCGCGGCCCGTTAGGCCCTTCTCGATCTCGTAGCGCAGGCAGGCATCGCCCATTCGTTCTCTGATCAGTGGCAGGTGGCTGGCACAGTAGTAATCGTGGTCGAACTTCGAGCCGCCATGGGCCGGATAGTAGACGCTCATCTTGATCATGGTCGGGCTCCTACCTGAACGCCTCTCCGAGCGTTCCGGGGGCATTTATAGGTCACCGACCCATGAATTGCATCTAGATTTTAGCTGAAATGAGTTTGACGAGAGCAAGGTAGTTTCGACCTGCGTCTCGAGGGTGCGGTGGCGATAGAGGAAGGCCCTGAACGGCGGACGGCGTTTACGGCTAGGCCATCGGCTTGGTGTTGGCCGGGCGCCGCGCTTGGCCATCTCTACGCGCAAGGCATGCCGTGGGGAGTTTAATGAACGGGTGGCTTAACCATCGGGCATATGGCAGCTTCAGCGCGGAGCCGGATTAACCAATTTGGTAGACCGGCTAGGGTTTCACTGGTACTTTGGGTTCGAGTTGCCAAGCAACGCGTATGATTTATGACCCTTCCGTATCGGGATGGACCTGGTTGGGATGGACTGACGGCTGGAAAAAAGACCGAAAAATGCTTGAGAAGACGGAAAGCGATAGGATTGCCGGTGTCCCGAACGTTGTAGGGAAAATACTCTCATTCATTGATGAGCGTCGCTATGAGCCGAACGAACGATTGCCGTCGGAACGTGACTTTGCCGACAGGTTCAATGTCAGTCGCGGGGCGGTTCGCGAGGCTTTGGCCGCTCTCGAGTCGATGCGTGTGATTGAGCGAAGGCCTAACTCTGGGATCTATCTTAGAAATTCTGAGGAAAGTAGCATCGAGGCCCTCGTTCTTCGTGCGTCTTCTGGCCTGCCGTTTCAGCCTGAAGAGACTAAGGACGTGTTTGAAGTGCGAAGTATTCTGGAGCTGCAGGGCGTACGGATTTCCTGCGATAGAAGGCGGGATCAGGACGTAGATCGGCTGAGGGAAATCCTCTACAAAACGAAGCTTGCAATTGATAGCAAAAAGACAATTGAGGCTGAGGATGAAGCGTTCCATCTTGGAATCGTCGCTTCAACACAGAATAGAGTACTGCTTCGCACGGTGAAATTATTTTATGAATTCTCAAAACAGCGTCGCATAATATACTTTTCAGATTACTCACGGGGCACGCAAGCTTACGACGATCATTGTGAGATACTTGAAGCCATTGAGGCTCGTCGAACCGATTTGGCAGTGGGAATGATGGACCGACACTTGTCCCGAGCCCTGGCCACATGGCAGACTCTCCACGCGGCGCCGGAACAAACTACCAAATAGTGCAATCGACCCCAAGGTGCCGAAGCGTAATGAACCGAGGGACGATACCTCGATGCCGACCAGACCGACTGACTCAGTGCGCCTTCGAGCGCGTGAATCTGATTAGGCGATCGGCTGCGAAAATGCGCCGGCCAGTGACCCTAGGTACTGGAACATTCAAGAGTTTGATACAGCTGCTCTTTGTGAGATTCGCAGGGTCACAATCGTGCCTTCTGAGATCCCTAGGACAACACTCATCTTCGCAATGAAATCAGCACGACAAATCCTGCTCGACGCGGGGTCACTGGCCGGCGCATTTTCACACTCGGAGATCTCCCCCGGCGCGCCAGAGACCAGAGTGACGACCCCCGGCGGTCACGCCGGCATCGACGAAGGCGCCAAGGAGCTCGGCAGGCGCCGCCGGCGGCGGTGCCGGCGCCTTCGATGATCGAGCAGCCGGCGGCGAGCGCCGCGGAGAGCTTGCGCACTGTTTGATTGACGGGAAGTTCCAGGGCGTGAACGCGGCCACCGGACCGACCGGCAGCTTTGAGCGTCATCTGCATGGCTCTTCGCGCGCGCGCCGGAATCACCTGGCCGCAAGTGCGGCGCGCCTCCTCAGCGAACCAATCGATGATGTCGGCGCCGCCATCACTTCGCCCTTGGCCTCTGCCAAAGGTTTGCCTTGCTCGCGCGTCAGGAGCCAGGCGATGCGATCTCCGCGCTCTCGCAGCAAGCCGGCGGCCTTGCACATCAGCTTAGACCGATCAAACGCCGAGGTTGAGCTTCAGAGTTTGAAGCCGCGATCGGCGGCGGCCAGCGCGGCGTCGAGATCCGGCGCGCGGTATGTGCAACCGAGCCGATCGTCTCCTCGGTCGCCGGATCAATAACCGGAATAGTCCGGCATTCGCGACCCTCACGCCATTCGCCATCAATAAAGAGCTTCGTATCGGGATATACCAGCGCCGCATTGGGCATCTTTGATTGCTTTCGTTGTAAGGATGCCCGCGCCGCCGAAGCAGACACGGGCTGTCCTGGGGGACAAACTTGAAAGGCGACTAGAATCCCCGTCCGCGTCTGGTGGAGCGATTGTCACGTGCGTGTCTTGCGTTCCCTTATCTGTTTTGACGGCCTGCAGAACCGGGTGCGCCGGTGACGATGCTGCTCGACAGCCTTGTGCCTCACGCTGCTCGTTCGCGAAGTTGATAGATCGCGATGTGCTGGCAGTGGGCGATCAACTTCCGGCCGTTCGCAACAACAACGGCATCTACTTCCACGAAACGGTTGCCCTTCTTTTCGTAGTTCGCGGTAACGCGTGCCCGCGCGACCAACTCTTCATCGCAAGCAGCTGTGGACAGCATCTGCATGCGGCTGCCGAGATGAATCCACGGCCCCAGTAAAGCGTTCTCCATCAAGACCCGGTTCATAACCCGCTGCACCATACCGGGATGCACCAACCCTTCGCGAGCATAGATTGGATCGGTTTCGCGTACTTCCGCCCGATAGTCCGCTCCAGATTGGCCCGGCCAGGAGCGCGGCGCCGTTCCGAGCCATTTGCCGACCTGGTAAGACCTGAGATCGACCGGCCCCCGCACCGCAACCGGCGCAGTCTCGGGATAATCGCCAACGGAGATCGGGGGTGGCGCGTCCGGCAGCGAGGCACTGCCGGCAGCTCGAACGTCGCTGCCGTTGAGCGCAATCGCTAGGCCTTCGTCTGAAGGCTCGGACGTAACCACCACGGTTTCGCCATCGTAAACCGGCTTCGCGAAGCGCACCTCCATCAGGCCGCGCTCGAGGAAGGCTCGTCCCCACTTCGCCACCGGAACGTGGACCATATACGCAAAGACATCGACGCCTGGCACCAGGCCGCCGCTGAAGCCATATTTTTGCGCCACCGCATCATCGTGCATCCTGTTTTCGGAGTGCGTGGCGCTGTTGAACGCCTGGACGCGATAGGGCGGCTCAGCCATTTGACTTCCTAACATAGCATTGCTGACGGACATCAATACGGCGCTAAAAGCGTCTGATTGCCGGATGATCCCGGATGAGATCGAGAGTCGTTTTTGATCCATTGCTTCATGTCGGTCCCAAACTGCTTCAGGCAAATTTCCGGCAATTTGATGGCACCATCAGTCTCGCCCAGCAGCGAATAGGTGCAAGCGACATTGTAGCGGACAAGGTTGTCATCGAGGTGGCGCGGCCTTCACCTTTATCAGTTTCGCATACACGTTGTGAAATCGCGCCGAACAGTAACCCCAAGCACCAGCATGCTCAAGTGTCTGATTCAGCTGCTCTTTCCCAGATTTTCGAAGGGTTGCGATTTGCGCCTTCTTAGATCCTTGGACAATTCTAATTTTCGCAATGAAATCAGGTCGATAAATCCTGCTCGACGCGGGGTTACTGTTCGGTGCGATTTCACACTCAATCACCACGACCGAGCATTCGATGCCAAAGCGGGCAGCCGAAATCCTCGAATTCCGTAAGGTCGCTCAGCAGTCCTGGCGATCACACCGACATCTACTGTTCGCTTTCAGTTTCTGACAATCGAGCAGGCCATCCTGTCGTGTCCGTTCGACACGGGCATTGCCCTCGTGCCGCTGCATCCGCCCGACAAAGCGGCATGCTTCGGTGCTGATTCAAACGCAGTCTGTAATGCTATTTTAACCATAATCAGCGAGATTGGGATTCGCGCCAGGTAACGAGTACGCAAATCAGGCAACACGGCGGGCGGCATCCCGCTCCTGGCCGCCCGCGCGTTGCCCCTGAATCGATGCTTTATGAAAACTTCTTCGAATCCGTGGGATACCGACAGCGCCCATATCGAGGCGCTGATCAAGGTCGTCGAAAAAGACGGGCTGTCCCACAGTATGGCGATGGGAGAATTGCTGAGGGCGCTGCACAGTCTCTCCCAGACCCTCAGCGATCACCAAACCGCTCCAAAGCGAACTGCCCCGCCAGACGACGCATCGGCATAGACCGGCCTTGTTCGCACGAGCAAATTCGCTTTCGTGCTGGTCGTCAGGAAGACACGGGACAGCATCAGAATCTTCCTGGAAGCCCGCCGACCAGGTCAAGCAGCAGGGTTTCGTGACATCCTGTTCTCGCCGCGACGCTATGCCGGCGGCACCAAGTTGGTGCTATTTCCGGCCAGCCTGCTTGACGGCAACGCCATGTAGGTTCACCGGTCATCGCCTGTCGCACGATCAGTCGTCATGGTCATGAGTTCTCATCGGCGGGCGCAGGAAAACCAGGATGATCCGTTCATCACATCGCGTCGTCGACGAGACCGACGCTCGGCTGCTCGTCCTCGCCATCATCTTCACCGCCCGCAATCCCCATCGGAATATCCCCTGCCAGCAGCTTCTCCTTCGACAGCAACCCGGCGTCTTCGAGCGCCTCGAAATCCGGCAGGTCGCGCAGCGTGTCGAGGCCGAACTCCAACAGGAATTCTTTGGTCGTCACGTAGGTGTAGGGCGCGCCGGGCGTCGGGCTGCGCGGGCCGGACGCAATCAGCTTCGCGCCGCGCAGATGACCAATAAAATCACGACTGATCTCCTTGCCGAAGAAAGACGACAACTCGGCGCGGGTGATCGGCTGGAAATACGCCACGCACATCAGCACCAGCACCTCGGATTGCGTGAGATCCATCGCCTTCTCACTGCCGCCCATAGCGGCGCGGATGGCGTCGGCATAGGTCGGCCGGGTCAAATGTTTCCAGCCGCCGGCGACGGCGACCAGGTCGTAAGGCCGCCCGCGCAGCTCCTCGCGAATGTCGTCGATCAAGAGATCGAGGTTGCAATCCGCGCCAACCACCCGCGCGAGGACACTACGTGTCACCGGCTCGCTGGCGGCAAAAATGGTTGCCTCAACGCGCTGCATCCATTCGCGCCAGCGCGCCTCCGGCGGCAGGTGATCCAGCTCCCGGTCAAGCAACGGTCGTTGCCCATCCCCATTGTCTCGCCGAGTTTTGGTCGAACGAGCCGCCATCGTCACAGTCCGTAGGTGCGGAAGGTCGGGCGACCGGACAGCTCACGCACGGCACCCAGGACAAGAAGCCGGTCGAACAGGCGGCGTAGCCCCCGGTCACTCATCTTTTTGTCCATTTTTTTGTCCCCGCGCGAGGCCATGAGCGCGTCTTCGTTCAACAACCGGTCGACGATCGCGTCCGCTCCCTTGGCCCTGAGTTTCGGCGCGACGGCCAGCAGTTTTTCGGCACGGCGGCCGAGCTCAGCAAAAAGATCGATGGCGCGCAGCGCCGCCCGCGCCTGTGCCGCCAGCAGTTTTTTGGCACGCTCCGGCTCTGTCTCAGGGCCCGCTGCCGCCATACCGGTCGCCGCCCGACGTGAATGCCCGGCACGCATGCCAAAAAAAGCAGCTTCGGTGCCCAGCAGCGGTATTGCATGCGGCCACGCCAGCCGCTGCGCCAGCAGACCGTCGGCGAGCCAGGCGCCGAAAGCCGGCCCAAAACCATAGCGTTCGGCGGCCACAAAAGCACCGGTCAGCATCCCGACCGTCTCTGCCCCGCCGCCGATCTGACCGAGTTCCCCCACCAGAGCGCTGACCACCTCTTCATCCGGGGCGTAGCCGAGTTCTTCCAACACCGCGCCGATGCTCCGCTCGGTCAGCAGTTTCTCGGCAGGCGTGTCGACCAACCGGCGCCAGGCGAGCAGCAAAAGCCCGGCCGGGCCAACGGACAAAAAATCGCCGGGGCGTGTCAGCAGCACGGCGTCGCGCAATGCCAAAGAATCCTCGACGCGGCCGGCCTGTCGTGCCGTCACCGCGGCCGCGACAAGCGCCAGGCGCTGCCGCCAGACCCCGGCCCACCGTTCCTGCCGGCGGACTACCGCATCGAGGGCGCCGATAGCAGCACCGGCAGCAAGCGCGACCTCCTCAACTTCCTTTCCCGCAACGCTTTGCGCATCCGGGATTGCCCGGCGCAGCCAGGCCGGGACCAGGGCCACCGGAGCGACGGCCACCGCGTCAAGAAGCTTGCCGGGGTGGCGCGAGAGGAGTTTGGGCCGCAGAATCATCGAAAAGCAGGATGAATCACGGCGGCGCTTTTGACAACGATAATATGCCTAAAGCGCCCTGCCTGTCGGCAAACAATAATGAATGATAATCTTGCATTATCGCTCGTTTTGTGAGACCCCTTAAAAAATGGCCTTGTGGCTCGCTTTTCACCGGCGGACAGTCTCCTTTAGGCGTCAGATCGACGAGAATTCGCGTTCATTGAGCGGACCGGGTTTGCGCTTAATCCCCGGACAGCGGCAGCGGGCAGCCTCTCTCGTCGAGCAGAATGCCGATATCGACGTCAATCGGGCTTGCGGACGAAATCTCGTGCATCCTTGTACGGCCGGATGAATCGAAATTCGTGAGACTACGCCCCGCAGCACGCAGTCTCAGCATTTCTGAATCGCCTGCTCGTCGCTCGATAGTTTGGGCGACAACCATGCCCCGGGTGACGCCGGATTCCCGGCAAGCGCAGCATCGATCAGCCGAGCCCGGACACGCTCTCGCTTTCGCGGGGGCAGCTCTTCCGCTGCGGTCCAGTTCGGATCAGCCAGAATTTGACGTGCCAGGCGCTCGTACTCGGCCGCCGAGCGCTTCAGCAGCTGGACGTGCGGCCGTCGGCTTGGCCTTGAGAGGCGGATCGGTCGTGGCGCGGCCCGCCGGGCGAGATGAGCGGCGACAGGCGGCATTGCACCGTCCACGCGCGGATCGGTACCGAAAACGTCGTCCAGAGCCAGCAGCGTCAGGAAGCGCCAGCGCACCGGCAACTGGCCGAGCGGAGTTTTGGCGCCGACGGCATGCCTGGCTTCATAGGGACAGCGCCAGCCGGCTTCGTTGAACCACAGCGCCAGCACCGGCCGCGCTGCTGCCGGATGGTCGAGCGGCGCCCAGAGCACTGAGAGCGCCTTCTCGAGCCTGTCGCCCTCGGGATTTTCACCGTTGACGCTTGCCGTGATCCGCTGCTGGGTGGCCAGCGCCGTCGCCAGGAGGGCGGGATCCTGTGGCTGACCGCCCTCCCTCCCCTATCGGTGAGAAGCCGCGCGCAATGGCTGCAGACAGGCCGCGCGCTTCCGTCGTGCAGGTGGAAAGCCACGGAAAGACGCCAGTGGCACGATACGCAGTGATCGTGCAGCAACTCGCCATGAGTTGGGCAGATACAGCGTTCGGCGAGCATCCAGCCGGCTCGAAGATGCGCGTCGTGGCCCGCAGCGCGATCGGCAGCGAAGCAAGCGAGACAGACTGGGATAGACCCGGACATCGCCGACGGCGTCCATTCCGGTCCCCTGCTTACGTACCAGGCTCGAGCGCGTCGCGGGTAGCGCCAGCTCAGGGACAGGCGATGCAACCGATCGGGGTCGACACTGCAGATCTGTGCCCAAACCCTCGTCTGCCCGGCCGCCGGAGCCCCGTCGTCTATCGGCAGGGGTGACGACAGGCCACTGAAATAGCCGGCTAGTTGCTGCGCCGTAAGGCCGTAGCGGCATGCCACCCGCGCCATCCAGGAGGACAGCAATTCGTCGCGAAAGGGCCGCGGCGCCACGGGCAGACGATCCGGCTCCATCACCCGGCCGCCGGCTGCGGCATCCGCCGGCGTGCCGATTGCGTCATCGACACAAGCGGAAGGACAAGATCATCGCCGAAGCTCATCAGGTCGAGCCGTTCCTTCCCCGACCGGATCGCCTCCTCGGCTGCCGTCTCGATCAGCTGGAAAATCCTGAACGTGACGCCGCTGGTGAGCGTGTGGATCCTTTCACGAACCGCGTCCGTTTCGAGATCGGACGGAGCGCGCAGCGGCAGGATGCCAGCGAGGCTTTTCAAGAGCCGCGCAAAGGCGTGATCGTTCTTCCAGAGCTTGAGATGAAACGCCTCGAAGCGCTCGGCAAGCTGCGCGTCGGTGAGCAAGGCCTGGCGCGCCAGGTCGGTACCGGCGCAGACAAGCGGCACTCTGAGGTCGTTTGCGAGAAACCGCAGCGCATTCAGGAAAATCCGTTGCTGCCGATAGGTCCCCGCCAGCATGCCGTTGACCTCGTCGAGCACGATCATTCTGGCGCCGACGGTGCGCAGCAGCGAGCGGCAGATGTCTTTCTCCCGGGCAAGCGCGCCGCCGACGAGCGCTGGAGCCTGCAGGCTGGCCAGCAGTTCCCGATAGAGGTCGCGCTCGACCGGCTCCGAGGGTACTTGGGCCACGACGACCGGCCTGTTGGTCACGCCCGTCGACTGACACAATGTGGGCGGATGCGCCCGCTCGAATTTGCGGACGATCTTGGTCTTGCCCATGCCGGTGTCGCCATAGATCAGCAGGCAGGGCATACGGTCACGTGGGGGATAGGCAAGCAACGCGTTCAGGCGGACAAGTGCGGCTTGCGCCTGGTCGAAGCCGATCCAGCGGTCGGCCTTGATCCAGGCAATGCGCTCTTCGTCGGGCAAAGCGGCATAGCGGCGGTAGCGGTCGTCGAGGTGCTCGAAAGTCCCCTCCCCTCTCACGACCATTCCTCGACGGGAAAGACGGGGACCTTGCTCCAGTCGATCGGCCGCTCATCCTCGATTTGCGCCGGCTCGGCCGCAACCAGCGCGTTTGACGCGGCAGCCTCCAGCGCTCGGTCGCGCCTCTCCGCCAGCTGACGCGCTGCCTTGGTGCGCCTGGTCGCGTCCTCGACTAGTGCGCGCTGGGACTCAATGGTCTCGAAGATCAGCTGCTCGTCGACCAGCGAAAGACCGCGTTCCCGCAGGGCGGTCCGAGCGCGGCGATGTTCGCCAAGTGTGATCGGCGCGCGCCGCAGATCGGCAAAGCGGATCGGCCAGCGCGTACCATCCGGAGCGCGCACGAAAACCCTCGAAAGATCGCGTGGATCGTAGGAAACGCGCAACGCACGATCGAGCCGACCGGCCCATATGCTCAGCACGTCATCCCAGTAGCGGAGACCGAACAGGTGAATGCCGTCACGCCGCACCAGCCGGTCGGCGCTGGGCAGGAAATCGATCGTGAAGCCGGCGAGATCGTGGGGCTGACGCACAGGCCGAACGCGGCGGGCCGCAGCCTCGTGCCATGCCGCAAGCGGCGGAATCCCCAGCGTTCCATGGCGATCGGCGTGGTAGCGCGTGATTTCGAGCGCCATCCACCGCTCCAGTTCATCCAGAGTCATCGTCGCATGGGCGGCGGAATCATAGCTGCCACGCTCGTCGATGTCGCTGAACGTCGTGCCCGGCAGAAGATGGACGGCGCCCATCATGGTGCCGATCAGCCGCTCGATATGGCCGCCATAGTGGGGAGTGGCGATCGGACGATGGATGAGCTCGATGCCATATTCCTCAGCGCCCCGCTGCAGGGCGCGCGACCGGAATTCCTTGGCGTTATCGAGGTGGATGGCATCAGGGAACCCGCAGGCCGGCCACTTCGCATCGATGCCCAGTCCGGCAAGCCACACCTCTTTCGGCTGCACGACATGCTGGATTACGAGTGCGACCGAAACCGTCGACGGCGCCTCGAGCGTCAGGTAGAAGCCCGCGACCATGCGGCTTGCGATGTCGATGGCGAGCGTCAGCAACGGCCGCTGCAGGGGCCGCCGACATCGGCGATCGACGACAATGACATCGACCAGCGTGTGGTCGATCTGGACTACGTTGAACGCGCACTCGGCGGCATATTCTCCCGGAACTGGGTGGAAGCGATCACGCGCTGCCTTCGAGCCTTCCCGTGCCTTGGTCAGTTCGGCGGGGTCTATGACCTCGATCCGCGCCTTCAGCGCATGCCAGGACGGTACGCGCACGCCACGCGAGCGGCAGAGCCCGCGGATCTCCTTGTGCAGTCGATTGATGCTCGGCTTCTGGCGTGTCTTGTAAAAGTCCCGGAGCGCTTCGGCGATTACCGCTTCGGTCTCATCCGGCAACCGGCGGCTGCCCTGTCTCGTGCCGCCCGGGCGCGGCAGCAGCGAACTCGTGACCGGATGCTCCCGATAAGCCCTGATCAGTTCGTAAAGCCGGGTTCGCTTGAGGCCGAGTTCACGGCAAGCCCGGAAGAAATCGGACCGGCCGGGGCAGTCGAGCGAGACCAGTCTGCGGATCACGGCCTCCCTTGCAACCGCCTCATTCCAGGCGGCATCATCAACCGTCTCCTTGTCGGGCCCATGAACCACAGCCACCCTCGCTGTAAAGTTCGTCCGCTCGAATGTTACGAAAAATCCGCTGATTCGGCTAGAATCCGCCAATGAACTCCGAAGATGATTCGCGCCAGATCAGTAACTTGCCGTCCGTTGACCAAACGCGAGCGACAGCCCGAATCGTCGAGCAGAAGCCCGAAAATCGCCTCGCGCGACCCTCCGCACCGCCCCACAGCACGGGGGCGCAGGACGATGCTTTAGGTCTGCGGTCGTCGGCCGGGCTGGAGGCGAAAGCTGCGGACGATTTGCCCGACATCATCGATGTCGTCATGGAGATGGGTCGCGCCCCGGAAGAACTGTCAGCCGAAGCCCCCTCCCCTCTTCCGGCCGTCGCCAATCCGCGCCTGCCGGCGCATCTCGACGCGTTGGCCGATCGCGCGCGCGATTATGTCGAGGCGGCGAGCTCGGCCAACACCCGCCGCGCCTACGCTGCGGACTGGAAGCATTTTTGCGCCTGGGCGCGCCGCCAAGGTCTGGACGTGTTCCCGCCCGATCCGCAGTTGGTCGGCCTCTACATCACCGCCTGCGCCTCAGGAAAGGCGACCGGCGACAAGAAGCCGAACTCCGTATCCACGATCGAGCGGCGCCTCTCCTCGCTGACGTGGAACTATGCACAGCGTGGCCAGCCGCTGGACAGGAAAGACCGGCACATCGCCACCGTCATGGCCGGCATTCGCAACAGCCACGCAAAACCGCCAGTACAGAAGGAAGCCATCCTGCCCGAGAATCTCATGGCCATGCTGGAAACCCTCGATCGGGGTACCCTGCGCGGCTTGCGCGACCGTGCCATGCTGCTTCTCGGCTTTGCCGGCGGGCTGCGTCGTTCCGAAATCGTCGGCCTGGACGTCGGCCGCGACCAAACCGAGGACGGCCGCGGCTGGATCGAGGTCTTCGAAAAAGGCCTGCTCGTCACGTTGCGCGGCAAGACCGGCTGGCGGGAGGTCGAGATCGGCCGGGGCTCGTCCGACACGACCTGCCCGGTCGTGGCGCTGGAGACCTGGCTCAAGCTCGCGCGCATTGCCCACGGGCCGCTGTTCCGAAGGGTGACGGGGCAAGGCAAAAAGGTGGGCAGCGAGCGGCTCAACGACCAGGAGGTGGCACGCCTGGTCAAGCGGGCAGCGCTGGCGGCCGGCGTACGCGGCGATCTTTCCGAGGGCGAACGAGAACAAAAGTTCGCGGGGCATTCGCTGCGCGCCGGGCTTGCCTCGTCGGCCGAGGTCGACGAGCGCTACGTGCAAAAGCAGCTCGGCCACGCCTCCGCCGAGATGACCCGTAGATATCAGCGGCGCCGCGATCGGTTTCGAGTCAATCTCACCAAGGCAAGCGGGCTGTAGGGACAAAAAACCCCCTCCCCTGCCCTTCTCGCACATCTGGTGGGCGAATTCGGCGTGGCGCGCCAGCGGTTCAATAACTAGATAACGCGAGCGCCTTTCACTCTGACGTGGCATTCTCATGAAAAAGATCGGTTTTCTGTCGTTCGGACACTGGACGCCCTCGCCCCAGTCGCAGACACGGTCTGCATCCGATGCACTCCTGCAGTCCATCGATCTGGCCGTTGCTACCGAAGAGCTGGGCGCGGATGGGGCATATTTCCGCGTGCATCACTTCGCCCGCCAGCTTGGCTCGCCGTTCCCGCTGCTGGCGGCGATTGGCGCCAAGACCAGCCGCATCGAGATCGGCACGGCGGTCATCGACATGCGCTACGAGAACCCGCTCTACATGGCCGAAGACGCCGGCGCCGCCGACCTGATCGCCGGAGGGCGTTTGCAACTGGGCATCAGCCGCGGCTCGCCAGAGCAGGTGATCGATGGCTGGCGCTACTTCGGCCACGTTCCGCAAGAGGGCGAGAGCGATGCCGACATGGCCCGGCAGCACACCGACGTGTTCCTCGACGTGCTGCGCGGCAAAGGCTTTGCACAACCCAACCCGCGCCCGATGTTTCCGAACCCGCCTGGCCTGCTGCGTGTCGAACCACATTCGGAGGGCTTGCGTGATCGCATCTGGTGGGGCGCCGCCACCAACGCAACTGCGGAATGGGCAGCAAAACTGGGAATGAACCTGCAGAGCTCCACACTCAAGTTCGACGAGAGCGGAAAACCCTTTCATCTCCAGCAGGCCGATCAGATTCGCGCCTTCCGCGAGGCGTGGAAGGCGGCCGGTCACACGCGCGAGCCGCGGGTCTCCGTCAGCCGCAGCATCTTCGCGTTGGTGGACGATCGCGACCGGGCGTATTTCGGCGGCAACGAGAGCGAAGATCATTTCGGTTACATCGAGCCTGAAAAGCTCGCCGTGTTCGGCCGCTCCTATGCCGCCGAGCCGGACGTCCTTATCGAGCAGTTGAAGGGCGACGAGGCCATCGCCGAGGCTGACACGCTGCTGCTCACCGTCCCCAACCAGCTCGGTGTCGACTACAATGCGCATGTCATCGAGGCGATCCTGACCCACGTCGCCCCGGCCTTGGGTTGGCGCTGACGCCTCCGTCCGAAAGCTCCCTCTGTCCTTCCGCAATTGCTTCATCGCCAGGACAACTGGTCCTTCGGCAGCCGGCCGCTCGGGTCGAATACAGTCACCTTGTGCGGAAGATCCGGACCCCAGTCCCAAAGCACTAGGTTGCGATCTTCTGTCTCGGCACCCGGAGCAAAACTCGGAACCAGAATACCGGCAATGCCTTGAAGCCGCAGTTGGTCATAGATGGACCAGGATGCAGGGCGCTCGCCGTCGCTGAGGACCGTTGCCCAAGCGCAGGCCATGTCCTCGAGCGCGACGGAAAATTCTCCCCTCCCCTGCTCGGTCGTCAGGTCTGCGATGCCCTCGCAATCGACCTCATAGGAGCACAGCACACAGGGGTCGATCCGATGCGCAAAGCCTTGATTGGCTTCTTTGACCGCCGTCATGATGGTGAGCCCCAGATATAGCGCTGGCACACCTTTGGGATTGAAGCGCGCACCCCTGATCGCGGCTCCCTCACCGGAAGTCGGCTTGAAGGCCCAACGCGGATCATGTGCCCTATAGCAGGTTCTGACGAACCTCACGCAAAGCCGCCGAGGGCCATATGATCCAGATAATCGCGAACGGCAGCGGCTTTGCCTTCCTTCACGAGGGCTTCGGCGGTGCGACCACCGAATGCCGGCAGCGGCTGGGCTCGGTACCAGGCCATCGCCTGTTCCTTTCCGCCCGCCCATTCCGTCACGCGACTGATGATCTCGAGCATTTCACGTAGACGCCCCTGGGTCTTTATCGTGCGGCTGCGCTCCAACCGATAGAGGGTTTCGCGGGCAAGGCCGGCCGTCTCGGCCAATTGGCCCTTGGACATTCCAAAGCCGTCCGCCACTTGGTTGATGGCAATTTTCCCGGCCCGGTCCATATAGGACAAAACCAAAGGTTCATTCTGCACGGGTATCTTGAGGGCCTGGCCCATAGGATTCCATCCTGTCATACACATAGTCGCATTTACTGTGCAAAAGATATGACACTCCTCGGCTATTTTCAAGTTCGGAAGCCGATGCGTCTCCAACCGATCGGTTATCTGTATCTTCTACGTTTGTAATTTCGTCTCCGATACGGTTCTCAGGCGCTCCAAATGGCCAAAACACCGCACAACCACTCCTCCCGTCGACCACAGAGCCGGCAAATCGGCTATGCGCGCGTCTCGACAGACGAGCAGGCTACAGAAGCCCAGGAGATGGAGTTGCGGTCCGCCGGATGTGAGACAATCGTCCGGGAGCACGGCTCCGGGGCCTCAAGAGCCCGCCCTGCCCTTGCCAAGATTGTCCGCGAGATCGACGCTGGCGACACGCTTGTCGTCGTTCGGCTCGACCGCCTGGCGCGCTCGGTAAGCCATCTGCTCGATGTCATCGAGGACCTGACGGCAAAAGGTGCGCATTTCCGGTCGCTCAGCGACCCGATCGACACCACGACGCCGCAAGGCATGTTTTCCCTGCAGGTTCTTGGCGCCGTGGCCCAGCTGGAGCGGGCTCTCAACTCCGAACGGACCAAGGCAGGCATCAAAGCCGCCAGAGCAAAAGGCCGGATGCCGGGCAATCCAGGGATCCGCGAACGTCGGCCGGACGCGCTGGCCAAGATGACGGCCGCGCAAAAGGCAGCCTATGGAGCGCGTCTCCAGTCATCCGCGAACCAGTGGCTTCCCATTGTGCGGCGCATGCGACCCGACCACACATGGGACGATATCTCCCGCGTTCTCAGGCAACGTGGTCTCGATTGGACTCCTGAGCGTTTACGGCGCGCGGTGAAATGGATTGTCAGCGAGGGAATGGCCGACAAGTCGCTTCTGAGGAAGTCGCCGCCTCGGCCAGCTGAGGATCGTCTGATGACCCTCGTGGCGGGCATCCATTCCTCCAATCCGGAGCTGACCTTGCGCGAAATCGCCAACCAGCTCGAGCGACTTCGTGAGCGTACGCCCCGTGGCGGTACGAAATGGGCGCCCTCGTCCGTCAAGAACCTCATCGACCGGGCAAAGCGTAGCGGCTTGCTCGAGGCGGCCTGAATACGCAACCGAGGACTGATTTTGTGGCGCCTACGCCGTATAATTCGCGGAGCTCGTTCGTAGCCAGAACAACCCAAACAGTCCGCAAACTCCGGAGCGCGCAGCAGTGGAAGCCATGACCGTCAACAGCCGCGACGATTTCGCCCAATGGGCCATCGAGCGAACCAAGTCGATCCTGACCGAGCAGGGTTCGGAGCTCGCTTCTGCGGCGCGGTGCGGAGACGATGCCCGGATGGGCGAAGCTGCAAATGCCCTTGGCCAATCGATCATCGATGCACTGCTCGAAACTTTTGACGGTCTGATCGACGACGACAGAGACTGACCGAGTTGCCGCCCGCGGAATTCAAATCTATCAATCATCACGATCTGGGCTTGTTCAGCGACCGCAGAAGGGCTTCCGAGACTTCGAGCCGCCCTTCCCCGCTTTCACCGCCGCTTCGCGGTTCGTGGCCGGTTTTCTCCGCCGATTTGTCGGCGTCCAGCTTGGCGCGCAGCAGTGCCATGATCATTGGCCAGGTCGAGAATTTGCCGTCCCTTGCCTTGTCGGTCAGGCTGCGCAGATAGCCGCCGGCGCTGTTGATCTGGTCTGATCGCTGGTAGATCGCGGCAAGGGTGATCGCCGCGTGCTGTTCGCCCATGACCTCGCAGGCGTCCCGCCACGCGCTGGGACTGATTGCCAGCATCGGCCGGGCCAGTTCCGCCGCGGCCAGAAAGTCGCGCCAGTGACGGATTTCCCCGCCTTGCGTCAATTCTCGCAGGTTGGGGCAGGCGTCCAGCACAATGCCCAAAGGCAATTCTCGCTTCGGCAAGCTCCGTACGTTGTCGGTTTCCGCGGCGCTGCCGCCCGCTTCATTCTTATTTCGAGAGCGGTCTTCAGATTCAAATATGGAGTCTGGGTTTGAATTCTGTATGTGGCGACCAGAATGGGACTCATTGGCGTCCGGATTCTGTGTTTTTGCAAATGATTCCAATACCTCGAGGATCTCCGTGTAGAGGCCGTGAAGATCGCAGCAGATATCCTCGATGAGTTGCCTCGGCGCTGAGCGCGGCAAGCGGCAGACGATGGCCTGATAGGTCTGGTAGACCCTGCCCCAATTGCCCGGAACGTTCTCCTCGATGCCAGTCTCGATGAGCTTGACGATATCGCGGCGCAGGAGCGTGAGACGCTCCTTGGCGATCCGAAGGGCGTTCTTCTCGGCCCGGACGGTGTCCGCCAGCTCCTTGAATTCCCCGGCCCGGGCAACGATCGGCGCCAGGTCGAACCCGTAGGCCTGTTCGACTTGACCTCCCCTGCCCTTGCGGGCGAAGCGCTTGCCGTTCGGACTATCTCTGCGGATGATCAGCCCGCAGTCGACCAGGACGGCCAGGTGGCGCCGTAGCGTCGTCGCCGGCATTCCGTTCGCACGGGCCATGAGTTGCTCGTTGGACGGCCAGACGATCAGTTCGCCGTCGCCTGTGAGCTCCGTTTCCGGATGAAACGAGAGCAGCGCGTTGAGAATGGCGAGTGCGCGGTCCGTAGCGCCGATCAGCTCGCGCGCTTCCCGGATCGTCTGGAACACTTTCCATTTCTGGACCTGGGCGCCAGCCGGTGCCGATTTTGCCACAGCCTGGCTTGCCATCATGCCAAGTGACATCGTTCGCCGCCCAAAGGGCGTCGTTGGGGTATGCGTCTGCATTGTCCTTCACCTATTGCTAGGCAAAAGAAACCTGCTCGCCGAATCGGCGCTCAAACCGACCTGAATGGTCTTGACTATGATTCGCGGAAGTGGGATTCTCTCAGTCGCCAAACTTAAAGAGAAGGTCTTCCGGAATTGCCGTTTCGGGGGCCTTTTTCTTTTGCGCTCAATCTCCGTTCGTGGTTGCTCGTTTTTCCCGACGGAAAGCCTCATACAACTCGCTGAGATTTTCCGAGAGGTAGTCACCGAACGCTGCTGCGTCGGTTCCCTTCGCCTTGAGGGCGATGGTGAATTTCTTGCCACTGGCCACCATCTCCGCGGCGATACGCCCATCAGACGGCGCCCAGTTGCGTTTGGATGGCGCCTGCGCGGCACGGCGGCGCGGCTTGGATGCCTTCAGCTTCGTGACGACCGCATCGAACCGCGCTTCGCTTGGCATCCCATGCCAATCGGAACTCAATGCCAGAGCCAGGGCAGTGTCGAGATTGCCCGGCTTGTCGAGGAGGAGCTTGAGCTCATACCAGCGATCACGACCGACAGCCTTCGCGCGGCCGATCGCCTCGAGAAGTTCCTTGGGCATCGAGGCGACAGAGAGCATCTTTGAAAGCGTCGGCCGATCGACACCGATTGCGGCGAGGGCTGTGGCGTTGTCCTCGTCGAATTTCCGCTCAACGATGTCGGCGGCAAACAGTGCTTTCTCGATGAAGGACGTGTTCGCTCGCGCGTTGTT
The DNA here is from genome assembly GCF_025628925.2 of Aminobacter sp. NyZ550. NCBI lineage: Bacteria > Pseudomonadati > Pseudomonadota > Alphaproteobacteria > Hyphomicrobiales > Phyllobacteriaceae > Aminobacter > Aminobacter sp. NyZ550. Next base: position 66,341 of record NZ_CP114192.1, read on the forward strand.
TTCCTGTCCCTGGGCGATCACATGATCGCGCTCGGAGATATCCTTGATGACAGCGCGAAGCTTGAGACCAAGCTCTTTTGCGGCGCGCCAGCGGAGGCGACCGAAGACCAGCATGTAGCGGCCGGGCCGCTGCGGGTGAGGGCGAAGGAGCGCCGGGGAGTTCTGGCCGGAACCACGGATCGACTCCAACACCTGAGCGTAGTCGGCCTCGTAATCTTCCTGATCGACGTTGAGCCGGTCGTTGGCGAAAGATTGGTCCACCAGGTCGGGGTTAACCTCGATTATCGTCTCGCCCTCGAGCAGCTTGCCTGCCTGAGCCGCCATTTCGTCGATCGAGCTTATGAGCGAGCGTGATGCCCCCTTGAAGGTGTAGTCTTGCGCGACCGGGCGCTCGGCGGGAGCGTCGCCGTTGTCCATGATGCTGGCAAAGGGATTTTTCCGCGCCATTTGACTAGCACCCCCTTAAGCGGCTTATGCGCTTGAAACCGTGGGTTTTTTTGGTGGTTTTGACGGCAGTCAACATCACAACCGCCCCCATGCCTGGTGGATCAGTCCCTGAATCTCGAAGTTCACGGCATCCATGCTGTCGATCGCCCGATCATAGGTATCGCGATTGAAGTTCGATCGCTCGACCTCATAGAGCGTCTGCTTGGTGAGGCCGGCGTCAGAAATCGCCGTGGATTTGAGCATTGGGCTTTTCAGAATTTCCTCGGCAAGCATCGACTGCATGAAGCCGACCATCTGTGCCTGGGGAATGTCCGTGGGCTCGTATCGGGTGATGAGATAGCGCAGCCAGTCCAGCTGGACCTTCGCGCCAGCATTCTTGATGGACTTCATGATATTGCCCAGCATCAGCAGAAACTGACTCATAGACATCAGATCCAGCATCTGCGGGTGGACGGTAATCAGAACCGAGGTGGCGGCCGACAGTGCCGACAGCGTCAGATAGCCGAGCTGTGGAGGGCAATCGACGACCACGACGTCGTAGCGCTCACTGACCGAATCCAACGCCCGGGCGACCCTCGTGAAGAACCGCTTTCCTTCCTGAGACGGAGACTGCATGGCAAGCGGAGTCTCGTACTCATATTCCTGCAGCTCCAGGTTCGCCGGGATGATATCGAGCAAGGGGAAGTTCGTCTTGCGGATGACATCTTCGGCCGGGGCGGGGTTGTCGTACCGGATCGCGTCGTAGAGCGAGGGGTTCTTGTCGAGCTCCGGCTGGAAGCCATGGAGGGCTGAAAGCGAAGCCTGCGGATCGAGATCCACCGTCAGGACCCGGTGACCGGTGAGCGCCAAATGCTGCGCGAGGTGCGCCGTGGTGGTGGTCTTTCCCGATCCACCCTTGAAGTTGACGACCGCAATGACCTGCAGCTTCTCGCCAGGTTTGCGGTAGGGCACATACTTCTTGGAATCCGATCGCCCGTGCTTGTCGAGATAGTCCCGAAGCTCGGTCATCTGCTCGGCCGCGTAAAAGCGCCGTCCGCCGGCACCGACGAAAGGCTCAGGACCTTTCTTTTCAAGATGGAGGCGCTTCAGATTGTTCGGACTGATACCAAGATAGTGGGCGACCTCGGCCATCGAGAACCGCCGAAGGGTCTTCTGCCCCTCGGTCGGAAACTTCTCGACGCGCAATTGGTCGAGCTTGCGCGAGATCTCGGCCCCCTGGGCAAGGATCTTGTCGTCAAACTCAAAACTTGGGAGAAATGCCATCTCCGCTTTGTCCCCCAAACGAGAAAATAGCGCCATATTCGACCTTTCGGCCAATCTGGCGCCAGTATGAGCGATTCCCGTTCTCTGGCAAGGGATTTTAGGTTAACGAAACCTTAACGACATGCCCAGGTCCACGCCAACAAGATCACTCAGCGGAGCCTCACAGTCCGGAATCGCGGCGTCGGCGCGTACATTTTCCATCGATTTTTCAATCGCTTAGTTTCTCCGCGGTTGGTCAATCCGCGAGAACCTTCAATGCCACATGCCGCTGGCTCGGTCCATGCAGCACCCTGAGAAGTTTCACAGTGGTGGATGGCGTCAAACCGAGTGAGTGGGCGTGACCGCCGCTCCTTTGGGGCGACTCACCTTCACCCATGAACAGATGACTCTTAGCCGGCTATGCAGCGCCCAGCGTGGTGGCTCAAAATTGCCCAACGCGTGTTTGTCAGGCTGCCACAAGTCCATGGGCCGACGGGAAACGGAAGCAACTAGACAACCCTCCGGTCGATCGTCTTTCCCGTCAGAGAGGCAATTATCACCGACGTGAATCCCTCACGCCCAAACGATTCAGCCAATGAATTGGACGTGGGTACCGGAAGTCGATGACAATCAGACATGGTCGAGCCGAAGCTTCAAGTTGTCCTTCAACGCCGCGATTGCGCTCGCAACGTTGCGCGGTTTTATGTACTCGCGATAGAACCGTCACTGTACGGTGATGCGGCGCTTATGCGCGCGTGGGGGCGGATCGGCTCGCTCGGCCGACAACGCCTTGACCTCTATGCGTCGGCCGCTGAAGCCGGCGAAGCGCTCGAGGCCTGGCTCGCCCGTAGGGTCGGACGGGGCTACACGCCCGTCACTGCCAAGGTCACATTCTAGTCCAGGGGCCCATAATCACGGCAATTGTTGCCGCGGCTACAACGGGCTTGCACAGCAGCATAGGACCGGCATTGTCGATATTCGGCTGACCGAAGGCAGTGTTCTACTCTCTGAGCGGGGACGGCCGGAGTCATTCCGGTTGTCACTCCTGAAATTCCACTCATCTGAAAGACAGTGAAGGCGGTTCCGGGACATTGGGTTCGACATCGGTGAAGAGATTCGGAAACAGCCGTTCCCTGAAATCGAGGGGGAAGGCAATACGTACCGGTGCCTTCGGAGTTTCAGATTTCAGAAAACCGCGCTCGACAAGATCCGACAGCGTGCTCCGTGCCGTGCGCTCGGATGTTTTCAGCACGAAATTGGCTTCACCACGGGGCAACCTGCCGTGCCGCAACACGGCCGCCACCAGATCAGGTGCTCGTTTATCGTCGACGACATCTTTTATTAGGGCGCGGTAGCGAGCATCGAGCCGCCCGAGGTCGAACATTGCGGTCGAGAACCGCACCTGGTCGAGCGCGACTGTAAGGAACCATTCGACGAAATCCTTGAGTGCCGATTCCGAAAGATTTCCTCGTCCATCACGATCGCCTTGTCTGGGACTGTCGGCGTGATCCATCATGCGCTTGTATTCGCCACGATCTTTCAGGCCACGAGCGAGGCCACGAGATATCGACCACAGGCCGTTGCCTCCAATACCGGCCTTGAGCGCCATGGCGTGAGACATCAAGCGACTGACGCGGCCGTTGCCGTCTGGAAACGGGTGAATGTAGTTGAGGCGGTGATGAGCTGACGCAATCGCGATGATCCGCAGGCTGGCCTGCTTTTCGGCCATGGCGAACCGCTTCTGGAAATACTCCATGAAAGCTATCACCCTGTCAGAAGATGGCGGCTGATGGCGCCCGACAGCGACATCATGTTCCGCGGACGTCCGGAACTCGCCGGGTAGGATCTCGGCCTTGGCGCCATCAGGTTTGTCGATGAACCGGAATTCCTCGGGCATCTCGTCGTAGAAGGCGCGATGAACCCACCGAATGAAATCGATCGAAGTCGGGCTCGGCAGCTCGCCGCGCAACCCGAAGCCGTCAATCATCCTCTGAACTTCGACATGGGCCTTCGCCTCGAGGGCGAGGGGACGACGTTCGGGATCTATCTCGGCGCCGGCCAGGGCGCTCTCGATATCTCGAGGTCGTGTGTTGTGGCCTTCGATCAAATTCGAATAGTAAGAATTCATGACTCGTACGAGATCGGCCAATTCGTCAGCCGACTCCGGATGCAGGCCTCGGCCGAGTTCATCGGCGGCCTTCTGCAGCTCGATCGCAAGATCGGCCAGAACGGTCGGCACCGCGTCGTCAAAAAACAGCGGCTCGATGCGGGCAGGGGTTTCAAGCATTCTTTTGCCGATCTCAATGGTGCCTCAACGGATTGCAATGTAAGGCATTGGACGCAATAAGTCAGCACAATTGCCGATATTAGTTGCCGATCTCCCTGCCGATATCGGCCGCCGATCAGGACGCGAAGCCGAATAAGCCTCAAAACAGCCGGGCAGGGTAGGGGGCGACGGCGCCATCGCGGATGACTCTTTTGCCGCCGGCAAGCACAACACGAAGTAGAGGCGGAAAGGCCCTCCCGCGACCGGCCTGGATCAGATCAACTGTTGACGCACTGCAAGCGCGACGGCGTGGGTGACGTTGGTGGCATCGAGCTTCCGCCGAGCATTTTGCAGGTGATACTCGACCGTCCGGACTTTCGTCCCGACGATTTGCGCGATTTCGGACATGCGCTTGCCTTTTGCCATCCAGCTCAGGCAGAGCCTCTCTCTAGGGCTTAACTTGACGGTGACAGCAGGCATTGGCTCGAGCATCCAGCGCCGCGCATAGACATCCACGTGCGATGCAATCGAAGCGGCAAGGAAGGGGCATTCTACCAGGCAATTGTCACACCGGTTCGACGACGCAAGCGTGAATAACACAGTCCGGCCGAACCCGGCCGACACGGGCACAGATATCCCCGATGCGATACCATGATCCCCGGCTTCTCCGAGGAAGCGCACCTGATCCGGCGATAATGCCCGTGCAATGTCGCGTTCGGACCACGCAAAGCAGCGTTCAGAACGGCGGGCTTCCTGCACGACGGGATCGATGCTCGCGTATTTCTTGTTGATATAGTGGCCTTGCCATGCGCGCGGGTACGTCGAAAACGTGTCGATCTCCGGCCCACAAACCGAGAGATAGGCGAACCAGTCAAACCCCAATTGGCCGGCGAACTCCTTCACCGCGGCTTTGACAGGCGCCATCCCATGGGCCGTTTCTAGTGCGTCTCGCAACTGGTCGAAGGCTTTGCTCGGCAACGATCCTCTCCGGGTGTTTTTGTCCTCAATTCGGGTAGTCGCAATTTCGCGTTGCATCGCAATTCAGCCATAAATGCGGCAACGGCCCCTCGGCACTCCCCCCTGTCTATCACGGCGACGACTGTCGATCCCCTGTGACTTTTCACAGCTGGTGGTGCGCGGCCGTACGGGATTCAAGAGACCGCAATTCAATGGGTTAAGGATTGGGTCATGCGCGTCGTCGCCATTTGCCGTACGAGGGCTACAAGTAGTGAGCAACGTCTGCTCGAGCGCATGCACGAACTGCGCGCAAGGGTCTTCAAACACAGGTTAGACTGGGACGTCCACGTAGAGCACAACCAGGAAAAGGACGAGTACGACCGGCTCGATCCGACCTATCTCGTGCTCGTCGGCAACGATGGTCACGTGATCGGTTGCGCCCGCCTCCTTTCGTCCACCGGACCGACGATGCTCGGTCAGATATTTCCGTTTCTGGCGGGCGCTGCTCGCATGCCCCAATCGAGCCGCGTCGTCGAGAGCTCGCGCTTTTGCATCGACACCGAACGCAGCGAAATCGTCTCCGCGAGCGGACTGCGCGACGCCACGCATACCTTGTTCGCCGGCATCATTGAATGGTCGATGGCCAATGGGTACGACCGGATCGTCACGGTGACGGACGTTCGGTTTGAGCGCATTCTCAGCCGAGCGAAGTGGCCACTGGAGCGGCTCGGGTCTCCACATCCTATTGGCAATACCATTGCTGTCGCGGGCCTCTTATCTGCCGACGAACCCAGTCTCGAGCTGGTGCGGCCGTCGAGCTACGTCTCCCTCTTCCCGGCCGCTGTGGAAGCCGCGGCCTGACCAAAGCAGCCGGGCAGGAGGGCGGTTCATGAGCGAGTCGAAACGACGGCTGATCCTCGGTCTGCAGGACGCACTTGGCGCCACGGTCACGACAGCGCTCCATGACCCCGACGTTGTGGAGGTCATGCTCAACCCCGACGGCAATCTATTTATCGAGCGGGTAGGGCAGGGGATAGCGGCGGCGGGGCGGATGGCCTCCCATGACGCCGAGACCGTCATCGGCAAAGTCGCCCACGCCCTCAAGACCGAAGTCGACCAGGACCGACCGATTATTTCCGGGGAATTGCCCCTTGGCGGACATCGCTTTGAGGGGATTTTGCCACCGGCCGCGCCTGCGCCGATGTTCACGATCCGCAAGCGCGCGTCGATGCTGATCCGCCTCGATCAGTATGTCGCCGACGGCATCATGACGCCCGAGCAGGTTGATGTGATCCGCGATTCGATCGTGAACCGGCTCAATATCGTAGTGTCGGGAGGCACTGGAACGGGCAAGACCACGCTCACCAATGCAATCCTGGCGGAGCTGGTCGAGACGACGCCGGAGCACCGGCTGGTGATCCTGGAAGACACTGCCGAGATCCAGTGCGCGGCGGAAAATCATGTGATCCTGCACACCACAGACACGGTCGATATGGGCCGTCTATTGAAGTCGACGATGCGGCTGCGTCCGGATCGCATCATCGTGGGCGAGGTTCGCGACGGCGCTGCCCTCACTCTCTTGAAGGCATGGAACACCGGCCATCCGGGCGGCATCGCGACGGTTCACTCGAACTCGGCCGGCGCCGCTCTTACCCGTCTTGAACAGCTCGTTGCCGAAGTCAGCTCCCAGCCTATGCCGGAAGTCATCGGAGAGGCGGTCGACCTGATCGTCTCGATCGAGCGCGCGCCCGGCGGGCGAACCGTTCGCGAGATCCTGAAGGTCGAAGGCTTTCGCGACGGGCGATACCTCACCTCGCCGGTCGGCGCGTCGAAATCCGAATCCATCCAGGGAAGAAATCTTCATGTCGTCTAAGAAGGCTTTCACGCTCCTGCTCGGCCTCGCGGCCGCATCGCTCGTCATGATCGAACCGGCGCTCGCCAGCGGCGGGGGAGGGGGCCTGCCCTGGGAAGGGCCTCTGGAACAGATTCAGGAATCCATCACCGGCCCGGTCGCTGGCGCTATCGCGCTCGCCGCGGTCGCCATTGCCGGCGGCATGTTGATCTTCGGCGGCGAGTTGAACGATTTTGCGCGGAGGCTCTGCTACATCGTACTCGTCGCCGGCATCCTGCTCGGTGCAACGCAAATCGTCGGCCTGTTCGGCTCCAGCGGTTCGTCCATCGGCGTCCCGCTGGAGGCGCACGAACAAGAGCCGGTGGTTGCCCCGCATGGCTGAAAGGGAAAGCCGGCTGGCGACGGCGCGGATACACCGTGCCCTTTCGCGTCCGACGCTGCTCTTTGGGGCTGACCGTGAGCTCGTGCTTCTGACCGGGCTCGCCGCGGTCATTCTCGTCTTCGTCATCCTGACGACCGTATCGGCGCTGCTCGGCACGGTCATCTGGATCGTGGTTGTCGGGCTACTGCGCATGATGGCGAAAGCCGATCCCCTGATGCGCCGCGTCTACCTGCGCCACATCAGATACCGCCCCTACTACCGGCCGACCTCCACGCCCTGGCGGACGTTCTGACTTATGGTTGCACTCAAGCGATTTCGTCATTCCGGCCCGTCCTTCTCCGACCTGCTGCCCTATGCGGCCCTGATCGATAACGGCACGCTCTTGCTCAAGGACGGGAGCCTGATGGCCGGCTGGTATTTCGCCGGTCCGGATAACGAAAGCTCGACCGATTTCGAGCGCAACGAGGTCAGCCGCCAGATCAATGCCATTCTCGCCCGGCTCGGATCGGGCTGGATGATCCAGGTCGAGGCCGTGCGCGTGCCGGCGACGGCCTATCCGGCCCGGGACAACTGCCATTTCCCCGACAAGGTAAGTGCGCTGATCGATGAGGAACGGCGCAAGCGTTTTGAGGCGGCGGACGGGCACTATGAGAGCCAGCACGCCATCATCCTGACCTATCGCGAACCGGAGAAGCGCAAGTCCGGCCTCGTCAAATATGTCTATTCCGACGATGAGTCCCGCGCGACCACCTTTGCCGATCGCGCGCTCGATCACTTCCGGCGTTCGATCCGCGAGTTCGAGCAATATATGGGAAACGTCGTCTCGATCCGCCGCATGGTTACACAGGAGACCGAGGAACGCGGCGGAACCCGTACCGCCAAATATGACGATCTGCTGCAGTTCGCCCGCTTCTGCATTGTCGGCGAAAACCATCCGGTCCGCCTGCCCGACATTCCGATGTATCTCGATTTCGTCGTCACGGCCGAATTCCATCACGGTCTCTCGCCGCTGGTCGACAACCGCTATCTGGCGGTCGTGGCGATAGACGGCTTTCCGGCCGAGAGCTGGCCAGGGATTCTCAATTCTCTGGACCTGATGCCGCTCACCTATCGCTGGTCGAGCCGCTTCGTCTTTCTCGATCCGATCGAGGCCCGCCAAAGGCTCGAGCGCACGCGCAAGAAGTGGCTGCAGAAGGTCCGGCCATTCATGGACCAGCTTTTCCAGACCAATTCGGGGGCGATCGATCAGGACGCTGCGCTGATGGTGGCGGAGACGGAAGACGCCATTGCCGAGGCAAATTCGCAGCTTGTCGCCTATGGCTACTATACGCCGGTCATTATCATGTTCGACGACGACGAGGCGCGCCTTCGCGAAAAGACCGAAGGCGTGCGCCGGCTGATCCAGGCCGAAGGCTTTGCCGCTCGCATCGAAACGCTGAACGTCACCGAGGCGTTCCTTGGGAGTCTGCCCGGCAACTGGTACGCCAACATCCGCGAACCGCTGATCAATACCCGCAACCTTGCCGATCTGGTGCCGCTCAACTCGGTCTGGTCGGGCTCACCGGTTGCGCCGTGCCCGTTCTATCCCGACGGCTCGCCGCCGCTGATGCAGGTCGCAAGCGGATCATCGCCGTTCCGCCTGAACCTCCATTCCGGCGACGTGGGTCATACCCTGATCTTCGGTCCGACCGGATCGGGCAAGTCGACCCTTCTGGCGCTGATCGCGGCACAGTTTCGCCGTTACCGGCAAGCACAGCTCTTCGCTTTCGACAAGGGCAAGTCGATGTACCCGCTGACGGTGGCTGTTGGCGGCGATCACTACGATGTTGGAGCAGGGGAGGCGCTGACCTTCTGCCCGCTTTCCCAACTGGACGACGATGGCGACAAGGCCTGGGCGGCCGGATGGCTGGAAACCCTTGTCGAGCTGCAGGGTGTGAAAGTCACCCCCGATCATCGCAACGCGATCGCCAGACAGATCGCGCTCATGGCCGCCTCGACGCGCCGGTCGCTCTCCGATTTCGTGTCGGGTGTGCAGATGCGGGAGATCAAGGACGCGCTGCGTCATTACACAGTCGACGGTCCCATGGGGCATCTGCTCGATGCCGAGGAGGATGGCCTGACCCTCTCGGATTTCCAGACGTTCGAGATCGAGGAATTGATGAACCTCGGCGACCGCAATCTCGTGCCGGTCCTGCTCTACCTGTTCCGTCGCATCGAAAAGCGCCTGACCGGCGCCCCCAGCCTCATCATCCTCGATGAGGCCTGGCTGATGCTCGGCCATCCAGCGTTCCGCGAGAAGATCCGCGAATGGCTGAAGGTGCTGCGCAAGGCCAATTGCGCCGTCGTTCTGGCAACGCAGTCGATTTCTGACGCGGAAAAGTCCGGCATCATCGACGTGCTCAAGGAAAGCTGCCCGACCAAGATTTGCCTGCCCAATGGCGCGGCACGCGAAAGCGGCACACGCGAGTTCTATGAGCGTATTGGCTTCAATGAGCGGCAAATCGAGATCGTCGCAACCGCTCTTCCGAAGCGCGAATACTACGTCGCTTCGCCTGACGGGCGGCGTCTGTTCGACATGGCCCTCGGGCCAATCACCCTGTCTTTCGTCGGCGCGTCCGGAAAGGACGACATCAAGCGCATCGATGAGCTGCGCGTCCACCACGGCGACGAATGGCCCGTCCACTGGCTCAAGCAAAGAGGTATCGAAAATGCCGAAGCTCTTCTTGCCTAGTTCTCTCGCAAGCGTCCTGATCGCTGTCAGCCTTGCCGCGCCAGCCCAAGCCAGCGGGGCGCTCACCGGCGCGACCGAGTTTACGCAGATCCTCAACAATGGGGAACTGATCGCGCTCGGCGGACAGAACGCCGAGCAGATCGCAAATCAGGTGACGCAGATCTCCAACCAGGTGGAGCAGATCGCAAACCAGATTCGCATCTACGAGAACATGCTGCAGAACACCATGCAGCTTCCCGATCATGTGTGGGGGCAGGCTCAACAGGACCTCGCCAACCTGCAAGGCATCGTGCAGCAGGGGCAGGGCATGGCGTTCTCGATGGGCAACCTTGACGATGTGCTCAAGCAGCGCTTCCAGAGCTATACCGATTTCCAGAACGGTCTTCCGAACGGGCAGGATTTCTCGTCGAGCTATCAGTCCTGGTCGGACACCAACCGTGACACCATCGGTGGAACACTGGCGGCGGCTGGCCTCACGGCCGATCAGTTTGCGACCGAAGAATCCACCATGGCGCAACTGCGCTCCCAATCGGAGTCCGCCGATGGCCAGATGAAGGCGTTGCAGGTCGGGCATCAGATCGCGACGCAGCAGGTCGAGCAGATGCAGAAGCTTCGCGGCCTCGTCTCCCAGCAGATGACCATGATGGGCACCTGGTATCAGTCGGAGCAGGCTGAAAAGGATCTCGCTCAGGCTCGCCGCGACGCATTTTTCGGCTCTACCGCTCCGTCCACCTCCGGCGGCCAACAAATGCAGCCTCGGTGGTGACCCCATGGCAACGCTCAAACTCCCCGTCGTCGTCGCGATCGCGATCGTTGCCGCCCTTGCGGGCGGCGCGGCATCCTATGTGTTCATCCCGAACGCCGATCCGGAAATGAAGGCGCTCCTCGAGCGCCAGGTCGAACTTGCCGAGCAGGAAGCGGCGGCACGCGAGGAAGCCGCCGAGCGGGCAAAGGACTTTTTCAACGCAAATCCCGACGACTACCCCACGTCGGGAGGCCAGCAGATGGCGCCCCGCTGGGGCGACAACTGAGTCATGCGCGCTTCGATGCTTTTGAGATTGGCTGGGCTGATGATCGCCGGGCTTGCCATGGTCGATCCGGCCTTTGCGCAGGACGGTTCGATCCTGACCGATCTCGAAAACCAGGTCGCCAGCGCATCGCAGGGCTGGCAGGACACCGTCATCGATGCGGCAACCTCGCTGTTCTGGATACTGGCCGGCATAGAAGTGGGTATCGCGGCGATCTGGCTCGCGATCCAGGCGCCATCGCTCGACACATGGTTTGCAGAGCTTGTGCGGAGAATTCTCTTCATCGGCTTCTTCCTCTTTGTTCTGCAGCAGGGTCCGGCCTTGGCCAAGTCGGTTGTCGATAGCCTGTTCCAGATCGGCGCGGATGGCGGTTCGGCTTCGCCGGCCGACGTCTTCAATGCCGGCGTCAAAGTGGCATCCGAACTCTCGGAAAACGCCCGGTTCGGCCTTTGGGAGGACAATGCCCTCGCCATGGCCTCGGTCTTCGCGATGATCGTCGTTGTCATCAGCTTTGCCCTCGTAGCGGCGATCTTCGTGGCCGTGCTGGTCGAAATGTATGTCGGTCTGCTCGCCGGCATGATCATGCTTGGCCTTGGTGGCTCGTCCTTTACCAAGGATTTCGCAGTCCGCTACCTCGTTTACGCCTTCTCAGTCGGCATGAAGCTGATGGGCCTCGTGATGATCGCGCGCATCGGCTCCGAGGTGCTAATCGGCCTTTCGAACGATACGGCTTCCGACGATCAATTCCTCACTACCCTGACGATCGCGGGCATTTCGGTCGTCGTCTTCATGATCTCCATGTACGTGCCGAACATCATTCAGGGCGTCGTCCAGGGCGTTTCCGTCGGCAACGGCATGGAAGCCATCCGCAGCGGTGTCCAGGTTGCCGGGTTCGCGGCGGTCGGTGCTGGCATGGCGGCCGGCGGCGCCGGCGTCGTCAAAGGTGGGATGGCTGCCGCCTCGGCGGCATCGCAAGCCGGCGCATCGCGTGGCGCGGCTGCAATGGCCGGGTTGAAAGCCGCGGGTGGCGCGGTCGGCTCCGCGGCGACCGACAAGTTGATGGGCATCCCCGGCGCCAAGATGGGTTCGACCCTCGGCCTTGCCAACGACAAGCTGCGCCAAGGCACCAATCCGGGCACCAGTTCCAGAAGTTCAAACAAAAAGATGGACGCCGACTCGTGAGGTCGGCCGGCCGTATCAGGCGAGGCTAGATGGCGAAGCGAAAATACCCCGACAATCCGTATCTGGCCGCCCGCTATGAGTGGAACGAGCGCTACGGCAGCTACATGCGCGCGGCCTCGGCCTGGCGCACCGTCGGCCTGCTTTCGATGAGCATGGCGGTGATCGGGTTCGGCTATGCCCTCTATCAGTCGACACAAGTCAAGCTCGTTCCCTATGTGGTCGAGGTCGACAAGCTCGGCGCGGCTGTCCTGGCCGGCTTCCCCGCGCAGATCGAATATGCCGACGAGCGCGTTGTGCGCTCGATGCTCGGCGCCTGGGTGTCGAACTTCCGGTCGATCACCCCGGATGCGACCGTGCAGAAGGGATATATCGACCGCACCTACGCGATGCTGAAGCAGCAGGACCCGGCGACCGAGAAGGTCAACAACTGGTTCCGCAACAATTCGCCTTTCGATCGCGCCCGCACCATGACGGTCTCGATCGAGGTCAACAACGTCGTCGCCCTCTCGAACCAGAGCTACCAGGTCGACTGGAGCGAGATCGAGCGCGACCGCGCGGGCAAGGAACTACGCACCCGCCGCTTTCGCGGCATCGCCACCGTGACTCTTTCGCCGCCCCAGGACGAGGCGGTCATTCGTCTGAACCCGATCGGCCTCTACCTCGAGGATTTCGATTGGACAGCCCAGCTTTGAGAAACGCTCGCGGAGTAAGAGTAATGTTGAACCTCAAGAAAATGCACGCGGGCGTGTGTGCGGCAACCCTGTTGCTGGGCACGTTCGCCCTCAATGTCGCCGTTGCGGCCGATCAGCAGGGCCTCAGCGGCAACGAAGCGCGGGGAACCGGACTTTCCACTCAGTGGCAGGGCACGGCCGCGGTGATGACGCGGGGGCCGGACGGCAAGGTCATTTACCTCTACGGCCAAACGCAGCCGTCCGTCGTTTGCTCGCCCCTCCAGCTCTGCGAAATCGAGCTGCAGGCCGGAGAAGCCGTGCGTGACGTGCTGGTGGGCGACACGGTTCGCTGGAAGGTCGAGCCGGCAACCTCCGGCTCGGCCGAAGGCCAGAAAATCCACCTGATCGTCAAGCCTTCGGAACCCGGGCTCGAGACGTCCATGGTGGTGACGACATCGCGGCGCACCTACCACATCCGGCTCAGGTCGCATCATCGCGACTACATGGCCCGCGTTGCCTTCGAATATCCCGAGGACGTGCAGGCCAAGTTCGATGCCCTCAACGCGCGCGTCGAGGCGAGCATCATTCCCGGCGCCGGCGTCCCGGCCGAAAACCTGAGCTTCAATTTCACTATCAGCGGACAGGCCCGCTGGCGCCCGACCCGCGTCTACACCGATGGCGCCAAGACCTACATTCAGTTCCCCGGCCAGATGATGAGCGGCGATGCGCCGGTGCTGTTCGTCGTCTCGGGCGGCGAAAACCGTATCGTCAATTACCGGCTCAACGGCACGATGATGATCGTGGACTATGTGTTCGATCGCGCCGTGCTGCTTTCCGGCGTCGGCTCCCGCCAGCAGAAGATCACCATTTCGAGGAGGGGCTGATCATGCGCGCCATCCACCGACTTTCCCGTGTTCTGGCACTCGTTCTTCTCACCGGCGCAACAACCGGATGCACCACCACGGGGGGAGGATACTTCACGCCGACCGTCAGTGCCGATGCCGCCGATCTATCGCCGGCCGCGGCTGCGGCCGTCGCCGGCGACATGGTCTCCAAGCTCGCCGAGCATGTTGGCCCGGGCACCGGGACGATCGTCATCAAGCCCGACGATTCCGCATTCGGCCTCGCGCTCGAAGAGTCGCTGCGCGGCTGGGGCTATGCCGTTGCTTCGAACCAGGAGGCCTCCGGCGACACGATGATCCCGCTCGCCTATGTCATCGACACGTTCGAGGGCGCCGTCATGACCCGGATTTCGACGCCTTCGGTGGAGCTGACCCGCTCCTATGCGATGTCGGCGACCGGCGCGACACCGACAAGCCCGCTGTCTGTCATGCAGCGTACGACCTGAGGGGGGAGCCATGAGTTCGCTCGATCTCTCTCCCGGCGCCGAAGGCGGCGACGAGAAGCCCAAAATCCGGCGCTTGAACAAGCTGCCGGTCTTTCTCTTCATCGGCCTGGTCGTCCTTTTCTTCGGCGTTATCATTTGGGGCCTCTCGATCCGCGGCCTCAACCGGAGTGGGGGCCCGCTCGATACCTCGACCGGCGCGCCGGCGACCGATTTCGCCGACCAGCTCAAGCGCGGCGTTTCGGATGGCGTGATCGAGGAGCCGCGCCCCGCGCAGCAGATCCAGGTGGTGCAGCCGGTCGAACTGGCGGAAGACGAGCCGCAATCCACCAATCCTTTCCAGCGCCAGCCGACAACACCGCAACAGCAACAGGCGACGCCGGTCGAAAGTGAAGCCGACTGGCGAGAGCGGCTGCAAAGGGAACAGGACGAGCAGATGTTTCGCTTGCTGCATCAGCAGCGTATGGCCCGGCTCCAGGCCGACGATGCCGCCTATGACAGCCCAATCGCGATCGATATCGGTAACGTAGGGCAAGCCGCACAAACGGGAACGCCACAATCGACAACGGGGCAGGGGGCGCTTGGCGATCGCGCCGGCATGGCCGATCTCTATGCGGCTGCGCTGCGCGCTGGCGGCGCCGGGCAACAGGCCGATCCGAACAATCAGGCCGGAAAGGCAGACTTCTTCAATCAGAACATTGCCGATCTCGGCTACCTGCCGAACCGCGTCGTACCGCAGCAGTCGCCCTTTGAGCTCAAACGCGGCTCGGTGATCCCGGCAACGCTCGTGACCGGCATCAACTCCGACCTTCCCGGCCGTATCACCGCCCAGGTCAGCCAGAACGTCTATGACAGTGCGACCGGCCACCGGCTGTTGGTGCCACAAGGGGCCAAGCTCTTCGGCCGGTACGACTCCAATGTCTCGTTCGGGCAAAGTCGCGTGCTGGTGATCTGGACCGATCTCATTTTCCCGAATGGATCGACACTGCAGATCGGTGGCATGGCCGGCGTCGACGCGCAAGGCTATGGCGGCTTCCGCGACCAGGTCGACAACAAATACCTGCAGACCTTTGGCTCGGCGATCCTCATCGCATTGATCGGGACGGGCATCGACATGGCCGTGCCGGAAAGCTCGACCCTTGCGACGCAGGACACCGCCTCGGATGCGGCACGAAGGAATTTCGCGGAAAGCTTCGGGCGGGTAGCGGATCAAACCATTTCCCGGAATCTCAATGTCCAGCCGACCCTCACCATCCGCCCGGGCTATGGGTTCAACATAATTGTGGAGCAGGACATCATTTTCCCGGGAGCCTATCGCTGATGGCGAAGCTGTTTTCGCTCGCCCGCAATGCCGCCGCGGCTATCGCGGTTGGAGTGTTTCTGACCGGTTGCCTCGTGCTGGAAACCATCGACGCCACCATCGTGCTCGAGGGGTACGAGTACGACATGCGTGTCGAAACCCGCCTCGCTGATCCCCGTGTCGTTAAGGCGCTTGCCGACGGCCACGTGCTCACAGAACAGGAAGAGGACCGGATGCGGGCGGAAGAGCGCAAGGCGGCTCGAATGCCCGGCTTTGAGAGCTTCACCTACGCCGGGGAAGGGCGCTTCGATCTCATCGTCAATCTCACCGGTGAGTTGGATGCAAACGGGTCCGCAATCGGCGTCCCCAACACGCGGGCGAAGTCGCAAGCCGACAATTTCTTGAGCATTCGGCGCATGGACGACGCAACCATTGAAGTCAGTACCCCGGAGATCCCGGACCGGGCCCGCGCCGAGCTCGATCAGATCGCCATTGTGCCCAACGGAACGCTGAATGTGACCGTGTCCGGCACGGTCATTGAGACCAATGCCGACGAAACGCCCGGGCTCTTCGGTGGAGCGTATCGCTGGAACATCTCGTCATGGGATGACCGCGTGTTTCTCAAGTTCAACCCCGCTGTTGACTGACACGGGAGGAAAGTCCTTTCAACATCCCGATGCTCTAACATCCATGGAGAGCGTGCTTGGGCCCGCGAAGGCGGGCCGCTACCGTGACCGGTTAAAATTTCTGCGCACCGTCATCGCGAGCGAATATTTCAACGACGCGAGCGCATGGCTCGATGACCCCGCGTGCCGCGAAGGAGGATGAATGCCCCGCTACTATTTCCACATCTTTAGCGACGACGTGGAATATCCCGACCGAAAAGGTGAGCCCCACGATGACGACGCTCGAGCGATCGCCATGGCACGCCAGATCGTGTCAGAAATCGCCGAAGAACCGGAGCATCGCGAGATCGAGGTAAAAGTGGTTGGCCGAAATGGACGGGCGGTCGCAACGGTCGATATAAAGGGCCTAAAATAGCGACGCAGCAAGTTGTCAAAGTGCCTTTAGGCGTCGACCTATGAACCTTTCGCCGCCCGTTCCGGTCATAAATCTCGACGTCCACCGCGATTGCTTCGCCGAATAACCGTTCCTGACTTGGTTTCTCTGTCGCCGCCTGAAATTGCCTTCGTCGTCGCGGCGGACGATCCTCGAGTGATGCGACCATAGCAATTTCTGCTCACACCTTGCCCCCAAAAACACGCGGGTAGGCAGCATTCCACCGGACCATTGACTCCGAATGCAGCACTCACTATCTATCTCACGTGAACAACGTGAGGAACGTGATTCTATGAAGATCGACATGCTGGCCATTGGTGGCAGCGACGTCCTCGCCGGGGCGCTGAACGGCAGGTCGGCGCTGAACGAGCTTTTGAATACGTCGGCCGCCGAACCAGCAAACCCGGAGCCGGTCTTTCTCGATTTCACCGGCATCGAGGTCGCGACGGCTAGCTTTCTGCGCGAGAGCGTTCTTGCCTTCCGCGATATTGTCAGGGGGCGACGCTCGAAATTCTATCCGGTGGTCGCCAATGCCAATGATACAGTGCGTGAAGAGCTGCTGGAGTTGCTGATGCCCCGCGGAGATGTATTGATGTTGTGCGCGCTGGATGAGGCGGACGCAGTAACAATGGCCGCCCCGCTCGGTGAACTTGATCCGAAGCAAAGGCTCACTTTCGACCTTGTTCACGAGCACGGCGAGACTGACGCCGGCGCATTGATGCGCGAGTACGGCAAGAGCGAGGGGGTAAAACACACGACGGCTTGGAATAACCGGCTGGCTTCCCTCGCATCTCTTGGCCTCGTCATCGAAACGAGCCAGGGCCGCGCCAAGCGCTATCGGCCGCTGTTTGAAGGAGTGTAGAGACCATGGGGGCTGAATTCATCGAAAAGGCGGCGCCGAGCTTCAAGAAGGCGTGGGACCGCGCACGGGTAAAGCTCGCGACGGCCGACCTGTTCACACGCGTCCCCGATAGCGCCGCAAGGACGGCGGAAGCCGACATCATCGGCAACGCCAGGCTCAGCACCGGGGACCAGCTTACCGTCGAAAACAAGAACGGGACGCTGATCGCCCGACGAGGCATGAGCGATGTCGCGCGCTTCACCAATCCCGCGCCGGAACTCGTACTGGCCGTGGCCGCCTCCTGCGGCATAGCCAAGGGCACGGTGCTGGATGTTCATCCCATCGCAGGGGTCGCGGAGATCTCACTATGCTGACCCGTTCCGATCCCGCTAAAGTCAAGCCGCAGGCACCCCGCCATCGGCGCAATCCGCGTCGCGAGCGCCGCCTCTGGCACGATCCCGAAGTGGCGAGCGCAGCCCTCGGCTGCGCCACCTGCCCGGAGAAGGAGATTTGCGGCGGGCTGCGGCTGAACACGCCCTTCATGGACTGCCTGCAGTTCTGCTGCGGCAATCCGGAAGGTTGCGACCGCGTCTGCCGCAACCATCCTGACTTCGCCGATCGCTACCGTGAAATCGGCGGCTTCAACCTCTATAGCGTGCCACGCGCCCCTTTGCTCAATGCGGTTGGCCTGCCCCGCCTTGTCCCAGTCATCTATCACCCCACCGCGCGCAGCATGCCGCCCACTGCCGCGACCGTAGCGCTTCCGCTTTACCGTATGTTCGACCGGCGTACCGGCCTACCGCGCTTTGTGAGCCGCGACGCGCTCGGCGAGGCATTCGGCATTGGCCATCAGGCGTCGGTGATGCTGACCGGTACTGACATCGACCGCCCGCTCGAGCGCTGGTGGGGGCTCGGCGAAGCCGGCCGCCGGCCGATCATCCAAGCCCTCATCGCCGCCGGCGTCGGCATGGTGACGACGCCGAACTACAGCCTGTTCATCGACCGGCCGCGGTGGGACGACTTGCACGCGATGAAGCGCATCGCGATCGTCCATGAAGAGTTCTTGCGCGAGGGCCTGCCGGCCGCGCTCCATGTCAACGGGCGCACTGAAGCAGACTTTGCCCACTGGATCGCCTTCCTCGCCGCCCGGCCTGAGGTCACCCATATCGCCTATGAGTTCACCACGGGCACCGGCTGGTCCGGGCGGCGCGAGCAGCACGCGGCTTGGCTGGCAGGATTGGCCCGGGCCGTCGGCCGCCCGCTGCACATCATCGTACGCGGAGGCACCGACGTCCTGCCGGTGATTGCCCGCGCATTTTCGGGGATCACCGTTCTCGACACGTCAGTGTTCATGAAGACGATGATGCGCCAGCAGGCCTATCCCAAGGGCAACGCTGCCCTTGGCTGGCGAGGCGCGCCGACAGCACAGGGGGCCCATGTCGACCATCTGCTTGAAGCGAACTGGCAGGCGACCGACGCGTGGATTGGCGATCTGATCGCCTCCTCACGTTCGGCTGAATCGGCGCCGATGGCCGGATGACGGAAACCGAGCCCGCGATATTGGATTTCAGGATGCTCGACGGGCTGGCCTTCGCGGCCGCGCGGGGCCGCTTGAACGAGGCCGCCATTCCCGCGCTCACCGCGTCCGAGATCGGCCCGCTCTTCGAACTCTCGAACCTTGCCGACGACGGCTTACTTCCCGCACCGCACGTTGCCCTCTGGCTGACCACAAATCTTTTTGGTCCGATGCTGGACGCCATCAGGCACGGCACGCGAGAGTGGGTCTGCCCGCAAACGCGGCGCGCGGGCTTCCTAAGCACCGCCACGCCGCACGACATCAACGCATGGACGACCTTCGGTCTAGCCGCCCAGCAAGCTGCAACGGCGGAAGGATTTCCCAAGGCCATTGCCGCCCAGCTCACTGCCGCCATGGGCGAGCTTCACAGCAACATCTACGAGCATGCGCAAGAGCCGCAGAGCGGCATCGTCGCGTTCCGCGCCTCAAAGGGAAAATTTGAGTTCATATCATCCGATCGCGGCATCGGAGTTCTGAATAGCCTGCGCAGCAACGCGGCCTATGCTAGGCTCAATGATCACGGCGAAGCGCTGCGCTTGACGCTCACCGACGGCATCTCGCGGTACGAACACCAGGCGGAACGCGGCCACGGTTTTCGGCCGCTATTCATCGGCCTTGCCAACCTGAACGGCGCGCTGCGCTTCCGCTCCGGCGACCATGCCCTACTGATCGACGGCAAACAGCCCACACTTATGACGGCTCGCCCGGCACAGAAGCCCCAATTGAGAGGATTCTTTGTGTCGGTAAGTTGCGCGGTGAACGGCCATCCTCGACACGGCGCCTGATCATCACCAGGCATGCTGCTGGGAATTTCGGTGGAACACAGCGTGAAAACGGATTGGCAAGGCTGTCCCGAGCAATTCGACAATTGTTTTAGATAGGCCGTCACTCTAGACTGAGGTGATAGGTTCCTATCATAGCGCGGTGAACGGGATGACGGGTCGCATAAAGGCACGTACTAGCAAGCCCATCATCAAAGAGAAGCGACAAATGCTGCTTCATCTGGACAGCGACGTGATCAAGGATCTGAAAAAAGCTGCTGTTGATCGCGAATCGACGGCATCGGCGATCGCAAATGAAGCGATCGAGACTTGGCTCAAGAAGAACGAGCTTCGCGGAGGGTGACCGATCGGTCTAAGCCGGCGGTCAAATCGGGGTTGGGGTAGGCATGACAATTCCAAATGTATTTGAGCTTTGCAGGCCTCGCGAGGACGTGGAAAAGGGAACAATTGCTGACAGCGACTATGCGGCCAATCTCGCGAATGTCCTGACCGGTCGCGCCTCGCGCGACTACACCGACGCTCCAACGTTCTTCACGAACACTTATCCCACCGAGGGGCTGAAAGAGCTTCTTGTCAACGTCTGTGGCCGACTGTCTGGCCGCGGGGAAAGCGTGTCAGCTGTTTTCCGCCTCGATACCTCGTTCGGCGGCGGTAAGACGCACGGCCTGATTGCCCTTGTACACGCAGCAGCAGGGATGCAGGGTGTCTCGAATACCGCGGAATTCCTCGATCCAACCCTCGTGCCAACCCAGGCCGTCCGCGTTGCAGCCTTCGATGGCGAGAATGCCGATCCGGCGAACGGTCGGCCGATGGGCGAGGGAATCCGCGCCCACACGCCTTGGGGCGAGATCGCCTACCAGCTGGCTGGGAAGGCTGGATACGAGATCGTGCGCCGATCAGACGAGCAGCGAATTGCTCCGGGTGCCGACACCATAAAGGAACTATTCGGTTCCGATCCAGTGCTCGTCGTTCTCGATGAGCTGGGCGAGTACCTTCGGCGAGTTCAAGGCATGGGTGGGCGCGATCAACTGACCGCCTTCCTCAAGGCGCTGCTGACCGCGATCGAGAGCACCCCGCACGCGGCAATCGTGTATACCCTTGCGGTTCGATCCGACGGCAAGGGCGTGGACGCCTTCGCCGACGAGAACGAATTCCTCGCCAGCGCCATGTCGGAACTCGAAAGCGTCTCCGGCCGGAAGGCGACCAACCTCAATCCGACACGGGATGATGAAACCGCAAAGGTCATCCGACGCCGCTTGTTTGCGTCGATTGACGATTCCCGCGCGACGGAAGTGATCAACGGTTATCGCGAACTTTGGAGCATCCATCGCGACATTTTATCGGAAGAAGCCAGGCGCTCGACCACCAGCGCAGAATTCGCGCAGACCTATCCCTTTCACCCGGACGTTCTGGATACGCTCACCGGGAAAACGGCCACGCTCGGCGGCTTTCAACGCGTGCGTGGAATGCTGCGCATTCTGGCAAAGACCGTTGCGACCGTCTGGGCAAGCCGTCCTTCCGATGCGTCCGCGATCCACCTGCATCACGTCGATCTGGGATCGGATGTCATTCGCCGGGAATTCACGACGCGGCTGCAGCAAGGCGCCTTTGTGCCGGCGATTCTCAATGACATTGCTGGGCCGCCCGAGAAACTGGCTTTGGCCCAAGAGCTGGACGCGAAAAACTTCAAGGGCCTGCTGCCTTATGGCACCTACGTCGCCCGCACAATCTTCATCCACACCCTCGCGTTCAACAACGACCTTAAGGGCGTCGCAGCCGACCACTTGCGCTATTCGATCCTCAGCCCTGCAGCGGACCTTTCCTTCATCGACGATGCGAGGACGAAATTTCGCGCGGAATCCGCCTATCTCGATGATCGGCCGAACGCACCGCTGCGCTTCAACGCCGAAGCCAACCTAACGCAGGTCATCGGTCGGGAGGAGAAGAACATCGATCCCGGTGAGGCGCGCACCCAGCTTGTGGACAGGGCAAAGGCGATCTTCGGCGGCCAATCCTTCGACCTCGTGCCTTTCCCCGGCGGGCCATGGGATGTCCCGGACGACGTATCGGACGGCAAGCCGCGGCTTGTGCTGCTTTCTCACGACGCGCTGGAAATCGGCGCCGATCTTCGCGAGATGCCCGAGATCGTGGGACGCATGTTTGAGCGCAAGGGCGCCGACGGCAACGGCCTGCGGTCCCTGCGGAACAATCTGGTTTTTGTCGTCGCGGACGAAACCAAAGTGAACGAGATGAAGCGCGCGATCGTGCGCCGCCTGGCCCTTCAGGAGCTTAAGCGGCCCGAGCGCGTCAAGGAACTTGCCGAGCACCAGCAAGCTAAGGTCTTCGAACTCGAGAAGAAGTCCGAGACAGAGGCGGCTATAGCGATCCAGCAGTGCTATCGCCACATCCTCTACCCCTCGCGCAATGCGCTGAGCGGCACGGGCTCGGTGCAGCTAGCGCATTCGGTCATCGATATTCAGAATGCCTCCGAGCGCCCAGGATCAGGCCAGCTTCAGGTCGTTCGCCAGTTGCAAAGTCAGAACAAGGTTCGAGACGCTTCCGACTCGCCCGATTCCCCCTCCTACATCCGCGACCGCACACCCTTGAAGAAAGGGCAGATGACGACGCGCGATCTTCGCGACGAATTCCGCCGCGACCCCTCACTCTCGATCCTCCTGTCGGATGACGTGTTCCGCAAGGCGGTCCGAAAGGGCATCGAGGAAGGCGTCTATGTCTACAAGCGCGGCGATCTCCTGGCCGGGCAAGGCGATCCGATGCCGTCGATCAACATCGATGAAGAAACGACGATCTTCACGATGGACTTCGCCAAGACCAAGGGCGTGTGGCCTCGGCCGGCGCCCGCGTCGGCGGCCCAACCCGCATCGGCCGGAACTGGCGCTTCGATTTCGGGCGAGCCGCTCCCGCCGATCGGCGGAGCACCGGGCGAAGGCTCGGCGGTCGGCTTCGGCGAACGACCACAAGGTGGCCCGGATGGAGCTGCCGTCGCAAATGCCAAAGTGTTCACCGCCGAGGGCGTCTTGAAGGAAGCACTACGGAAGGTGATCGAACAAGCCAAGACCGCGAAGCTCGAAAAGGTAGATCGCGTGGTGATCCGCCTGTTCGAATATGGTGACGCCTTCAAGCTGATCCCGATCGCAAACACCGTCGCTGGAACAAAACGGTCGGTGAAGCTCACGGGCAGCTTCATCACAACGCAAGACAGCGAGATGCAGTTCGAATTCAGCGGCGTGGCGCAAGATGCGTCGACGATGAAGGACTACCTCGAACCTCAGTTCAGGGCGGCGAAGGAGACCGATCTGCAAACCAGTATTTCGTTTGATTTCGAAAACGGGCTCGCGCTGGATGGGGATGCCGCGGACAAATTCATCGAAAAGCTGACGCGCTTTGCGAGCGCGGCTGCGTATGTCGAAGCAACGGCGGAGGTGAAGTCATGAATGTGCCGCGCCGCAAGGACGAATTCATAATGGTGTCGAAAACCCAGCCCGTTTACGAACTGCGCGCCCGTCGCCATGGCCCTGGCGATACCGAGGTTGAAGTCTGGCAACTGCCATCGATTGTGACTCCACAGATCACCGCTCCGATCCGCCTTGCGGGCCTTCGCGGACGTAATCTCGAACTGGCTGAACACCGGGTACTCAAGCGCCTGAAGGAAAGCGGCATCCGCCTTGATCTCCTGCCGATCGAGGGCATGGGATCGGCTTTGTCGGAAGAAACCGCGCTGCGCCTCGCGCTGCTGTTCCGGACGCTCGCCCCAATGCGTAACCGCGACAACATGCGCCTCGTCGCCGAGGGCATCGAGGTAATGGGCAAGGAAGAAGCTGGCTATTGGCTCGGCATGTCGGTTCACCGCAAGAATCCGCGCCGCGTGCTGACTGCGCTCCGCATCCTGCTCACTGACCCAGCGAAATGATGGAAGATGAGCGTATGTCGGATGTGCGGCTGATTGAACGTTGGTTGCCGATCGCTGAAATAGGCATTGAGAGTCTTCGGGAACGCACGCCAATGACGCCGTTCCCTGCTCCCAACCGCTTGCACGTCTGGTGGGCGAGGCGCCCTTTGGTTGCGTCCCGGGCTGCCGTGTTGGCTTCGTTGTTGCCAGCCAATGCCGACCACGATGCCTTTCTCCATGTTCTGGGCATTCACGGTGATCCAATGGCGTCGCGCCGACGGATCGACCGGGCAAAGCGGATTGGCGAACGATTTGAAGGCGAGGCCTACACTTACAAGCGCGCTTTCTCATATTCACCTTCTCCATCGGAAATGGCTGCAATCCGAAGGCAGATTGGAAGCAACATATCTGTCCTCGATCCGACGGCGGGCGGCGGAAGTATTCCGTTCGAGAGCAGTCGGATGGGCTTTAAGTCGTATGCCAACGATCTCAACCCAGTAGCAGCTACGATTCTGAAGGCGACAGTAGAAACTCCGCAGCGTTTCGGCGTGAAACTTCTGGACGAGTTTGATGAAATCTCAAAGAAATTCGTCGCGCGACGCGAGGTCCTCCTTCGTTCGGCATACCCGCCTGAGCCGGAGAAGAACTGCGTTGCGACCAATTATATTTGGGCACGCACGATCTCCTGCCCGTACTGCGCGGGAACGATACCGCTCTCTCCGAACTGGCGCTTGAATGGGGCCGGCCTTGGGGTTCGATTGAAGCCCCATTTGGGCATTGGACCAGGGACCACTGGTCGCTTCTGCTCATTCGAGATCGTGACTAACATTTCAGAGCATTCGGCTGGAACCGTTTCCGATGGCGACGCCACTTGTCCCTTTCCAGATTGCGCCCGCGTTATCGATGGCGACGAGGTCAAGCGCCAGGCACAAGCCGAAGGAATGGGCGATCAACTGTTCACCGTCGTATTCAAGCGGCGCATCGAAACTAGGCTCAAGTCTGGGAAGCTTGGCAAGCCGAGATGGGAAAGGGGTTATCGAGCTCCTCGCACGGAAGACAGCATCGAGGCGGATATTGCCGCCCAAATAGATAGGAAGCTTCCAGAATGGGAGGCGCTTGATGTCATCCCAAGCGAAGCATTCCCTTCGGACACAAATGACGATCGACCACGTCAGTATGGTATGCCGCTTTGGCGGGATATGTTCTCGCCACGCCAGCTTCTTGGTCATGGACTGGCATCCGAGATTTTTCGTGACATGGTTGAGGAAGACAGACTCGCCGGTCGTCTGACTGATGTTCGCCGGGCCGCCTACATCTATCTCAGCTTCAGCCTCGATAAACTCCGCGACTACAACTCTCGAATGACACGGTGGCACGGCAATCGCGAAATCATGGTCAACACCTTTGATCGCCATGATTTTGCGTTCAAATGGTCGTATGCCGAAATGGTCATTACCACGGATAGTGTTGGTTATGATTGGGCTATCGAACAGACCGCGAAATGTATCAAGGAGCTTGTAGAGCTATCGACACCTACAGGGTCCAAAGATGGACCACTCTTTGGAGGAGAAAAGGTAGCGCCGGCCGAAGTTGTAATCTCGTCAAAGTCCGGCTCTTCTCTTGATCACATTGCCGACGGCTCAGTCGATGCTGTCGTGATGGACCCACCCTATGGCGCGAACGTTATGTATGCGGAGCTGTCCGACTTCTTCTATGTGTGGCTGAAGCGCACCGCGGGGCTAGTTGCGCCCGAGCTTTTCACAAGACGCCTTACCGACAAGCAATCCGAAGCAGTCGCCAACAAGGCCCATTTCAAAGGCCAGAAGGGCGCCGACGCGCTCGCGAACCGCGACTATCAGGAAAAGATGGCCGCGATCTTCGCGGAAAGCCGGCGAGTGCTGAAACCGAACGGCATCATGACCGTGATGTTCACGCACAAGGACACAAGTGCGTGGGATGCGTTGACGAAGGGATTGATCGAAGCGGGCTTCATTATCACCGCCTCCTGGCCGGTGAATACCGAGGCCGAAGGCTCTCTCCATATCAAGGACAAGGCCGCCGCCAACTCCACAATCTTCCTCGTCTGCCGCCCGCGCCCGGCAGATCAGGGCGACGAGACGACCTATTGGGAAGATGTCGAGCCGCTGGTGGCCAAGGCCGTCCGCACCCGGGTTGAAGAATTCCAGAAGGCCGGGATTACCGGCGTCGATCTCTATCTCGCGTCCTTCGGGCCCGCGCTGGAAGAATTCTCGCGCCATTGGCCGCTGAAGCGCGGGACACCGCGACCCGAACCGCTGGCGAAGAGACGCCGCAAGCAGGCCGAACTATTCGAGGAAGAGTTCGATCCCTACGCGGTGACGCCGGAAGACGCGCTCGATGCCGCACGTCGCGAGGTCAAGACGTGGCGGTTGAACCAGCTCACCCATACCAAGGGACGTGGCGATCTCGATGCGACCACCTCGTGGTTTGTGCTGGCCTGGGACGCGTTTAAGGCGCCGGTGTTTAGCTACGATGAAGGCCTGCGGCTCGCCCGTGCAGTGGGCGCCGATCTCGATGGCCAACTGATTGGCAAGGTCTGCGAAAAGAAGGGCTCGGATATCAAGCTCTGGGATAGCGCCACGCGCGCTGCCAAAAATGCACTCGGCCCCGCCGACGGATCGCGCGCCATGATCGACGCGATCCACCATGCCGCCCATCGTGGCAGGACGCGAACCCTAGAAGCGGCTTTCGATCTTCTCAAGGATGCGGGGATCGATGGCGATTCCCAATTTCTGGCCGCTCTCGAAGCCGTGCTGGAAGTTCTGCCACCCTCGCGTAACTTTGTCGGCTTCGATGTTGCCACCGGCGATGCAAAATCGGCGGCCGATGATTTCGACGCCCTTGAGAAGCTGCGTCGTCTCGCCTTCTCCGACAAGGTTGATGAGCCCCAACAGCTATCGCTCTTCACAGAGGAGGCTGCTTGACGCTTCTGCGCGACACCGCATGGCGCCTCAAATATACACCGGACGATGGTGACCTCGTCCGGCTATTCTATGTGCCTGCGTTGCGCTCGGCCACTCGATACGATCGCCTTACAGGCTATTTCTCGGCACGCGCCTTGGCGCTTGCTGCCCGGGGCGTCGAAGGGCTAATCGTCAATAATGGGCGGATGCGCCTGATCGTCGGCTGCACTCTCGGCGAAGAAGAGGTTGCGGCCATCGAGCGCGGCGAATCTCTCCGCGACGCCGTTGAACGGACGCTAATCAAGATGCCGATCTTGACGGCCGATCCGCGGACGATCGATGCCCTCGAACTTGTCGCCTGGATGGTGGCCAACAGCTTTCTCGATGTGAAGCTTGCCGTGCCCTGCGACCTCGACCGCCGGCCGATCCGCGACGACAGCATCTTTCACGAAAAGACCGGCATCATCGAGGACAAGACCGGCGATCGGATGGCCTTCAACGGTAGCATCAACGAAACCGAATTC
Source organism: Aminobacter sp. NyZ550 (assembly GCF_025628925.2). Classification (NCBI taxonomy): domain Bacteria; kingdom Pseudomonadati; phylum Pseudomonadota; class Alphaproteobacteria; order Hyphomicrobiales; family Phyllobacteriaceae; genus Aminobacter; species Aminobacter sp. NyZ550. The sequence continues at coordinate 93,378 of NZ_CP114192.1, forward strand.
GGTTGGACGCGGAACTGGGAAAGCTTCAACGCCTTCACGTCGTGGAATGACGGCCCGCGCGTTGACGAAGAAGAAGCAAGCTTCGCGAAGCTCTGGGCTGACCGCGCCCGCCGGGCGATCACGCTTGATGTGCCAACGGCGCTGCGCGAGCAACTGCTGACCTTCCTGCCCGACCCCGAAAAATTGCCTAAGCGCCTCGCTGAACACGACGACCAATCGACGGGACCATCGGCACCCAGACCGACTCAAGGACCGGCCCATGATGATGAGCCAATCACTATTGGGCCGGGGCCAAGTGTTTCGATCGATGAAGAACGCCAGGCCGTTTGGGAAAAGATCGCCAACGCTGCCGTTCAAGCCATCGGCGGCGATCGCGTGGGCGAAGCGACTTCCGCGGTCGTGCCTTGGCCGCATCAAATCCGCGCCTATCATCGCCTCTATGACAACTGGCCGCCGAAGCTTCTGATTGCCGATGAAGTTGGTCTCGGGAAGACGGTTCAGGCCGGGCTGCTGCTTCGCCAAGCTTGGTTGGCGGGCAGGATCAAGCGCGCGCTGGTCCTCGCGCCCAAGAACGTCTGCAAGCAATGGCAGATCGAACTACGCGAAAAGTTCAACCTGAATTGGCCGATCTACGATGGCCAGAAATTGACGTGGTATCGGTCGCCGGCGCGGGATCATGATTTCGAAAAGCCGGTGTCTCGCGAGGCGTGGCATCGTGAGCCATTCGTGATCATGTCGAGCCATCTCGCGAGGCGCCAGGATCGACAACGCGAAATTCTGGAAGCGGCCGATCCGTGGGATCTCGTTGTCCTTGATGAAGCGCATCACGCCCGAACGAAGGGCGCTGGAACGCCGCAAGCCAAAGGCCCGAACCGGCTTCTCCAATTGATGCGGTCGTTGCGGCGTCGAACGGACGGGCTAATCCTCCTTACCGCAACACCCTTGCAGGTCCACGCCACGGAACTCTGGGATTTGCTCGACCTGTTAGGCCTGCCGCCTGAATGGACACCGGATGCCTTCGTCCGCTTCTTCTCAGAAGTCGCGAAGGAACCTGTAACCAACGAAAGCCTCGATTGGCTTTCGGCGCTCTTCCGGGCGAACGAGGCCCATTTTGGAGAAGTCTCGCGGGCGGATGCGGAACGGCAGACCCGGCTGAGCGGACTGAAGACCCGGAAAGTCCTCCAAGCGCTGCGCGATCTGGTTTCGATACCGCGCCGGCAGCTTTCGCCGGAAGAACGCCGCACGGCGATTGCGATCATCAAGCGATCGACACCGGTCGGCGCGCTCGTTTCGCGCCACACACGCGAATTGCTGCGCAAATACTTCAAGGCCGGCAAGATGTCGGCTGCCATCGCAACGCGGCAAGTCGAAGACCGCTTCATTCCGCTGTCGGTAGAGGAAGGCGACCTCTACCAGCAGGTCGAAACCTACATTTCCGAGACATACAATGCCGCGGCGCCTGATGCCCGCAACGCCGTGGGATTCGTGATGACGATCTATCGCCGGCGCCTTGCGTCAAGTTTCCATGCCCTTCGGCAGACGATGGAGAAGCGAAAAGGTGGTGTAGGAGGGTTTCTCACCGCAGCCGATGAAGCCAGGATCGATGAGGACGTCGCCGACCAAGTCGAGGCCGGCGAAGAAATAGATATCGAAACTGTGTCAGAGGACGAGCGACGCGCCCTCGCGTTCGAAGAGATCGCGACCATCGAAACTATCGTGGCTGATATCACACTGCTGCCGACCGACACTAAGGCCATCGAGCTTTCGAAGGTTCTGGCCGAGCTCAAGGGCAGCGGCTATCCGCAGGTGATGGTGTTCACCCAGTTCACGGACACGATGGATTATCTTCGGGACCTGCTTGTCGGCGCCGGAAACTCGGTGATGTGCTTTTCCGGTCGCGGCGGTGAAGTGCGCAACACCGATGGCACTTGGAGGTTGATCACGCGCGACGATGTCAAACGGCGCTTCAAGGAAGGCCGTTCCGAAGTCCTGGTGTGCACCGACGCAGCTGCCGAAGGTCTGAATTTCCAGTTCTGTGGTGCTTTGGTGAATTACGATATGCCTTGGAATCCGATGCGCGTTGAACAGCGGATCGGGCGCATTGATCGCCTCGGTCAGCGGTTTTCTGATATTCGGATCATCAACCTGCACTACGAAGATACGGTCGAGGCCGACGTCTATCGCGCGCTGCGCAGTCGCATTTCGATCTTCGAAAAGGTTGTAGGCGGGCTTCAACCAATCCTCACGCGCTTGCCACGGCTCATCGAAGAATCGGTCTTGTCCACCTCGAACGCCCCTGACGCCAAGCGCAATGATGCTCTTCAGGCGCTCGAAAATGCGATATCTGCAGGGGACGATTCTGCCCTCAACCTCGATGAGTTCGCGGATGAAGACCTCGAGGTGCCGGTCCGTCTTGATCCGGCCATAACGCTTTCCAATCTCCGTGCCGTTTTGGACAGGCCGATATTGCTGCCGCTCGGGACAGAAGCTGTTCATCTCGACGAGAAGGATTACCGCCTCGTCGATGGATTTTTACCGCATGCGGTGCGTATCACCGTAGACCGCGAATTCTACGAGATGCACGCCGATAGCGTGGAGTTCTGGACCCCTGGCAGTCCAACATTTCCGGATTTGGATATCTATCGGCGCTGACTCACCTAAATGCGGTCATCTACGGATGGTCCTACATTAGCGGCGCATCTTGACTGACTGCGAAATCCGCGAGAGCTCGGCTGGCTACCCGCCAGCATCGCCTAAACACCACGGCTCGCGCCGGCCGCTCCAGATTCTGGCGAGGCCTTCACTGACGAGAATGTCGCCGACGTCCCTGCCGTTGACGCTCACGCTCGCAAGCGTGCGGCCATAGCGGTCCGTGCCTTGGCGCAGGACCTCGACGCGCTGACCCTGCAACAACTCCGCCAGTCGATGTTTTGAACGCTGCGCCAGATCGCTTTCATAGGCACACTGCCCCTCAATCTCCGGCGCATCGATGTTGAAGATGCGGATCGCCTCGGACTCCTGCGTCATCCCGAGCCGCAGGGAGTCCCCGTCCCAGACACGGATTTCGGCCGGTTCGCACGACAGTACGCAAAGCATGATGGTGACGACGACGTGGATACTCATTGCTCTTTATTGTTGCTGCTAATTCCGGAGAGATCGATGCGGATACCGGCCTTGTTCGGATCTTCCTCCGAAAAAGGCGGCTCCGATGGGCCGGTGCTCTCTGCCGCAACCCGAGCGCCCTGCTCCGCTGGCTGCGGCTCGGCAAGCTCGGTTTCGCCGGGGTCGGACTCATAGAACACCTGCTTTCCGTCGAACCACCCGGTCTTGTAGGCGAATATCGCCTCCTCAAGGACCTCCTGGGCGGGTGCTCCATACCATTTGGCGACGATGCGATAGACCTTGGCAAAGAGCGCGGTGCCCATGCCAATGTTCTTGCAGGAATCGAGTAGGTCCGGGCTGAGCTCGGAGATGTCCTGAATGCCGAGGCCGGCCGGGTACTGAGTCACTCCTACCCTGACAATCGACTGACCCAAATTCTGCTGGATGAGTTGCATCGCCTCGTACTCGGTCGATGGTTTCGGTACAAGGATGATGCGCTCCCCTGCCCTAACGGTGACGGTCAGATGGTCGGCACCGCCGGCCTCCTCGATGAATTTTTGCACGATCTCGACCTTGAGGCTGGGATCGGCACATTGCTGGATCAGTTCGGCATCGATCATGGTTCCCTATCCTATTCGTTGAACGCCATCACCAGCGGCAGGCCGAACAGCGAAGCCCACGCCTGCGCGCTCGACCGCTGGATGGCGACGATATTGGTGTCGCCGGTCCACCAGGCGTTGCCGGTTGCGACAAGCGCGTCCGGCGCGAAAAGCATCGACTGGATGACGGGCCAGATGATGAGCTGTTCGTAGCAGATCAGCGGCGCAACCCTCAGCCCGGCGAACTCGAAGACCGGATTGGCGAACAACCGCGCGTGCGCCCCGCCGGTCGTCCAGGGTTGCCACATGGAGACCGGGACCGGCATGCGCTCGCGGTAAAGGATATCCGCGCCCTTCCCCGAAACCCCGATCATCACATTGTCGTAGCCGACGGGATCGACGATCGCCGCACCGCCATTGACCAGGATGTCGAGGCTGGAAAGCTCGCGGGTCCAAAGCCGCTCTGTGGTGGCGCTCCACAAGCCCATGGCGCTTTCCGGCAGGATCACGACACGCGCGCCGTCGCTGGCGGCGGCCTCGACCAGCTGTATCGTCGAGACCTGCTGACGGTAGTCGGCATACTGGCCCGAAGCTTCGAACCTGAACCTGGTGTCGATGCCCCGCCAGCCTTCCGGCTCGGCCGGAAGCGTCCAATTAAAGGCGGACCAGGCGAAGGCGAGGGCTGCAACGCCGGCCGCAATCGGCCATAGGCGGGTCGTCATCGTGATCAACAGGGCGGCGGTTGCGGCAAGGCCGAACCAGGCCCAGCCCGGGAAGAGAATTCCAGCTGCGGTGATCGGATGTGCCCAACCGACGGTCCCGAACGGCGGCACGCTCATAAGGACGGCCGCTATCGCGTAGCGAAGTGGCTGGCGCCAGCCGCCACGCGACGTCCAGAGTGCAGTGTGGACGGCAACGAACATGAGCGAGGCGGCAAGCCAGAGGCCAAGGCCGATGGTGAGCTGCGCCCCGAAAAAGATCGAAGCGCCCTCCGGCAGGCCGCGCGATGCGCCGAGAAAATGCGCCAGCGCGACCAGGGCCGCGACCGTGCGCGACGGAGCGAGGGCCCAAAGCGCAGGGAAGGCTATGCCGAGGGCGAAGGTGAGCGGATGCCCACTCCACCCTATCGCTCCGGTGGCAGCGCCGCCGGCGGCGAATAGAATGGCCTGCAGAAGGCTACGGCGTGAAGGTGAGGATTTCCCGTGCGAGGCCGAGGATGCCGTCGGCAGGAAGCGGCCCAAAATATCTTGAATCATAGGAACCACCGAAATCGGAATGAAGAAACACTTCGCCCTTGGGCACGATGCCGCCCATCCAGGGCTTCATCGGCCGCCCCTCGGTGTCCTGTGCGTGAACGGTCGAAGCTGCCAAGGGCACATCATCTATGATGACCTGGCCCTCGACGCGGATGGACTGTCCGGCCAATGCGACCACGGTCTTGATGAGCGGCGCTGTTCCGGCCGGGCAACGACCTCTGGGCAGATAAAAGCGCTCGCGGGCGAGATCGACGGCAGGACCGGAAGGCGGGCAGATGAACACTCTGTCGCCGACCGCAACCGGGCGGTCCAGCGTTTCTATCTGCCAAAGGCCAAGCGGATAGGAGGGCGTGAAGTTCACGCGATAGCCGCCCCATGCAAAGGCTGCCGCCATCGAACCGAGAAGCACGGCGCCGGCGCCGATGATCGCAAGCGCCCTGCAATGTCTCGTCATCGGCTCATGCCCTGATCGCGGACCTGGCTCTGAGCCCGCGTCTCCTTCTGCGCCCGCTCATAGGCCGCAACGCGCTGGGCGGCACTGAAGCTCGGCCAGGCTGCCACCAGTTTCGAGCGGTCGCCCTCGGCGACTTGTGCCGCGGCTGCATCATAGGCCGGCCCTTTGGCCTCTTTCGAGCCAAGGAATGCCCGTTCCCCAAACCGCTGGTCGAGCGCCTTGTTGAGCTGGTCGATCTCTGCTTTCGCCATTTTGTCAGCAAGGGCAAAACCGAGCGCGGCCGAAAGGTCGTTGCGATCGATCGCATCGCGGATGCGGTCAAGCACGCCCTGCGCCGATCCGGACAATGCAGGAATGTCGACCCGGCTGCGATCGCGCTCGCGTGACAATTCGACGGTGCGAAGATCTCCGATCTCGGCGCGCAGCCGCACATATCGGGCAATATTGTCCTTGAGTGCCGGAACGTTGTTCAAGGCCCGCTGCCGCTCGGCCTTCGCGTCCGATGAGGCAAACATGCCGGTCTTGCCGCGCATCGCGCCGAAGGCTTCCGGATCGCGACCGAGCTGGTCGACGATGCGGCTTTGCGCTGCCTGCCTTTCCGCTACATTGGCGCTCATGATTGTGGAAAGGTTCATCGCATCGATCGCGCCATCGGGCTTCTCATAGACTTGAGTGACGCGGTCTCGAAGCTGGGTCCAGGCATGGGTGAGTGTGGCGTCTGATTGCAATTTGGCCTCCACGAGCTGCGGGATGGATTGCGCCCAGGTCGCGAGGCCGCGAACCCAGGGCTGGGAAACGGGAGAGGCAGTCGCGGCAGCCGCTGCCTGACGATCGGCGGCACGGCCGAACCGCCCGATGAAGCTTGCGAGCCTGGCGGCGGCCGTCTCGAGCCGATCGCGCTGCTCCCTGATCCAACGGAGCTGGTTTTCGACAAGGGCTTTCGCCACGCGCGCGCCGTGGAGGCCGCGGCTGTTGGCGTAGGAAAGCGCCTGCTCGTAGAGCTTCGATCCGGTGAAATCGAGCGTCGTGTCCTTGGCCCCGCGCTTCGACAGGTTCTGAATGAGCCCGCCCGCCTTCTCGAACGAGCGTCGTCCGAAATAGAGTTTTGCGTCATGCCGGTGCCGGGTCATCGCCACATAGGTCAGATGCCTGTCGAGCGAGAGGGTCGCCAGCACCTTCACCCGATCGATGGTGGCGCCTTGGGACTTATGGATGGTGGTCGCATAGCCATGATCCACATTGCGATAGAACCGCTGGTCGATCTCGACGCGCCGTCTGTCGTCTCCGATCTCGGTCACGATACGGCCCGTCTCGGCCTCGACAATGCGGCCGATCATGCCGTTCTTGACGCCAAGCGAACCCTCGTTCTTCAGGAACACGATCTGGTCGCCGACCGCGAAGTTCCGCATGCCGTCTTCCGTGCGGAAGGCATGGCCGTCTTCGATCAATCCGCGCTCGAGGAGCGCGCCACGCGCCAGCTCGTTCAGTGTCCGCACATCGTGGCGAAGATGCGCAAGGATCAGGCTCGACCGGTTCGGGTCGTAGTCGGCAATCCAGTCGCGAATGAGCGCGCTGACCGCCTGGTCCTTCAACTCCATTCCGACCAGGCGTCCCTTCCCCTTATAGGCGGAGATCGCCGCCCCGATCTTGCCTCGGGCAAGATCCATCGAGGCATCGCGCATCCACTGCTCACGCTGGCGGTAGATCGTGCCGAGCTCGGCATAACCGACGCGATCGGCAAGCGAGCGGAACGCAGCGCCCGCCTCGATCGGCTGTAATTGGTCGGCATCGCCGACAAGAACGAGCTTGGCGCCTGCATGGGCAACAGCAGAAACGAAGTCGGCCATCTGGCGCGACGACACCATGCCCGCCTCGTCCATGACGAACACGCATCTGTTGTCCAGGTGAAGGCGGCCCCCCTCCCATTGGAGCTGCCAGGACGCGAGCGTTCGCGACGCAATGCCCGCCTCCTTCTCCAGCCCCTCGGCGGCCTTGCCCGCGAGCGCACCGCCGACAACACGATAGCCGGAAGCCTCCCATGCTTCGCGCGCGGCCTTCATCATCGTCGTCTTGCCGGCGCCGGCGCGGCCGACGATGATGGCGAGGCGCTCGTTACCAGTGATGCGTTCCAGGCCGAAGCTCTGCTCGTCGGAAATCTGCGCATGGCCGGCAACGACTTCGGCGCGCGCGCTGATTGAGACGCCGAACCGGCCGTTCGTCGCAAGATGCTCGGCCTGGTTCCCCATCTCGGCCTCAATGCGGATCATGTCGCGCGTCGCAAAACGCTCCGGCAATCGCTCGCCGGTCTCGGGATCGACGCCCTCGACTTCAATCCTCACGGCCTCCGGACTTCCCATGACGCGCGCCAGCAAGTTGGCGAACTGGCCGGGATCATCGACATAGCGGTGCAGATATTTGGCGACATCGCGCTCGTCGAAGACGCTCTTCTCGCGCGCGATCGCCTCCAGCACGATCTCCGGCCGGCGCTCTATCCGGCGCGCATTCTCGCGCCGCGTTTCCTCGTGCAATGCGAGCCGTTCAAGCCTGGCCGCGCGCCCTTCAGCCTCCGCTTGCCGCTGAATGTTTTTGCTGGCAACACCGATATGCGAAGTCGGTTCAAGGTCGATGCCACGCTCGGCATAGGAGCGGCCATCGACGCGAATGTCATGGCCGTTCAATTCCAGATGCTTGTTCTGCGCGGCGTACCAGGCCTCGCGCATAGCGAGGAAGTCCGCCTTGTCACCGGCCCAGAGCTTGTAAACGATCTGGCCGGATTTCGACCTGACCGGCCGTCCGTCCTCTGCGATGACAAGCACCTTCTTGCCGCCGAAACCGTCTTCCGTCAGCGGGCGCAATGTCGTCATCAGATGCACATGCGGATTGCCCGGCGCGTCATGGTAAACCCAGTCCGCAACCAGCCCTCGCGTGCTCACATGTTCCGCGACGAACTCGCACATCATTGCGATATTCTGCTCGGCGGTCAGCTCGCGCGGCAGCGCCAGTATGAACTCCTTGGCGAGCTGAGCGTCCTTGCGGGTCTCGAACGCCTCCACCTTATTCCAGAAGGCTTCGGACGCGCCGGCAACCGAGCGATCGGCAATAAGCGCCCTTGCCCAGTCCGGCGCATCGCCCGGCAACACAAACTCTTCATGGACCATTCCGGGCTTGCGCGAGAAGTCTGCCACCCTGCCCTCGCGCTCGTTCTCCATGCGGGCGCAATGGCGATACGCAGCCGCCGCAACAGCACTGCGGCCTTCGCCGCGGCTGATCAATTGGGGTGTGAAGTGCGTGATCGCCACAGGGCAGGTGCTCTCTCGATCCGAACGCGAATGCTGTTCGGTCGAGCGCGGCCCATCCAGGGCCGGACGCGGGAACGTTGCTAGCAACGTATTACTGCGCCCTTGGACCGTTCTTCCGAACGGCGGGATTCTTCCCGCAATGCATAGGCTTCGCCTACCTGTGGTTTTTCGCAGGGTGCGCTGCGCGCACGTCAAATGCGATTCTCCGCATCGCAATGACCATCTACGAAACCGGAGAACCCCGCCGATGAGACGACCCTCTTCCCGTATCCGCGAGGAAATCGAACGCCTACAGGAGCAGCTGAAGCTTGCCGAAACCAAGGAGGCCGAACGCATCGGCCGGCTCGCGCTGAAGGCCGGATTAGGCGAAGTGAACGCATCCGACACAGAGCTGGTCACAGGCTTCGAAGAGATGGCAAAGCGATTTCAAGCGGGGACGAAACAGAAGACCTCCGGGCCGGCTGCTCGCTCTCAAACGGGCGCTCCTGATGCATGAGCGCCGCTACCGGGCGTCACAAACGGAAGCCCGGAAGAAGGATGCGCGCGAGAAGATCCAGCTCGGCGGTCTCGTCGTGAAGGCGGGACTTCGCAGTGCGGATCGCGCCGTCATTCTCGGCGCCCTCATCGATGCGGCTGCGCGGCTCAGCGACGCAACCGAGCGCGCTCGATTGGCCGCAATCGGAAAGGCGATATTCGATAATGACAGCGAAGAAACTGATGCTGCTGACCGCACCGGCGATGATGATGTTGGGAGCCGTTCTGGGGCTCCAGGGGATTGAGTCCTGGCTCGCCGCTTTCGGCACTTCGCCGGAAAGCTACCAGACCCTCGGGCGCGGCGGCCTTGTCGTCCCCTACGCCGCCGCGGCCGCGATCGGCGTCATTTTCCTCTTTGCCGCCAAGGGCTCACTTGCCATTCAGTCGGCCGGCCTCGGCGTCCTGATCGGCGGGGTTGCCGCCGCCGCGTTCGCCGCCATTTCGGAGACGCTACGCCTGTCCGATTTCGCCAGCCAGGTGCCGCAAGGAACGCTGTTTTCCTTACTTGACCTTTACACTATCGGCGGCGCGGCGACGGCCTTCGTCGCCGGCATGTTCGGATTGCGGGTTGCGCTGCGCGGCAATGCCGTCTTTGGCGCGACGGGTCCGAAACGGCTCTCCGGCCGTCGCGCCATCCATGGCGATAGCCATTGGATGGACAGCGCCACAATCGCAGGACTCTTTCCCGAAAGCGGTGGCATCGTCATCGGTGAGCGCTATCGCGTCGACGAGGATTCCGTCGCCGGCGTCAACTTCGATCCGCGCCGCAAGGAGACGTGGGGCAAGGGCGGAAAATCACCGCTCGTCTGCTTCGACTGCGGATTTGGCTCGACGCACGGCATCGTCTTTGCTGGTTCCGGCGGTTACAAGACCACCTCCGTGGTCGTGCCGACGGCGCTCAAGTTCAAGGGCTCGATGATCATCCTCGATCCCTCGACCGAGATTGCGCCGATGGTCGCCGCCCATCGCGAAGCGCATGGTCAGGACGTGCTCATTCTCGATCCGAAACGACCCGACATCGGGTTCAACGTGCTCGACTGGATCGGCCGCTTCGGCAATGCGCCGGAGGAAGACATTGCCTCCGTGGCGGCGTGGCTGATGTCGGAAAAACCACGCGTCACCTCCGGCGCCGACGATTTCTTCCGCGTCTCGGCCGAACAGCTCATCACCGGCGTCATCGCCGACGTGATGCTGTCCGATCCGGACGATACCAAGCGCGAACGATCGCTGCGCATCGTCCGCGCGCGACTGGCCGAGCCGGAAGAAACGCTCAAGGAAAAGCTCGCCGATCTTTATCAAAGCTCGACCTCCCGGTTCGTCAAAGAGGTCATCGCCCCCTTCATCAACATGACGCCGCAAACCTTCTCCGGCGTCTATGCGACCGCCGCCAAGGAGACGCACTGGCTCTCCTACGACAGCTACGCGGCCATCGTGTCGGGCAACACTTTCAGGACGGACGACATCGCCAATGGGCGCACGACGGTGTTCATCAATGTCGATCTGTCTACCTTGGAAAATCACCCCGGTATGGCTCGCGTCGTCATCGGAGCGTTCCTCAAGGCGATCTACAATCGCAATGGCGATCTCGAAGAGCGCGCCCTGTTCCTGCTCGATGAGGCCGCCCGCCTCGGCTACATGCGCATCGTCGAAACCGCCCGCGACGCCGGCCGCAAATATGGCATCACACTCCTGATGCTGTTCCAGTCGCTCGGGCAGATGCGGGAGGCCTTTGGTGGGCGCGACGCGACCAGCAAATGGTTCGAGTCCGCTTCCTGGGTGTCGTTCTCGGCGATCAATGATCCGGAAACGGCGAAGTACATTTCCGAGCGCTGCGGGATGACCACGGTAGAGGTGAACCACGTCAGCCGCACCTCGCGCGACATGGGTTCGTCCCGCACCCGCTCCCAACAGCTCTCGCAACGCCCGCTGATCCTGCCGCATGAAGTCACCCAGATGCGCGCCGATGAGCAGATCATCCTCACCGGCGGTAATCCGCCGCTACGTTGCGGTCGCGCCATCTACTTCCGCCGTCCGGAAATGGCGGCGCTCGTCGGCAAGAGCAATTTCCAACCGAAGACGGGAGCAGCTGGATCCTGAAACGGCAGCCGTCCCGCCCCCGTTTACCACAAGCTCGGGGGCTTCTCTTCGGCGCAATGTGGGAAGCGCGTTCAGCCCCCTCGCCTGCTCCGCTTCGCTTCGCCCCGCCTTGGGCGGGGTGGAAAACAGGGACGGCACGGGACTCTGTGCCTTGGCCGCATGACGGGCGGCTGTTCACGCAACTATTCTCGCTGACGAAGGGGGATCATCATTCAAGCATCACGACAAAAACCGACGTGGCTGGGTCCCGGCAAGGACTCGGATTTCGGCATTCGGACAGTTGCTGACCTTTGTCGAACGGCCAGCAACGTGACCCATGATCCAATGCCACTCATCCGGGGGCTCGAAACCAGGCGTTGGGCACAAGTGGCGCTCCTGCCCAGGCTAAAACCCACTGTGGCGCCTTCAAATGCGGGCGACAACTACCACCGCCGATTTCCTTTGCAATTCTATCTGTCGTTTGCTATCGCTAGATATCAGATTGTGAGGATGTATGACGGATACTGACGGTTGGCTCTCTCTTGAAGAGACCGCGATCTACTTAGGAATGGGCAAGACCGCGCTGTATGCGATGGCGCGCGAGAACCGCATCCCGGCGCGGAAGATCGGCAAGAAATGGATCTTCGAAAAGAGCGGGCTCGACCAGTGGGTACGCACCGCCCGCCCCCTGCAGTCGTTCTTCCTGGACGCTGAATTCGTCATCGACGGGAACGACCACCTCCGCGACCCACAGCGCGAAGGCTATCTGCGCACTTATGAATTCTTCCGGGCGGGAAAGAATAAGGCGATCCTCCAGGTTCCGGTCGGATGCGGCAAGACCGGCCTGGCTTCTCTCCTGCCGTTTGGACTCTCCGAGGGCAGGGTCATTGTTATCGCGCCCAACCTCACCATCAAGGACGGGCTTTACGAAGCGATGGACATCACAAACCGGCAGAAATGCTTCTGGCGGAAAGCGGGTGTGCTCAGCGCTGACCAGATGTTGTCTGGTCCGTTGGCATGTACGCTGGATAGCGGCAACATCTCGATAGCAACAAAGTCCCATATCGTCATCACGAACGTCCATCAGCTCGCGACCAACGTCGATAAGTGGCTGACCCAGTTTCCCGATGACTTTTTCGACATGATCATAGTTGATGAGGCGCACCACAGCGCGGCCGCTAGCTGGCAGAAAGTCATCGAGCGTTTTCCAAACGCCAAGGTCATCCTGCTTACGGCGACCCCATTCCGGGGCGATCGCCAGGAACTCGATGGCGAATTGGTGTTCCGGTATCCATTCCGCAACGCCACCCTGAAAGGCTATATCAAGCGCCTCAAGGCAAGTTACGTCGCTCCGTCGACCATTGAGCTCGGATTTTCCGACGCCGGCGGGCGAACGTACACCTTGGACGAGGTGCTGAAGCTCAAGGAGGAAGAATGGTTCAGCCGCGGCGTGGCGCTTGCTAGGCTGTGCAACAAGCACATCGTCGATAGCAGTTTGCAGAAGCTCGATGAGCTTAGACAAAGCGGGACGCAGCACCAGCTCATCGCAGTCGCGTGCTCCATCAATCATGCGCGGGAAATCCGTTCGCTGTATCAGGAGCGCGGCTTCAACGCCGACGTTATCCATAGCAAGCAGACGGAGGATGAGCAGGCGGCCATTCTTGCGGCACTGCGCAACGGCTCACTCGATTGTATCATCCAGGTGCAGATGCTTGGCGAGGGGTTCGACCATCCCAAATTGAGCGTTGCAGCGATCTTCCGCCCGTTCCGGTCATTGGCGCCCTACATCCAGTTTGTCGGGCGCATAATGCGGGTCGTTGTGCAGAACGATCCGGGTCATCCAGACAATGTCGGCCATATCGTCACCCATCTGGGCATGAACCTCGACGCACGCCTGAAGGAATTCAAGGAGTTCGAGAACGACGACCAGGCGTTCTGGGACAAGGTCATTGGCGGCGACGAACCGGAGGTACCGCAAGGGGTGCTCGACGGTAGCGCGCGGCTTCGTGCGGGCGACCAGGTCGTCGTCCACGGTGAGGTCGTCGATTCCTTGTGGGAAGAAGATTTCACGTCGGTCGAGGACACGCAGATCGTCGCGGACCTACGGGAACGTTTGAAGCTCCTCGGCCTCGACGACAGCAAGGCTGAGGAAATGGTTCGGCTCGCGCAGCAGTCTCCAATGCGAAAGAGGTCGGCCACGGCACCTTTCATGGTCCAGCCACAGCGTGAGTGGGAAGAGGCCAGGAAGCGCATGCAGGAGCAGGCTAAACGCCTCGCAAACGTGTTGCTGAATCATGTTGAGCTTAAACAGACCGGCAATGAGATGGTCTACAAATACAAATCCTTGAAGCTCACCGGCAGGAACAACTACATCTGTGCGCTGATGATGGTGAACAAGGAAATGCAAAAACGCCTGGGCAAAGAGAGGCAGCAGGCGACAACAGAAGAATTCCGTTCTGTCCTCGATAACCTGGACGACCTGCTGCAAGTGCTTGTCAGGCGCGTTCGCAAAGCGAAGGCGGAGT
>NZ_CP114193.1:0-93394 GCF_025628925.2 Aminobacter sp. NyZ550
ATGCCAGATGATGAAAAAGGCTATGTGCAGCCAGAGCATAAACTCGTCCTGAGGCCGGTCGTCGGCCTGACTGAGAACCTTCCAACGTCAGATCTCGAACGGATCACAATCCGGGCGATCAAGACTCACCGGCGGCTTCGTGACCTTGCAGAAGCACGGCAAGACGAATGGCATGCGATAGAGGCTGGTGATCCCCCGGCCGAAGCGGCACGATCGGTCCATATCGCTTATATTACGGCGATGATCGACATGCACGCCCAGCAGACTGTGCTGTCGACCCTGCTCGACGTCCTCGGCTATTTTCCGTCCGTTCCCAGGGACTGAGCTCCGCCGTCCGGTTAGATCAGCTTGAGTTTGGTCGCCAGCGCGGTCGCGTGGGGCAGCGTTCCGACGTCGAGCGCCTTGCGTGCATTGTTTAGATGGAACGTCACTGTAGCAAAAGAGATGTTCTCGATCGCGGCGATATCCTTCATCGTCTTTCCTTCCGCCGACCATTTCAGGCAGAGCGCCTGCTTGGCTTTCAGGTCTACATGAAAGCTGGCCGTGGGTTCGGCGTCCTGCTGTTCTAGCTTCGCATGAAGCTGCGAGACCGCAGTGACCGCGGCGATCTGGTCGATCTCATTTTCAAGCGACAGAGACGGCTTGTGCGATGCGAGCGTGAGCATCGATATGTGCCCGAACGCTGTGCGGATGGGGATGGTGACACCCGATCGGATGCCGAAATCTCCCGCTTCGCGATAAAAGCGCCGAACCAGCTTGTCCGTTGACTGATGAGGGCTCTCGGCCGCCCAAGTGAACGCCTGCATCCGTGCTTGGGCCATCGAGACGAGGGGGTCAACCTTGATGTAATTCTGGGCGAGGTATCGCGCCTGCCATTCCGGCGGATAGTTCGACACGGCATATGTTCTGAAAGGCTGCAAGTCCCCATAGGCGTAGCAGTCGAAACCAAGCTCCTGCACCAGTTCGGCCAGCCCCTCCTTAAGCATTTGCTTCGTTCGTGCCACGGACGAGAGGTCGGTCAGCTTCTGGAAGAATGTCTTCAATGGATAGCCTCTCCTATGTGTAACTGTCTCCGCCCCGGTTCCGCCCGTTTGTTTTCCCGTACGATTACTTCGCCAGTTTTGGCGTCCCTGCTCACACTCCGGCCCCTGCCACCAGACAAAACGTTTCAGATTGTAGGCGAGATGCCGGTGCCGATGTTGCCTTTGGCGTGGACGCGACCGGCCATGGTGCGGATGAACAGTCCCATGCGGTCCTTCTGCTCGGTGAAGGGTTGCTCGACACGGGCGCCGGTTCTGAAGCGTGTCCGCTTGCCGCGCTCGATATTCTTCGACATCAGGTGCTCTTAGCTCCTTGGGTTGCACGCGGCTGATGGAGCTTCGTCTATCAACCAATACGCCGTGTTCATCGGCAAACCGCAGACCCGTTGTCCCTTCATTCGATGCTCACCCGTGCCGGTCAAAATCGATTTGATAAAAACTTTGATTTAAGGACGAGCGCACGATAGGACACGAAGCCGAGCGAAGCGGAACGAAATTAGAGCCTATAAGTCATTGTTTAGGAACGGAAAGTTATTTCTCCCTGCGCCGAGAGACGGGAGTGATTTCAAACAGTTATTCAAACGATTGGCGGCCGCGGGTGCGGGTCGGCCGTTGGGCAAAGACGGGTTTCCTGCAGGCCCATGGACGCCCGAGCTTCTTGCAGAAGCGATTTCACAGATTGATTCCAACCGGGTTGGGGTCGATCTGCGAACGGTGCAGCTTTGGTTTCAAGAGAACGAGAAGGGAATTAGCACTGCCAACATTCGTTGGCTGGCGAGGATCTTTGGATGCGATGATCCGGAGGCAACCAGCGAATGGCAGATGGAGCTTAGTGCGGCGCAGTCGCGGTTATCGGCAAAGAGACGAGAATGGAAGATAGTCGGAGGCAGCGTAGCACAGGAGAGTTCGGATACGGCACTGACTGCAACCTTCGATGACGAGACAGAATCCCCGATAGATCTGACACGAGATACCGACGCCAAGAGGCCGGGGCGGCGTTTTAGCTTGGCGAGGAAATCGGAGGCGTTTTTTAGCCAGGGATCTCCCCTGAATTTACCGGCGTCGGTGTTTGCCGGCATGACCGCCCTCGGCTTTTTGTCGTACATCATGGGGATCCACAACGTCACCTTCGAGCGAGCGGACGGGCTGGTTAAGCAGGTTGGATTCCTTTGGGCCGCAAATTGGACACTAGACTTTATGGTATTCCTACCGCTGTTTTTCTTCTTCGTTATAGAGTTGCTGGTCTTCTGGAAAAGTGAGGGGCGCAGAAAGCTCGCAGCGCAGAGCGATCAGGTGGAAAGCGACGACGCCTGGTTGCGCAACGTTGACGCTTCCTCTTACACATATTGGTCTGTTTTTTTGATTTGCTTGCTGTTCGCGGGTCTTCTTCAATGGATCGGCGTGTCCTTGATCCCATTAATGAAGGGCGGTGGCAATTATGCCATGGATTGGGGAAAAATAGCTCTTGTGCGTCCTGAGGTCATATCTGTCCCCGAAACAATCGTTTTTACGGGTCTCGCTTACCTATACATGTGCATGGTGTTTTATCTTTTCTTCGCAGGTCTCATTTTGCTCTATGCGATTGTTCATGACCTTTGGAGAATTGGGGACGGATTGAAGAAGCTGCCGCATGTTGATCATCAGCAAGAGCTCAATGAAGCCGGCCTCACAGTGATGCGTGGGGTTTTTCGGTGTACTGTTTTGGGGGTTCTGGTCGCCATATGGATGAAGGTCCAGAGCTCTTATCTGGCATCCAGTGGTGAGAATATTGTGACGTGGTTGGTCGGCGATATGTCTTCAATGTTCCAAGGTCGCGACGATGTAAGCACCGGGTTCCGCTATCGTATGCCGACGCATTACAGCAGCCTCCTTATCGTTATTTCGACCTGTTTTGTATTTTTGTATGGCTCCATCCGATTGGGTGTCGGAGGTCGATTTCATGTGCCTTTGCGGAAGATGTCGGTGGCCGTGGCGTTACTTGTTGTCAGCTACTTGTTGATCGACGCGTTTGCCGGCTTTTCGACCCTTCTGGCCATTTCAGTGCTAATCGCACTATACGGCCTGTTCGATCCAGGATTAGGCCGCTGGCGAGCGAGCGAGTTAGGAAACAATCAGAGTGTTCCATAGTTGGCTCGATCGTTGGGACGAACGCCAGGCCCTTCGCGGAGAGGAAGGGAAGAAACCAACGGATTTCGTCCTTGACGCGGAACGCGCCTTTCCAAGTGCGAGGGAGACAACAAGTATCAAGGAATTTTGTGTCGTTGCGGACCAGGCCGTGGCGGACCCAACCTTTTTCGATGAGCCGAGTGTGAGCGATCAGGGTTTTGAAAGGCGAGATGGATGGCTCAAATTTCCGTCGGACGTTTCTACTGACATCGAAGACAATAATGTCGTCTGGGCGAAAATCACAGAATGCGGGTCGTTCGATCAGGCGATGGTGATTTTTCATCATTGGAATGCAAGCTCCCGAAATCGCCGGATTGCCAGCTTCTTCTCGAAGCGCGGCATCACGGTTGTCGAGATCGCGATGCCCTATCACTTCGAGCGTAGCCGACCCGGATCGCTGCACGCCGATTACATGCTTAGCGCCAACCTTGGTCGAACGATCCAATCCGTAAGGCAGGCGGTATGGGATGGGCGAAAACTCATACGTTGGTTGAAGCGCGAAGGCTATCGAGACATTTCGGTTCTCGGTATGAGCTTGGGTTCCTGGGTCGCTGGATTGATCGCAGCGCATGATCCGGCGGTGTCGAAAGCCTCGTTATTTCTGACGGCGGGGAGTCTGGCCGATATGGTTTGGACTGGTCGCGCGACACGCGCGATACGCGATAGCCTTGAGCCTAGGATTGATCTGACCGATCTCAGGCGGGTCTGGGGGACGCTTAACCTGGAGAACTACGCACATCGTCTAGCCCGGCCTGATCTCGATCTTCACGTTGTGTTGGCTAAGAGAGACAAAGTGGTGTTGCCAGATCTGTCGGAGAGGTTCATGCAGAGGCTGAAGAACGCCGGTGCTAGGCCAAATATTTTGGAATTAAACTGTGGTCACTATTCGCTCGCCATGCCGCCTTACATTTTGTTGGCGGGTTTGAGCTTGAAGCGGTTTCTTTCGTGTGGCGACAAGGCGGCCCGGCGGGCGTGAGTTTGGAGTTGGCCGTCAACTTACGCGGTTCCTCCACCACTCAAAGACGGGATCGAACCACGCCGATAGGCGTCAAATTGCTCTCGAGCCGATTTGGGAATGGTCTATCAGCAATCCAGCTCACCGGCTTCGCCGTCACCTTGGCGGGCGTTGCTATCGTGCAGAGATCGCGCTTTTCGCGAAACTCCTAAATTCGCCCAAAAATTGGGGCCACTGATTTTTGCGAAGGCTCCGGATGAACGGAATCGACCCCTGTGTCGCCGTTCGGAGTGCTTTCGCCGCCGCCCGAAACCTGCCGTTCGTTCAGTTCCGCCAAACGGCGGGGCCGGGGCCGGAAGCCGCTTGTCCGCTTTGGCGGCAGAAATTGCGATGAGCTGCCATTCTGCCAAACCTCCAGTGCATTGATGGAAAGATGTTCCGTGATGGAGAACACCTGTTTATATTCCCGCCTGTTAAACAGGGGCGAGGGTAGATGCAGGTCACAAACTGCGGCCGTGGCGTTCATTCGCGTGAGGTAAAAGGCCTTGAGCGGCTCAAAAAGGAGCTGCCGTCAAATTGGTATGCCTTCACGAATCTCGATCTGACGCTGGGTCTTGGGAAATCACGCGAGATCGACGTCATCATCGTCTCCGATCACCGCATATTCCTGGTCGACATCAAGGACTGGAACGGCAAGATCGAGAACAGGGACGGGCGCTGGTACAACAATGGCAGGGACTGCGGCCCTTCCCCGGTCCAGAAGATTGGCGACATCGGGCGCGAGGTTCTTGGCCCCCTGGCCAGCCACCTGAAAAGCAGGACTGAGACCCGCCGCGAGCCAGTGCCGTTCATCGTTGGTCTTGTCGTACTCACGGGACTAGCGACCAACGCCCATCTCGATGGCCTGGAGAAAGAAAAAGTTCTTGCCGTTGATGACTTTATCAAGCTCGCAACGAATACGCGCAAGCTAGGCGAGGCCTTCGGCGACCCTCTCGCCACATTCCTCCACAGGCCGCTCACAGACGGTTTTTGGAAGGATAAGCTAAGCAGGTTCTTTAACGTTGGTCCCAATTCACCGTTCAAACCTGGGCGGCGTCGATTCCAGAGGTATCTTGCCGAGGATATTTTCAGCTACGCACATCCCAGTGACATCTACCGGGAATATGAAGCGACGGACGAGGGCAACAAGAACAATCTCGGAATCTTGAGATTGTGGGACTTCACCAAGTGCAACGATGGCCGCTTCCAGACGGAGGAGGGCCGGCTGGAAATCGCCGGGCGCGAGCAGCAGGTTTACCACTGGCTCCGCGACCGGGATCAGGAGCTTGAGCGAACTCTTCTCACGCCGCGGCTGGATGATCCCGACCGTGGAGTCAACTACTGGGAAATTTACGATCGCAGGCGCCGCATGCGACGCCTCAATGACTTTTCCATCAGTGAGGCTTCCACGACTCTTCCCGGTCAGAAGATCGAGCTGGCGCGACAGATCGTATCGTCCGTTGCGGCGCTGCATCGTCAGAATGCGTCACATCTTGATATCGGCGGCCACAGCATCTGGCTGGAGCTGCCAACATCGGTCAGGCTGTCTCATTTGCTGGCGGCGCGTATTCCGGAAGGAAAATCCCTCGGGCCTTCCCGTTATCAATTTCTTTCTGGAGTTACGGTGCCTGAGGACGTGCTGGGAGTGGATGGCGGTCCGAAGCGCCGGGACGTCTTTCTGCTTGGCGTCACGGTGCACAAACTGCTTTTCGGTCAACTGCCATCAGGCGAGCCGGCGGAATGGAAGGCCACAGTTGATGGCGCAAACGAGTATGCCGCACTCCATGACTGGTTCGCGGAGGCTCTGGAAATCAGCCCTGATCAGAGATTCGGGGACGCGGCCATTGCCCTCGAATCTTTCAACCGTGCAACAGCGTCGAGGCCAACACCTGACGAAATAATCGCGGGGCTCGAATCGTTCAGAACGACGATCCGCTCACAACGCCAGTTATTCACGACTTTCCCCGTTGAAGGGGAGATGATCATTGAAAGCGACCGTATGGACGCATGGCGCAGTGCCGAGGATGACATCCCGGTCCTGGTCAAGCAGTGGAAACAGTCGGCTTGGGGCGACGTTCAGAAGGAGGGAGGAAGCCTTCTTTCCTTCCTTCGCAGGGCTGCCGACATGAAGGCCGACAAACCGACAGGGATTGCTCCTGTCCGCAGCGTGTACTGGCTGGGTGACAGTCTTGTTCTTGTCCAAGCGTGGATCGAGGGCGCTGCCCTAGATACCGTTCTCGCCAATGAGCATGAGTTTAGCGACGCCGCCAAAGCCCTATCTTTGTGTAGCAACCTCGTCTCCATCATGGATGCCCTGCACGATCAAGGAATCGGGCACGGTGATTTGAAACCGGCCAACATAGTGGTCAGTGCGGAAGGTCAACCGACCCTCATCGATGTGCTCGACTATTCGCCGCGTGTCGACGGCGAAGTCGTAAGTTCCGCCTACGCGCCCGATAGCGGGAACCGCATGGAGCGCGACCGGTTCGCACTTACAAAAATCACCGAAGAAATCTTGGCCGCGTCTGATCTTGATCCCGCGGACGGGGCCGACATTGCCTCCGCGATCAGGGACTGCCGCGAGAAACCGCCCGCACTAACCACCCTCCTTCCGTTACAAGAATCATTGGCTAAGACAATCGAACGGCTTCAGTCGAAGGGTCAAAAGGAAGCAATCGACGACAAAGCAATTTCGGTCTCCCTCGCGGGCCAGCAGACAGGCCCGATCGATTCTGACGAAGGCTTCCTCTTTCTTCGCGTCCGTCGTCACCCTCATCGTGGCTATCTGGCCCTCCACATTCGCGGGGCCTTCGAAGAACTCGAAGTTCGTCTCGACCAAGGGGGGCGAGCAACCGTTGCAACGAGGCGCAAGCTTGAACAGTGGCTTCTTGCCCTTGCGGCCAAACAGGAATTCCACAGGATCGGAGAAACCCTGAACGTCACGAGGTCTGATGTCACGGACCTATCGGCGCTCGAACCCATCTTGAATGATCCCTTGGTCAAGGCGAGGATCGAAAAAGAAATATCCGGGGCTGCTTCGCCAGCCGCCTCCGAGACACCGGAAAGCGCCGATCTCGTGCCGCAAGAGGACGAGGCCGAAGACGCCCTTGCCGAAGAGATCGCCGAAAGCGATATACCGACCACCGATGTCGACGTGCCGGAGCTGTGGCGTGTGCTTATGGAGGTTGAGAATGAACTCACCACCGAAGGCGTCGCCCAGCTTGATAGCGCCTACGATCGCGGCATTGGCCGCCACAAGGTCGTCATGGAGCTGGAAAGCGGTGAGTTCGACTTCTCCCGCAATGATACCGTGGGCGTTCAGAAGCAGGATAAGAAAGGAATCTGGCGGCGCATCGGTGATCTCGATCTGAACCGGTCGAAGCCAGACCTTGCTGTCATCGACGCACAGGGCGGATGGTCCTTCGGCTCACGGCTCGTTGAAGCTGGACAGCGCCTGCGCTTTCTCAGTCACTTCGAGGGCACCAGCCTCAAGCGGCGGACCGACGCCGTTGGCCGCATTCTGGCTGGCAACGGTCGCGCCACCGGCCTGTTGTCGGTCTTTGATACGCGCTCCGATGCGGCCCCGGACATGGCGGGGCAGCAAGCGAGCGACGAGGCATTGGCGCTGTACGGCCTCAATGACGACCAAACGCAAGCCTTTCGAAAAATCATCAATACCCGGCCGGTGGGGCTTCTCCAGGGGCCGCCCGGGACAGGAAAAACGAAGTTCATTGCCGCTCTTGCCCACTATGCGATTACCAAAGGGCTCGTTCGGAACGTCCTCCTGTCCAGTCAGTCGCATGAGGCGGTAAACAATGCGGCAGAATCGGTCCTGGCTCTATTCCGCAAGACCGGAGAGTTACCTAGTCTGCTCCGCGTCGGCATGGATGATGGACAAGTTTCCCCACCCCTACGCCCTTATCACACCTCCCGCGTCGAGCAGTCCTACAAGGATCGCTTCGGCGCCACATTCGGCGAGCGCATGGCCGTGGTGGGTAAGACTTTGGGAGTTCCGCCCGACATCATTTCGCAAGTCGTTGTTCTCGAAACAACGGTAAGGCCCGTCGTCCAAAAAATCTACGAGCTGAACCGCGATGCTGAAGCGCAGGTGCAGCGGATCAACGGTCTAAAGGATACGCTTCAACAGCACTTGTCGCTGCTCGATATCGAGATTTCGCTGCCAGAATCCGGCTTCGAGGATGATTGGCGCGATTTTATGGACGAAGCGGCCGCCGCCATAGCACGACGCGCGGCGCGGCAACATGCAGTCGGT
The DNA here is from genome assembly GCF_025628925.2 of Aminobacter sp. NyZ550. NCBI lineage: Bacteria > Pseudomonadati > Pseudomonadota > Alphaproteobacteria > Hyphomicrobiales > Phyllobacteriaceae > Aminobacter > Aminobacter sp. NyZ550. Next base: position 8,474 of record NZ_CP114193.1, read on the forward strand.
GCGGATAGGATCAACCGTTTGAGATCCATAGCGGGACTGGGCCGGGATTTTATCGGCAGTGTGTCTCGCGCCGAGCGGAGTTTCGATACGTTCCTCGCCGGCACACGCCAGATCGTTGTCGGAACATGCGTGGGACTCGGTCGATCATCGCTGGGCTTAACGGCCACCGCTTTTGACCTGGTGATTGTCGACGAAGCCGCCCGCTGTACGTCCGGCGAACTGCTGGTCCCGCTACAGGCTGCGCGCTGGGCCGTCTTGGTCGGCGACCATGCGCAGCTACAGCCGCAACATAAGCCCGAGGTCATCAATCTCGTCGCGGAACGCACGTCAATTGCGAAAAAGGAAATCAAGCGAAGCGATTTCGAGCGCACGTTCAAGACGGGTTACGGCCTCGCCGCCGGCTCGCGGCTGAAAACCCAGTACCGGATGCTTTCTCCCATAGGTCAGCTCGTGTCCGAGGTATTTTACCCCGACCTCACGCTGCTCGCCGGTCGCACGGGACCTGTTGTCGATCCCCAGGTATTGCCTGATGACCTGAAGTATCCGCTGACATGGGTTGAGACCGATGGTCTAGGCCCGATGGGCTACGAGCGGAGAGAAGCCAAGAGCAAGATCAATCCGGCAGAGGCCGATGCGGTCGTCCATTTGCTTGACCGGTGGTACGCGGATGACAGGTTTCGCGAATGGCTGCTTACCCAGCAGGACCACCCGGTCGGCATCGGCGTGATCTGTATGTACGCTGCGCAGCGCAATCTAATCGAACGAAAGCTGAGACAGTCCGCGTTGGCTTCTCTGTTAGAGAAGAACGTGAAGGTCGGTACGGTCGACAGCTATCAAGGGAAAGAAAATCCCATCGTCATTCTGTCGCTTGTCCGCAACAACGAGTTGGGCGGAATCGAATCTGGCGTCAAAACCATAAAGGATGGCTTTCTCGTTACACCAAACCGCATCAATGTCGCTGTGAGCCGCGCGATGGACAGACTTGTGATCGTTGGGTCGCGCCATAGATGGAAGGCCAACAGACCCATGGGGCAATTATCGGCAGGCTTTGGACGACGTACGGACGAAAGCGTTGCTTCGGTCATCGCCGCGGAGGATTTGCTGGAAGCTCGGGCAGACAGAGAAACGGAAAACTCATCCCAGAGCAGCTCAATGAAAAAGCGAGGCGCCCATGGGAAAGCTTAGTCGGCCGCTGTTGCGACTAAAGGGCCACGAACTAGTGCCGCCGGAGGAAGATCGCCGCGTTGACCTCGACATTTTCGATGTGCTGTTACCCTGCCGCATTTACGAGGTCAGTTACAAGGTGGCCTCATTGGGGCAGGTAAGCCCGACACTTGAGTTCTTGCTGCGCCTCGTCAAAGCGGCCCCTGGGATCGCTGACGAAGAGGCAGCCGCCTTCTTCGGCTACAGCCAGACCGAAATGGCGTATGTTCTGGAGGAGGCCATTGGTCCGGGATATCTGGAGCGCAGGGCCGGAAAGCTCTGGTTGACGATTTCAGGTGAAGGCCTTTTCAAGGCAGACGACGAACAGCCGTCCATCTACACCGTCGAGGCACGACGCCGTTCGTTCGGTTTCGACCTCATGGCGATAGCTCCCCAGGTCAAACGCTTCCTTGATGAGCTTGAGCGGCTTCTGCCCGAGCTGCCCTCAGAAGACCCGGCTGGCACAGGCCGAGTAGCGGAGCGCGTCCCGGCTCGTTTCAAGCAATTCTTCAGGGAACTCGCAGATCAAGCGGATCGCGGCAAGACCGAGCGCCGTGACATCTATTCGATCGATCCGGTGGTTACGCCGGGCGAAAGATACCAGATGCCTCTTCGCTTCGTGACGTTCGCCCAAGCATCCAATCCCAGTGCCGCTGATATCGACTTGTCTCCGTGGAGGATGGATCACGAGATCGCTGACCGACCTGAGATCGAGCGCGCCGTAGCTCTGTTTGTGAATGATCAACAGACGTCAGCCGCTCACCTCGACGCTGCCGCCGGGTATCAAACGCTGATCGATATGGCCCCGGAGTTTCTGAAAGAGTTTACGACTCGGAATGGTCTTTCCGAAATCCGTTACTGGAGGGAAGCGGTCAGCCGTGCAGGTGAACCCAGAACCGACCGAAAGACCATTCCTATCGTAGGCTCGTTACTTTTGCCGGGCAACATCGAGCGCGTGCAGGCGGTGCTCGACTACGGTCTGCGCAACGTAACGGAAGCGCCGGTCAACATATACGCGGTCGCGCCGCAGACCCGCAGGTGGGGAGCCACGACCCAGCAGCGAGACCTTCTGACGTTGATACAGGAGAAGACCGCGCGTACTTTGCCCGGTGAAAAGCCGGATATGAAATCCGTCTGCCTCTATGCATGGGATAAGCCTGCACAGTACACAGCAAAAACGTTCGATGAAATTCAGGTTGTCCGTGTCGGGGACTTCCCGAAATCACTAGAGCTCTTGCTGGTGCCCGGAGTCATGGTGGCGGGGATCGTTCACGCTCCGCTCGGTGCATCCACCGGCAATCCAGTGCCGCTCGGACTGGCCTCCTTTGACCCGCTAGTCATCGACCGGGCGTATGCCTACTTTCTGGAACGCTATCAGTTTTATCAAAGCAAAAGCAGTCCCGACTAACACCTAAGAAGCTTCAATACTTGGGATTTTGACGCCTCCCAACCTCGTTCCAGCACCAGAAAAGACATGTTGGCCGCCTAGATCGGCGCAAGGGCGGCGACTATGTCCGCTTTTGGTGGAGGGACGCCGATGTGCGAATGACCACCTTGAGGGCGCGTTGCTGACGAAGCGCAGCGACCACCTGAATGGCCGCTTTCCCAACTCCGCCGCCCAGAAGCGGTCGGGCAGAAATCCACCCCTTTGCGGCCGGTCCGTCAGGCGAGGGCAAATTCGTTTGCCGAAATGGTCAGATAGCTGACGCAGGCGGAAACTATGGCATTTCCAATAAGATGCGCCTTGTCCGTATAACGACGATGGCGGAACGCTCGTTCGTCTCATTAAGCAGCATTGCCAGTAAAACCTCTGATCCGTCCATCAGCTCCGATAAGCGCCGGGGAAGGTGACGTCCTGGTCGACGAGGACGTTGAATTTGTATCCTGGGCGCATCTCCAGTGTCGGTTGAACGTCGAGATTCTTGTTGATCGTGCGTTCGGCGACGCGGCCGAACGTCTCCGCGAAATTCCTCCTCGCGGCGTCGGACGCCGTGTCCTGGGTGGCGAGCGTCGAGCTCTCCGGCAACGCCATGTCCATGCCCGTACCGATAATGGCGAGCAGAATCGCCGAGCCGAAGGTCTTCAAATAGTGGTTGTCGACCTTGTCCTTGAAGCCCCCGTAACCCTTGGCGTCGGTGCCGGCCATCCCGCCGATCTGAAGGGTGGAGCCGTTCGGGAAAATGATGTCGGTCCAGACCACCAACACCTTGGACTGGCCGAACGAGACTTTGCTGTCGTAACGGCCGAACAGCTTGGTACCCTGCGGGATCAAAAGCCGGTGGCCGGTGGCGCTGTCGTAGACATTCTGGCTGACCTGCGCGGTGATGCGACCGGGAAGATCGGAGTTGATGCCGGTGATCAGCGTCGCTGGGATCACCGATCCGCGCTTCAGCTCGTAGAGCGACTGCTGCGGGACGACCCGGTTCGGGAGATAGCCAAGCTCCTTGATGTCGGCGTTGAAGAAATCCTCCTTGGTACGCTGGGCGTTTGGATCGAGATGCTGCCTACCCAGTCCGGCCTGCAGCGCCGCTGCGTAAAGGTCGGCGGCCGAGCCGGCCTGGCCCATTCCGGAGGCACTACCTTTGGCACCCGGATCGCTTCCTGCATCTGTCTGCCCCTGAAGCTTGCCGGTGCTCACCGCGACCGGTGAATCATAAGCAGCATCGTTTGCCTGCAGACGGGCCATGCGCTGGCGGTGGCGTTCGCGCAGATACTGCTCCTCGGCTTCGCGCTCCAGACGTGCCCTCCAGATCGCCTCCGGCTCAAACTGCGGTTCCTGTCGCTCGACAGTTTCGCGCGCCGCCGGCTGCGGCGTGAACGGATTGACGCTTTCCTCGCGTTGCACGGGCGTCGGCTGAAAGACCGGAGTCTCGGCCGGTTCGCCGATGATGCCGTCGGAGACGCCACGTTTTAGCTGATCGGCATAGGTTGAGGCGGGGTTGCCGGAACTCTCTCCGATTCCGGGATCGCCCCTAAAATATAACCCCCGAGAAGACAGCCCGTACATAATGACGGCAAGGAAGGTGATGACGAGGCCGATCGCGATGATGATCGGCAGCCGGTTCACCCTGCGGATCTTCGGCTCCGCACCCGCGGGTGCGCCGCCGAGCTTGAGGGACTGCACCATGTTCCCCTCCCCTATCCGCGCCGCATGATGGAAAGCGGGCTCACCGGCACGGCGCCGGCGGCGGTCGCGTCATAGGCGCGGCCGAGATCGATCGTATTCGTCGAGAGGCGCACCAGGACCTGCCCCTCGAAACTGTCTATGACATAGGCGAGTGGAATCAGCTTCTCCTTGTCGGTCTTCTGGTCGCTCACCACTGCGTAGCCTCCGACCTTGAGCGAGGCCTCGAGCACGCTCCCGAACGGCGAACCGTCCGGCTTCAACAGGATCGTGCCGGTTCTGGGCCCGACTTGCTCTGCAAGGCGGCTCACCATGTCGCCGGCGATGGCGCTGGCGGCAGGACCGGAAAGCTCCTGCGGCGCGGAGCTCGCGACCAGGCCGTCCGTACCGAGGGACTGACAGCCGGCAAGCAATGCGGCGACAGCGGCGATACCCACAAGCCGGGAAAGGGAACTGTAGGTCTGCATCCCCTACCCTCCCCGCCGGATCGTGATCTTCTCCTGTTTCCAGCCGACGCCGGAGACGAGGACGGCGCGGTCGACATGGTAGTCGACCACCATCATGTGGCCCTTCATGCGATAATTGACGATGCGGTTCTCGCCGCCGGAGACGACGAACAGAACCGGGGCATCCTGTCCGGACAGCGAGCGCGGGAACTGGATGTAGGTCTTCTGCCCGTCCGAGTAGACCCGCGTCGGCCGCCAGCCGGCGCGGCCGCTGACGCTGTACTGGAAATTGAGCTGTTCGGCCGGCACACCGGCGCCGGGGATCGTGCTTGCTTCCAGCCGCGCATTGATGTCGGCAAGCTTGGTCGAGACGTCCTCGGGATATTCAAACCCGACACGCGCCATGTACTGGCTCTGATGGGACTTGAGCTGGATGTGATAGGTCCGCCGCGATGTGGTGACGACCATGGATGTCACGAGCCCCGGCTCTGAGGGCTTGACAATCAGATGGATCGCCTGCCCGCCAACCGCCCCCGACGTTGCCGGCTCGACCTTCCATCGCACCGTGTCGCCGACCAGCACGTCACGAACCACCTCGCCAGCCTGAAGCTCAATGTCGCACACCTGCAAAGGCGAGCAGACCACCGATGGCTGCACCTCGCCGAACAGAAAAATGACCTTGCCGTCCGGCCCCTTGGTCACGAGGCCGCGCGAGCCACGCCATTGCCCGGAAATCCCGGCGCCCTTCTCTTCGTTGGCGCTCATCCCCTGAGCCATGGCAGGCGCAGTGGCGGTGATAGTGCCGGTCGCGATCAGGGAGACCGACATCAGCGCGGCCCAAATTCTTGTCTTCGTGATGGTCATCGGCGTGCGCGGGCCTTTCACAGCTGGGCGGTCCATTCGAAGTCCCGCATGTACAGACCGATCGGATTGAGGCGGATTACGCCTTCATCCTGCGGCGGGGTCAACGTAACTGTCGCGACACCGCGAAAGCGGCGTACGGCCGTCTCCTTACCCTTCCGGTCGCGCTCATATTCGGTCCAGTCGATCTGGTAGCTCTGGTTCGAGAGCGGCACTACGTTGTTCACCTCGATGGCGACCGTGGCGTTCCTTGCCTTGTCGAAAGGCGAGTTGCCGCGGAACCAGGCGTTGATCTTCTCGGTTGCCGGGTCGGAGGTGCGCAGCAGCGCATAGGTGCGGTCGATATACTGCTTTTGAACGACGGCATCAGGCGTCACCGACCGGAAGTTCGAGACGAAGCTGCCCAGCGTGGCACGCACCACGCGCGGGTCCGCATATTCGATCTGCTGCGGGAAGCCGGTGCTCGCGGCCGTGCCAAGCTTGTCGACCTCGACGATATAGGGGACGAGCTTGACCTGCGTACTTTGATAAAGCGCGTAGGAGGTGCTGATAACCGCCAGCAGCATCCCGACGATGCCGACGATGCGCCAAGCGGCGGCAGCCTTTACATAGGAGCCATAGCGGTCGTTCCACTCCTGGCGTGCAGCGACATAGGGGTTTTCGGGCGGGGTCTGCGCGGCCATGCTTCAGCTTTCTCCGGCTCACTTGTCCTGCAGCGGCGGCGGCGGAGGGGGAGGCGGAGCCTTCTGCCGGGTCTGGTCGAGCTTGGCGTTGGCAAGCCCGAGCAACGAGCCGGCATAGGCGCCGGGCGAAGCGATGGCCTTTTCCTTGGCGGCGGAGCCGGCCGCCCAGCTGGCATTGCCGATGCCCGATGCCATGCCGCGCAGGGCAGCACCTGCCATCGAGGAGCCGCCGGCGCGTGCCGAACTCGCCGTGGCCGCGCCTGATCTCGCCGCGCTCGCTCCGAGAAATGCCCCGCCTGCGGCCATCGTCGCGGCCTGCCCGCCATGTCGGAGCGCCTCCATGCCGCCGGCGATCGACGCGCCCTGCACGACGCCCTGGATAATGGGCGGCACGTACATGGCGATGATGAACACGACGACCGAAATCCCGGCGATGGCCAGCGTCGTCATGAACTGGTCGGACGTCGCCGTCGGCGCCTCAGCCAGCCCGAGCAGAATGTCGGAGCCGATGCGCGCGATCATCACCAGCCCCATCAGCTTCATGCCGACGCTGAAGGCGTAGATCAGATAGCGGATGGCAAAATCCTTGGTGTAGGACGATCCGCCGAGACCGAGCATGATCATGCCGGCGAGGAGCCCGACATACATCTCGACCATAACGGCAACGAAGATCGCCGCGACAAGACTGAAACAGACCACGACGACGATCATCGCGAACACCGCGGCGATCGCCAACGCATTGTCTTCGAACAGCCCGAACTGAGCCTGCTCGGACATCTTCGATGCGACGCGGAGGCCGGCGTCGAAGATGTTGGCGGGCGAGGCCGACCCGCCGTTTGCTCCGATCTGGAACAGGCTGTCGACCACGGCCTTGGCGAAAGCTGGACCTTGATCAAGGATGAAGGCGAAGAGACCAATGAACATGATGCGCCGCACCAGTTCCGCGAACCACGAGTCCAGCGAGGCGGCGTTGATGGCGAGCCAGACGGCGGCAATGCCGATCTCGATCCCGGCAAGAATCCAGAACAGCGAGCGTGCCGCGTTCATGACGGTCGTTTCCCAGCCCCTGGCGGCCGTCACCACCTGGTTCTCCAGAGTGGTCAGCACGCTGCCTTGCTGGGCGAGTGCCGGTACGCTCGCCAACATAACGAGCGCGATGGCGACGAAGGTCAACTCGAGCGCGCGGGATGGGTGGGTCCTCACCAACGTGGCTTCATCTCCTGCCCGCCGCGGACATCGCGATCCGGATCGCCACCGAGGAAATCATGCGCCTTCTGACGACGGTTCTCCGTTTCGGCCGGCGTCGGCGCCGCTGGCTCCGAATCTGGCGCGACGATGACCCATGCGATCGTCAGGACGACGACGACCAACGCGGCGGCGCCCAGCGCCATGACGACGGGGCGGCTCACCAGCGTGGCTCCATGCTCTGGCCGCCCCGCACGTTCGGCGGCGTCGTGTTGAAGAATTTTTCTCGCCGCGCCTGGGCGAGGTCCTTGTCTGTTTGTTCGGACTGGAACCAGGTCCCCATCATCGTCGTCTGCTGCGAGACGAGCCCGCGCAGCTTCTGGAACTGCGCGACCTGCTGGGCAGCGATCTCGTGACCGACCTGCAAGGCCTTCATCTGGCCGTCCGCACTCTCCGACATGGAGCGGAGAGAGGTCATCGTAGACTCCTCGGAGGTGAACTGATCGGCCGTCAGCCCCGCCGCCTTCAGTGTTCCGGCGATGGTATCGCGGTTCGTTGTCGACCAGTTCTGATAGCTTGATGAGAAGCTCTCGCCGTTGGCGAGGCCTGTCTTGAAATCGGCGAAGCTCTGGAAGCGTTGCTTCAGTACGTCGTCGGCATTGGCCATCGAGAAGGCGATCCCCTGCCCTTGCGCGGCGATGTCGCGGAGGCGGTTGAGGTCGCTCTCGACCTGACCCCAAATGTGGCTGGGCAACTGCATCGTGTTCTGCAGCATGTTTTCGTAGATGCGGATCTGGTTCTGAATCTGCTCAGCGAGCTGCGAAATCTGCGTGACCTGATTGTTGATCTGCTCTGTCGACTTGCCGACCATCGTGATCAGCTCGCCATTGTTCAGGAGCTGCGTCCATTCCGTCGCCTGCCCGGTTACGCCGCCCGACAGCGCGGGTGAAACATTGAATATGCCGGCGACAACCAACGCCGTGGCTGCGGTCCTAGCCGCGTTCAAGGATGGTTTCGGCATCGCCTATTCCTCTCTGCTGGAGCCAACGAACCGGCCAGTCGCAGCCAAGCTCTGCACTGAGCGCCTGGATACGCTTCAGGTCTTCTTTGCCGGAGGCGCCGGCGAAGGCCAGCGCGACGGGACCGAGCGCCATGTCGAACAGGCGGCGTCCGTCCGGCGAGACGACGTAGTATTCGCGCTTCGGCAGGGCAGTCGCGACGATCTCGATCTGGCGCTCGTTGAAGCCGATACGCTCGTAGAACTCCCGCGTGCCCGGTTCGCGTGCTGCGCCGTTCGGCAGGCAGATCTTGGTCGGGCAGCTTTCCTTCAGCACGTCGATGATGCCGGAGCGCTCGGCGTCCGAGATCGACTGCGTGGCCAGAACCACAGCGCAATTGGCCTTCCGCAGCACCTTCAGCCATTCCCGGATCTTGTCGCGGAAAGTAGCGTGACCGAGCATCAGCCATGCCTCGTCGAGAATGATCAGGCTGGGCGCTCCCCTCAGGCGCTTCTCGATGCGCCGGAACAAATAGAGCAGGACCGGAACGAGGCTCCGCTCTCCCATGTTCATCAGCTGCTCGATTTCGAAGGTCTGGAAGGAGCCCAGCGACAGGCCGTCGTTCTCGGCGTCGAGAAGCTGCCCCATGGGTCCGTCGACCGTGTAGTGATGCAGCGCCTCCTTGATCTCGCGCAGTTGGACGCCGGAGACGAAGTCCGACAGCGACCTGCCGCTGGAATCCGCCATCAGCGCGACCTGCCGCGAGATCGCATTGCGGTGATCGGGCGTGATGGGCACGCCCTGCAGCACGACCAGCGTCTCGATCCATTCCGAGGCCCATGCCCGGTCTCCGTCCGTCGCGAGATCGGAAAGCGGACAGAACGCCAGGCGAGGACCGCCCTCCCCTTCGGTCTCGCCGATCTCGTAATGGTCGCCGCCGGCGGCCAGCGTGAGCGGCAGCATCGAGCGACCCTTGTCGAAGGCGAAGATCTGCGCCGAGGCGTAGCGACGGAACTGCGCCGCAATCAGCGAAAGCAATGTCGATTTGCCCGATCCGGTCGGACCGAAGATCAGCGTGTGGCCGACATCGTCGACATGCAGATTCAGCCGGAAGGGAGTGGAGCCGCTGGCGACCAGCATCAGCGGCGGCGAGGCCGGCGGATAGAACGGACATGGTGCTGCCGCGGCGCCGGACCAGACAGAGTTGAGCGGGATCAGGTCCGCGAGGTTGCGCGTGTTGATCAGCGGCTCGCGGATATTGGCGTACCAGTTGCCCGGCAGGCTGCCGAGGAAGGCCTCGGTCGCGTTGACCGTCTCGATCCGCGCCCCAAAACCCTCGGCCTGGATCAGCCGGCGCACGGCCTCAGCTTTCTCGCGCAAGCGGGCTTCATCATCATCGAACAGGACTATGACCGGCGTGTAGTAGCCATAAGCGACGAGTTGCGAGGACGCCTGCGCAATCGCGTCTTCCGTCTCGGCCACCATCATCATCGCATCCTGGTCGACCGAGCGTGATTGCGTCTGGAAGAGCTGGTCGAAGAAGGGCCTGACCTTCTGCTGCCATTTCTTCCGGGTGCGTTCGAGCTTCTGGCGGGCTTCCTGATCGTCGAGGAAGATGAAGCGGCTCGACCAGCGATAGGTCAGCGGCATCAGGTCGAGCGAATTGAGGATGCCGGGCCAGCTTGCGGCCGGGAAGCCGTCGATTGCCACTACCGCGAGGTAGTGGTTCTCGATCATCGGCGACAGGCCGTGATGGAACTCCGCCGTTGCCAGCCAGTCGAGATACATCGGGATCTCTGGCAACCGGATCGGATGGTTCTCGCCGGTGATGCAGAAGCGGATGAACTGGAATAACTCGTCGTAGCGCGCGATCTGGAAGCCGCCGCGCTCCTCGACCGATTGGGTCACCATTCGCCTGATCGACAGCACGTTGCCGAGATACTGCTCGACCTCGCGGATCGATGTCTGGAAACTGTCGAGTACGGTGTCGGCATAGCGCGCGGCACGGCTTGTCGTGTCGGAGTAGACATAGCGGGCGAGTCCGGAGCGCGTCTTTTCCGGGGGTCTCCAGGTCAGGATCAGTGCGTGCCGGCTCTCATAATGCCCCCTCTCCTTCTGGAAATGCGCCCGCCGCTCGCCGTCGATCGCCAGCGTTACCGGATCGGGAAAATGGCATTGTTCGTGCGCCGGGTAGTCGGATGTCCCGACGCGCACTGCCTCGACCTGGATCATCCAGCCGGAGCCGAGCCGCGACAGAACGGTGTTGATCTGACGCGAGACCTCGTTGCGCTCGGCATCCGTCGAGCTCTCCGAATCCGGGCCGGCGAAGTACCAGCCCGCCATCAGCGATCCATCCTTGAGCAGGATCACGCCGTTGGCAACAAGTGCGGCGTAGGGGACCAGGTCCGAGAAGGACGGACCTGAATGGCGGAAAGAGCGCAGTGCAGCCATGTCGTCGCCCTCAGAACTTGCGCCAGGGCGTCGACGTCGGCCGGTAGTGCCGCCGGTAGGTGACGTGGCGTGCGTAGACACGGCGCATCATCGGATCGGCCTTGGCCATCATCCGTAGCGCAGCAATGACGACGATCCAGACCGCGATGCCGAACAGCGCCGAATAGGGCGTCAGCACCACAAAGATCAGGATGATGGCCGCGAGGCCTGTCAGCAGGACCAGCTCGCGATCCGCGCCGATCAGGAGGTTCGGTCGCGACAACGCCCGATGGATGCGCGATCGGTCGAGGCCGGAGCCGGGAACAGAGCCGGGCTCAGACACGAGCGCCCTCCCCTGCCCTTTCGACTTTTGGTGCGAGCGCTACATTGCCGATGGATGCGCCGCTCGCACCGAACAGAGCGACGATCTGGGTGGCGCCGAGCAGGATGCCTGCGACGAGCACGACGTATATCAGTCGTCGCGCGAAATCGTTCAACTCGCCGCCGAAGATCAGCATTCCGCCGGCGATCGCAACGGCGGCGAGCGCGATGAACCCCGCGACCGGCCCGGTGATCGATTGCTGGATCTGCTGCAGTGGACCCTCCCATGGCAAGCCACCACCGCCCGCGGCAAGAGCCGGTTCCGCAACGAGAAGGCCAAGAGCAAAGGTCGAGATCGTGAGCGCGCAAATCCGTTCAGGCGACATGGCGTTCCGTCTTTCGTGAGTAGGATTCGGTCTGGTAGCGCCCGTTGGCGAAGCCCTCCACGTGGAGGATGTCGCGAACGATGCGGCCCTTCGGTGCGCGCTCGATCGAGACGATCAGGTCGACCGCCTCGCCGATCACCTCGCGCATCGGCTGCTGGCTTGCCTCGGCAGTGAGCTGCTCAAGGCGGCGCAGTCCCGACTCGGCCGTATTGGAGTGGATCGTCGTTATGCCGCCCGGATGGCCGGTATTCCACGCTTTCAGGAGGGTCAGCGCCGCCCCATCGCGGACCTCGCCGACGATGATGCGATCCGGACGAAGCCGCATCGTGCTCTTCAGAAGGCGCGCCATGTCGATCGTGTCACTGGTATGCAGCGCCACTGCATTCTCGGCTGCACACTGGATTTCTGCGGTGTCCTCGAGGATCAGCAGCCGATCGTCCGGCGCCGTCTCGACGATCTCGGCAATCACGGCATTAGCGAGCGTCGTCTTTCCCGACCCTGTGCCGCCCGAGATAACGATGTTGAGGCGCGACGCGACGGCGTTGCGGATGACGCAAACCTGTTCCTCTGTCATCACCTTGCTGGCGACATAGTCATCCAGGGGAATCAACCGCGACGCGCGGCGCCGGATGGTGAAGGTCGGAGACGCGACAACGGGCGGAAGCAATCCTTCGAAGCGATGCCCGCCAATCGGCATCTCGCCCGAGATGATAGGCCGGTCGTCGTCGGCTTCCGAATGGAGCGCATGCGCCACGCTGCCAATGACGATCTCGGCAGTCGCCGCATTCATCTCGCCGGCGGGCGCCACGCCGTGGCCGAGCCGCTCGATGAACAACCTGCCATCCGGGTTGAGCATGATCTCGACGACTGTCGGATCGTCGAGGGCGACGCAGAGCTGGTCGCCGAGCGCTTCCTGTAGTTTGCGGATCAGGCGCGGATGAGAACGAAGCTGGGCCATGGGTTCGGTCCTCGTCGCTCACTCGGACTGTGTGCGGCAAGCGCCGAAGGCCAAGCCGTATCCGGCCGGACGAGCGAAGCTGGGCCTGTCGGCTGGCAGAAAGCCAGCGACGGTGGCGGGGTCGGGCATCTCAGCGTGATTTCGTGCAACAAGGGCCAGGGCCTGCATCAGTATTGCTCCGATTCGATTGCTTTCGGAGACAACTGGCCACGATGCGGGACATGCCGCGACTAGCGAAAGTGTGAGTGCGATTCTTGCTGCGGAGTGTGTTGAGTCGGGTCCGCAGGATAATATTGCCGGCTCACCCCGCTGAAAGGGTCGAAACACACTAGTAAATGTATTAGTCCTCCTTGGGCCGCAGCGTTCGCGAGCCAGCGCCGTATGGCATTGGATTATAACGAGAAAAAGCTCGTTTCAGAAGGGGCTGGCAACCGTTCACAGCCGTCTCGTTAAGGTCTCGTTAACCCTATTCCGCTTGCGCAGAATCGGGATACAAGCGATGGTCACGATAATTTCCGGATTTCTGGAAAATATCGACACTAGGATGACTATGACCGCGAACCTGCCCGACTCGAAGCCGGAGGCATCCTTTGCTGATACCATTCTTCAGCAGAGCAACGAGATTTCTCGTCGTCTGGACATGCTCCGGATTGAGAACTTTCCGCCCGATGCACAAAAGAAGCTCCGGCGCTTCTCGCTCGCTGAAGTCGCAGATTTTGTCGGTGTTTCGCAGAGCTATCTTAAGAAGCTTCACCTTCAGGGGAAAGGCGTCGAACCGCAGGTGACGCCGAGCGGCAGGCGCCACTACACTGCTGCGCAGATAGAGGAGTTGCGCACTCTCCTCGACCGCTCCCCGCGTCGTCGGGAGAACGACAAGTTGCAGGTCATCGCTGTCGTCAATTTCAAGGGTGGCAGCGGCAAGACGACCACCGCTGCTCACCTTTCGCAGCATCTCGCGTTGAAAGGTTTCAGGGTTCTGGCGATCGACCTCGACCCTCAAGCGTCGCTCACTGCGCTGTTCGGCATTCAGCCGGAGATCGATGGCAATCTCTCCCTGTATGAATCACTTCGCTATGACGAGGATCGCAAACCGATCTCCGAGGTTATTCGTTCGACCAGTTTTCCGTCCTTGGATATCGCTCCTGCGAATCTTGAGCTGCAGGAATACGAGTACGAGACGCCGATTGCGATGCACGCCCAAGATTCGGTCGCTGGACGAACCTTCTACACTCGTATCGGCGGAGCCCTCTCTGAGGTGGATGATCGATACGATGTCGTGGTGATCGATTGTCCTCCGCAGTTGGGTTACCTGACGCTCACGGCCCTTGCCGCTGCAACGTCGGTACTCATCACCGTTCATCCTCAGATGCTCGATATCATGTCGATGAGCCAGTTCCTGCTTATGCTTGGTGGAATTCTGAAGAGCATAGAAACGGCAAACGTCAAGGTCTCCTTGGACTGGTTCCGATACCTGGTCACGCGGTACGAGCCAGGAGACATACCGCAGCAGGAAATGGTTGGGCTGATGCAGTCGATGTTCGCTCGTCAGATGCTCCGAAATCCGATGGTGAAATCAACTGCGATTTCCGATGCGGGATTGACCAAACAAAGCCTCTACGAGGTTGAGCGATCGTCTTTCGTTCCCTCGACTTACGACCGCGCACGGGAATCCTTGGACGCGGTCAACTCTGAGATTATCGGTCTCATCCTATCCGCATGGGGCAGAACGCCATGATCCATGAATTGTCAGCCGTACACGCGGGCGATTTCTGGCGTCTAAACAGCATCTTAAAGAGAATCTGGAGGCCGTAAGATGGCCCGTCGCGATATCTTTCGGAACATCAAGGGTGCGGACTCCGATTCGCCGCAGGAGCGCACGCCGGCGCCGGGCTACGCTGCACGCGGCGCTTCACGAAACATGCTCGCCTCAATTGGGGAGCTAGCCGAGAAAGCGGCGAAAGCCGAGCAGTATCTTCAGGGTGCATCCGTTGTCGAGCTTGATGCCGCCCTCGTCGATTCATCCTTCGTGTCTGATCGTATGGAAGACGACGACGACGGGTCGTTCCAAGAGCTCGTGAATGCGATCCGTGACCATGGGCAAGAAACCCCAATTCTCGCACGGCCTCATCCGAAGCAGGAGGGCCGCTACGAGGCCGTCTTCGGGCATCGCCGTCTCCGAGCGGCGCGGTTTCTCGGCCGCCCCGTAAAAGCTGTCGTCAAGGCGGTCACCGACGTCGACCATGTGATCGCCCAAGGGCAGGAGAACTCTGCCCGCGAGAACCTGTCCTTCATCGAGCGTGCCGCGTTTGCTCAGCAGCTTTTGGATCGGAGCTATGAACGCTCGACCATTCAGGCAGCCCTAACGATCGACGCTCCGATGTTGACGAGAATGCTATCGGTGACAAGTCGTGTGCCGGAAGCCCTCATAAGAGCGATCGGTCCATGTAAGGGAATTGGCCGAGATCGTTGGCTCGACTTCGCCCAAACGATCGAGAAGCCATCAAACCGGACGGCCGCGGAGATGTTCGTGACCTCGCAACCCTTCGTCGAAGCAAAATCAGACGCCCGCTTTGATCTGCTGCTGGCAGAGTTGAAGCGCACCGACCGGCCACGTCGGGACGGAAGTGTCAAACCGGCAAAGACCAGATGGCAACCTGAGGACAAAACCTTGTCCGCCGAGTTGACGGATTCCGGCAAGATGTTCGCGGTTTCCTTCAAATCGAAGGATGCCAGTCGCTTTGGCCGGTATCTCGCCGCGAACCTCGACCGGCTCTACGGCGAATTCAAGCAGCGTGAGAACGAGGAAAGATAGACGGAAATGTAGCGCGCAAAAGAAAAAGGCCCCCGAAACAGTGTCCCGGAAGCCCTTCTCATGAGTGGTATCTAGAGAATCGCATTTCCGAGAATCACCGTCAAGAGCCGATGAGGCTCAGCGCCGTTTCGGCGAGCAGATTTCTTTTGCCTGAACACAGGTGAAGGACAATGGAAGCGCATATCTCCACGACGCCCTTTGGGCGGCGATCGATGACACTTGGCATGATTTCAAGCCAGGTCACGGCCAGAGCCATGCCTGCGGACGCAGCGGTCCATAAGTGGCATGTCTTCCAGAACATTAAGGAAGCCCGGATGGCTCTGGGCGCAACTGATCGCGCTCTGGCAATCCTGGATGCGCTGCTGTCATTCCATCCGGATACAGCGCTCTATGGTGATAGCGCGCTGATCGTCTGGCCATCCAATGAGCAGCTGATCCGGCGGGCTAACGGTATGTCACCGGCGACGCTGCGCCGGCACCTGGCCAATCTGGTTGATTGCGGCCTGGTCATCCGTCGCGACAGCCCCAACGGCAAGCGCTTTGCCCGCAAGGGGCAGGGCGGTGAGGTCGAGCAGGCCTATGGCTTCGACCTTTCGCCGATCGTCGCGCGGGCCGAAGAGTTCAAGGATCTGGCCGAGGCGGTTCGTGCCGAGGTTAAGGCCTATCGTCTGGTTAGGGAACGGTTAACCATATGCCGCCGCGACATCGTCAAGATGATCGAGACAGGCATTGAGGAAGGTGTCCCAGCCAACTGGGGGAGGGTGCAGCAGACCTATCAGTCGATCGTTAGCCAAATTCCTCGTACGGCGCCCAGGCAGGTTCTGGAAGCGATTGCGGCCGACCTTGACGATTTGTGGGCGCAGGTGCGCGATGCATTGGAATCATTCGTAAAAACAACGAATCCGAACGCCAATGAGTCTCAAGTTGAGCGCCACATACAGAATTCAAAACCAGACTCTAAATTTGAATCTGAAAACGGCTTCCGAGAAAAGAAAGAAGCGAGCGGCAACGCTGCGGAAACCGACAACGTACGGAGCCTGCCGAAGCGGGAGCTGCCTTTGAGCATGGTGATGGATGCCTGCCCGAACCTAGCCTGGCTGCTGAAAGGCGGCGGCGAAATCCGGCACTGGCGCGATTTCCTGGCTGCCGCTGAAGTTGCCCGGCCGACATTGGGGATCAGCCCCAGCGCCTGGGAGGAAGCGCGCATCGCCATGGGCGAAACCCAGGCGGCGATTACCATTGCCGCCATTTACCAGCGGGTCGATCAGATCAACAGCGCCGGCGGCTATCTGCGTAATCTGACGGACAAGGCGAAAGCCGGGAAATTCTCGGTCTGGCCGATGGTCATGGCGCTGCTGCGCGTGAAATTCGATGCCTCGAAGGCTACCGGAGGCGGGGCAGGGGCGGGCGTCGTCGAACTCGAAACGGCTGCAAAAGTGGTTCGGACGGAACAGCGCCTGGAAATCAGCGATGCGCTACGGCGCAGCCTCGACAAGACGGACCGTGAACGGTGACGCGTTTGAACAGCCTAACGATCAAGCTCGATTTTTGTGGGCAGCGGCTTCAGGTGGAGGCGGTTGTTTTGGAGACTCGTCGCTATGATTGTGAATCGGCATGCAATTTTTGCGCGCCGATTGACACTATGATCGACACTTTGGGCAATCATGTCGATAAAACCTCCAAAAAACGACAGATACTCTCAAGATCAAGGGACGGTCACGTGGCATCAGTCGGTAACAACCCGGATCGTACCGCCCGATCCAGCAGGTTCTTTACCGAAGAAGGCGACCATTTAGAGCCACCGCGCGGGGTTCGCTCATGCAGGCGCTCGAGCTGGCCAGCGATCTCCCGGAGGCTGAGAGCAGGGTTTGACGAGTGTATGCCCGCAACCAGCGTCATCAAACGGTCCTCCGGCAAGCGGGGAGGGGATTTCTTCAGCAATTCGGCCTCCGCCATGCCCTCGGCAACCATCCATTTGACCGCCCGGCGAAGCCGCTCCGGTGTCAGATCGACTCCCCGCTGTTTCAGCACTCGCGCGATGTCGTCCCAGGTGTGGTCGGGGCGCAGACGCCGTACGGTCGAAAGCCATTGATTGGCAGTGGCCTGGACGCGCGCGCCATAGGCCGCCTTCTGAGCCGCCGTCATCTTGGCCAAGGCTTCCGGTCGGTGTTCGCGGATGCCTGGATTGCCCGGTTTCTTCCCTTTTGCCTTGGCGGCGCGTATGCCGGCCTTGGTGCGTTCCGAGATCAAAGCGCGTTCAAGCTGGGCGACGGCGCCGAGCACCTGGAGGGAAAACATGCCCTGCGGTGTTGACGTGTCGATCGGATCCCGCAGCGATCGGAAATGCGCCCCTTTTGCAGTCAGATCCTCGATCATCTCGAGCAGATGGCTGACGGAGCGAGCCAAGCGGTCAAGGCGCACGACAACGAGGGTGTCGCCGGCGCCGATCTCGCGAAGCAGCTTCGATAGAGCAGGGCGGCCGCGTGACGCTCCAGAGCCGTGCTCCTCGACGATCTCATCGCAACCGGCCGCGTGGAGTTCTATTTCCTGCGCCTGGGTGTCCTGTTCGTCGGTAGAGACGCGAGCGTAGCCGATTTGTCGGCCCTGTGGTCGACGGGAAGCGCGATTTTGCGTGTCAGCGGCCATTTGGAGCGCCTGAGAGAGGAGGGGAGGGCAGATTTCCAAACGCAGAAGATACGGATAACCGATCGTTTGGTGGCTTCTGTCGCAATTGTCGCGATCCGAAGATGCCAACGGGGTAGGGGAGGGGGCTTTTTTACAGTCCCGATGCCCTGGTGAGATTGACTCGAAACCGATCGCGCCGGCGTTGGTACTTTCGCGTCATCTCGGCGCTCGCATGTCCAAGCTGCTTCTGAACATAGCGTTCGTCGACCTCGGCGGAGGAGGCGAGGCCAGAGCGCAACGAGTGTCCGGCGAACAGCTTACCGCGCTGGCCCTCCGGCAGATCGCCGCGGACGCCAGCCTCCAGCGCAGTCCGCTTAACGAGGCGAGCGACCTCCTGGTCATTGAGACGCTCCGATCCGACTGACTTGCCCTGGCCCGTCACACGGCGGAACAGGGGGCCGTGCACGATCCGCGCAAACTTGAGCCAGGTCTGGAGCGCCACGACAGGGCAGGTTGCATCGGATGAGCCGCGTCCGACCTCGACTTCGCGCCATCCGGTTTTGCCGCGCAATGTGAGCAGAATTCCTTTGTCCAGAATCTCCACCCAGCCGGACGAATCCTCGGTCTGATCGCGGCCGACGTCGAGGCCAACGACCTCGGAGCGGCGCAGGCCGCCGGCGAAGCCGAGCAGCAGCATGGCGCGGTCGCGCAAGCCGCGCAGGGCGCCGCGATCGAGCGTCTCCAGCATGGCGATCAGGTCCTCGGGCAAAACCGCTTCCTTCTGGCGAGGTGGGGCGGCGTGCTTGTTGCGGATGCCCGCCATGACCGTGGCGATATGGCGGTCTTTCCGGTTCAGCGGCTGACCGCGCTGCGCAAAATTCCAGGTCAGCGAGGAGAGCCTGCGCTCAATCGTTGACACCGAGTTTGGCTTCTTATCGCCTGTTGAAGTGCCGGAAGCGCAGGCGGTGATATAGAGCCCAACGGTCTCGGGGTCGGCTGGGAACATCCCGAGGCCTTGCCGGCGGCACCAACTGGCGAAATGTTTCCAATCGGACGCGTATGCGCGGCGCGTGTTGGCAGAGCTCGCCGCCTCGACATAGTCGCGCGCGCGATCGGCCAGCGCGCCGAGATGCGCCGGAAGGCGTGGGCTTTGGGTGACCGGAAGGGTTGGGGGTGAGGAGTGGTCGGCATCGCCGGCGGAAAGCCAACGATTTGGCTTTCCGAACTCCGAACGCCCGGAGCCATAGCGGAGGGTCTGGGCATCCGTCGGCGGCACTTCCGGGACGCGGCCCATCTCCATGACGAGGTCGACGATATCGGGCAGGTCTTCCGCACAGGCCCCTTTAGTGTCGGCCGACAGCCGCGCGCGCGAAACATCTTCCACCGTCCCCGTGCTGTGGGACGGTCCGGAGGGTCGCGCGAGGTGATTTTCGGGCTTCTGCTCGACATTTTGGGCCATTCTTCATATAAAGAGCATAACGAACGATAATGCAACATTATCGTTCGTTATTTGTCCACGACAAGCGCGGCGGTTTTCGTCATATCCGCTTGCAGAAAGCGCCGCCTTGATTCATCCTCTTGCGTGATGATTCTCCGACCCAAATCCTCTTTGGCTCGACACCTGACGCTGCCCGGCGCGCCTTCGGCTGTGCCGATGGCGACAGTGCCCGCTTGGCTGCGCCGCGCCGTCCCCGACGCGCAAAGCCTTGCGGCCAAAGACGTTGAGGACGTCGCGCTCGCCGCCGGCGCCGCTGTCGGCGCCCTCGATACGGTGGTCCGCCGCCAGGACCGTTGGGCCGGCGCCTGGCGGCAGCGCCTGGCGCTTTCGGCCGCCGCGGTAACGGCGAAGCAGGCTGGCCGCGCCGAGGATGAGGCCCCATTGCGCGATGCGGTGCTGCTTACACGATCGGGAGATGATGTCGGCCCAGCAGGCCGGATGCTGTTGGCGTGGCGTCGGCAGTCAGCGCGACCTGCGGAAGAACTGCTGATGGAGAAAAGCCTCGCCGCAGTGTTGGAAGGATTCGGCTACGCCCGCGATGATGAGGCGGTCAGCAACCTGGCGGAGGAGTTGCGGCAGCTCAGCGTCGGTGCTGCGCCGGTCGGAATGCTGGTCGGGGTGTTCATAGCAGCCGAGCGCCACGGCTTCGGCCGCACTCTTGGAGCCTGGCTCGCCGACGCCCTGCTGGCGCAGCGGCTAGGGTGGGTACATGCTATGCCGTTGCTGGGCACCGAAGGGGATTTAGGTGTGGGCACGGGCCGGCCGCGGCGAGCGGGGATAGCCGCGGCGATTGCAGAGACGGATACCGAGCGTGCGAAAGGTCTGCTTGCCGCGCAGGCGCGCGCGGCGCTCCGCGCCATCGATCTTTCGGCCGAACTCGGCCGCCGCGCGGACCGACTGCTTGCCGTGGCGCCAAAACTCAGAGCCAAGGCAGCGGACATCGTCGTCGAACGGCTGTTGTCCGACGACGCGATCGTCGCATCGGAAAAGATCGCTGGGATAAGCGACCGGGGATTGCGCCGCCTGTTCGATCGGCTGGTCGAGCTTGGCGCCGTTCGCGAACTGTCTGGGCGTCCGACCTTCCGCATTTACGGGCTTTGACGCAATGGTAGAGGCGGTGCGCACAAAAAGAGGCAAAGGCCGGTCAGACGATAGTCGATCAAATGACTATTTGTTCGACCGCGAGCTGGATCATCTGCCGCCGGAGGTGCGGTGGCGAGAGTGGATGAACCGCGTCGAAGCAACAATCTTCGCTGCGAGCGAACCGGTCGCGCGTGAGACGCTGGCGAAGATCGTGGGCAAGAATTGCAGTATCGACCTGCTGATCGACGACATCCGGGAAGAACTGCGCGGCCGGCCCTATGACCTGGTCGCCGTCGCCGGTGGCTGGAAACATCTGACCCGGCCAGCCTATGCCGATGCCATCCGTACGGCGGTCGGCGGCGGTGAGAAGGCCACCAACCTGACGCAGTCGGAAGTGCTGGCGCTGATGTGCATCGCCTACTTCCAGCCTATCACCCGCGGGGAACTTTCGTCCTTCTTCGGCAAGGAAGTGTCGCGCGACCTGATCGGCCATCTGCGCGGCGCAAAGCTGATCACTTCAGGGCCGCGCAGCCCGACACTGGGTGCGCCTTACACCTATGTGACGACAAAAGAGTTCCTGCTCGAGTTCGGGCTCGACACGCTGCGCGACCTGCCGGATTTCGAGGCGCTTGAAGACGCCGGACTGCTATTTAAGGAAAAGCTGCTCGCGGGCGATATTCCGGTCAGCCTGATAGGCGGAGAAGGTGATAAGGCCGAAGACGGCGAAGACAAGAGGCTTTGAATATGTTGGCTGTGCTCTCGCCTTATCTGCGTCCATACACGGCCCCCATAGCTGCCCGTCCGCAATGCGCCCCATGCACGAACCCGCTTCGCGGGAGCTCGCCTTGCCCCGAGATGGCTTAGTATACGTAGCCATTGAACAGGTAGCGGCGGGAGAGCCGACCATGGAGTTCCCTTCAACGAGAGGAAGTCGCCATGGCTACCCCGTCGACCGATGCACCCGTTTCACCACTTCGCCAGCGCATGCAGTACGACATGCTCATGCGGGGTCTCGCCGATGCCATTGCCGCTCGGGGCGGTCGCTTCATAAGGGGCGAGGCCCGCCTTATAGGCGGGGGGTCACGCGTCGCGGTCGCCCTGGATGAAACCATGCTGCATCCCGATCGCGTCGTCGTTGCCGGCGGCGCCTGGTCGGCGGAACTGGCGGCGCAGATTGGCGAGCGGATACGCCTCGAGACGGAACGCGGCTACCATGTCGAGTTCGCGACCGAGCGTTCCCTGCTGCATTCGCCGACCTGCTATCCATCGGCGGGCTTCTACATGGTTCCGCTTTCCCACGGCCTGCGTGCCGCTGGAACGGTCGAACTCGGTGGACTGGACAAGCCTTTCCGCAACGTGCGCGCCGCCGTGATCGAGCGGACCGCGCGGTTCTTTCTGCCTGCGCTCGGGCACAAGACCTCTGACTGGCTCGGCTTTCGGCCCTCGATGCCCGATTCCATACCTGTCATTGGCAAGTCCATCACGCGACCGGACGTCGTCTATGCCTTTGGGCACGGTCATATCGGGCTGACGCTGGCCGGCATTACGGGAAGGATCGTGTGCGATCTGGTGAACGGCGATACGCCGCCGATTGATCCAGGCCCTCTACGACCAAATCGATATTAAGGGAGAGTTGCATGCCGATCTATAAAGTGCGTCGCGAGGCCGAGTGCTATGGCCACGATATCGGGATTTTGCTTATCGACTGCCGGACGCCTTTCATTCCCGGCGACGTCGGCAACGCCTACACCTATGACTATCCGGTGCTCTATAAAACGGTACCGGACGTCACGCTCACGCGTCTCATCGACGAGGGCGACCTGTCGCTGACAGACAGGGTGGTCGAGACGGCACGGGCCTTGGAGGCGTCGGGCGTCGCAGCGATCACAAGCGATTGCGGCTACATGATGCACTTTCAGGAACTCGTCGCTGAAGCCGTATCCATCCCGGTCATGCTGTCCAGCCTGCTACAGCTTCCGTTCATAGGATCGCTGCTGGGACCGAAGCAGTCGATCGGACTGCTTTGCGCCAACAAGGAACGGCTGACCGAAGACTTGCTTGCCCGCGCCTATCCAAATCAGCCGGTGAAAATCCATGTCGCGGGCATGGAGCGGATGCCCAACTTCCGTGGGCCTATGCTGGACGAGACCGATACGCTGGACAGCGACGCGATCGAACGAGAAATGTTGGCGACCGTGGACCATATGCTTGCCGGTCATCCAGACATCGGTGCATTTCTTCTGGAGTGTTCCAATATGCCGCCGTACGCGGCTGCAATTCATCGCCACACCGGTAGACCGGTTTTCGATTTTGTGACGATGATAAATCACGTCGCTGCCGCGGTGATGCCGAAGATATACAGCGGTCGTTACTGACTCGGGGGTGAAATGGACCAGGAAGCGTCGAACGCGAAAAAGGATACTGCCTATCACGCGTTCAAAAGGAACATCATCGACTTCACCTTTCCGCCCGGCGCGCTCCTGACCGAGGAATTCCTCGCGGAGAAATTCAAGATCAGCCGCACCCCGATACGCGACGCGATCCTGAAGCTGCAACAGGATGGCCTTGTCGAACGCGCGAGCAAAGGGGTCCAGGTCAAGCGCTTCACGCTCGCCGAGGTGATCGATACCTATCTGGTGCGTGAGGCTCTCGAGAAATGTGCCGTGCGCTTATGCGTCGAACGCGCTGACGCTGCGGACCTCGTTAGTATTCGTGAGAGTGTTGAAAGCTATGTACATATAGATACAAATGCAGAAAGTTACTTTTCTTTAAATGAAAAATTTATAGACTTTCATTCTCAACTGGTTAAATATTCAAATAACAATTTGCTGTTGAGCCAATATGGTGGTATAGTGGATAGAATAAGAATAATAAACAGAATGCATATGAATCAAAGTTTATCCATAAATGACGTAATGATTAGGCATCTGAATATAATCGATGCCGTTATAGATAGAAACGCTTTTCTGGCTGAGGCATTGATTAACTCGTCTTTTAAACGAATTATCAAGCATCTTGAGGTATCAATAGAATAAGCCTTGGGGAGGGGTGTGAGCGTATTTCGTCCAATCCCCAAAGTGGAACACTTCTATGAAGCGCAGATGACCAACCATTTCGGGCTCATCATAAGTCCCGCGCGCCGAGATTTTGATAAGGTATGTTTCGGCTGCCTGACTGTGCTCGACCAGTGTAGCGAGTGTCCTGCGGGTCACTATACGCGCGGCTTGCGGAAGAGCTGGCTCGTCTCCAGCAGCCCTACGAGGTCTTTCATCCGGTCGCGGGTGGCCATTGCAAAGAAGAGATGGACCAGAGCCGGGAACGTCGAACGATGACGACGCCAGCAAGCGTGCTGGACCGGAGATGCTCCGAATGCTGCGTGGTCACATGATGGGTGACAACAAGGTCCGGTTCACTGACGCCGCAGAAAGCATGATAGGTCGAACTCGTAAGTGGAAAGCTTCATCGCAGATGCACTTAATTTGAGAATCTTGCAGCAAGGATTCTCGCAATTAGATGCCAATCCTGAACAAAACCGGCGCATTCTTGCAATTAAAGGCCAAACGACAGGATCATAGAGGTTGCGGTAGTGCGCGAGGCTCAGCCGCGGAAACTCCTCCTCGAGGAGCTCGACCGCCTCGGTCCTATCCATCATCCGCGGGTCTTTCGACAGGCCGAGCTCCGCATGGAAGCGACGGATGATATCGAGGCCGAAGGCATGGAACGTGCCGATCCACATCGCGGCCGCCGCCTCGGGCCGCTTGCGCGATCCTTTCGGCCATCTCACCCGCCGCCTTGTTCGAGAAGGTTAGGAGCAAGATACGCCTGGGATCGATACCCTCTTCCAGAAGGCCTCCGACACGCGCGATCAACGTCTGGGTCTTTCGGGTGCCAGGACCCGCTTCGAGCAGATAGGCTTCCCCGCGATGCTCCGACGCCGCTGCTTGCAGCGGATTGAGCGGCCGCCCGACATGCGTTGCCGCCGGTGTGGGCGGCACCGGTGGCAACAGCAAGGCATCGAACAACTGCTGCGCCACGACCTCGAACGGCGCCCCGAGTCTCGCAGCGATCTCAGAAGCGGAAAGGCCTCCATCGTGTGAACCGGCGTGCAATGTTTGCACGCCGATTGACAGCGGTCGGCGACGACGACTTCGGCAGGTTCCTGCTTGCGATGCTCAAAGGCAACGACGTGAATATTAGCCACATTGCGGTATTACCTGAGACGCGCTCGGGGATGAGCGTAGCAATCTCCGATGATGAAGGCGACTATGGCGCTGTCATCGTCTCCGGCGCCAATCTCCATGCGGACCAGTCACAACTTACGGATGCCGCCCTCTGGAAGGATTCGCGTATACTGGTCCTGCAGAACGAAATGCCGGAGGCGATGAATATTGCCGCCGCACGCGCGGCAAGGTCGGTTGGCGCAAAGGTTTGTCTTAATGCGGCTCCGTTTAGGCCGTTGTCGGCGGAATTCAAAGCGCTGATTGACGTGCTGGTAGTGAACGCAATCGAGGCGGAGCAGCTCAGCGGTTTGTCGGTAAGCGACCTAGCGTCTGCCCGCGACGCAGCCGAGCTTCTCGCCAAACAATTTGAGACGGTTGTGGCTACTGTAGGGGGTGACGGCGTGGTCGGAGTAACCGAGGGCGCGCCTGCAATTTTGATACCGGCACTTCCCGTGACACTTGTTAGCACACACGGTGCGGGAGACGTGTTCGTTGGAACACTTGCTTACGCTTTAGCCGGCGACGCGGCGTTCTGCGAAAGCCTTAAAATTGCGAACCGCGCAGCGGCTGCTCATGTCGCTGCGCCCAAGGTAGCGTAATCCCACGCACATTTCGCAACCGACCTAGCCTGGCTGCGGTTTACCCGTGCCGAGGTGATCGATACCTATCTGATTCGCAAGGCTCTTGAAAAATGTGCCGTACGTCTTTGCGTCGAACGAGCCACGGATGAGGAGCTGAACCTCATTCAGGAGAGCGTCGAAAACTATTCCCGAATCGACGTGGCACTAGAGAGCTACTTTTCGTTGAACGAGCGTTTCATAGATTTTCATGTGCAGATTGTTAGGGCCGCAAATAACGATATCTCAAGAAGTCAGTACGCAAGCATAATTGACAGGATTTGCATAATCAATCGCATGCATATGAATTGGACGCTCTCGATCGCGGATGTCCAGGTCAGGCAAATTGACCGACGGTGAGCGCCATTTGAGGTTATATGCGCGGCTTGCGAAACAACTGGCTTGTTTCCAGCAGCCCTTCGAGATCTTTCATTCGGCCGCGAGTGGTCTTCCACGCCGAACTCTGGATGGCCTCGATAAGTGCCTCGACGACGAACATCGTGACGACCGACGAATCCCATGCGGAAGGGACTTCGGTCTCGACGCGGAAAACAACCGTTGCAGTCTTGGCGATCGGGGACTTCCACCTGTCGGTGAAGAGCAACGTACGCACGCCTCGTTCGGCCGCGATACGGTTTAGCGTCTCGCTCTCGCGCTCGTAGCGGCGGATGTCGAAGATCACCAGCACGTCGCCCGCCTTCATGTTCAGCGCGTAGTGCGGCCATGTGCTCGGCGTCGGCGCGATCAGCGTCACGTTCGGGCGGATCACTTGGCAGTGGGTGAAGAGATATTCCGCGAGCGACTTCGTGATGCGCCCGCCGACGATGTAGACATGGTTGCGTTGGTCCTTCAGCAGGTCGCGTGCGCGGTCGAAATCGCTGGTCCTGATGCCCGACAGGGTCTCGCGGAGGTTGGCGATCGTGGCTTCGGCGAAGCGGTTGAGGATATGGGCATCCGGCGCGTCGTTGGCCCAGCGGTCGTGCTTGGTGATCGGGTTGGAAAGGGTGCTTTCCAGCTCGTCGTGGATATGCGCCTGAAAATCCGGAAAGCCCTTGAAGCCGAGCTTGCGCACCATGCGCACTACGGTCGGCGTCGAAACGCCGGCCTGCCCGGCGATGGCCGTGATCGACCCCAGGGCCGACATCGGATAGTGCGAGGTGAGCGCGGTCGCCAGTTGCCGCTCGGACGGCGTCAGTTGCTCGAAGCTCGACCGGATGATGTCTTGGACTGTCGTATATGTGCTCAAGCGCGCGTCATCCTCCCGTATCCACCAGCCACCTTACCACCAACCACGCGCGGCATGTAACGCGTCGGATGACGACTGAAGAGAAATTTTCAAAAGGCGTTTGACAGCGTCCAAATTCTGAACGATTAATTTCAGAGAGAACAAAAGCAGGTGAAACTTTGAGCACGATCCTTGCCGCCGATGAGGGGAGCCCGGTCGCCATCGAGCGCCCGGAAGGTCGTTCGCCCGTCCTGATGGTCTGCGAGCATGCGTCGAAGGCGATACCGCTTGGTCTCGGCGACCTCGGCTTGTCGGAAGACCTTTTGTCCAGCCACATCGCCTGGGATCCGGGCGCGCTCGACCTGTCGCTGTTCCTGTCGGGCAAACTTAATGCCAGCCTGATCCACCAGCGCTTTTCGCGCCTCGCCTATGACTGCAACCGTTCGCCCGAATCCGACAGCGCCATACCGAAGCAGAGCGAGATCTTCGACATACCGGGCAACATTTCTGCCACCGCCGAGGAGAAGCAGGCGCGCGTCGACGGCATCTACCGACCGTTCCAGGCGACCGTGGCGCAGGAGATCGCGCGCCGCAAGGCCGCCGGCCAGCCTTGCGTGCTGGTGACGATCCACAGCTTCACCCCCGTGTTCAACGGCGTGCGGCGTGAGACGGAAATCGGCATACTCCACGACAGCGATCCACGCTTCGCCGACCGGGTGATCTCCTCGCTTGAGCGCACGTCCGGCTTCGTGGCGCGGCGCAACGATCCGTACGGGCCGGAAGACGGCGTGACCCACACGCTTGTCGAGCACGGCGTGCGCAACGGGCTGCAGAATGTCATGATCGAGGTGCGCAATGATTTGCTCGCCGACGAGACATCCCGGGCGCAAGTGGAAAAGCATCTCCTGAGCGCCCTGATTTCTTCGCTCGACGCGGAAAATCCATAGTCACAGCGATCCGTTCGCGGATCGATCAGCCAGCAAGGATAAAACATGTCCGGATATTCATTCGAAGAGCTGAAGGCCGATGTCCTCGCGGGGCGCATCGACACCGTGCTTGCCTGCCAGGTCGACATGCAGGGGCGGCTGATGGGCAAGCGCTTCCACGCCCAGTTCTTCATCGACAACGGCTACGAGGAGACCCACAGCTGCAACTACCTGCTGGCGACCGACTTCGAGATGGAGACGGTGCCAGGCTACAAGGCGACGAGCTGGGAAGCCGGCTACGGCGACTATGTCGTGAGGCCCGACCTGTCGACGCTGCGGCGCGTGCCCTGGCTCGAGGCGACCGCACTGGTGCTCTGCGACATCGTCGACCACCACACGCATGAGGAAGTCGCGCATTCGCCGCGCGCCATCCTCAAGAAGCAGGTCGCGCGGCTGGAGGCGATGGGCCTGAAGGCCTTCATGGCGACCGAGCTCGAATTCTTCCTCTTCGACCAGAGCTACGAGGAGGCGCAGCAGCTCGGCTACCGCGACCTCCGCACGTTCAGCGCCTACAACGCCGATTACCACATCTTCCAGACGACCAAGGAAGAGGATGTGATGCGCGCCATCCGCAACGGCCTGCAGGGCGCCGGCATCCCGGTCGAGAATACCAAGGGCGAGGCCTCGGCGGGGCAGGGCGAGGTCAATGTCCGCTATGCCGACGCGCTGACCATGGCCGACCGCCACGTCATCATCAAGAACGCCTGCAAGGAGATCGCCTGGTCGCGCGGCAAGTCGATCACCTTCCTGGCCAAGTGGAACGCCAAGGCTGCCGGCAGCTCGTCGCACATCCACCAGTCGCTGTGGAGCCTCGACGGCAAGACGCCGCGTTTCCTCGACCAGAACGATGAATACGGCATGTCGCCGCTGATGAAGCACTATGTCGCCGGCCTGCTCGCGCATGCTTCCGAGACCACCGCGTTCCTGGCGCCCTATATCAATTCCTACAAGCGCTTCGTCGCCGGCACCTTCGCGCCGACCAAGGCCGTGTGGAGCCGCGACAACCGCACCGCCGGCTACCGCCTCTGCGGCGAGGGCACCAAGGGCATCCGCATCGAATGCCGCGTCGGCGGCTCCGACCTCAATCCCTATCTCGCGATGGCTGCCCTGATCGCCGCCGGCATCGACGGCATAGAGCGCGAGCTGCCGCTCGAGGCGCCCTTCGTCGGCGACGCCTATGGCGGGAAGGAGGTGCGCGAGATCCCGCGCACGCTGCGCGATGCCACGGTCGCGCTCGACGAGTCGGAGATGCTGCGCAAGGCCTTCGGCGACGAGGTGGTCGACCACTATGTCCGCGCGGCGCGCTGGGAACAGGAGGTCGCCGACAAGCTGATCTCCGACTGGGAAATCGCCCGCGGCTTCGAAGGCTGCTAGGGCAGCGACAAGGCATTCCGAAATGACGGCAGGAGTAAGATCGTGACTATTCTGAGGTGTGTCTCGCCCATCGACGGATCGGTCTACGCCGAACGGCCGGCGCAGTCGTTCGATGACGCAAGCTCCGCGGTCGCCCGGTCACGCGCCGCGCAGAAGGACTGGGCGAGGCAGCCGCTCGACAGGCGCGTCAAGCTTGTGATGGCCGGCGTTGCCCGGCTGAACGAGATGGTCGACGAGGTTGTGCCCGAGCTCGCCCACATGATCGGCCGCCCGGTGAAGTACGGCGGCGAGTTCCGCGGCTTCAACGAGCGTTCCAACTATGTCGCGTCGATCGCGGCAGACGCACTGGCGCCGATCGTGGCGGAGGACAGCGCCTCCTTCACGCGCCAGATCCTGCGCGAGCCGCATGGCGTCGTGCTGGTCATCGCGCCGTGGAACTACCCCTACATGACGGCGATCAACACGGTCGCGCCGGCACTGATGGCCGGCAACACGGTGGTCATCAAGCATGCCACGCAGAGCCTGCTGGTCGGCGAGCGCATGGTGCGCGCCTTCGTCGAGGCGGGCGTGCCCGAGGATGTCTTCGTGAACCTGTTCCTCGATCACGAGACGACCTCCGCCCTGATCCAGGCGCGGAGCTTCGACTTCATCAACTTCACCGGTTCGGTCGAGGGTGGCCGCTCGATCGAGCGGGCCGCCGCCGGCACCTTCGTAGGTCTCGGTCTGGAACTCGGCGGCAAGGACCCCGGCTACGTCATGGAGGACGCCGACCTCGACGCCGCGGTCGACACGCTGATGGACGGCGCGATGTTCAACTCCGGCCAGTGCTGCTGCGGCATCGAGCGCGTCTATGTCCACGAATCCCTCTATGACGACTTCGTGGAGAAGTCCGCCGCCTGGGTGGCGAACCTCAAGCTCGGCAATCCGCTCGACCCGGAGACGACGCTCGGGCCCATGGCCAACAAGCGCTTCGCTGCCGAGGTGCGCGCGCAGGTCGGCGAGGCGATCGCCGCCGGCGCCAACGCGGTCGTCGATGCGGCGAAGTTCCCGCAGGATGATGGCGGCGCCTATCTCGCGCCGCAGATTCTCACCAATGTCGACCACTCGATGCGGGTGATGCGCGACGAATCCTTCGGCCCGGTCGTCGGCATCATGAAGGTCTCGGGCGACGAGCAGGCGCTCGAGCTGATGAACGACAGCGAGTTCGGCCTCACCGCGTCGCTCTGGACGAAGGACCCGGAACGCGCCGCCCGTATCGGCGCCGAGGTCGAGACAGGCACCGTCTTCATGAACCGTGCCGACTATCTCGATCCCGCGCTCTGCTGGACCGGCGTCAAGAGCACGGGACGCGGCGGCTCCCTGTCGGTCATCGGCTTCCAGAACCTGACGCGCCCCAAATCCTACCATCTCAAGAAGGTCACAGCATGAGCATCACCGCCAACTGGAGCTATCCGACCGCCGTCAAGTTCGGCGCCGGCCGCGTCAAGGAACTCGCCGACCACTGCAAGGCGGTCGGCATGAAGCGGCCGCTGCTGGTGACGGATCGCGGCCTGGCGCCCATGCCGATCACCCAGAACGCGCTCGACATCCTCGATGCAGCCGGCCTCGGCCGCGCGATCTTCGCCGATGTCGACCCCAACCCGAACGAGAAGAACCTCGACGCTGGTGTGAAGGCGTTCCGCGACGGCGGCCATGACGGCGTCGTGGCGTTCGGCGGCGGCTCGGGCCTCGACCTCGGCAAGGCGGTCGCCTTCATGGTCGGCCAGAGGCGGCCGGTCTGGGACTTCGAGGACATCGGCGACTGGTGGACGCGCGCGTCGGTCCAGGGCATCGCGCCGATCGTCGCCGTGCCGACCACTGCGGGAACCGGCTCGGAAGTCGGCCGCGCCTCGGTGATCACCAACTCGGACACCCACACCAAGAAGGTGATTTTCCATCCGAAGTTCCTGCCTGCGGTCACCATCTGCGACCCAGAGCTGACGGTCGGCATGCCGAAGGCCATCACGGTCGGCACCGGCATGGACGCCTTCGCGCACTGCCTGGAGGCCTACTCGTCGCCCTTCTACCATCCAATGAGCCAAGGCATCGCGCTCGAAGGCATGCGGCTGGTGAAGGAGAACCTGCCCAGGGCCGTCAAGGACGGCTTCGACATCGAGGCGCGCTCGCACATGATGTCGGCAGCGGCCATGGGCGCGGTCGCCTTCCAGAAGGGCCTCGGCGCGATCCACTCGCTGTCGCACCCGGTCGGCGCGATCTACAACACCCACCACGGCATGACCAACGCCGTGGTGATGCCGCCAGTGCTGCGCTTCAACCGACCCGCTGTCGAGGCGAAGCTCGCCCAGGCGGCCGCTTATCTCGGCATCGCCGGCGGCTTCGACGGCTTCTACGACTTCGTGCTGGAATTGCGTTCAGAGCTCGGCGTGCCGAACAAGCTCGCGCAGCTTGGCGTCGGCGCCGACCGCATCGAGGAGATGGCGGCGATGGCGATCGTCGACCCGACGGCGGGCGGCAATCCGGTCGAACTCACGCTGGATGCGGCAAAGAAGCTGTTCGCCGAGTGCATCTGAAGCCTGCCGCGACGGCGTAAGCCGGATATCGCACCAAGGGCACTTCCGGGGGGCAGTGGTTCCCCGCAAGTGCTTCATCCCGTGTTCTGCGCATATCGAACGACCGGAGTACAGCGGCGGGTCAACTTGCGCCCAGGCGCCTTGATATCTCGCGGGCCGCCTCGGTGACGAGCAGGCCGATTTCGCGGATGCGCGCGTCCGGCATCCTCGGGGTGGGTCCGGAGATGGAAATGCCGGCGACCGCCTCGGAGTAGCCGTTCAGGATGCAGGCCGCGACGCAGCGCATGCCGATCGTCCTTTCCTCGTCGTCGAACGAATAACCCCGCTGGCGGGTAGCGTGCATTTCCTCGCGCAGCCTGTCGGCAGTCGCGATCGTCTTGTCGGTGAAACGCGTAAAATTCGCCCCCTTGATGAAGGCTTCGAGCCTGTCTTCATCGAATGTGGCCAGCAGAGCCTTGCCGATGCCCGAGGCGTGCAGCGGTGACCGGGCGCCGGGCGGAAAATAGGCGCGGATGGTCTCGTTCGATTCCACCTGGCTGACGAACAGCACATGGCCTTCGCGTTCGATGCCGAGGTTTGATGTCTCGCCTGTCCTCGACATCAGGTCGCGCATAACCGATCGGCTGCGTTCGACGATGTTGGTGCGGCGCACGAAGGCCGAGCCGAGCCTGAACGCTTCCGGCCCCACGAACCATTCCTGGCGCTCCGGGCTCGCCTCGACGTAGCGGCGTTGCTCAAGCGTCGCCAGAACGCGATACATCGTGGCCGATGACTGGCCGAGATGCGCCGACAGCTCGGTCAGGGTGATGCCGTCATGGGTCGCAAGCGCCTCGAGCACATCGAGGCCGCGATCCAAGGCTTGGATGCCTGTGGCCGGGGAGGGCGATTGGGACCCCTTTGGCCGTCCGCGCCTTCTGCCAGCCTGTTCTGTCATCGCTCATTTCCAGTTTGAGATGTCATAGCGATGAAATCAAATTTCTCAAAGTGAAAAAATATAAGTATCTGATTTATCATGATATATTGACAACATTCCTTAAAATGAAAAACCATTTCAAAAAAATTTACGCGAGTTTGGCCGTGTGCTAGAGGTTTTGGCGAGCAAGGATCAGTCGTCGTGACCAGCCAGAATCCTATTTTCATTCCCGGCCCGACCAACATCCCGGAAATCTTGCGGAAGGCCGTCGACATGCCGACGGTCGACCACCGCGGTCCGCTGTTCGCCAGGATATTGCGACCCGCCTTGGACGGGGTGAAGAGGGTCCTGAAGTCGGAGCACGCGGAAATCATCGTCTTCCCGTCGACGGGTACGGGTGGCTGGGAGGCGGCGATCACCAACACGCTGTCGCCCGGCGACAAGCTGCTGGCGACCCGCAACGGCGTGTTCAGCCACCGCTGGATCGACATGTGCCGGCGGCACGGGCTCGATGTTGACGTGGTGGACCAAAAATGGGGTGACGGCATTCCGGCCGACCGCCTCGCGGAAATCCTCGCCGCCGACACGTCGCACGAGATCAGGGCCGTCCTCGCCACGCACAACGAGACGGCGACCGGCGTCCGCTCCGACATCGCCGCCGTGCGCGGCGCGCTCGACGTCGCCGGGCATCCCGCCATGCTGTTCGTCGATGGCGTGAGCTCGATCGGATCGATGGATTTCCGCATGGACGAGTGGGGCGTCGATGTCGCCGTAACAGGCTCGCAGAAGGGGTTCATGCTTCCGCCGGGCCTGGCGATCCTCGGCCTTTCGCCGAAGGCGATGGATGCGGTCGGCGAGGCGAAGCTGCCGCGCAGCTTCTTCGACGTGCACGTCATGCTCGGCAGCTATCACGCAGGGGGATTCCCCTACACGCCTCCCGTCGGTTTGCTGAACGGTTTGAAGACCGCCACCGAGATGCTGCTCGATGAGGGGCTCGAAAATGTCTTCGCCCGCCACCGTCGCATGGCGGAAGGTGTCCGCCGCGCGGTCGATGCCTGGGGGCTGAACCTCTGTGCGATGCGGCCGGAGCTTTATTCCGATACGGTCAGCGCTATCCGTGTTCCCGACGGTTTCGATGCGAACAGGATCGTCGCGCACGCCCTCAGTGCCTACGGCCTCTCGTTCGGAACGGGCCTCGGCGAGCTGGCGGGCAAGGTGTTCCGCATCGGCCACCTCGGCAGCCTGACCGAGGTTATGGCGCTGTCCGGTATCGCTGCCGCCGAGATGGCCATGGCCGACCTCGGTTTGCCGATCAGGCTCGGTTCCGGCGTCGCTGCGGCGCAGCAGCATTTTCTTCTCGGAGCCGGCGATGTCCGGCAGAAGGCTGCATGATGGAGGACGCGTCCATGTATATCCCCACGCTGGAAGACATGCGCGCCGCGCGCAGCCGCATCGCCCCGCATATCCATGTCACCCCGGTGCTAACCTCGCGCATGCTGGACGAGCTTTCCGGCGCGCAACTGTTCTTCAAGTGCGAGAATTTCCAGAAGGCCGGCGCCTTCAAGGCCCGCGGGGCCAGCAATGCCGTGTTCGGCCTGTCGGACGAACAGGCGGCGCGGGGTGTCGCGACGCATTCCAGCGGCAACCACGGCACCTGCCTGTCCTATGCGGCCAAGCAGCGCGGCATCCCCTGCACGGTCGTCATGCCGCGCACCGCGCCGCAGGCCAAGAAGGACGCCGTCATGGGCTATGGCGGCCGCGTCGTGGAATGCGAGCCGTCGACCTCCAGCCGCGAGGCGGTGTTTGCCGAGGTGGTGGCCGAGACCGGCGCGGAGTTCGTGCACCCCTACAACGACCACCGCGTCGTTGCGGGGCAGGCGACCTGCTCGGCTGAACTGATAGACCAGGTCGATGGGCTCGATGCCGTGGTCGCTCCCATCGGCGGCGGCGGCATGGTGTCGGGAACCTGCCTGACGCTATCCAGCCTGGCGCCGCGGATAAGCATCTACGCGGCCGAGCCGGAGCAGGCCGACGATGCCTACCGCAGCTTCAAGGCCGGGCACATCATCGCGGACGATGCACCGAACACGGTTGCCGACGGGCTCAAGGTGCCGCTGAAGGAGCTGACCTGGCATTTCGTCCAGAAGCATGTGACCGACATCCTGACCGTCTCCGAAGAGGAGATCGTCGAGGCCATGAAGCTGATCTGGAAACGCCTGAAGATCGTCATGGAACCGTCCAGCGCCGTGCCGCTGGCGACGATCCTGAAGAACCCGAAAACCTTCGTCGGCAAGCGCGTCGGCGTCGTCATCACCGGCGGCAATGTCGATCTCGACAAACTGCCGTGGAACTGAGGAGAATCTCAATGAACGCACCGACGAATTTTGCCAGCTACGAGGTTGGTTTTGATGTCCCGGCGCTGCCCGGCATGGACGAGGCCGATATCCAGACGCCCTGTCTGATCCTCGATCTCGACGCGCTGGAGCGTAACGTCAGGAAGATGGGCGACTACGCCAAGGCGCACGGCATGCGCCATCGCGCCCACGGCAAGATGCACAAGTCGGTCGACGTGCTGAAGCTGCAGATGGAATTGGGCGGCGCCACCGGCGTCTGCTGCCAGAAGGTGTCCGAGGCCGAGGTCTTCGCCCGCGCCGGCATCAAGGACATCCTCGTCTCCAACCAGGTGCGCGACGCCGCGAAGATCGATCGTCTCGCCCGCATGCCAAAACTCGGCGCGCGCGTCATCGTCTGCGTCGACGACCTTGCCAATGTCGCCGACCTGTCGGCTGCGGCGCGCAAACACGGCACGACGCTTGAATGCTTTGTCGAGATCGACTGCGGTGCCGGTCGCTGCGGCGTGAAGACCACCGAGGATGTGGTGACGATCGCCAAGGCGATCGCTGCCGCGCCGAACCTCAAGTTCAGCGGCATCCAGGCCTATCAGGGCGCCATGCAGCACATAGACGGCTATGAGGATCGCAAAGCCAAGCTCGACGCTGCCGTGGCGCAGGTGAAGGATGCCGTTGCCGGTCTGAAAGCAGCGGGCCTCGAGCCCGAGCTGGTCTCGGGCGGCGGAACCGGCTCCTACTATTTCGAGGCGGAGTCAGGCGTTTACAACGAGCTGCAATGCGGCTCCTACGCTTTCATGGATGCCGACTACGGTCGCATCATGGACAAAGAGGGCAAGCGCATCGACCAAGGCGAGTGGGAAAACGCGCTCTTCATCCTGACGTCGGTGATGAGCCATGCCAAGGCCGACAAGGCGATCTGCGATGCCGGGCTCAAGGCGCAGTCGGTCGATAGCGGACTGCCCTTCGTCTACGGCCGCGACGATGTGAAATACATCAAGTGCAGCGACGAGCACGGGGTCATCGAGGACACGACCGGCACCTTGAAGATCAACGAGAAGCTGCGCCTCGTTCCCGGCCACTGCGACCCGACCTGCAACGTGCACGACTGGTATGTCGGCGTCCGCAACGGCAAAGTCGAGACCCTCTGGCCGGTATCAGCCCGCGGCAAAGCATATTGATCATATGCAGGGCCAATCCCTGGCATCCTTTGCAGCAGAGGCGTCATGATCATCATCCCCGAACGCGACATCGCAGGACTTGTGTCGGCCGCCGATTGCTTCATGGCGGTGGAACAGACGTTTGAGTCCATGGCGAGGAAGTCGGCCCGCAACTTCCCGGTGATACGCGAGGCGATTGGCCATGCCGATGCGCTCTATGGCTTCAAGTCAGGATTCGATCGCGAGAGTCTGGCGCTCGGCCTGAAGTCGGGCGGGTACTGGCCGCACAACGCACAGAAGGGGCTGACCAACCATCAGTCCACGATCTTCCTGTTCGACGCCGATACCGGTCGCTGCCGTGCCATTGTCGGCGGCAATCTGCTGACGGCATTGCGCACGGCCGCAGCTTCGGCCGTCTCGATCGAGCACCTGGCGCGACAGAATTCCAAAGTACTCGGTATCGTCGGCGCCGGCCACCAGTCGGCGTTCCAGTTGCGCGCGGCGCTTGACCAAAGACCGTTCGAAAAGGTGCTCGGCTGGAACAAGACACCCGAAAAGCTCGAGCGCCTTGCAAGCGTGGCGCGGGAGAAGGGTTTGCCGTTCCAGTCCGTGAGCCTAGAGCAGCTTTGCGGGGAGGCCGATGTCATCATCACCATCACCTCCTCGTTCGCCCCAGTGCTCGCGGAAGGGATGATACGGCCCGGCACGCACTTGGCCTGCATGGGCACCGATACCAGGGGGAAGCAGGAGCTCGCTGCGGAGATCGTCGCGGCATCGACGGTCTTCACGGACGAGGTCGAGCAGTCGACATCCATCGGCGAGGCCCAGCACGCGTTCAGGCTGGGCATGATCGAGACGGCGGCGATAGTGCCGATCGGCGACGTCATCGCCGGTGGTCATCCTGGGCGTCGCGATGCGCAGGAGATAACGCTGTTCGACGGCACGGGCGTGGGACTTCAGGACCTAGCCGTGGCGTCCGCGGCCGTCGAGCTTGCGCTGGCTCGCGGCACGGCCATCGAAGTCGACGCGTAGCTACTCGCCGGCCAACGCCGCCTGATGTTCGAGATTGAGCCTGTCGAGCGCGTTCTGCGTCCAGATGACGTTGTCGCGGGCTGCGCGCTCGGCCTCCGGGTGATCGCCCCGGGAAATGGCCTTGGCCATTTGCTGGTGCAGCGGCACCGCATCACGGAAGACGCCGGGCGTGGACGTCGTCACGGCGATCTGTTGGCGCATGATGTGGCCGATCAGCGTCCCGGTATAGACGAGCAGGCGGTTTCGCGACGCGCGAAAGACGGCAAGGTGAAACTGCAGGTCGGCATCCTGGGCGCGTTCGTCGGAGCTCCTGTCGGAGATACGGTCGCTTTCTTCCGCCAGGATGGTGTAGAGATCGAGGATCTCCTTGCGATCGGCCTCGGTGGCGTTCCTGGCCGCCGCGCTGGCGGCCGCCGGCTCGAAGATCAGCCGGAACTCGAGAAATTCCCGGATGTAGCTGGTCCGCGGGCCGAACTCCCAGAGCCAGTTGAGAACGTCGAGATCCATGACGTTCCAATTGCGTTCGGGCTCGACGCGTATACCGACTTTCGGTTGCGCCGAAATCAGGCCCTTCTGGCTGAGCACGCGCAGGACTTCGCGCAAGACGCCGCGGCTGGCGCCGAGCTGCTCGCATAGTCTTGGCTCCGGCGGGATCATTCCGCTCTCGCCGTAGTGCCCGCTGACGATCTGTCGGCCGAGCTGGTTGAGCGTGTGTGAAAATAGGGAGGGCCTGCGGGCGAGCTCCGGCATTTCGAGACTCCGACGTGCTGCGTGAACAATCTCCTACACATCAAATTTGCGGTTGACACAAGCTCTAATCATATGAGTAATGGATCTACTCATATGATTAGAGGAAAGACAGTCCCGCGTGCCTTCGCCGACCTATCCAATTGTCCCGGAACTTGCAGCCATCAAGCCGTTGCCGCAGTCCGAGCGCGTCTCCGTGGTTCTCGTCGGCGCGGGCGTGGTAGGGCTGTCGTCTGCTTTGTGGCTGCAGAGAGCCGGGCATGCGGTCACGATTCTCGATCCGGAACCGCCGCTTGCCGGCAACGGCTACCTGGGTGCGGCAAGCTTCGGCAACGCCTGCACCGTGGCGCTTGGGGCGTGCATCCCCGTCGGTACGCCCGGGATCTTGAGCGACGTGCCAAGAATGCTCGTGAAGCGTGCGAGCCCGCTGTCGATTTTCTGGGGCGACCTGCCGCGGCTCTTGCCTTGGCTCGTCGATTTCCTTCGGGCGTCCAGCCATCGCGAATTTCAGCGCATAGTCGGCGTGCTTGGCCAGTTGATAAGGCTGGCGGAGGCGGGCCATAACCCTCTTTTCGAAGAGGCGCGGGCGACGCACCTGAAGCGGCCAGACGGCTGTCTTTATCTCTACCGGTCCGAGCGCAGTTTTGCGCGGGCGCAGCGCGATATCGACCTGCGGCGGCGAGAAGGCGTGCGCATGGAGATGCTGGACCGGAAGGCCGTCATGGAGCGCGAGCCGAATCTGGCTCCGCTCTATAGCAACGGGCTCCTGTTCAACGACGCGTACAGGATCGACGATGCACTGCGATACGTGCAGGCGCTTGCCTCCTTGTTCCAAAGCAAGGGCGGCAGGTTCGTCCGCAGTATTTCGCGCGCAATCGAGTCACGCGACGGCGGCCTCACCGTAAGGTGCCAGGATGGGCGGGCGGTGGAGGCGGATCGCGTCGTCGTTGCCGCCGGTGCGTGGTCCCGCCAGTTGGCACGGACGGTCGGCGACAGGATACGGCTCGATGCCGAGCGTGGATATCACGTCCTTTTTCCGCGCGACGGAAATCTCCTGAGCGCGCCGACCTGCTATCCCGAGCATGGCTTCTACATGACGCCGCTCGGCGAAGGGCTGCGGTCGGCGGGCACGGTGGAACTGGGCGGGCTTGGGAAGCCGGCGCGCCCGGCGCGCACGGACGTCATCGAAAAGATGAGCCGCGTCCTGCTGCCGGGGCTTGGCGAGGCTGGAAGGACGTGGCTGGGCTTCCGGCCGTCCATGCCGGATTCGCTGCCGGTGATCTCGCGTTCGCCGACGGATTCCAGGATCGCCTATGCCTTCGGTCACGGTCATATAGGGCTGACGCTCGCTGGAATCACCGGCCGGTTGGTATGCGACCTGATCAGCGGCGACACCCCGGCGATCGACCTTCATCCGCTGCGTGCCAACAGGTTCTAGCGCGCCGGGCTGATTGAAGATTCAAGCGGGAGAAACAAAAAAAGAAAGACGTCTAACAATAATAATAAAAATTCTGCCAGATAAACTTGAGAAGATTCGAGACGTTATTTCGAGTTATTGATATCTTAACCTGAAATGGGAGTTAGAAAGTGAAATATCTTAGAAGTGCAGTCGCCGCCGTTGCGGCCATGATGCTTGGGGCGTCGCCGTCGATGTCTCAGGAAAAGCCGGCGAGCATCGTCGTCAATACGTCGGGCGGCGAGAACGGCCCGATGCTGAGAGAGGCCTATTTCAACGATTTCGAAGCCACTACCGGCGTCAAGATCGTCGACTCCAGCCCGGCCGATTTCGGCCGCCTGCGCGCAATGGTCGAGAGCGGTAACGTTGAATATACCGTCACCGAGGTGGAGTCCGAGGACGCCTGGCGCGCGATCGAGATGAACCTGCTCGAGCCGATCGACGACAAGATCGTCGACCGTTCGAAATTCCCGCCGCAGACGCTCAACCCGTACCTCTATCCGATTTCCAGCTATTCGACGGTGATCGGCTATTCGACCGAGGCCTTCCCTGATGGCGGCCCCACGAACTGGAAAGAGTTCTGGGACGTCAAGGCGTTCCCCGGTCCGCGTTCCATGCGCAACCATCCGATCGACAATCTCGAAGCCGCATTGCTTGCCGATGGCGTAGCGCCGGACGAGCTCTACCCGCTCGACCTCGATCGAGCCTTTAAAAAGCTTGACGAGATCTATCCGCATGTCGCGGTCTGGTGGACGACAGGTGCGCAGCAGGCGCAGCAGTTGATCGACGGCGAGGCCGTGATGACCACGGGCTGGAATTCGCGTCTCTACGCGGCCATCCGTAAGGGCGCTCCCATCAAGATGGAATTCGGCGGCGGAGTCCTCAAGGCAGCGGCCTACGCGATCCCGCGGGGCGCGCCGAACGCGGAATGGGGCCAGAAATTCTTTGCCACGATGGCGAAGCCGGAGAACCAGGGCAAATACGCGCTGGCGTTTGGCCTCTCCGGTCCGGATCCGGACCATGTGAAATATGTTCCCGAAGACGTGCGCCTGTTGCTTCCGCTGCATCCCGACAACCTCAAGAAGCAGATTTGGATGGACCAGGAGTGGTGGCTGAAGAACGGCCAGGCCGTCACTGAACGCTGGACCGAGTGGATGCTGAGCCACAACTGATACCGAACGCAGACCCCTCTATCGGTCAATTTTTCAGGACGTTCTATGCCCGACCTTCGAAACACTTCAGCACTCAAGCTTGAGAATATCAGGAAGACCTTCGGCCGCGTCGATGCCCTCACCTCGATCAATCTGGAGGTCAGCGCGGGCGAGTTTCTCACGATCCTCGGGCCGAGCGGATCGGGCAAGACGACCCTCCTCAGACTGATAGCGGGGTTCGTGACCACGGATTCCGGTCGCCTGGCCATCTTTGGCCGGGACATGACCATGGCTTCGGCCGGGAAGCGCGAGATCGGCATGGTGTTCCAGCACTATGCGCTGTTCCCGCATCTGACGGTGCTGGAAAACGTCATGTTCCCTCTGGAGATGCGCAAGCATTCCCGCCGGGAAGCCGCCGACAAGGCGTCGGCAGCGCTCGCAGCCGTGCGTCTGGACTCTTTCGGGGACCGATACCCCAAACAACTCTCGGGCGGCCAGCAGCAGCGCGTTGCGCTGGCCCGCGCCGTTGTCTTCGAGCCGAAGCTGTTGCTTCTGGACGAGCCCTTCAGCGCGCTCGACAGGCGCTTGCGCGAATCCATGCAGAGGGAGGTCAAGCAGCTGCAGGCCTCGCTCAACCTGACGACCATCTTCATCACGCACGACCAGGAAGAAGCCCTCGTCATGAGCGACCGTATCGCGGTCATCGATCGTGGCACGATACAGCAGCTCGGGACGCCGAACGAGATTTATTACCATCCCCAATCGATCACCGTGGCGCAGTTCATCGGCGAGTCGAACATCCTGGAGGGGACGGAAACGCCTGAAGGCCTGCGCACGCCGTCGGGCATGCTGCTGCGGCGGGCATCGCCCTCGAACAGCGGCCGCGTTCTCATTCGTCCGGAAGCGGTCAGGATCACACGTGAGCCTGCCGCAGGCGGTGCGGCGAACCAGTTCACGGGCAAGATAGCCAGCCGGACCTTCGTCGGAGGCTTCACCATCTACCAGGTCGACGTGAATGGCGGCGACACGCTGACGGTGCGCTGCCTGGCAGACGAAGAGACCATGTTCGAGGCTTTCCAGGAAGTCTATCTCAGCATTCGCGAGGCGGACTGCCGCCCCGTGCCGCTGGACGCGACGGAGGCCCGGGCATGAACGCGCGCTTCCAGGCGATCAAAGCCCGGACAAGCTCGCTGGCGCTGGTAAGTCCAGCCCTCGTGCTGCTCGGTCTCCTGTTCTTCTATCCGATCCTCCTGCTGTTCTTTACCACGCTCGAGGGGGAGAACATCGGCAACTATGCGCAGGTCGTGAACAGCGGGACATCCATGCAGGTGTTCCTCAACACGCTGCGCATCGCCGTCATCGTCACGGTCGTCGACCTTGTCCTTGCCTATCCGCTCGCGATCTACATTTCGCGGCTTTCGCCGGCCGGAAAGGCGATTGCGCTCTTCTTGGTGCTCATTCCATTGTGGACGAGCCAACTGGTCCGAACCTACGCCTGGATGGTCCTTCTCGGACGACAGGGGCCGGTCAACAATATGTTGATCTGGCTTGGCATCATAGATGCCCCAATCAGGCTTGCGAATAGCGAGTTCGCGGTCGTAGCCGGCATGACGCACATCCTGCTGCCCTACATGCTGCTGCCGATCTACAACTCCGTTTCCAAGATCGACAATTCACTCTTTGACGCAGCCAAGGGGCTGGGAGCAGGGGCCTTCTCGACCTTCACGCGGGTGCTGGTGCCGCTGAGCATCCAAGGCGTCCTGGCAGGCGTCAGCCTGGTGCTCGTGCTTTCGCTCGGCGTATTCATCATGCCCGCCTTGCTGGGCGGTGGACGGGTACCCGTGATCGCGCTGCTCATCGAGCAGCAGGCCGGATCGTTCCTTAACTGGGCGATGGCCGGAACGCTGTCCGCGATCCTGATGGTCATCGTCATGATCACGTTCCTGATCATCAAGTTCGCCACGCGGATGTTTGTCAGGGGGCGCATCGATGTCGCATCCGCTTAGCAGGCTGAAGGCCTCGGAGTGGCTGAGCAGAGGGCTCCTCAGTGCATTCTCGTGGCTCGTGTTTCTCTTTCTCGTCGCGCCGCTTCTCGTCGTCGTGCCGATATCGTTCAGTGGCGGCTCCTACCTGCGCTTTCCCCCGGACAGCTATTCGGTTCGCTGGTACGAGACCTATTTCCGTTCGCAGAGCTGGATAGATGCGACCCTGCTGAGCATACTGGTCGGAACGGTGGCGACGATCCTGTCCGTCGCCCTCGGCTTCCTGTTCGCGCTGGGTATCACACGTGGACTGAAAGGGTGGTCCGGTGCGCTCGAGAAGGTGGCGCTTGCGCCGATGATCGTGCCGTCGATAGTCTATTCCGTGTCCATGTACTCGCTGTTCTCCAGCCTCGGGCTGGTAGGCACCTGGTACGGCATCGCGCTGGCCCACACTGTGCTCTGCCTGCCCTTCGTGATCATTGTGCTCACCGCCGGGCTGAAGGAATACGACATCGACCAGGAAACGGCGGCCATCGGCCTGGGCGCAAGCCGGCTGGTGGCGATCAGGCGGATCACCATCCCGCAGATACGCTCGAGCCTTTTGTCGGCGGCGTTCCTCGCCTTCATCACATCCTTCGATGAGCTGGTGGTGGCGATGTTCCTGTCGAGCACCTTCGGCACTCTGCCCAAGAAGATGTTCGACAACATCCGCCTGCAGATCGATCCCACGATCGCCGCCGTGTCGGTGCTCGAGATCGTGATGATCGTGATCGTCATGTTCGTGCTGCTGCGCATGAACAAAGGAAAAGCAAGCCGCCTGGCTTGAAGCATTGGAATCAGAGATGGAAAACCTGCGCTCGGCCCTAACGCAATTTCATGGGCAATCCTTCGACGTGGCGATCATCGGAGGTGGCATAAACGGATGCTCCGCCGCCCAGCACCTCGCAGCTTCGGGCTACAAGGTGCTGCTGGTTGAGAAGCGCGATTTCGCCAGCGGTGCAACCAGCCGTTCGGGACGCATCCTGCATTGCGGCTTGCGGTTCCTCGCACCGAAAAAATCGGTCTCGGAATTCCTTTTCGCGCCGGGAACCCTTTTGATGAAGCTGCGCACCGCAAGCGACATGGCGGTTGCGCAGGGCGAGCTCTACAACACGATCCGCGCCTATCTGCGGCCGATGGACATCGCGCTGCCGATCTACAAGCATGCTGGCTACAGCGGCTGGCATGTCGACATCGGCGCAGCCCTCGTGCGGCTCATGAACCGCGGGCGCAGCCCGATCAACTATCGGCGCTGGAAAGGCGCGGCGTCGCCGCATCCCTTCATCAAGCATCTCGTCAACCAGGGCGACATCCGTTCGGTCGTGGCCTTCACCGACCAGCAGTTCAGGTGGCCGGAGCGCATCGCGCTCGACGCGTGCCTCAACGCAGAAGACATGGGCGCGGTGATCCGCAACTATACCGAGGTAGTCAAGCTGGAGAAATCCGGCAAGACAAGCTGGAAGCTCACGCTTGCCGATAGTGAGCACAAGGCATCGATCGACGCCCGCTACGTGCTGAACCTCGCCGGCATCGAGATCGATCGCACCAACCGCATGGTCCCGGGCCTGGACAACATCCCGCCGCGCGTCCGCGCGATGAAGGGCGTCCATGTGCTCATTCGCCTTCCCGAGGAATTCCGCGGCCATGGCATCGCCGGTGAGAATTCGGAAGGCGAGCACATCTTCTGCCTGCCATGGGGCGAGTACCACTATTTGGGGCCGACCGAGACATTCTATGATGGGCACCCCGACGAAGTGACTCCCCTGGACGAAGACATCGATTTCATCATCCGCGAGGCGCAGGCCCTTCTTCCCGGCTTGCCGATCAAGGATGCCAAGGTCGAGATGGCCTGGGCAGGCGCGCGTCCGATCACCTTCGATCCCAACCGTGCGAAGGGCAAGCGGCTGCCGTTCAGCATCTTTCACGACATGGTGGACCAGGGCGCACGCAACCTCTTGGCCGTGACCTGGGGCATCATCGTCAACCACCGCCAGACCGCCCGGAGGGTCACGC
This sequence comes from Aminobacter sp. NyZ550, assembly GCF_025628925.2. Taxonomy (NCBI): domain Bacteria; kingdom Pseudomonadati; phylum Pseudomonadota; class Alphaproteobacteria; order Hyphomicrobiales; family Phyllobacteriaceae; genus Aminobacter; species Aminobacter sp. NyZ550. The sequence continues at coordinate 52,920 of NZ_CP114193.1, forward strand.
AGAAGATCAAAGGCGTCTTGGGAGCCGCCGGTCCCGCCAAGACGATTAACTATTCTCCGCGCGAGGCTCCGGCCCTGACGCCGGCATCGTCGACCGCCGACATCGAGCGCGCCGTTAGCTATTTCCTGACAGCAGAGCACGCTACGAGCGCCGTCGATATCCTTTGCCGACGCACACCTCTGTTCTGGGACAAGGCCGTGACGCCGGAGTTCCTGGACAAGATTGTCGATGCGATGGGCAGGGTCCTGCATTGGTCCGACCAGAGACGGCAAGCAGAAGTGGACAGCTTCGCCGACTATGTATGGCGCAACCACCGTGTGGAGATTTGATAAATAGGGGCTAGTCGAGAGATTGGAAAAGCATCATTAGCTCCGCCTGCTGGCATCGGTGGAGGAGAACATTCAGTGATTGGTAACGCTCGTGATGCTGGCGTAAGAACCGCAATCGTGGCGACGCAGAAAGCGGCTGTCTAACTCGTACGCAACTTCTACAGCCACCGCTACGGGCAGCTCCGTAAAAATGTGTCAGACCATGGAGTGCGCCCCTGAGGGTGGACAGATATCAGGCTGCTGATTTGCCAGTCTGCCGGATGTGTTGATCCTCGAACTGCTGCGGGCTCAGATATCCGAGCGCCGAATGGAGCCTGCGTTTGTTGTAGACGTCCTCGATGAAGCGGGGAAGGTGATCAATGACGTCGTCGAAGGTTTCGAAGGCCATCGGGTAGACCGCCTCGACCTTCAGCGTCTTCATGAAGCTCTCCGCCTCGGCGTTGTCGTAAGGATTGCCTCTGCGGCCCATCGAGCCCGTCAGGCCGTTTGTTTCCAGCGCTTCGCGGTAAATTTGCGCAGCGTATTGGGAACCCCGATCGGAATGATGAATGCAGCCGGACGGCGGCTGGCGCCGTTCAATGGCCGCCTTCAAGGCTGCCATCGTCAGCCGCGCATCGATCGATCGGCCAATTGCGTAGCCGACGATCATGCGCGACCAGGCGTCGAGAATGACTGCGACGTAGACGAAGCGGGTCGGCAGCGCGACATAGGTTATGTCGGAGACCCAGAGCTGGTTCGGGCCGGTCGGAACGATTTCCTTCGCCAGGTTGGGGAAGAACGGGCCATCATGATCGCTGTCGGTGGTGGCTACGAAGCGCCGCCTGATCCTGGGCTGCAGATCATGCTCGCGCATCAGGCGCCGGATCTTCTTGTGGTTCACGACGAGGCCTTGCTGACGCAGCGCAGCGCCGACGCGGCGATAACCGTAGAACTCGAACTCGTCGCTGATCGCGAACATTGTCTCGACGATCGCGGTGTCGTCGGCTGGCTTCTCCGAGCGGTCGTAGTAGGTGGAGCGCGCGATTCCCATCAACCGGCATCCTTCGGCAACGCTGATGCCGCGGGGCCGGTGATGACGGATGTAGTCCCGCTTCTCGGTCGCGGTGCGTTTCTGAGAGCCCCCTTTAGAAACTCCAGTTCCAGAGCCTGCTTACCGACCAACCGTTCGAGCGCTGCGATCCGGGCTTCGTATTCCTGGATCAGATCGGCGGCCTGTGCATCATCGTCGAACGCGCCTTGCTCATATTTGCGGACCCAGATGCGGATCAGGTTGCGCGAGACATCGTGATGCTTCGCGAGGCCGTGCAGCGTCTCGCCGGCGATGAACTCCTGAGCCACCTGGCGTTTGAACTCGATGCTGTGACTGCGGTGCTTTGCCATGGGTTCTCTCTCCGAAAACCCGGAAGGCTGGTCAATCCACACATCCCGATCTGTCCACCCTCAGGGGCGCACTCCATATCTTCGTCGACAATGACGCGGCACTGGCCCGCGGCTGGATCCAGGGCTACCCCAAGAAGCTGGGTAGCATCTTTCAGACGCGCAGCTTTACCGCCCCAAACCCGGCGGCCGCCCCCGTCGCAAAAGGAAGCCGCTTTGGTGCGAGCGTTTCGGCTCACGGCGAGCGCATGGCGACTGCCCGCATCCAGCTGGAAGGTGCTGTCCCGGATCCCACCAAGGTATTCAATCGTCCGACCATCATCCGTCGGTATTTCCCCCAGCTTACCGCGGGTCGCCAGGACAAGCCGGCCGTCAACGAGCTGACCTTGTCGAAGATGGACGATCTTACTTTCAGCGACGTCTGGTCCGGGAGCGCCGAACTGACGATCCCTGAAGTCGCAGGGGAGGACATGCACCGGATCGCTCCGCAGCGTGTCGGAAGGGGCTTTCGGTTCAGCATGTCCTATTCGGTCACCGACCTACCAATCCTGCGAGACTATCTGGCCTAGCCAACCGAAGCCCGATGCCGGGCTTCGATCGCAACCGAGCACACGAGCCCAACAGAAATGGAACCGAATCCATGAGCATGACTGCTGCGGAATACATGGCACGCACTCTCGCCCGGGCCGGTGTGGAACGCATCTATGGAGTTGTCGGGGATTCCTTGAACGGATTCACCGATGCGCTTGATCACCTGGAGACCATCGAGTGGATTCATATGCGTCACGAAGAGGGAGCGGCATTCGCGGCCTGCGCCGAGGCGCACCTCACCGGCAAGCTGGCTGTCTGCGCAGGCAGCTGCGGGCCGGGCAACCTGCACCTGATCAATGGGCTCTATGATGCGCAGCGCAGCAGGGTGCCCGTTCTCGCCATCGCCGCGCATATTCCGAGCAGCGAGATCGGCATCGACTTTTTCCAAGCAACTCATCCCGAGAACCTCTTCCGGGAATGCAGCCACTACGTCGAACTGGTGAGCCATCCGGACCAGCTGCCACAGGTGCTCGCCCGTGCGATGCGCGTCGCCCTCGCGCGCAAGGGTGTGGCCGTTGTCGTGCTGCCTGGTGACGTCGCGCTGCAGCACATCGAGAGACGAGTCTCGGCATGGGTGTTGCCGGCGGATCCATGCGTCCGCCCGAAGGGCAACGAACTGATGGGGCTTGCCCGCCTGCTGAACGAGGGCCGGCGCGTCACACTGTTTTGCGGAGCGGGTTGCGCCGGCGCTCACGACCAGGTCGTGGCGCTTGCCAGGAAGTTAAAGGCTCCGATCGTGCACGCTCTGCGAGGTAAGGAGCACCTTGAATACGACAATCCGTTCGATGTCGGCATGACTGGCCTGCTCGGTTTTGCGTCCGGCTATTGGGCGATGAAGAACTGCGACACGCTGCTAATGCTGGGAACCGATTTTCCCTACCGCCAATTCCTTCCCGACAACGCGAGGATAGCCCAGGTGGATATCCGGCCCGAGGCGCTCGGTAACCGTTGCGCGCTCGATGTTGGCGTTATTGGGGATGTGACGGACACGCTGGGCGCACTCCTTCCCCTCGTGCAGGAGAAGTCCGACACTTTCCATCTGGATGAGGCTCTCGCTGACTACCGCAAAGCCCGGGAAAGGCTTGACGGTCTGGCAGAAGGCCGGGTTGGAACGAAACTGATCCACCCCCAATACGTCAACAAGCTTGTCAGCGAACTGGCGGACGAGGATGCCATCTTCACCTGCGATGTTGGCACCCCGGTTGCCTGGGCGGCGCGATATCTCAAGATGAACGGGCGCCGGCGGCTGATCGGTTCCTTCAACCACGGCTCAATGGCCAATGCGATGCTGCATGCCATCGGGGCGCAGGCAACGTTCCCGAAGCGGCAGGTCGTCTCACTCTCAGGCGACGGCGGCTTCACCATGATGATGGGCGAGTTTGTGACGCTCATCCAGCACAAGCTGCCGGTCAAGGTCGTCGTGCTGAACAATGGCACTCTTGGGTTCGTTGAAATCGAGATGAAGGCGTCGGGGTTCCTCAACGTCGGCTGCGATCTCACCAATCCCAATTTCGCGGCGATGGCGGAAGCCATGGGCATCAAGGGTGTCCGGGTGGAGACGCCCCAAGATCTGGAAGCCGGCATTCGCGAGGTCCTCAGCCACGATGGTCCCGCGCTTTTGGATGTTGTCAGCGCCCGCCAGGAATTGGTGATGCCGCCGACCAAGACGTTCGACGAAGCGCAAAAATTCGGAATGTTCATGCTCAAGGCCGTCCTGGACGGCAGGGCCGGTGAACTTATCCACCTTGCCGAGGAAAACATTCGGCTCTAGCCGGCCCATGGAGATAGCCGATGCCGCTATACACTGTTGCTACGCAGGCCGGAGTGCTCAGCAGCGAAGCCAAGAGCGATCTGGCGGCCAAACTGACTGAGTTCCATTCGGAATATGCCGCCCTTCCGACGAACTGGGTGCACATCATCTTCCAGGAATACCCGCAGGGGAACGGATTCACGGCGGGCGAAGCTGCGGCGACGGCGGCGCTTACACTCGTCATACGAACCGGCAGGTCGGATGACTACAAGCGCAAGATGCTCGCGCGGCTCTGGGAACTGCTCCAGAGCGCAACTGGCGCAAAGAACGATCAAATCGTCATCGGGATTCAGGAGGTACCGGCTAGCCAAGCAATGGAGATGGGCAAGATCATGCCGGACGTCTCCTAAGAGCCGCGAGACGATCGCCTAGCTCGGCGAGGCGGCCCTTCGCTTCGCCTGAATGGCCGAGATCCGTCACACCTTCTTCTACCACGAGGATCGGACCATGGACCTTACCGCCCTCATGCTTTCGCGCATACAGTTCGCGGTTACCGTCTCGTTCCACATCATCTTTCCGGCTTTCACGGTCGGGCTCGCCGCGTGGCTTTGCGTGCTGGAAGCCATGTGGATGGCTACGGGCAAGCCAGTGTACCGAAGCCTCTCGGATTTCTGGCGCACTATATTTGCGGTCGCCTTCGGCTTGGGCGTGGTCTCGGGCATCGTACTGGCGTTCCAGTTCGGTACGAATTGGAGCGAACTCTCGCGCCGGACGGGCGCGATCCAGGGGCCGCTTCTTGGCTACGAAAGCTTCACCGCATTTGCGCTAGAGGCCAGCTTTTTTGGCGTGATGATGTTCGGACGCAGCCGCGTGCCGCGCTGGTTCTACCTTTTTGCATGCCTGATGGTCGCGCTGGGCACAACAATGTCCTCTTTCTGGATCATGGTGAACAACAGCTGGATGCAGTGGCCGGTCGGTTACAGGATGCTGCCCCCGGGCATATTCGAGCCGACAGACTGGCATGCGATCATTTTCAGCCCTGTCGTCTGGGTGCGTTTCCCTCACATGCTCCTGGCCGCCTACGTCACGTCGGCCTTCTGTATCGCCGCGACGGGAGCATGGCATCTGCTTCGCGGGCGCTTCAAGGCAGAGGCGCGCGTCATGCTGCGCATGGCGCTGGGCCTGGCCGCTTTGCTTGTCCCGGTGCAACTGGTCATTGGCCATCTCGTCGGCGACTACGTTCACGACAAGCAGCCGGCGAAGTTCGCCGCCATCGAGGCACGTTGGGAAGACGAGCAGCCGGCGTCCGAAGTGCTGATTGCATGGCCCAACGAGCGCACGGAATCAAACGATTATGCGATCAGCATCCCGTTTCTGGGCAGCCTGATTGCGTCCAACAGTCTGAGTTCGAAGGAAGTCGGCCTGAAGAGCTTTCCTGTTGGCGACCGTCCTCCTGTTCTGATCCCGTTCTTCGCGTTTCGCGTCATGGTCGGGTGCGGCCTGCTCATGCTCGCGCTAGCGTGGTATGGCTGCATTCAGATTGGACGCCAACGCCTTGAGCGCCAGCGCTGGCTGCTGTGGGCCGTCTTTCTGTCCTTTCCACTTGGTTTCATTGCAACTCTGACCGGCTGGTTCACAGCAGAGGTCGGTCGTCAGCCATGGACCGTGTATGGCCAGCTTCGGACAGCGGATGCTGTCACGCCCTTCCTGTCAACGGCGCAGGTAGCGACAACTCTGATCATGTTCGCCGTGGTGTACACCGTCATTTTCAGCGCGGGTGTCGTCTATATCTACCGACTGCTTCGGCGGGGGCCTGGCTCGCCGTCGCCCAACCCGCTGGATCGCACAAACCCCAAGAGACCCCTGTCGATAGCCGGCAACAGTCCGGGGGCTCAGAGAAGCGAAACGCCTCTAGTCGGGGAGGGCATGTCATGATCGAGTTCTGGACCGTTGCACTCGCGCTTACATTGATACTTTACGTGGTGCTCGATGGCTTAGATCTCGGGGTGGGGATGCTTCTTGCTCTCGCGCCGGACGAACGGCACCGACGCCAGATGCTCGCGGCTATCGCCCCCGTGTGGGACGGGAACGAAACCTGGCTGATCGTCACGGCATCAATCCTTTTCGGTATCTTTCCGCTGGTCTATGCGTCTCTACTGTCCGCTTTTTACCTGCCTCTGTTCCTCATGCTGGCGGGGCTCATCCTGCGCGGGATCTCTTTCGAGTTTCGTGAAAAGAGCATCCGTCGAAAGCGATTTTGGGACGGGTGCTTCATATTCGGCTCTCTTGTTGCGACCTTCATCCAGGGGATGACGGTGGGCGCGCTTGTGACCGGCCTGCCGATCGCGGACGGACAATATACGGGGGGCGCCTTCGGCTGGTACTCGCCCTTCGCGCTCTTTTGCGGGCTGGGCCTCTGTCTAGGCTACGCCATGCTGGGCGCCGGCTGGCTGGTCTGCAAGACGGAGGGCGACATCCAGACGATGGCCTTTCGCCTCCTGCCGAGGTTGCTCGGTGGCGTGCTTCTTTTCCTGACCGTGGCTTTTGTGGCCGCGCTCGGCCTTCAGTTACGTGTCATGGAACGATGGTTGGATCGTCCGGCACTCGTGATCTTCCCGATGATTGGCGTCGCTGCCACCTGGGCGATGTTCAGAGCCGTACGGCATCGTCAGGAACGTACGCCATTCCTCTGCGGTCTCGTTATCTTCGCGGCAGCCTTTGGAACCTTGGCGGTCTCCTTCTATCCCTACATGGTGCCGTTCTCGATCACAATCGCGGAAGCCGCCGCACCCCGGTCCAGCCAGGCGTTCCTCTTTTGGGGAGCCGGGCTGGTCGTGCTGCCGATCACGCTGGTCTATACGCTCGTCATCTACTTTCTCTTCAAAGGGAAGGTCGACCCAGAGGCCGACTATTCCAGCTGGAGTTCGGTCGATCCATCGAACGAAACGGAAGAAACCATTGTTAAGGTTCCACAATAGGTTGCACAACGCCCAATGGACAAACATATTCCCCGCGCGCGAAAGCGACGTCGCCGACCCAGCCCTGATGGTGCTCTCCCCCATGGCGATTACGGCATTCTGGTGGCCTGTATCGCTCACCGGCCACAATCGTTTGGATAGAGCAGGGCGGCGTCCGTGTGGTAGCAAACGTCCGTGGCGGGGCGACACCCATTCATCGTACCTTAACACTGTCAAAGAAGCGGTCGACCGGATCACGGCTCGTTTGACGATAGGACGGCACCGACCGACTGCTGACATCAAAGGACCGCTTAAAGCTTTAAGAATCTTACTCAAGCAAAGGAAAATTGCATGCTCCCAGGAATCATAGCTCGCCACACAGCGCTTCTAGCCGCTGCGGCAATTCTGCTCCCCACGACCATTCCTGCCTGGTCGGTAAATGCCCGGGTCGGAGTTCTTCAATGCGACACTTCGATAGGCATTGGCGAAATACTCGCGCGCAAGCAGACGATGACCTGCGATTTCACGCGCAGTGACGGCACGATCGAAAACTACACCGGAACGATTCACCAATATGGAATCGAGCTTGGCGAGATAAAGGAAGCTCATCTCGTCTGGGCGGTCGTTTCCGCATCCCTGGCCCGGGAGAACGGCCTGCTCTCCGGGAAGTACGAGGGAGTGCACGCAGAAGTGGCCGCTGGTTTCGGACTTGGCGCGGACATTCTCGTTGGCGGTACAGAAAAGGCCTTCGCGTTGCAGCCCCTCGCAGTCGAAGGGCAGACGGGCATCAATATTGCGGCAGGTGTCGAGCAGGTAGAGCTGTCCGCGACGAACTGACAAGGCCGACATTAGGACCGTGCGCCGGACTCTACGCTCGCGCGCCGCTTCGGCCTGTGTTTCGGCGTGCAAATTGACTAGTGGAGTAGGCCCCCCGGCGCGCAGGTCCTCGCGGATAGCCTCGCCATGCTTCGGGTCGTCAAGCAGACGTCGCAACTCCGTGTGGATGCGTGTTCGCTCGCTCTCCTGCGCGAGCATGTCCGGCATCCAATGCAGGGCCTGCACGACCCGCATCCCGGGCCGGCCAGCCCAGTAGAGGCGGCTTGGCGCGGCGTATTTGAAGTGAATGGCTGCCCAGCTTCATCGGTTTCAATCGTGCGTCGACCAGTACCTCGATCTTTGCGGGCGCGGCCGTGGTGAGGCCAGATCGCTGGCGGCCGTCATGCCGTCGATGAGGGCGCGCGCGTTGTCGCGCTGGGTCACGGCACGGATCATGGCTCGATAGTCGGGCACAGTCGACGCGACGGGCCTGTCTCTCCTATGCGCTGCCAGATCGAGCATCCTGCCTCCGCTGGCTTTCTTACAGAGCCAAGCCTCGACGCGACGAGACTTGGCCTGCGGCACGATAGCCGAGCTGCCACCTGGTTGCGATGATGATCTTGCCGGTCCTTCTGATTGGGCGGACATATTCCGCCGCATGGCTGCAGGTGAAACGCATGAGTCTGCCCCCGCAACGCCACCCGTCTTGGGAGAGCGCAAGTTTTACGTTGTAAAATTTCGTAAAACCTGATCAGTTCTGGGTTCAGATAGGGGCCGTGTTCCTGGGGTCAGCCACGCTTCTCTGGGGCTTTTTTTCGCGACTGCAAGGCAATTCAATGACTGGAGGGGAGACAGTCAGAGGAAGGGTGTTTGTCGTCGATGATGACACCAATCTCCTCCTGGCATTGAAACAGCTTTTGTCTGCGGCGGGGTGGAGCGTTGAGGTCTTTTCCTCGACCTCCGACTTCGAAGCTCGCATCATGCCGTCCGAGCCCGGCATACTCCTGTTGGACGTAGAGTTTCCGGGCGATACCGGCCTGGAACTCCAGGGTAGGTTGGCTGCGCGCAATGACGAGCGTCCGGTTATCTTCATGACCGGTCGGGACGAGGTGGCTCTCGCAGTCCAGGCCATGCGAAGCGGCGCGTTCGATTACCTGGTGAAGCCGTTCGCGGAAAAAGCACTGATAGAAGTCTTGACGCGCGCGTCGGGCATTGAAGTAAGTCGCCAACAAGAACGAGACGAAGAACTCCGGATCGAGAGGGCGTACGACAGTCTGTCGCCGCGCGAGACGGAGGTTATGTCTCATGTCGTAGCGGGCAAGCTCAATAAGCAGATCGCAAACGACATGGCTTTGGCCGAGATCACGGTCAAGGTTCATCGTGCTCGCATGATGAAAAAGATGAAGGCGTCTTCCGTTGCGGCCCTTGTTAGGTTGCACGAACGCCTGCGCCGACGGTGAAGATGTCAAATTCCGAGCCCCGATCGAGTACAATGGGGCCGCTGCTCGTCGCAACAATCATCTACACCATTTTCCTGGTGGCAATGCAGCCTCTCTTTGACGTAGGTCGTGTGCCGGTCATCAATCCTACGCCGATGTTGTTCGGCGTCGGATTGATCATGACGCGTGGCTGGCATCGTCTTTGGGTCTTTCCCTTCGTTGCCATGGCAACCTTCATATCCGTCTGGTGGGCGGATGGCGAAATCGATCCCGTCACCGTCGTGGGAACGTCTTTTTCCCGCGCCGGCGGCATCCTGCTCTTCGTGATCTTCCTGGAAATGCTGTTGCCGTCCGGCGTTGACGTGCGGCGCGTTTGGCATGTTCTGGCGATTGCCGTGGCGATGCTCGCGTCTCTCCTGGCACGCAGTTACCTGTTGCCATACCTGGTGCCGGAAAGTGTCACAACCGGGCCATCCGTCGCCGTCAGGTTCATCGACGCCTTTGTGCCGAATACGCGAAATGCCATCTGGACCTCCAGTATCGCACAGGCCGCCGGGCTGCTGGGGATGGTGGCGCTCGCGCCTCCCGTGCTTCTGCTCCTGAAATCGCCATGGAGATGGCCTTCCCTTCGGGAGGGCGTCATCAGCGTCCTGGCTGGCGGAATGGTCTTTTCACTGGTCTGGTTCATCTTCAATCGGTCGGACGGTTCTCTGCTTTTTCTCATAACAGTCGCCATGATTGTCGTGACCTTTTCCTCAGGCTTTCTCTCGGCGTCGCTGGGCGTCCTGGGAATCGGCATGACTGCACTGGCAATACAATTAAACAACCTCCGGCTGGGTATCGTCAGCGTCCTGGATATCGAGACGCTCACAGTGCAGTGCTTTCTCGCTGCTACGACCCTTGTAACACTGCTCGTTGGAGCGGCGCTCGAGACGCGCAAACTGTTCCAGATGCAATCGGAGCTGGACCGACGGGCGGCAGAGAATGCCAACGCCGTGAAATCACGTTTCCTCGCTACCATGAGCCATGAAATCAGATCGCCCTTGGCGAGCCTGGCTCTTCTAACTTCCGGTTTGCTGAAGACGACGTCGGCTCGTGACGAGCGAGTGGAGTCGTTACGGATCATCGACAACATCAGCAATCATGTTCTGAACCTCCTCAACGGTGTGCTGAATTACACTCGCTTCGAAGCGGAAGGCCACACGCTTCACCGCAGTCTGACCAATGTCAGCATTCTCGTCCGAAATGTTGCAGCCACTCTCCTCGCTCAGGCTCAGGAAAAAGGCATCGAACTTGAGATAGGCCACTCCGATCCCACCCTTGAGCTTCAGTTGGATCCGGAGCGTGTGAGCCAAGTGCTCATAAATCTAGTAAGCAATGGACTGCAGCATGCGAAAGCCAGAGTGTCGATTGCTTTCGCTTTAGTGGGAAACACCCATGATCGGCTGCGGGTAACTGTGGCGGATGATGGTTCCGGCATACCTGACGCCTCTCTTGAGCACATTTTCGAGCCATACTATCGAGCTGAAGGTCATTCTCGAACCGGCCGCATGGGGCTGGGCCTCGCGATCAGCAGCGAAATCGTTTCTCTGATGGGTGGTACAATCGGTGTGGAGCGCGGGCCTGGGCAGAATACGGTTTTCTGGTTTGAGGTTCCGTCAACAACATTCCCTGAATCAGACCGCGAGTTGGAGGATACCGACCCAACGGCGACCGATTCAAAAGCCCCGTAGGGACTTCGTTATACCCATGTACAACTAGCACGATACGATATTTTCCCATCACTTTCCCCGACGGCAGCCGAAAAAACGGTTGTGCCCGGTGACGCAATCTACGCAAAAAAGGCTCTGCGATGGGGATCACGGCCAGAGATGTACGCCTCAAGTCCGACAGATGGCTTGGAGAAGAGGCAGTGGTTGGACGACGCGAACACAACCGTTACGCAGTTCCATCGGCCAACTGGCAGGGCAGGATTAGTCCCATGCCCCGACTGCAGACCGCCGGCGACCCCGACCCCAAAAGCGATTCTGCCACGATTGAACTTGCTGCGCCGAAAGAAGGCGAGACTGCAAGCGCCACGGCAGCGTCCACCGATGGATGTGAGAGCATTTGTTTTGGCCCCTTCTGTTTGAACGGACCCTCCCGATTGCTGGAAAGAGAGGGTGCGCCGGTCGCCATCGGCGGCCGGGCCCTCGATCTGCTGATCGCGTTAACGTCGCGACCCGGAGAAATTCTCTCGGGTCGAGAGCTTCTTGCCCTTGTATGGCCGCGCGTTACCGTGGAGGAAGCCAATCTTCGCGTGTGCATCGCTGCACTTCGCAAGGCACTTGGCGACGGCAGGGGAGACGCGCGCTACATAATTAACGTCGCCGGCCGCGGCTATATGTTTGCCGCCCCGGTCAGACCCAGGGATGCCAGTGTCGTCCGGCCGGCCGTGCCCTTCGCAACTCCCGAACAACCATCAAGCCTGCCCGCACCTGCGCTTTTCATGGTTGGCCGGAACGAGACGGTCGATACCTTGGCGCTGCTATTGCTGTCGCGCCGCTTCATAACAGTAGTTGGACCGGGCGGGATTGGAAAAACTACCGTGGCGATCGCAGCTGCCAATGCATTGCGTGAAAAGTTTGCCGAAGATGCCGCCTATTTCGTAGATCTCGGTTTCCAAACCAATCAGGATGCCGTTTCACAGGCGGTGGCGGCAGCGTTGCGGTGTGATGTGCACAGCGTCGATGCGGAATCTTCGCTGGTAGCATTCCTTGCCAACAAGAAAATCCTGATTGTCCTCGACAACTGCGAGCACCTGATAGAGGCGGTAGCGCCGCTGGCGGAGCGTCTTGTTCGAGATGCCCCCGGGGTACATCTGCTCGCGACAAGCCGGGAGGCATTGCGGGTCGAGGGCGAGACTGTTCACTTGCTCTCCCCGTTGGAATGTCCTCCAGTAGATGTTCTTTCGGCTGATGCCGCGTTGGCTTGGCCGGCCGTTCAACTTTTTATTGAGCGAGCGGTAGCGAGTGGGCACAGTAGCGAGCTCGTCGACGCCGATGCTCCGATCGTGGCTGACATTTGCCATCGTCTCGATGGCATTCCGTTGGCCATTGAACTGGCAGCAAGCCGTGTGGGTGCGTTGGGGATCGGTGGGGTCTCCGAGCTTCTCGACAACTACGCCGAAATGCTGTTTCAAGGCCGCCGCAGCGCGATGCCGCGGCATCAGAGCATGGAAGCTGTGCTCGATTGGAGCTTCAATTTGCTGTCGACACACGAGCAAGAAATATTTTGCCGGCTGTCGACATTTGCTGGGCGATTTGAACTAGAAGCGGTGGATGCACTTCTCGGCGCTGACTATAGCGAGCCGCGGGCGCTCAGCAGGGTGATCGCCAGTCTGGTGGACAAATCTCTTATAAGTATTTCGTCGGGGCAGGGCAGAACGTACCTTCGATTCCTGCACACTACGCGCGCATATGCTGGCGCAAAGCTTCTGACGATGGAAGAGACACAGCATGTCACGAAGTGGCATGTCGGTAGCGTTATCAATGGTATTGGAGTGCGAGCCACTTAGATCGAGCAGAACAGGCCATCAAGGGTAAGCGCGTGACCGAGCCTTCAGTCACGATGTCTCCGCTTCTTTGCCTCGCGTTCCGAAAAGCCGACAGGCAGAAATCCACCCCTTTTCTTCCATATCTGCGAGGCCGTGCAAATGTCGCGGCACCTAATTTCCATGCTGCATGTAGCCGCCAACTCTTGAAGGCTGCATGTGATCGAACTCTGGAAACTGGTTGCAGCGTTGCAGCCAAGAAACCGGCGACTGTTCCGACCTTTGCGTTCAACCAGTTGTTCAACATGGCATGCCGGGCATTGCCGGACGAGCTCTCGGTCGATCGTCTCAAATCTCAGATTGTCGCCCGCAATCTCAGAAAGCTTCCGGACCCTTTGCAAAGATGCGTCCACAGTCGTGGTAACGATGAGTCGGGCCACGTTTCCCACTCGGGTCATGGCGTCGTTCTACGGGCCGGGCTGTTGGCGGAGCTGAAGCCCAAGGGTCTTCACTCGTCCGGGCCGCCATCCCTGACGCTGAAGAGGGAACAGACGTCGTATGTTCAAGGTCCTTACGCTGGATCGACTGTCGTCGTCAGCTTCGCCGCCGCTGGCGGGAGGACGCGCGACGGCTTCTCTCCGCTGAGGAGCTCGGCACCTATTGCGAGGCGCAGCGCCGGGCGACCCGCGCTCGTGTTCGTCGCGACAGAGGTGAATTCTACCACTGGGCAAAGGCCGCGGCGGAAATCGCCCGCATCTCGCGGCAGGTGGAAATGGACATCGGTGTGCTGCGCACGATCGTCGCCGATGAAGAAAGCCGGCAAAACTGATCGTGAAAACCGTGCCGCTTGCGTGCTTCTGCCGGCAAGGGAAGCTGACGCCGACGCGGTTCCGTCGCTGGCGACCGGCAAAAATGCTAGTTGACCGCCGCGCCCTTGCCGGCCTTGCTCTTCGCGGCCGCCGGTCTTCGCCCCGAAAGGATCGGGAGCGGGAATCGGATAAGAGGAGCACAAGAGGTGTCGGCGCGAAGAATGGGCAAGACAGATCTAGAAGAGTTGCGCGGGAAGGTGCCCTGCAGCGCTGTGCTGGAGGAGGTAGGGTTCGCGCTCGACCTCAAGGAAAGCACGCGCAAGGCCATGAAATATCGCCGTGGCGCCGAGATCATGATCGTCATTCATGATGGCAAGGGCTGGTTCGACCCGCTTGGCGACGACAAGGGTGACGTCTTCAGTCTCGTTGAACATCTGCGGGGCGTGCGCTTCGTCGAAGCAATGCACGAAGTCGCCAGTCTCATTGGCTTTGTCCCATCGCATCCGGTCTGGGAACGGCAAGCGCGCGAGAACGAGCCGGACCTGTCCATCCCCGAACGCTGGCGCGCCCGTCGCAAGCCATGGAAAGGCTCCGCTACCTGGCGCTATCTCCACGACGAGCGCGGCCTGCCCGAGCGGATTATCCGCATCGCCATATCCGCCAATCTTGTGCGAGAAGGCCCGCATGGCAGCATGTGGGCTGCCCATACCGATGGCGATGGCGCTCTCACCGGCTGGGAGGAGCGCGGTCCCGATTGGCGCGGTTTTGCGTCAGGGGGCGCCAAGGTGCTGTTCCGTCTTGGCCGGTCGGATGCACTTCGCCTCTGCGTTACCGAGGCCGCGATCGACGCGATGAGCCTGGCGGCGATCGAAGAGATGCGGCCCGGCTCGTTCTATCTCAGCGCGGGCGGCGGCTGGTCGCCGGCGACATCGGAGGCGCTGCGCACCCTGGCCAGTCGGCCCGGTTCGCAGATCGTTGCGGCGACGGACGCCAATAGCCAGGGCCAGGTCTTCGTCGACCGCCTGCGCGAGATCGCTGAGAATGTCTGTTGCGACTGGGTTCGGCTGACGCCACCCGCCGAGGACTGGAACGACGCCCTGCGGATGCGGAACAGGCAAGAGGAGGAGGAAAGAGAGGAGGGAGGAGAGGAGGGAGGAGAAGGCCTGCCGCATGCCCGCCGGTCGCCTCAAGGGTGAAGCTTCGCCCGGCTGCGCCGGCCCTTGACCCGCCCGGACGGAGAGGCGGCTGTGGAGGAGGGGTCCGGAAGGGCTGAAGACGATGGTGATCCACGAGGATGAACCGCGCTCCGGCCCGCAAATGGCCAGGAGCCTCCACATGACCCTTCAAACTTCTATCCGCAAGATCTACCAGGGTGTCGTCGATCGCCGGCAAATGTTCCGTCTGTTCGACCGCCATGCCCAGCGGCCCAATCGTTGGGACAAGGACGACAGCGCGCTGTTCGCAGGCGAGTGGTTCGAGATCGCGCGGGCCGAACACGACTACATGCTCGACATTCTGCCGCCGCTTTGGATGCGTGGTGAAATGTTCGCCATGCGCGAGTTTCTGACCGATACGATCACCAGCGTCTTCTACACCCTGCGCATCGACGGAAAGGTGCGCCACTTCCATGCCTATTGCGACCTGTTGCAGGCCCGCTCTCCTGTCGAGACGCGTGACGCCATCGTCGGGCGCGAGTCCTGGCCGGTGAAGGCGATGACGCATGAGGAGCGCATCGAACATATCTGGTCCGCGACCCATGACGAATATCGCGGTTATGCCGGCGAGCGCTGGCTTCCAGAGTTTCGCGGCAAGCGCACCGTGCTGGTCTACGGCCGTCACGGCGGCACGATGCTGAAGCTGCTCGAAGAACTCACCGAGGACGAGATCCAGGCCAAGCTACCGGTGCATCTGCGATACCTGCCCGCACGGCGCGCGGCCTGATGGGGAGGTTGCCATGTTCACCTTCCCGATTGTCGCGGTCCGCAAGATCATCGCGCGAGGGGTTGCCGATGCGGCCGCCAATGGCGGTTTTCGCAATCCCTATTATGGCTCTCGCCCCGGCGAGGGTGAAATATCCGGCCTGTGGCTGGTCGGCGACGAGGGCGTCTACATCCTCTCCAACGGCAAGCTGGCCGAGGGGCAAAAGGCGCTCGTCATCTATGCCGAGCAGTGCCATCCCAAGGGCAATATCGACTGGTGGGACTACAAGCGCCGCTATTTCGGCACCGATGACG
The DNA here is from genome assembly GCF_025628925.2 of Aminobacter sp. NyZ550. NCBI lineage: Bacteria > Pseudomonadati > Pseudomonadota > Alphaproteobacteria > Hyphomicrobiales > Phyllobacteriaceae > Aminobacter > Aminobacter sp. NyZ550. The sequence goes on from NZ_CP114193.1 coordinate 68,754, forward strand.
GCATCGAATTCATCGAGGCCGATCGGCTGATCCCGCTGTTCGACCGCAACATGCGTGCCACGCACCTCAACGTGCAGCTCACCGAGACTGAAATCGCGCTCTCGCTGATCACCCGCTGACCCTTTCCAAACCCGCGGCGCCGATCGCCCTGCCGACCCACTCGGCCGGGGGACCGCGCACGCCATCACCTATGGAGACATCCGCAATGTGCAACGACGACCCTTTCACACTTGACCTGTTTGGCAATACCGCACTTTCGTCCGGGCTCGGCCTCGGGGTCACCGCCTTTGGCGGAGATTTCGCCGCCAACGATGTCGATGACGATCCGCTACCGACTGCACCGGCGCCGGCCATGCCAGTGCCCAAAACGACATCGACGTCACAGCGAGCGGCGCCATCGGTGGCCGGCGCCAACTTTCATCTGTCCGGCAGCCGTGATCTTGCCCGTGGCTGGAAGCAGCGGGCCAGGGATAGCCTTGCAGCAATCCGACTCGCCGCCGAGATCGAGGCCGAGGACCGCCCGGCGACGCCCGAGGAACAGGCGCGCCTCATCAGGTTCACCGGCTTCGGTGCGTCGGACCTCGCAAATGGTGTGTTGCGCCGTCCTGGCGTTGATGGATTCCGAGCTGGGTGGGATGAGATCGGAAGCGATCTGGAAGATGCGGTCTCGAGGGCCGAATATGCCTCGCTCGCGCGCTGTACTCAGTATGCGCATTTTACGCCGGAGTTTATCGTCCGTGCAATCTGGTCCGGCCTGCAACATATCGGCTGGCGTGGGGGCAGGGTGCTCGAGCCTGGCATCGGCACGGGCCTGTTCCCGGCACTGATGCCGGAGGAAATGCGCGATGCGGTCCACGTCACCGGCGTGGAACTCGATCCGGTCACGGCACGCGTCGCCCGCCTGCTCCAGCCCTGCGCCCGCATCATCAACGCAGACTTCGCGCGAACCGACCTGCCGGCCAAGTTCGATCTCGCCATCGGCAATCCGCCATTCTCGGATCGCACCGTGCGTTCGGACCGCGCCTATCGCTCGATGGGGCTACGACTCCACGACTACTTCATCTCCCGGTCGCTCGATCTTCTGAAGCCGGGCGGACTGGCCGCGTTCGTCACGTCGCATGGCACGATGGACAAGGCGGACTGTTCGGCTCGCGAGCATATCGCGAAGTCAGCCGACCTGATCGCGGCGATCCGCCTGCCCGAGGGCAGCTTCCGCGCCGATGCCGGCACGGATGTCGTCGTCGACATCCTCTTCTTCCGCAAGAGAATGTCCGACGAGGCGGAAGGCGACTTGTCCTGGCTCGATCTGGATGAAGTGCGCCCGGCCGATGGCGATGAGGCCGCTATTCGCGTGAACCGCTGGTTTGTGCGCCATCCTGATTTCGTGCTTGGCACGCACGCCGAGACCTCTGGACCTTTCGGTGAAACCTATACTTGCCTGCCGCATCAGGGCGTCGATCTGGAGCGGGCACTCGCCTCCGCCGTCTCCCTTCTTCCGGAAGCCCTCTATGACGGCGAGCCGGAGGAGCTCGACCTCCATGCCGAAAGCGTTGCTGCCGATGGCGCCGGTCCGGTTCCGGACAGCGCCGCTGTCCGCGAGGGCAGTTTCTTCGTTGGGAAAAACGCGGCGCTGATGCAGCTGGTCGACGGCGCTCCCGTCACCATTGCCGTGCGCAAGGGTAGATCCAGTGACGGCGTGCCGGAGAAGCACGCCCGCATCATCCGCAAGTTGATTCCGATCCGCGATGCGGTGCGCGAGGTGCTGAAGGCGCAAGAGCTCGACTGGCCCTGGAAGCCGGCGCAAGTAAAACTGCGCATTGCCTGGTCCAACTTCGTCCGGGAGTTCGGACCGATCAACTTCACCACCGTCTCTGTCAGTGAGGAGGACGAGACCGGCGAGGTCCGCGAGACGCATCGTCGCCCGAACCTGCAGCCCTTCCTCGACGATCCCGATTGCTGGCTGGTCGCCTCGATCGAGGACTACGACCTCGAGACCAATACGGCGCGTCCCGGCCCGATTTTCACCGAGCGGGTCATCGCGCCACCTTCTGCCCCGATCATCACCTCGGCAGCCGACGCATTGGCCGTCGTCCTGAACGAACGGGGTCATGTGGACATCGATCACATCGCGGAACTGCTGCATGCCGATGGTGATGCCGTCATAGCCGAACTGGGCGACGCCATCTTCCGCGACCCGGAGACCGGTCCGTGGCAGACAGAGGATGCCTATCTTTCCGGCCAGGTCCGCGGCAAGCTCAAGGCCGCGGAAGCCGCCGCGGTGCTGGATCCGGTCTTCGAGCGCAATGTCCGGGCGCTGCTCGACGTGCAGCCCGCCGATCTCGGTCCCTCCGATATTACCGCCCGCCTCGGTGCGCCGTGGATTCCGGCCACCGACGTCGTCGCCTTCGTCAAGGAGACGATGGGCGCTGACATCAAGATCCACCATATGCCCGAGCTTGCATCCTGGACGGTCCAGGCCCGGCAGTTGGGCTGGATGGCCACCGGCACCTCTGAATGGGGTACGGAACGCCGACACGCGGGCGAGCTGATCGCCGATGCCCTCAACAGCCGCGTGCCGCAGATCTTCGACATCATTAAGGAGGGCGATAGCGAGCGTCGCGTCCTCAATGTCGTCGACACCGAAGCTGCGAAGGAAAAACTGACCAAGATCAAGACTACCTTCCAGGCCTGGATCTGGTCCGATACCGATCGCACCGACCGGCTGGCGCGGGTCTACAATGACCGCTTCAACAACATTGCCCCGCGAAGATTCAACGGGGATCATCTCCAGCTACCGGGCGCCTCAGGCGCCTTTTCTCTGTACGGGCATCAGAAGCGCGGCATCTGGCGCATCATCTCGGCCGGCTCGACCCATCTCGCCCACGCTGTCGGCGCGGGCAAGACTATGACGATGGCGGCAGCCGTCATGGAGCAGAAGCGTCTTGGACTGATCGCCAAGGCCATGATGGTGGTTCCCGGCCATTGCCTGGCGCAAGCCGCGCGCGAGTTCCTGGCGCTTTATCCGACGGCTCGCATTCTCGTTGCCGACGAGACCAACTTTATCAAGGACAAGCGGCATCGCTTCCTGTCGCGCGCCGCAACGGCGACCTGGGACGCCATCATCATTACCCATTCGGCCTTCCGCTTTATCGACGTGCCATCTGCTTTCGAGCAACAGATGATCCAGGACGAGCTCAAGCTTTACGAGACCCTCCTGACCAGGGTCGAAAGCGATGACCGCGTTTCGCGCAAGCGCCTCGAGCGCCTGAAGGAGGGACTGCAGGAACGGCTCGAATCCCTGTCGACCCGCAAGGACGACCTGCTCACCATTTCCGAGATCGGCATCGACCAGATCATCGTCGACGAGGCCCAGGAGTTCAGGAAACTCTCTTTCGCCACCAACATGTCGACGTTGAAAGGAATCGATCCGAACGGCTCGCAGCGCGCCTGGGATCTCTATGTCAAATCTCGGTTCGTCGAGACCAGGAATCCGGGCAGGGCGCTTGTGCTGGCGTCGGGCACGCCGATCACCAATACGCTGGGCGAGATGTTCTCGGTGCAGCGCTATCTCGGCTTCGAGGCGCTGCACCAGCGCGGCCTGCATGAGTTCGACGCCTGGGCGAGCACGTTTGGCGATGTCACCACAGAGCTCGAGTTGCAGCCGAACGGCAAGTACAAGCCGGTCACCCGCTTTGCGACCTTCGTCAATGTCCCCGAACTGATCGCCATGTTCCGGTCCTTTGCGGATGTTGTCATGCCCGAGGATTTGCGCGCCTACGTCAAGATCCCCGCGCTTTCGACCGGCACGCGGCAGATCAGAACGTCGAAGCCTTCGGCTACCTTCAAGCGCTACCAGGTCCTGCTCGATGCCCGGATCAAGGCGATCGAGGCCCGCGAGGGCCCGCCTCAGCCCGGTGACGATATACTGCTCTCCGTCATCACCGATGGTCGTCATGCCGCGATCGACCTGCGTCTGGTCGATGCCGGCAATGACAATGAGCCCGACAACAAGCTCAACGACCTCGTCGGCAATGCCTTCCGCATCTGGCGCGAGACCGCAGACGGCACCTATGTCCGGCCGGACGGCAAGCCGTTCGAGTTGACGGGCGCCGCGCAGATGATCTTTTCCGATCTCGGCACCATCAGCGTCGAAAAGACGCGCGGCTTCTCGGCCTATCGCTGGATTCGCGACGAGCTCGTGCGCATGGGTGTCCCGGCCTCCGAAATCGCCTTCATGCAGGACTTCAAGAAGTCCGAGGCCAAGCAGCGCCTGTTCGGGGACGTCCGGGCCGGCAAGGTGCGGTTCCTGATCGGCAGCTCCGAGACCATGGGCACCGGGGTCAATGCCCAGCTTCGTCTCAAGGCGCTCCATCATCTCGACGTGCCCTGGCTGCCCTCGCAGATCGAGCAGCGTGAGGGCCGTATCCAGCGTCAGGGCAACCAGCATGATGTGGTCGATATCTTCGCCTATGCCACGGAAGGCTCGATGGACGCCCAGATGTGGCAGAACAATGAGCGCAAGGCGCGCTTCATCGCCGCGGCCCTCTCCGGGGATACCTCGATCCGGCGGCTCGAGGATATGGGCGAGGGGCAGGCCAACCAGTTCGCCATGGCCAAGGCCATTGCATCCGGCGATCCGCGCCTCATGCAGAAGGCGGGCCTCGAGGCCGACATGGCCCGTCTCGATCGGCTCCGCGCCGCGCACCAGGACGATCAGTTCGCCATCCGCCGCCAGATCCGTGACGCCGAGCGCGACATCGAACACGCCACCCGGCATATCGGTGAGATCGGGCAGGATATCGAGAGGCTCGTGCAGACCACGGGCGACGCGTTCCGTATGGAGGTGGGCGAGGAAACCTTTGTCGAGCGCAAGGCCGCGGGCAGGGCGCTGATGAAAGAAATCCTGACCCTCGTGCAACTCAGCCAGGAGGGCGATGTGGCCATTGCAGCGTTGGGCGGGTTCGACCTCCAATATTGTGGCGAGCGGTTCGGCAAGGACGGATACCGCTACACCACCATCCTGGTGCGCACCGGCGTCGACCATGAGATCGAATTGCCGGTGACCACCACGCCGCTCGGCGCGGTCTTCCGCCTCGAGCACGCGCTGTCCGGCTTCGAGGACGAGCAGGAACGCTATCGCCAGCGGCTGGCCGATGCCGAGCGACGGCTTTCGTCCTCCCGCTTACGGCAGGGCGGCGAATTCGCCTTCGCCGAGGAGCTGGCGGCCAAGCGTACGCAACTTGCCGAAATCGAGAAATCGCTCGCAGCCGATACAGATGGCGGAGGTAACGTCAAGGCGATTGCCCCTTGATCGGATTTGAGGGCCTGTTCCGCTTGATGGCACAGCAGGCTCGTGTCGTGTTTTCCATTGTGGACCGTTCCGTCGATTGCTATCGAGACAGGCGGTTCTCGTCATCGATCAGTGTCAGCCGGCATGGCGCCTTCGCGCCCCCTGTCCAAAGGACGAGGTTGAGATCTTCACGGCCTGCTCCGGGAGCGAAGCTCTTGACGAGCAATCCATGATAGCCGGCCGCGGCGAGTTTTCGCGCGAAGGCTTGGGTTGTCGCTTCTCCGGACGCTTTCATCTGATCGCGCCAGGTCGGATCGGCGATCATCGTCGCATCCATGCCCGCCGCCTGCAGGGCTGAGTCATCCCGGCTGTCGAAAACGCCCTCGATGTCGGCATCGTAGGATACCAGCATCGTCGGTTGCAGGCTGCCGGCCTGGTTTGCTTCCCGCAACGCCGTCGTGACCGACAAAGACAAATAGAGCGCCGGCGTTCCCTTCCGGTTGAAGCGACCGCCATAGCGTTCCGCGCCACGCCCCGACATCAGTTCGCCTGCATAGATCGGGTTCAATGCCCGGTAGAGAGGCCCCTCGAAGCGCACCGGCCGACCTAGGCGTGGATGCCGGCGTCAACCGCGTCGATATAGTCGAGCACGTCATAGGCATGTCCGTCACGGACCAGTTGCATCGCCGTCTGGCCGGAAAAGCCGGGTAGGGGCTCGGAGCGATACCAGGCATAGGCCTTCAGTGCTGAGCCGAACCGAGGCTCGACCTTATTGACGATCTCCGTCATCTCGCGCAATCGGCGCTGCGTCTTGTCCGAGCCGATGCGGTCCTTCCGCTGGATCGCATCCTTTCCAAGCCCGGCGGTGCGAGCGATTTCCTCGCTCGTCGTCCGCAACGCGGCCGCGATCTTGCGCGGTGAGAACAGTCCATCGTCGGCATATTGGGCAAGGCCCATGGCGAGACTTCCATTCTAGAAAGCAAGAAATATGACGCAATATAGCGTCAGAAATAGCGGATTGTAACGTGGATTGAGGGGAGGGACGGGAAAGGGAAAGCCTGCTCGCAGACCGGGCGAGCCGGTGACGCTATGCTCAATCGCCGCCATCGCGATCCCGGCCCGGCGTCCTGCGCAGGGCTGAAAGCCCCGCTGGTCCGGCCGGGCAGGGATGCTCGTCCGCAATTGCACCAGCTCGCCCGCTCCGCGGGCCGTGGGGGGTCTTCGGGAAGAAGACGGAAAGGACCGGCGCGGTGCCGGTTCCCAAAAGGAGCATCCCCATGGAAATCAAGCTGGTCGATCCGCGTTCGCTCGTGGAAAACCCCGACAGGGCCCGTCGTACCAAATCGAGCCCGCAATCCGATGCCTTGCTGCTGGCAACCATCAAGGCCGTCGGCATCGTGCAGCCGCCCGTTGTCGCGCCGCAGGCCGATGGTGGCAATGGCTTCGTGATCCACTCCGGTCATCGCCGCGTGAAGCAGGCCGTTGCGGCAGGTCTGGAGGAGATCGCTGTTCTGGTCGGCGATGCCGCCGAGGACGGCGGCGCCATGCGTTCGATGGTCGAAAACATCGCCCGTGAAAACCTCAATCCCGTCGATCAGTGGCGCGCCATCGAGCGGCTCGTTGCGCTCAGCTGGACCGAGGAGGCGATTGCCGTCGCCCTTGCCCTGCCGATCCGGCAGATCAGGAAGCTGCGTTTGCTCGCCAATGTGCTGCCGGCGATGCTCGATCATATGGCCAGGGGCGACATGCCGAACGAGCAGCAGCTCCGCACCATCGCGGCGGCCTCGCTCGATGAGCAGAGGCAAGTCTGGAAGGCCAACAAGCCAAGCAAGGGCGATCCTCAGGTCTCCTGGTGGAGCGTTGCGCAGGCGCTGCAGAAGACCCGCATGCATGCGCGCGATGCCTCGTTCGGTGACGAACTGGCGCAGGCCTATGGCATTGCCTGGGTCGAGGATCTCTTCGCACCGGCCGACCAGGACAGCCGCTATACGACCGATGTCGAGGCCTTCCTTGGCGCCCAGCAGGAATGGATGACACAGAACCTGCCAAAGAAGGGCGTTATCGTTGAAGCCAACACATGGGGTGAGGTGAAGCTTCCGGCCAAGGCCGAACGTGTCTATGGCACGCCGAAGAAGTCCGATCATACGGCGATGTACCTGGACCGCGAGGGCAAGGTGAAGAGCGTTCATTTCCGCATGCCGGAGGCGAAAAAGGCCAAGGGCAAGGATGCTGCGGCCGGTGAGGCTGCCGACGAGCCCGTCGTGGCGTCGAAGTCCCGCCCGGACGTGACGCGCAGGGGAATCGACATGATCGGTGATCTGCGCACCGACGCGCTGCACGAGGCGCTGTCCCGGGCTCCCATCGAGGACGACACGCTGATGGCGCTGCTGGTGCTGGCCTTCGCGGGCCAGAACGTACGGGTCGATTCCGGAGCGGGGGGAGACCACCGGTTCGGCAGCCGCTTCGGTCGCCATGCCGCCATGCTGTTCGACGCCGAAGGTAAGTTCGTTTTCGACATGGACACGCTGCGGATCGCCATGCGGAACGTGCTGGTCGATGTGCTCTCGTGCCGGGAGGGCATGAGCAAGTCCGGGATCGGTGCGGTCGTCGCCGGACAGGCCATCGGCGCCAATGGGTTCCTGGCCAACATGGGCACGGAGGAATTCCTGTCCTGCCTGTCGCGCCCCGCATTGGAAGCCTCGTGCGAGGTGACGTCTGTGCTGCCCCGCGCTCGGGTCAAGGACACCCGCGCCGCGCTCGTCGAGCACTTCAGGGAGGGCCACTTCGTTCATCCTTCGGCGCTGTTTGCGCCCGATGCCATCGCGCTCGGCGAATGGCTGACCAGGAACGCTGTCGCGGAAGACGATGACGAGGACGGCACGCCTGTCGATCAGGACGGGCTCGATGGCGATGTGCCTGTAGAGCCGGCCCATGAGCACGCAGAGGAACCCGCCTCCGAGCGGCACGACGAGGATTATTGCGAAGGTTTCCGCGAGGCCGCCGAGTAGCCGGCCGCATTTCTCCTTTTCGAACGCCTTGCCGCCGCCGGTCATCCCGGCGGCGGTTTTGTTTCCAAACCCACCATCTGGAGGACATCATGTCCGCACTTTCGATTTTCGAGGACGCCCCAATCGGGGCAGTTGTCGCCTGGTCCGACGACACGCAACGCTCGCCCGAACTGCACCGCAAGAAGCTTTCGGCCCGGCGGAACAACAACAGCCAGGGCCGGCTGATCCGCAAGCAGGGCGAGCGCGGCATCGGCGCTGTCTCGCTCGCGGCCTCTTTCACCCTGCATCAGGCCGGTTTCGGGTCTGGCGGCGTCATCGCCATCCGCGTGCATCGGACCTTCTCGCTGGACTCTCGCCTGCGGTCCAGCGTCATCGAAAGGCCGGCTCCCGGTTCGGTCCGGGTCTTCGACCGGGCCGGGGAGAATGCCGAGCTCGTCCATCTCGCCCCGCATCGTGCGGCAGCGGAGGAATGGCTCATCCGGCATGGCTATCCCAACGCCGTGCTGGCCGAAGTCCCGGTCGACGCGGTTGCCGCCGATGTGGTCGAGGGGAGGACGGCGGCATGAACAAGCCCCAGTCTTCTCTTTCGCCCACGCCTGCGACCCCGGATACGTCCGGGGTTTCTTTTGGCCGCAGCGCTGACGGCATGCTGGTGGCGCTTGTCGGCGATCATGGCTTCGCCATGGCGCCTGCGCGTGATGGCCGCCACTATCTGGCCAGCGGATGGCGTATCCGTCGACCCATAGGGGAATGGACCCGCGACGATTTCTACGGTCACGGCGGCGATCTGGCCGATGAGGATGCGTTTTGCGCCCAGGTGCTCGAACGGGCCGAGCATCATCGTGAGCGGACAGCGCTTGGGCGCCGCGACATGCGGTCCCCGGCCCACACCCCTTGGGGACCGTCGCAGGGAGCAACGGTCTATGCTGATGGCATAGCCTTCCATTCGACCGCCGGTCACGGAGGGTTTCATCTTTCGGCCGAGCGCAACGCCAGGGTTCATCCGTTGCTCCGCACATCGGACGGGTTCTACGAAGAGGACGAGTGCTGGGCGATCGTCGCCATCACCTTCCCGGAGCTGTTCACAGCGTTCGAACGTCGCGCCGCAGAACGGACGATCAAGGACAGCTTCCCTGATGCCTGGGAAACGATCTTCGGCACCATCCTCGGCCCCGGAGAATCCCGGACCAAGGATCAGCGTGACTTCGAGGCCGCGCACGTCAATGACTGGGTGGTCGTCTCCGCGATCGCGTCCGATCAGCAAAAAGGCTATGTCGAGTGCCTCGCCATGCAAGGTGGCAGGCGCGGGATCGGGTCAGAGGAGCGGCGTTTTCTCGTCCCCAGGGCCGAATACGACATTGGCCGCTTCGGCTTCGTCATCGATCCCGAACGGCATGCCGTCTATGCTGGTCCGTCGAGCTTCGTCGGGTGGCAGGGGCGGCAGAAATGACCGCCCCAGCCGAGATAGATGGCCGGCTATGCCGTTTGGAAGAAGCGCGGCGCCAGATCCAGCGCCAGCTCGACCTGATCGACCGGCAGATCATTCGTCGCATGACGGCGTTGATCCCGAAGCTCGCGCCGAGGCGCACAGCCTATCGGCGCGGCAAACCGCCCGACGCGGGAGCATTCCTCGAGCGCTATCGCGCTCATCTGGCGATGCTCACCGCCGAACGCCAGCCCGAGATCGATGCCCTGTCGCGCAGGCTGGCGCGGCAGGATCAAGCGATAGCCGCATTGCGCGAGCGGCACGGCCTGGTTCAGAAGATCGCCGCGTGATCGCGCGCGATCGTCACCGTTTCCGCACGAACTCGGTCCGCAGCACGAGACCCTTGATGGCGTCATGCCGGCAATCGATTTCTTGGGGATTGTCGGTGAGGCGGATCGAACGGATGACCGTGCCCTGTTTCAGTGTCTGCCCGGCGCCCTTGACCTTGAGGTCCTTGATCAGCACTACGGCGTCGCCATCGGCCAGCAGATTACCGTGGTGCTCATTGACCTCTGCGATCCTCTTCGGAATCTTCACGCCAAGCGCTGCATCCGTTTCAGCCTTAGCGAGCCTTGCATGACCCGGGTTGACCTGTGCGAGCTTAACCTTGTCGCCGAGCAGATCAGTTTCATCAACGCTGCCACCCATACGCAGATCGTCGGCCTCCTCGTCGAAATCATCGCCATTCGCCGCTCACCTCGTCATAGACATAGTCATCGTCATCGCCGGTGATGGACGCTGCTATTGCAGGTGAAAGCCGGCTTGCCAATCCTCATGTCGCAATCGAGGGCCGGGCCGGCAGGAGCAAATCGAGGGATGGTGCGGGCAGGTGGTCGTACTTGTGATGCCTCTGGCGGAAACGCGGCCCCGCATCCCGTTCCTTCCGGTTGCACTGGTTCCGAACAGCACCCATGCCGGTCATCCCCTCGGGTTTGTGGAGCGGTCTAAACCGGCTGGCGGCGCCTTCAAGGCCGCGTTCCGCGCCGCGTGGCGGCCGGGCTCGACGGTCTCGGCAGGCCAGGCCCGCATCCTGCGCGAGGGCTGCCGCCCTGCTGGTCCGCAAGCCTGGCCTGCTCGCCCTTGTCGCTCCCGGACCCTGAAGCCGCCGCTGTCCCGCCGGTTTTCTCTGACCGCACCCGAAGGGAAGACCGGCACGGGCCGGCCCGAGCCTTCGGCGCAAGGAAAGGAACTCTCACATGACCAGGACCGCACGCACCAACCGCTCTCCCTCCAGGGTCGTCCCGCTCCGCAAAGGCACCACGCTCGAAATGGTCCGGCTTGCCTGCCCGGACGCCAACCAGGCCTCCCTGATCTCGGAAAGCTTCGGTCTTCCCGTTCTCGACAGCGACGGCATCCGCGACCTGCACGAACGCCTGATCATCGAGACGGCTGACAGCCTCGGTGAAGGGCTAGGCGAACGGGCCATGCAGATCCACCTGCAGCGCATCGTCGGCTCCTATGTCGGTTCCGCCCACGGCGCCGGCCAATTCTACAGCCGGGCGGTCACCGAGGCCCGCGATGCCACGGCCAAGTCCGCCAATGATGCCCGCGACGAAGACGTCGGTGGCCCGGTCGGCTTCGACAGCGCCGCCCAGCGCAAGCGAGAATTCGCAGCCGACATGGGCGTTCAGGCCCATGCCCTCAGGATGGCGGCCGAGGGTGCTGTCGCTGCCTACAAACAAATTATCGGCGAAGCCTGGAAGCCCTTCGAGCGGGCCGTCGAGAACCCCGGCCAGACCGTCGATCGCAAGGCCGCCGAACTGCAGATGGCAGCTCTCGGTTGAACAAACGGGCGGAGCTTTGGCTCCGCCCATCCTCATACGACCAGGTTGCCACATTGCCTGGCCGTCATTCTCCTCATGGGACTGGTCGCCGGGCTCGCCTATTGTCTGTCGCCGGCAGATATGCCGGAACAGCGCGCAATGGCGGCAGCAATCGCTGATATGACCCGCTCGTGGCCGCGCAATCGGGGGCACCAGGGTTCCATCGCTGTCTGCGCAATATCACCAGGACCGGGTGGTGGTGGCCGCTCTTGCGTTTGAGCAACGCGATCATGCCCTAGCCAACGATCTCTGCCAGCGCACCAATCCCGCTCTCTTGTGATGGCGTCCTGGCCCGTCCCCGGATCTTCCACGATCAACCCGCGAGGGGTCCGCTACGCAAGCGTGCGGCCGCGCCGGCTTCGCCTCTGCGGTGATCGCGCCCGGGTGCCGGACCTCTTGAGGAGCCATCGAGCGGGAATGGCCCGCTTCAAAGATGGAGCCCTCAGATGTCGCACAATCTCGAACTCGCCCAGAAGCACGCCTGGAACCTCGCCCGCACCCTGATGGTCACCGTCATCCTCTTCCAATCCGACGACGAGTACGGCGTCCTCCCCGAAAACGAACTCGACGATGCCGAAGTCGAGGCGCTCTACGTCTACGATCCCTATAGTGGCGGCCGGTCGGTTCACTGAACCGATCCACCCACGGACAACAAGGTGGCGGCGCTCGGCGCCGCCTTTTTTTTTCCTGTTGCCCGCTCCCGGCCCCGTCCGGCCCCGGTGTCCTGGCGGAGCGAGGCAGTCAGCGCAACGGCTTTGCCGTCCGCCGCTTCGCTTCGGCCCTAAGGACCACCCCATTGCGCGAGCGCAACGGGGACCCCGGTGGGTGCGCGGCCCGCCTCCCTACTCCGCCCTTGTGGACCCCGTGACGGGGCCGCGATCGGCGCGGCCTCCAGAATGGAGGTTCATGAAAATGAGCAGGAAAGAAAACAAGGAAGCCCGCGTCGATATTTATGCGCGGATTACCGACAGGATCGTCGCGGACCTGGAGAAGGGTGTTCGTCCCTGGATGCAGCCATGGCATTCAGCCAACGCCATCGGCCGGGTGACCCGGCCGCTCCGGCATAACGGTCTACCCTATAGCGGCATGAACGTACTTCTGCTGTGGTCCGAGGCGACCGCACGCGGCTTTGCCAGCCCGATGTGGATGACGTTCAAGCAGGCGCTCGAGCTCGGCGGGGCAGTTCGCAAGGGCGAGACCGGCTCGATGGTCGTCTTCGCCAGCCGCTTCATCAAGACCGAGACGGACGCTGTCGGTGAGGAATTCGATCGAGAGATCCCGTTCCTCAAGGCCTACACGGTCTTCAACGTCGCGCAGATCGACAGCCTGCCGGACCATTATTATAGGCAAAGAGCGGAGCCCGTGCGCGATCGTGTAGCGCGCATCGAACATGCTGATCGCTTCTTTGCCAATACCGGCGCCGTGATCCGGCATGGCGGTTCTCAGGCCTATTTTGCCCCCGCGCTCGATATCATCCAGATGCCGCCCTTCGAGAGCTTCCGCGATGCCGCGTCCTACGTCGCGGTCCTCAGCCACGAAGCCACGCATTGGACGGCGGCGCCGCATCGTGTCGACCGCGATCTCAGCCGCTATACCAAGGATCGTAGCGAGCGGGCGCGCGAAGAGCTGATAGCCGAGCTCGGGAGTTGCTTCCTCTGCGCCGATCTCGGCATCGCGCCGGAACTCGAGCCCCGGGCGGATCATGCGAGCTATCTCGAGTCCTGGCTCAAGGTTCTCGTCGGCGACAAGCGGGCAATCTTCGCTGCTGCTGCGCACGCGCAGCGCGCCGTCGCGTTCCTCCACGGCCTGCAGCCCGCGGCCTCCGAAGAGCGCGAGGCCGCATGATGTTCCAGGCACCCACCATCGGCGGGGAAGGTGACGCACCTTCCCCGATCCGCCTGCGCGCCCTCTCACTCGGAGCGGGCGTCCAATCCACCACCATGGCGCTGATGGCCGCGCATGGGGAGATCGGCCCCATGCCCGAATGCGCCATTTTCGCCGACACCGGCTGGGAACCCGAGGCCGTCTATGAGCATCTCGACTGGCTGATGTCGACGAACGTGCTGCCCTTTCCTGTCCATATCGTGTCGGCGGGTAGTATCCGCAAGCAGCTCGTCGCCGCCGGCGAGGGGGCTCGCTGGGCGTCTATTCCGGCCTTCACCAGAACGGTGACGCCGGCCGGCGCCGAAGTGCCGATTTTCGACGAGCACGATGATGGCGAGATCATCACCATCGGCACACGGCGCATATCCAAGGAGACTATGTCGATAGGCATGATCCGGCGGCAATGCACGACGGAGTTGAAGATCGTGCCTATCCGCCGCAAGGTCCGCGAGCTCGCCGGCCTGACCCGCAAGAGGTCTCCCTCCTTTCCGGTCGTGGAGCGATGAAATCATCCGCGCCAAGCCGAGTTTCGAGGCGTGGCAGGTCAAACGCTTCCCGCTGATCGAGCAGCGCAGGAGCCGCCAGGATTGTCTCGCCTGGCTGCGCCGTCACGGCTATCCGACGCCCCCAAAATCGGCCTGCGTCGGCTGCCCGTTCCACGATAATGCCCGATAGCGGCATATGCGCGACCACGACCATGCCGCTTGGTTGGACGCGGTCGAGGTCGACCGCACCATTCGCACCGGCCCGCGCGGCATTCGCGGAGAGGTGTTCCTGCATCGATCCGCCGTCCCGCTCGATGAGGCTGACCTGTCGACGCCGGCCGATCACGGCCAGCTCGATCTCTGGATGAACGAATGCGAGGGCATGTGCCGTGTCTGACACATGCCTCGTTCAGAGCTAGCCCCATTTTCTTTCGGAAGCGACCCCGACTGCCTGACGGGGTTGCGACCGGACCAGACCACGAACTTGCGTGGCAAGAAAGCTGGTCCGAACCGGACGCCGCCTCGAGAAAGCCGGCATGCGATCGCCTTGCAGGATTGACCGGTCCACCGTTGACGATGGCGGTGTGCGACGGCTTCTCACGGTCCAGACACGGGGGGCCGTCAGATCGCCAGACCCATATCATGTTTCCTGAGCGGGCCAGAGGGGTGTGCTGCTGGCCACCCATGCAGTGCATCCTGACTTCGGCAACGGGTGTCATGTTCTGGCGTCCTCAACACCGCCAATGACGCATCCCGAAAAGTGGGCCAGCCCGTTCCTTCCACCCCTTTGAACTGGCCAACCCTTCTGCGGCTCGATGAGGCATGTCTGATCGGAAACCGGCTACGCCTCGATCGTTCTCCCGCAACGGCCATCCGCAACTTTCTTCCCCTGACGAACCACCCCACGCGACAGGTCGCGCGGGGACCCCGGTTTTGCCGCCATTCCTCGCGGGCCAAGAAAGCCGCTCCTGGCCGCCCTCCATTGCATTGCGGCCCCTGCGGGGTGCGGTCCGATCGTCTCCGATCCTTCGACTGCCATCGGGGTCGCGAAGGGCGCGGCCCGAACACAAGGAAAGGAACTTCACCATGGCCACCATCGGAACCTTCACCAGCACCGCCAACGGCTTCACCGGCACCATCAAGACCCTCAACCTCAACGTCAAGGCGCGCATCGAGCGGGTCGACAATCCCTCCGACAAGGGCCCGCACTTCCGCCTCTACTCGGGTGCAGTCGAGCTAGGCGCAGCGTGGCAGAAAACCGCCAGGGAGAGTGAGCGCGACTACCTCTCGGTCAAGTTGGACGATCCGAGCTTCCCGGCTCCCATCTACGCCACCCTGATCGAGGTGGACGGACAGGAAGGCCTCCAGCTCATCTGGTCTCGCCCGAACCGCGACTGACCGAAATCGCAGCGGCCCCGTCAGGCAGACGGGGTCGCTTCCACATGGCGAGCGGCCGACCGCGGCTGGTAGCCGCGTCGGCGTCGGACGCGCAGCACTGCGAGAAAGAGTTCGACAGCTTCATCCTCCTTGTCGAAGGAATGCTGCACCATCCTGCCGCGTGTTCCAATTCGGCCCCAGCGGCGAACGAGCCGCGTTTCGCCGAATAGCGTCGCCTCGATCGACAGCGCGTAGAACCGGGCCATGTTCTGGCTGGGGTCACGGCGTTCGATATAGAGGTGGTAGGGCTGCGCGTTCATGTGACACAGAATCGCGCAGCCGGGGCCCGACGTCCAATGACAGGTTTGAATCACTGGAAGCGGATCGATTCATTCCGGTGATGGATGGCGTGTCGGCCGATTTGAGGTCGGCACGGCGCATCCCGCTGCGCGGATCGTACGGATGTTATGCTGGTAGCGTCGAATGCGCTCTTCCATCGGCAGATTCGGGCCATGGCGCAGCAACTTGTCCTTCGGCCACTCACCCATATTTCGGCTCCGATCATTGACGTTCCCATCATAGGGATAGCATTCCCTGCCGATCGTTCCCACGGCCATCTTGTCTTCACCGGAAGTCTTTGCGTCCCGGGAAGGTTGAATAGGACCCCGTCGGGCGACGGTTCCCACCCTTCAAAACCCGGCCTCACTGCGGTCAAGTCACGAACACCAGTCGAGGCGTGGCCCATCCCAGAGGCGGGGCGAACCCTTCACGCACGAGATCTCGCCAAGCGAGATCTCGTCCCACGTTCATGGCCCGTAGAGTGCGCGACCGAGCCGGTCCTCGACGGACAAAACCACCGGTGTCAGCCTCAAGTTGGTCCTTCCTTCCGGTGGAATCTGTTTTCGCCGGTGACCGATTTCATATCGGCGCGTCGGAACCAGATCGCCCGGCCGCAACGCAGCGGTGCATTGCCGGCGGTGAAAACGATCTGCTCGTCCCCGCGCATGCGCAGGACCTCATCGGGCAGGATCAACGGGCGCGACGCCAATTGCTTCGATCGCGTGCGCGACGATCCCGACATCTGCGAGGACCGGCTGAGTTGATCGACTTCTACCGTGGTGTTGCCGCAGCGGCGCGAGATGTAGTCGGCGGTCTCGGGATCGTTGATCGCCGCGAACGACACCCAGGATGCGCTTTCGAACCATTTGCTCGTCGCATCGCGACCGCCATAGGTTTCACGCATCTGGCCGATCGACTGGAACAGCAGCACGAGGCTGATGCCATATTTGCGACCGGCGTCCCGCGCCGTCTCCAGAATCCGCAAATAGCCCAGCCGGGCGACCTCATCGAGCAGGAACAGCGTTCGACCCTTTATCCCTCCATTCCGGTTGTAGATCGCATTGAGCAGCGCACCGATGATGGTGCGGGCGAGGCCGGGGTGGGTCTCCAGCGTCTTGAGATCGAGATTGACGAAGATGTCGGTCTTGCCCTCCGCGACGGAGTCGGTGGAAAAGCTCGAACCCGAGACGAGCGCAGCATAGTTCGGGTAGCTCAGCCAATGGGTCTCCTTGACCGCATTGGCATAAACGCCGGAGAACGTTTCCGGCGTCATGGCGATGAACGGCGCGACATTTTCCTTCACGAAATCGGATTCGGAATTGTCGTAGATCCGTTGCAGCCGCTCGCGTAATTTTGGCTCCGGCTCGGAGAGGTTCGCCCGCATCTGCCGCAGATGCTGGTTTTCTTTTTCCGTATGCCCTGAGAGGCAGACATCGGCAATCAGCGCGGTGATGAGCTGCAGGGCCGATGCGCGGAAGAAGTCGTCGCGGATCGAGGTCGACCGTCCGGTATCGGTCACCACCCAACTCGCGACGGCAACCACGTCTTCTTCCTTGGTGCCGCCGAACAGGCCGATCCAGTCCAGCACGTTGAATCCCGTCGTCGGGTCCTTGGGATCGAGGACGAAAACGTCACGACCGGCCTTGCGTCGATGCTCGATCACCATGGGCGCCACTTCGTTGGACGGGTCGAGGGCAACAAGGCCGCCGCCCCATTTGAGTGCGGTCGGCACCGTCACCGATGTCGTCTTGAAGCCGCCAGAGCCGGCGAAGACCAGTCCATGCGTCGAGCCGAACGAGGCGTCAAAGCAAAGGAGGGGAGACTTTCCACCCACCCCCCACGTCTCATTGTCGTCGGCGCGGAACCCACGATCCGCCACCGTGTCCTTGTCGACGCGATAGGCTTCCCCGACGACGATGCCGCCGGCGTCTCTAAAAAGACGCTTCGCTTCATTGACGCCCATCCATTCGGCTTCGCCATGGATCGCGCGCTTCCCGCGAACGCGGCGTGGCGCTGAGGCGGCGAAGGCCGAATTGCCGCGAAGGGCGACCCGCAGCGCGAACACGCCGGCGACCATTGCCAGCATCCCGCCGATGGCGGTTGCTGGATCAATGTAGTTCGTGATCGCGCTCCCTGGCGGCACATCTCCGGCGAAGGAGACCAGCCGGGCGGTTTCCCGGACCACGGCGATGGCGACAACGGCAATCGTTCCGATCAGCACGCCCGCGCCGGCGGACCGGATGGCGTTCGCGCCCCTGGCGGCAAAGAGGAAGATGATGCCGGTCCCGGCCGCAGCGACATAGCGCAGCGCGAGCCCGACCCGGCCCAACATGAGGCGGGCCTGTTCCGTCGTGCCGAAGCCCGCCGTCCACTGCTCGATACCGGTGAGCAGCAGAACCATGCTCACCATCAGCAGGCCCGGCGCAATCAGCAGCGCGATCCTAGTCGGGGTCATGGGAAAAGGCCTTCTCCCCGATGGCGAGCAAGCGCGCGCGCTCATTGTCATCGGCCCTGAACCGGCCGGCGCCGTCGATCAGCAGGCCGAGCAACAGAGCACGCTTCTCGTAGCGCAAACCAGCCTTGGCGATGAGGCCGCCAAGCTGGATTTTCTCCCGCGTGTCCTTGCGGCGCGCCTCGCTCTGGCTCGCCCGTTGCATGCGCTCAAGCCTCGTCACCCGACCCCGGAGGCGCGCCAGCCGCGACCGACGCAGCCGTCTGCCTGTCCGGTCGTCCACTCCCTTTGCGAAAGCGCGCTGCGACGTCCTCCAACGCCTTGATCAGATCGCCGTCATCGACTTGCACCTCTCCAAGACCTGCCTTCAGGGCGATGCGGCCGATCCGTTCGGCCTCGCGCGTTTCGGCCTGCCTGAGCTGATCCTGGAGTCTTGCGATCTCTTCCCTGATCTTCGACGACGGTTTCTTCATTCCGGTTAGGCCTTTTTCATCTGGTCGTTTCTGGAGTTCGTCCAGAATCCTCCGGATGCGCGCCATGGACGACTAGTAAAAAAGCTAGTCGGCAGAGCCGGCGCCGCCTGAGATCATCCCGCCGTTCCGAAGGAATGGATCCAAGGGCGCAGTAATACGTCGCTGACACGACGTTCTGCTCCCGGCCTCGCTGGGCTGGTCCGATCCCGACGAACACCATGTTCGTTCATATCGGGAGCCGTCGTCACCGTGGCGATCACGCACTTCACGCCCCAGCTCATCGGACGCGGCAATGGCCGCAGCGCCGTGCTGTCGGCCGCGTACCGGCATTGCGCGAAGATGACCTATGAGATGGAGGCGCGCACCGTCGACTATTCCAACAAGCGCAATCTCGCCCATGAGGAGTTTTTGTTACCGGCCGACGCTCCGGACTGGGCGCGCAAGCTGATTGCCGACCGCTCAGTGGCCGGCGCGGTGGAGGCCTTCTGGAACAGGGTCGAGGCATTCGAGAGGCGCGAGGATGCGCAGTTCGCGAAGGAGTTCATCATCGCGCTGCCGGCCGAGCTTACGACGGAGCAGAACATCGCATTGATGCGGCAGTTCGTGCTCGAGCAGGTCCTGGCACGCGGACAGGTCGCCGACTGGGCCTATCACGACGAACCTGGCAACCCGCATGTGCATCTGATGACCACGCTGCGCCCGCTCACGGACGCCGGGTTTGGCGCGAAAAAGTTCGCCATCCTTGGCGAGGACGGTCAGCCGGTCCGTACGAAATCGGGCAAGATCCAGTACCGCCTCTGGGCCGGCGAGAAACAGGAGTTCATCGAGCAACGCAACGGCTGGCTCGACCTTCAGAATCAGCATCTCGCTCTCGGCGGCCTGGAAATCCGCGTCGATGGCCGCTCCTATGCCGAGCGCGGCATCGATCTTGTCCCGACCGTCCATATCGGCGTTGGCGCCAAAGCGATACAGCGGAAGGGTGTGCAGCAGGGATGGGCGCCCTCGCTCGACCGGATCGAGCAGTTCGAGGCGCAACGGCAGGAAAACGCTCGCAGAATCCTGCGCCGTCCCGAAATCGTCCTCGACCTCCTGTCCACGGAAAAGAGCGTCTTCGACAACCAGGATATCGCCAAGGTCCTGCATCGTTATGTCGACGATGCCGGAACCTTCCAGCATCTGATGACGCGCATTCTTCACAGCCCGGACCTGTTGCGGATCGAACGCGAAAGCGTCGATTTCGCCACCGGGGAGAGGGTGCGCGCCCGATACGCGACGCGCGAATTGATCCGCGTCGAAGCGGAGATGGCGAAGCGGTCAATCTGGCTTTCGCAGCGCACGAGCCATGGCGTCCGGCAGAAGGCGCTGGAGGCGACCTTTGCCCGGAATGAGCGTCTGTCGCAGGAGCAGCGTGTCGCCATAGAGCATGTGGCGGGCGCCGCACGCATCGCAGCCATCGTCGGGCGCGCCGGCGCCGGCAAGACTACGATGATGAAGGCCGCGCGCGAGGCATGGGAATCGGCCGGATATCGCGTGGTCGGCGGTGCACTCGCCGGTAAGGCCGCCGAGGGTCTGGAGAAAGAGGCCGGCATCGCCAGCCGCACGCTGGCGTCGTGGGAACTGCGCTGGAAAGAGGGCCGCGACGCGCTCGACGTGAAGACCGTGTTTGTCCTCGACGAGGCCGGTATGGTCGCCTCCAAGCAGATGGCGCTGTTCGTTGAGGCAGCATTGCGGAACGGCGCCAAGCTGGTCCTGGTCGGAGATCCAGAGCAGCTCCAGCCAATCGAGGCAGGAGCGGCGTTCCGGGCAATCCTAGAGCGCATTGGCTATGCCGAACTAGAGACCATCTACCGCCAGCGCGAGGACTGGATGCGGAAGGCATCGCTCGATCTCGCGCGCGGACGCCTCGATCAGGCGATCTCCGCCTATCGGAGCCGCGGCAGGGTGATGGGTTCGGACCTGAAGGCGCAAGCCGTCGAGAACCTGATCTCAGACTGGAACGGCGACTACGATGCCACGAAGTCGACGCTGATCCTCGCCCATCTGCGCCGCGACGTGCGCCTGCTCAATACGATGGCCCGCGAGAAGCTGGTAGAACGCGGCATCGTCGGAGAGGGCCATGCCTTCCGCACGGAGGACGGCATGCGTTGTTTCGACGTCGGCGACCAGATCGTCTTCCTGAAGAACGCCGGCGCCCTTGGCGTTAAGAACGGCATGATCGCCAGGGTCATCGAGGCCGTGCCGAACCGGATTGTCGCCGAGATCGGCGAGGGCGATCAGCGCCATCGTGTTTCCGTCGATCAGCGCTTCTACCGCAACCTCGACCATGGCTATGCGACCACGATCCACAAATCTCAAGGGTCGACCGTCGACCGGGTGAAGGTGCTGGCGTCCCTGTCTCTGGATCGTCACCTGACCTATGTCGCACTGACACGTCACCGCGAGGATATGGCGCTCTATTACGGGCGCCGTTCGTTTGGCATGGGCGGTGGACTCATCAAGATCCTGTCGCGGCGCAACGCCAAGGAAACAACGCTCGACTACGAGCCCGGCACGCTCTACCGCCAGGCGCTGCGCTTCGCCGAGACCCGTGGCCTGCACATTGCCCGTGTCGCCCGCACGCTGGTCCGAGATCGAGTAGACTGGACGCTCCGGCAGAAGCAGCGCCTCGCAGACTTGGGGCTGCGCCTGAGAGGTTTGGGCGAGCGCCTCGGCCTTCTCGACACGCGTCAAACCCAAACGCTGAAGGAGTCCGCGCCGATGGTGAAGGGCGTCACCCAGTTCCCGTATTCGGTCCAGGATACGGTCGAGGAAAAGCTGCTTGCCGATCCGACTGTTGCGAAGCAGTGGGAGGAGGTCTCGACCCGCTTCCGCTTCGTCTTCGCCGATCCCGAGACGGCCTTCCGGGCGATGAACTTCGATGCGGTCCTCACCGATCCGTCGACGGCCAGGGCGACGCTCGAGCGCCTGGTCAATGAACCGGCGACCATCGGTCCGCTCAAGGGAAGGGTCGGGCTTCTGGCGAGCAAGGTCGATCGCGAAGACCGGCGCATCGCGGAGGTCAATGCGCCGGCGTTGAAGCGGGATATCGAGCGCTACCTGCGGCTACGCCAGACGGTTGTGCAGAAGATCGAGGCCGACGAACAGACGCTGCGCCGCCGCGTCTCGATCGACATCCCGGCATTGTCTCCCGCCGCTCACCAAGTGCTCGAGCGCGTGCGCGATGCGATCGACCGCAACGACCTGCCGGCTGCGCTCGGCTACGCCCTTGCCGACAGGATGGCTAAGGCCGAGATCGACGGCTTCAACAAGGCGATCACGGGGCGGTTCGGCGAGCGGACACTGCTCACCAATGCGGCGCGCGAACCATCCGGCAAGCTCTTCGAGAGCGCGGCGAATGGCCTGGCGCCAGGCGAGCGCCAGAAGCTCGCGGAAGCCTGGCCGGTCATGCGCGCGGCGCAGCAGATCACCGCCCACGAGCGGACGGCGGAGACCCTGAAGCAGACGGAGAACCTTCGCCTGTCACAGCGCAAGACTCCGGTTTTGAAGCAATGAGCCGTCGTCACGCCATCACCCTGATCGCGGTCGCGGCAATGACCGCAACTACGCTGATCTGCATAGGTTGGCTTGGTGGTATCCGCCTTAATCTCACGCCGAGCTACCCGCTCGGTCTCTGGCGCATCAAAGCACTTGATCGGCCCGCGATCGCAGGCGATCTCGTCTTCATCTGCCCTCCGGACACACCGCCATTCAGGTTGGCTCGCGAGCGCGGCTATCTCCGGCGTGGCCTATGCCCGGGCTGGCTAAGTCCGCTGATCAAGACAGTCGCGGCGATCGAGGGGCAGCGTGTCGACATCGGCGCCAGCGTCGCGATTGACGGCCGGCTGCTCGCGCATTCGCAGCTGCATTCCGCCGACGCAAAGGGCAGGGCGCTGGCTCCCTTCGCTGGCGGGCTCGTTCCGTCGGCGCACCTCTTTCTTCACTCCGATTTTGCGGGTTCCTTTGACTCACGATATTTCGGGCCGATCTCCGGAACCGGCCTCCTCGGTCGCGCCCGCCCGGTCCTCACCTTCGATCCCTGACACTGTGCGTGCTGTCATGCTGGCGGCGGCCGCCTCGCTCGTTGGCGCTGTCGCCTGGAGCGGCGATCTGCGGACCCTGCCCCTCGCCTTCGCATTCCCGGCACTATGGGCGTTATCGCCGTCCCGGATCGTCGCGGCCCTGGTATCGGGGGGTTATTTCCTCGCAGCCTCACGCGGACTGCCACAGGGCGTCGCCAATTACTATGCCTCAGATCTCTGGCCGGGTCTGCTGCTCTGGTTTACCGCGTCGCTGGCCTTCGTCGCCGTGCATACGGCTCTGTGGACGAGCCGGCGGGGAGGAAGGAGGGCGGCCCGGTATGGGCTGGCGGCGCTCCTGATGGCGGTGCCACCGTTCGGGATAGTCGGCTGGGCGCATCCGCTGACGGCCGCCGGCGCGCTGTTTCCGGGATGGGGATGGTTCGGCCTTGCGGTCGCCGCCGCCGGTCTTCTCGCTATGACGACGAGATGGTGGCCGGCCGCTGCCATCGTCTTGGGTGGGATATGGCTCTGGTTCGCCGCTTCGTGGACAGACCCATCCCCACCGGAAGGGTGGAAAGGCGTCGACCTGGAACTCGGCCAAAGCCTCGGCCGCAATGTCGGGCTGGAACAACACCATGACCTGATCGCCACGGTGCGGCGAGCGGCCGGCGAGGGCGCCGGTATCGCCGTGCTGCCCGAAAGCGCTCTGGGCTTGTGGACGCCGACCGTCGAGGGGGTCTGGCGCGACCAGTTGCACGGCGTCGACATCACCGTGATCGCCGGCGCGGCGACCGTCGACGCGCGAGGCTACGACAATGTCATGCTCGCCATCTCCGCCGTGCGCGCCGATATTCTCTATCGGGAGCGCATGCCGGTCCCGGTCTCCATGTGGCAGCCATGGCTGGCATGGACGGGGCAGGACGGGGGCGCGCGGGCGCATTTCTTCGCCAATCCGATCGTCGAGCTCGGCGTCCGGCGGATCGCGCCGCTGATCTGCTATGAGCAGTTGATCCTTTGGCCGGTCCTTCAGTCGATGCTGCACGCGCCCGAGGTCATCGTCGCCACCGGCAATGGCTGGTGGACGGCCGGCACCTCGATCGTCGCCATCCAGAAAGCCAGCGCCGAGGCTTGGGCCCGGCTGTTCGGCATACCCCTTGTGACTGCCTTCAACCTTTGACCAAGGAGTTGCCCATGATCGACGCCGCCCTTATCCAGCAATGCGCCGGTCCCGGTCTGAAACCGGCCATCGTCGAGAAGTTCATCGCGGAGGCCGGCTCCAGCGATCCGCTCGCCGTCACCGTTAGCGCTGGCGATCGTGTCGTGCTCGTGCCGAAGCCTCGCACTCCGGAAGAGGCGTTGGCGCTCATTCGCCAGCATGTCGGCAAGGCAGTCGTGCGGGTCGGCGTTACGCAATTTCCGGCCGGGTTAGGCGTCGCCGATGTCTCGGAACTAAATCCCGATCTTCTCGACGCCTGCGCCAACATCCGCATGGGCACGACGCTGTTCTGGAAGGTCTATCGCATCGTCACGAAATGGTACGGCAGCGCTGTCGACGAGGCGTTCGACGACGCGATCTACGCCTGGAAGACGGGATATTTCGAAGGTCGGGCCGTGTTCAGCGAACCGGATCCTGGCGAGATGAGTCTTGCCGAGCCGAAGCAGACGCCGCCCGGACCATCGGAAGAGGATAATTCCGAGGGGACGGTAGCAGGCGAAGTTCCCATGCAGCACGACACCCAACCCGGCGATCCCAACAAGGCGGGGATCCGCATCGATCTTTCGGGGATTGGTGTCCCGTATCCCTAAACCCTCTCTCTGGCTGCCGTTCGCGGGAGTGGGTGGAAACCCGAACGGCTTTTCAAAGGTCACAGGGACCGTGTAGACACAGTTTTCTAACCCCCGGCTTGGGTTCAAAGGATGTCTGTCGGCGGGGGCGTACCGCGGACGCCTTTTGTAGAAGATTACG